>NZ_CAAHFG010000001.1:3715968-4373953 GCF_900890425.1 Pontiella desulfatans | reverse complement strand
CCCGATGCCCCCGCCCGAACTCACCCCCTGCCCGGTCAAAAGGGTGGGTGGGTTGCCGTGTTGGTGTCCTTATGGTGTCCTTATGTTTGCGTGGTGCAGTTCGGACTGTTGAAATCAGTTTCGGTCAGTAGAAGTGCGGAGGTTGGCGTAATGCGCTGGTATTATTGATCTAAGTGGCGGTTTTGTTGGGGAAAGGGTGGTACCCCGGGCGGGACTCGAACCCACTACCTACAGATTAGGAATCTGTCGCTCTGTCCAGGTGAGCTACCGGGGTGCCAAAAGTGGGGGACAGCATCCGAAAAGCGATGCGGAATTGCAATCCCGAAGCCAAAAGAAAACCCGATCCGCAAGGGCGAATCGGGTTTAAAATGGAGCGAGCGAAGAGATTCGAACTCTCGACATTCACCTTGGCAAGGTGAAGCTCTACCACTGAGCTACGCTCGCGTTTTCCTCGAAAGGAGCGCCTATAGTATGCACGGGCGTTCGGTTTGCAAGTCGAAATAATTGGAAAAATCAATCCAAGGCGGCTGTTTTGCCGGAAGTCCGTGTCTTTTATCGGTTTATGCATATTTGGCGGCGGTGGATGGGTAAGCGTTCTTGAAATCCCGGAGGTTGTTTGCTATACATCTCGTCTTTCGGTGAAGGACTAACGGCGGAATGATTATGGAAAACAGCAAAACAAACGGTGCCTTGATCTGGAGCGACCGCTGGCGACTGGGAGCACTTTCCCGGGAGGAGTTGGTCAATATTGGCTTTGTGTCGGTGATTATCGGCTTCCTGTTCGTCTTGTTCCACCTGCTGGGGAACACGGTTGAAAACGTGGGAAGCAAATCGGCGTTCACCTGGATGGTTGCCCGTTGGGGCGACAAGCAGTCGTTCGGGGCGGACTATTCGCACGGCTACCTGATCCCCTTCGTGAGCCTGGCGGTGGTTTGGTATAAGCGCGAGGATTTCTTTGCGGCGCCCAAGCAGATTTGCCAGTGGGGATTATATGTGATTGTTGCCGCGCTGCTGATGCACTGGATGGGCGCGAAGATGCAGCAAACGCGTATTTCCCTGATGAGCTTCATCTTGCTGGCCTGGGGCATCCCGTTCTATTTCTTCGGATGGAGGGTGGCCAAGTTGCTGATCTTTCCCTGCGCCTATCTGATTTTCTGTGTTCCGCTGAACTTCCTGGACGCGTTGTCGGGGCCGTTGCAGCAGATTGCCACGACCATGGCGCATTCGATGCTCGGCGGCATGGGAATCGATTGCGAGCGGGTGGGTACGCAGCTGATCTCGCCCTATTTCCAGTTGAACGTGGAAGCGCCCTGTTCGGGGTTGCGCTCGCTGCTGGCCATGACGGCCCTGACGGCGGTCTATGCCTATTTCACCCAAAAGACCTTCGTGAAAAAATGGTTGCTGTTCCTTTTTTCGATTCCGATCGCGGTGGCGGGTAATATTGGCCGAATCATCTCGATTGCGCTGGTCTCGATTACCGCCGGGCAGCAGTTCGGCACGGGCTTGCACCATGACTGGTCGGGCTACGTTCTCTTCACCGTTTCGATCAGCCTGATGGTTGGATTCGGGAAACTTCTCAACGTCAACTACCTGGAGCTTTTCAGATCATGGAAAAAAGCCTACTTAAGCCATTCCTGAGCATTGTCATCCTGATGACCCTCTCGATCTTTGCGCTCGCCTTCACGGTGGGGGTGGAGTTGAACTTTATCCCGGGGGTCGAGATGAAATTCCCGAGGGAGGTCGAGGGATGGGGTGGCAACCAGCTTAAATTCTGCCATAACCCGGAATTGTGCGCCAAGGACTACAAGGACGCCTCGTACTATATCAGCGATCTCGAAATCCCCGACATCTGTCCGGAATGCGGTGACCGCCTGTTCAACATGGCGCGCGCCGAAAAGGAGCAGCTTCCGGAGGATACCGAGTTCGTGAAGTCGGCCTTCACCAACGATGTTGGAACCCGTCTGTTTGCCTCGATTGTCCTTTCGGGAACGGCCCGCGACAGTATCCATCGTCCGCAGCGCTGTTTGAAGGGGCAGGGCAATACGCTCGATGGCGAATATAATCTCGAGGTTCCGCTGGAAGGCCGCGATCCGCTCAAGGTTCGGGTCATCAAGGCGTCCCGCACCTATCGTACGCCCGATGGGCCGGTTCCCTACTATTCCTTCTATGCCTACTGGTTCGTGGGGCAGGACCGCGAAACGCCTTCGCACTATTCCCGTATGTTTTGGCTGGCCTGGGACCGCGTGGTTCGCAGCACGGCGAATCGCTGGGCCTACATTGCCGTACAGGGCGAGCGCGAGGCCGAGGGGACCGGATACGAAACCAACATCGTTGATTTTGTGCAGCAGGTCTATCCCCACGTACTCACGGAAACCATGCGAACCAAGGCCTACGGGGAGTAATCTTCCCTGCCTTGGAAGTTGCGCAAGCCCGCGGTTTATTTATACTGCGGGCTTTATTTTTGGAAATTGGGGAAAACAAATGTCCGAATCGAACGAAGGAATGGATGTCGGTTATGTCGCGAAACTCGCGTGCATCGACCTGACCGATGAAGAAAAGACGCTCTTCCAGGGGCAGCTCGACCAAGTGCTGCACTATGTCGAGCAGCTCAACGAGCTGGATGTTTCCGGCGTTGAACCGACCGCCCACGCGATCCCCGTGTTCAACGTGCTGCGTAAGGACGTGCCGGGCACCAGCCTCGACCATGAAGACGTCATGGCCAATTTCCCTTCCGCAACCGATGGGCACGTCCGCGTCCCCAAAATCATCGATCAATAGGGTGATAGAACCACTAATCTTCACTAATCAACACTAATTACTGGCAAGGGAGAAAAGTATGCTTGAGCAGGAAGGTTATGATCTGATGGGTGCGGCTTTCGAGGTCTACAATGTTGAAGGGCATGGATTTCTCGAGGATGTTTATCAAGAGTGTATGGAGATTGAACTCGAACTGCGTGAAATCCCTTTTGAATCGCAGTGTGAACTAAAGCTGTTTTACAAAGAACGTCAACTACGCCGAAAATACATCCCCGATTTCTTTGCGTATGGCGAAGTCATCGTGGAAATAAAGGCAGTTAAGAAGCTGTTGCCTGAGCACGAAGCGCAATTGATCAACTATTTGAATGCAACGACGAAGCGCGTCGGATATCTCATTAACTTCGGCAACTCGAACGAACTAGAATGGAAAAGAATCATAATCTGAATTAGTGCAGATTAGTGAAAATTAGTGGTTTGGAAAAAATATGCCTGATCTAAATAAACTCACGATTGCCGAACTCTCCGATAAGCTGGCCGCTGGTGATTGCACCTCGGTTGATATCGTCAACGACGTGCTCGCCTCCATCGATGCCCACGACGGGAAGGTCGGCGCCTACCTGACCCTCGACCGCGAAGATGCGCTGGCGCAAGCCAAGGCCGCCGATGAAAAACGCGCGGCGGGTGGCAGCCACCCGATGCTCGGCATTCCGGTTGCGATCAAGGATCTGCTCAATGTGAAGGGCCAGCCCTGCACCTGTTCCTCGAAAATTCTCGAAGGCTACACCGCGCCCTACGATGCAACGGTCATCGCCAAGCTCCGCGAGGCCGGGGCGGTGTTGCTCGGGCGGGTCAACATGGACGAATTCGCCATGGGCTCGAGCACCGAAAACGCGGCGTTGGGCAAAACCTCCAACCCGTGGAACCTCGATCGCGTCCCCGGCGGTTCCTCCGGCGGTTCCGCCGCCTGCGTGGCGGCCGACGAAGCCATTGCCTCGCTCGGTTCCGATACCGGCGGTTCCATCCGTCAGCCGGCCGCCTTCTGCGGGTGCGTCGGCGTCAAGCCAACCTACGGCCGCGTTTCGCGCTATGGCCTGACGGCCTTTGCTTCGTCGCTCGACCAGATCGGCCCCCTGACCAAAACCGTGAAGGACTCCGCCATCCTGCTCGAGACGCTCTGCGGTCACGACCAACTGGATTCTTCTTCCATTGAGATGGAGGTGCCCGCCTTTTCCCGAAACCTTTCGGGCGACACGTCGTTGGCCGGTCTGAAGCTCGGGTTGCCGAAGGAATTTTTTGTGGAAGGGATGGATCCCGAGATTGAAAAATCCATCCGCGACGCCGTTGAACACTGCAAGGGGCTGGGTGCGGAAATCGTCGATGTCAGTCTTCCGAACGCAAAATATGCCATTGCGGTCTACTACATCATTGCCACGGCCGAGGCTTCGGCCAACCTGGCACGCTTCGACGGCATTCGCTACGGCATGCGACTCGATGGGAAAGACCCGGCGGAGCTTTATGCCAAGACCCGCGCCGCCGGATTCGGCCAGGAGGTGAAGCGGCGCATCATCCTCGGCACCTATGTGCTCAGCAGCGGCTACTACGATGCGTACTATAAAAAGGCCCAGAAAGTCCGGACGCTCATTCGCGACGACTTTACCGAAGCCTTCAAGCGGTGCGATGCCATCCTGGCGCCGGTCACCCCAACCGCCGCCTACAGGAAGGGCGAAAAAACAGACGATCCGCTGAAGATGTATCTCGACGACATCCTCACCACCCCGATCAACCTGGCCGGCAACTGCGCGTTGTCGGTTCCATGCGGCTTCACATCCAACGGCATGCCGATCGGGCTGCAGATCATCGGCGATGCCTTCCGGGAGGAGACCATCCTCAAGGTCGGCCATGCCTACGAGCAAACCACCGGCTGGCACACCCGGCGCCCTGCACTCTAAATTAAGCATTACGGATTACGCATTATGAAATACGAAGCAACGATTGGTTTGGAAACGCATGTGATGCAGAAGACGAACACGAAGATGTTCTGCTCCTGCAAGTATGAATATGGAGCGGAGCCGAACACGCACGTCTGCCCGGTCTGCCTGGGCTATCCCGGGGCGCTGCCGGTCATGAACGAAAAGGCCATCGAGTTGTGCTGCAAGGCCGGACTGTTGCTCGGATGCGAAATCAATCCCAACAGCAAGTGGGACCGCAAGAACTATTTCTACCCCGACATGTCGAAGAACTACCAGATTTCCCAGGCCGACCAACCGCTCTGCATGGGCGGCGAGCTGACGGTCGAGGTGGAAGGGGATATGAAAACCTTCACGCTCGAGCGGATTCATCAGGAGGAAAACGCGGCCAAGAACACGCACGTGGCCGGGGCCAGCCTGGTCGACTACAACCGCGCCGGAACCGCGCTCATGGAAATCGTCTCCAACCCCTGCATGCATTCCGCCGAGGATGCGCTGGCCTACATGGCCGCCGTCAAGCAGATCATGCAATACGGCGGCATCTCCAACTGCGACCAGGAAAAAGGGCAGATGCGCTCCGACGTCAATGTCTCCGTCCGCCCCGAGGGGCAGAAGGAACTTGGGGCCAAGGTCGAGATCAAGAACATGAACTCGTTCGCTTTCATCAAGGATGCCATCGAATACGAGATCGAGCGCCAGATCGCCGTGCTCGAAGCCGGCGGAAAGGTCGATCAGGAAACACGTGGCTACGATCCCGACCGCGGCGAAACCTTTACGCAGCGCACCAAGGAAGATGCGCACGACTACCGCTATTTCCCGGAACCCGACCTGATGCCGGTCCGGGTTTCCGCCGAGCAGATCGAACAGTGGCGTGCCGAGCTTCCGGAGCTGCCGGCCCAGCGCCGCGTGCGCTATGTGTCGGAACTCGGATTGCCCGAATACGATGCCGGCGTGCTGACGGCCGATATGGCCATGTCGGACTATTTCGAAGCAACCATGGCGCACACGAAAAACGCCAAGGCGGTCTCCAACTTTCTCATGGGCGAAATGATGCGCCTGCTTTCCGAGCAGGGTGCCGCGATTGCCGACTGCAAGGTCACCCCCGAAAAGCTGGCCGAAATCATTGCGCTCATCGATGCCAAGACCATCAACACGGGCGGTGGCAAGCAGATCTTCGAAGTCATATTCAACGAGGGCGGGGAGCCTAAGGCCATCATGGAAGAGAAGGGCCTGGCGCAGGTTTCCGACGACTCAGCGCTTGAGGGCTGGGCCGATGACGCCATTGCCAACAACCCGAAGCCGGTCGAGGAATACAAGGCCGGCAACGCCGCCTCCATCAATTTCCTGATGGGGCAGGTGATGAAGGCCAGCCGCGGCAAGGCCAACCCCGGTGCCGTTATGCAGATGCTCAAGCAAAAGCTCGACGGTTAATTCAGTAGAAGGAATTCCAGCGGGCAGCCGTTGCATTTGGGTTTGGTGTTGCAGTGTTCCTTGCAGAGCCGGACGATCAGCGCGTGGTATTCGTTGAAGAGCTCTACGTCTGCCGGAAGATTTTCGGTGAAGAGCTTTGCCACGTCGTCGTACGTTGCTTTTTCACCCATCCACCCATGCCGGGAGCAAATGCGCTTGGTGTAGGCATCCACCACAAAGACCGGGCGCCGGGCGGCGTAGAGCAGGATCGAGTCCGCCGTCTCCGGGCCAACCCCTTTCCAGGAAAGCAATTCCTTGCGCAGGGTGGGGGTGTCGAGCGCGAACAGTGGGTTGAGCGATCCTTCGAATCGCTCCCGGATAACGCCGACCATGCCCTTGATGTAGCCGGATTTTTGGTTGAAATAGCCCGCCGGACGGATCCACTGCGCAATCTCGTCTTGGGATGCGTTTGTGAGGGATTCAACGGTGAGCGCTTCGGCTTTGCGCAGGTTGGCGATCGCCTTCTCCACATTCGTCCACGCCGTGTTTTGCGTCAGGATGGCGCCAAGCATCATTTCCAGTCGCGTTCGCGCCGGCCACCAGTGCTGTTGGCCAAAGCGCTCGAAGAGGGCGTCAAAGGCGGATTGGATCGGAGGGCTCATGTTCCTGGAGGAATTGTTCTTCCCTGTATTTCCGCGCTCCCCGCTGTTGCGCGGTGAAGACATCGAACAGGCTGACCAGGTAGACGGTGCCGGCGATGGAGAGCGGGGCGATGAAGGTGGCGGGCGGCGACACGGCCACATCCTTGAATTCGGGATCAAAGGCCATGGAATAGTAGGCAGCAATGTTGCCCAGCGCCAAAACCATGACCCAGCAAAAGCCAACCAGAAAGCCGGACATGAAGACCGCGCCGGCAACCCAACGCTTCTGCACGAGCTGCCCAAGGCCGGGGCAGGCAAACGCCGATAGCAGGATCGGGACTCTGGATGTCGGTTTCATCGGCCCATATATGGTTCAAACCACCAGCGCTGTCGAGGGGGGCTGCGCCCAGTCCTCAATCCTCTTTTGCTGATGGTGACGGGGAGGGCTCGTTGTCGCCCTGTTTCTTCTTTAGTTTTTCTTCCCTCTTCTTTTTCTTGGCGAGTTCCTTTTGACGCTTTTCGTACGAATAGTTGGGCTTGGCCATGGGGTCTCCTGTTTGATTAATGGAGCACGATAGCGCATGTGTGCACCGTTTCTTGCACTAAAACCGAGCCCTTCTTGGCCAAGCTTATTCGGAAAGTGCGAGACCGTTGCTCTTGAGGAAAGCGCCGAATTCCACATCCAAAACACGGATGTGCTTGAGGAGCCAGTTGATCAGCAGGGTGTCGATCGACTCGGCCAGGATGGCCGTCGGGCCGTCATCGCGGAACTCGCTTTCCATGTCGGCAAGGATGGCCTTGAATTCGTCGTGCTTGGCCTTGTGGGCTTCGAATGCCGGATAGCCATGCGCCTCCATGTTGCGCTCCTCCATCGAAAAATGGAGGTCCGTGTAGTCGATCAGGAAACTGAGCGTGTCCGGAACCTCGTTGGGGCCATGCTGTTCTTCAACGGCTTTGGTCAGGTTGTTGAGGTGCTGTATCAATTCCTTATGCTGGTCGTCGATCAATCCAACGCCAACGGAAAGGTCGTCTGTCCATTTCACTTCGTTCATCTGATGTATCTCCTCCAGGGCCGGTATGGCGGTTAATGGCTGCCACGGTGTCGTGAACCATGAAAACGGAATACCGCCCCTCATGCAATAGAATTGAGGCCTGGTTTTCCATGGGAGAAGCCATCAGGAGGCGCTCCGTCAGTTCTTTCGTTTTCTGGAACGGACGCGGTAGAGCCGTTCCGTGAAGCCACCCTCGTTCTCGAAGGCGTCGGCTTGGGCATCGATCTGGCGGTCGAGGAGATAGCAGGCGAGATTCAGCAGGGAAAGGGCGGCGTTAGCCGCCAGACTGGCGGAGGACAAACACGGACAGTCACCGACCGGCACGGACGAGTCCTTGTCCGTCCTTGATTGTCCGTGTTCGTCCTTCTGTCGCTTTCGCTCTTCGGAAATCCAGTTCTGCACCTCTTCAAGTGTTGAGCAACGCAGTTGCTTGAAGCGCATCAGCACCGGATCTTCCGGTGCCAGCGTGGGTAGGTTCCTTTGCCTCAAAAAATCCTCATAGTCCAGTTTTAGCTCCTCCAGGCTTGCCCGGGCAACGCTCGTCAGTTTCAGCTCAAACTTTTTCGAGGTGCCGGACGCTTGGCTACCCTCGGCAATATTCTGCACGCCTGATCGCGCCGCCTGCACCATCTGATCCACCGTCCGGCTCCGCTTATCGATATAGAGTTCACAAAACCGAACCGTCACATCGTAGGCCAGTTGCGCCACCTGAAAGCTCTTCAGGTTGCGGTACCCGCCGTGTTTTGGAATAAGAGGCTCGTCAGCCATGTCGTTCAGTCCGGTAGAACGTTCAGTTTTTTGCTGTCAGCGGGGTGCGGGTTTGAGATCCTTTTCCGTTCCACCCATGGCGGTGAGTCGTCGACCACTCTCCTGCGCGATCAACGCCTCAAGCCCCTTGCGCACCAGTGTGGTCTTTTCCTTGATCCCCGTCAAACGCACCGCTTCAGCCATGATTCCGTCATCAATATTCAATGTCGTTTTCATACATGCTTGTGTGGGGGAAATGGGTGGGTGTGTCGAGCCGAAACTAGGACAGGCATCCTGCCTGTCCATGCACGAGAAGACCTCAATATCGGCAGGCAGGCTGAAAACCTATCCTACTTTGAATATTGCTTTCTCGAAAGACCATACTTACCTTTTGGCTCGTGAATGGCATCATAGTATAGAACATTAGAATCCATGGAGCCTATGACGTCCCTTTTTAATTGTTCGTCTGCTTTGACACCAAAAATGACCTCTACGATTGGGAATGGTGATTCATCACAATCGTCACAGCACGATTTGTGTATAATTCTATGTTCTCGTTCATATAGCCAATCTGAGGATTTTGTAAGCAAGTACTTTTCCATTACCTTGCCGGCATCTTTGATTGTTTCTTTGATGTGTAGTTCTGGGTAATGAGTGGAGTATTTTACTTCTATCAACAGATCATCATTGTTGCTGTCATCATATCCGACGCATATTCCAGCATGCTTATCCGCATAATGAGACCACATCAGGATAGAATCCCATCGTTCTGAAAAGCAGCAAATGCCATGGCTGGACATCTTCGTTTTGTAAGCGTTGAGTATCGAATGGCAAAGAGCTTGTCGCGACTCGATGTCCGCAATCTTATACTTCCGAATAATGTTTTTCGGATCTTTGCCTGTGAGTTCGTAGCAACCATAGGTGAATTCAATAAACTCATCCACAGTGAAGCTGGATGATACGGGAAAATCGCAGTCGAATGGATCGTTGAATTTTTGTGGAGACGAAAACCAGAGCCTATTTTTAGAGATGGTCTTGAGCTTTGATTCTGCTTCGTTTTGAAATCCTATGTATCTGTAAATCATGCTTGATGCTCCTTAAGCAATTCTACCTGAGCTTGTTTTCGATTCTGATCGGGATTTCCATAGCAATGGCGAATTTCATGTTCACTGATACTGCTCCAGTTTCTCCATCAGCACCTGTTTCATGCGTGGCTTGTCGTCGGGGTAGAGGGAGATGAGGCGTTTGCCTTGTTGCTGGTAGAGTTTTTGTTTCTTGAGCATGCCGATCTTGTAGTCGGCGGTGTTCATGCCCCAATATTCAATGTAGACGTCGAATTCGGGGAGGTAGAAGTCGGGACGGATGGCGTAGCCGTCGAGAATGCGGAAACGCTCATCGTAGCGGTAGCGGATGTTTTCAGCGGAGAGGATCTCTGCAATGAGGCGTTCGCCGTCGGACTGCACCCAGGTTCCATCCTTGGCGCGGATTTTCTTTTGCAGTTCGACCTTCATTTCAAAATTGCGGCGCTCCATGAAAACCTCGTCGAAACAATAGTTGCAGAAGGGGCGCTGGAAAGCCTTTTGCGAACGGGCGAATTCGTCGGGCTCCAGCTCGACACCGCAGCGTTGGCAGCAGTGCACCGCTTGCCTCTCTTCGATTCGGCTCGCTTCTTCGATGATGCCGATGGCGCGTTTGGCGCCATTGTTATTGTATTCCTTTTCGACGGGGCTGATGGCCATGTCGCGCAGGTCGTGGAGGGCTGGTTTTGCGGCGCTACCGTAGGCGGAGAGGGCGCGGACGGCATATTGCCGTACCTGGGGTTTGGCGTCTCGGAGCATCGGAACGAGAGCGGAGACAGCCTTTTCCGCATCGGCCAGCCCGGCCAGCTTGCCGATGGCGGAAGCCGCGAGCCGGCGTACGTTGGCGGCGGGGGAACGTGTTAGCTCAATCAGTTCGGGCAAGGCGGATGGATCGCCGGAGTTGCCGAGTTCCACGGCGCGTTCCCTGAACTGCGTTTCGAGCTTGGAGTCCATCAATGCGCTTCCAACCAGTTCGCCCCCGTCCCGCTCTCGACCAGGATCGGGATTTCCATGGGGATGGCGGATTTCATTTTTTCCTCGATGAGGGGGATGAGCTCGTCGGCTTCGTCTTCGGCAAGGTCGAAGACGAGTTCGTCGTGGACTTGGAGGAGGAGCCGGGTTTTGGCCTTGCGGTCGTCGAGCAGTTTTTGGACGGCGATCATGGCAATCTTGATCATGTCGGCGGCGGTGCCCTGGATGGGGGCGTTGATGGCGTTGCGCTCGGCGCCGGAGCGGACCATCTGGTTGCGGGCGTTGATGTCGCGGATGTAGCGGCGGCGGCCGGTGATGGTTTCGACATATTCGTGCTTCTGGGCGAATTCGATGGTCGAGTCGAGATAGCTCTGCACGCCGGGATAGTTGGCGCGGTATTGCTCGATGATTTCCTGCGCTTCCTTGCGCGGGATGCCGAGGCGCTGGGAGAGCCCGAAGGCGGAGATGCCGTAGATGATGCCAAAGTTAACCATCTTGGCCTTGGAGCGCATTTCGCGGGTCACGTCGTCTTTCGCCACCCCGAAGACGCGGGCGGCGGTGGCGGTGTGGATGTCTTCGCCGTGGATGAACGCCTCGCGCAGGCCCGGATCGCCGGAAAGTTCGGCCATGATGCGCAGCTCGATCTGGGAATAGTCGGAGGCGAGCAGGGTGAAGCCTTCGCGCGGGATGAAGGCGCGGCGGATTTCGCGGCCTTCCTCGGTGCGGATCGGGATGTTCTGGATGTTCGGGTTGACCGACGAGAGGCGGCCGGTGGTGGTGATGGCCTGGCTGAAGGTGGTATGCACGCGGCCGGTTGGCTCGAAGACTTCCTTGGGCAGGGCATCGACATAGGTGCTCTTGAGTTTGGTGAGTCCGCGATGGTCGAGCATCTTGCGGACGATCGGATGGTCGGGCGCCAGGGTGGAGAGCACTTCCTCGTCGGTCTTGTATTGCCCGGTCTTGGTCTTCTTGGGCTTTTCCACCAGTTGGAGCACATCGAACAGCACTTCGCCCACCTGCTTGGGGGAGTTGAGGTTGAACTCCATGCCAGCCAGGGTGTAGACGGCCTTTTCCAGCTCGTCGATCTTGGTGGCGAGCTCTTCGGAATAGTTCCCGAGGGCGGTGGCATCGAGGTTGATGCCGTTGTATTCCATCTGGGCGAGCACCGGCAAAAGCGGCGTTTCGATTTCGTAGAAGGTGCGCTCCTGTCCGCGCTCCTTCAGCATCGGCTTGAGCTTGTGCCATAGCTGGAGGGTGATGTCGGCATCCTCTGCCGCATATTCGCATAGCTCGTCGAGGTCGACGTCGCGCATCGGTTTTTGATCGGTCTTCTTGTCGCCGATGAGGGCGGTGATGGGCACGGGCGAATAATCGAGCAGGGTTTCGGCCATGTGGTTCATGTTGTGCCGCTGGTCGGGGTCGATGAGGTAGTGCGCCAGCATGGTGTCGAGCAGCTCGCCGCGGACTTCGATGCCGTGCCATTTCAGCACGCTGATGTCGTACTTGAGGTTTTGCCCCACCTTGCGGATGTCGGGGTTTTGCAGGATGGGCAGGAACGGTTCAAGCGCCAGCAGCGCCTGCCCGCGGTCGGGGGGCAGGGTGACGAACCACGCTTCGTGCGGTTCAATGCAGAACGAGATGCCGATCAGCTCGGCCACGCGGACGTCAAGGCCGGTGGTTTCGGTGTCGAAGCAAACCAATGCCGTTCCGGCGAGTTTTCCGGCCAGCGCGGCGCGTTCGGCCGCGCTGGTGACGAGGTGGTAGTTGTGTTTCACGTCCTTGATGGTTTTGAAGGCGGGGACGGGTTCCTGCATTTCGGGCTGTTGCGCGGCGGCGAACTCGAACAGGTCGCCCTGGCCGCAGCTGGCGGCGGCAACGGCGACGGAGTTCGGGGTGGGGGATTCGCCGAACAGGCGCTTGATGAGCGATTTGAATTCGAGTTCGGTGAAGAGAACCTTGAGCTGGTCGTCGTTGCGCTGGCCCATCAGGAGTTCTTCGGGGTCTTCCTTCACGGGGACATCGCATTTGATGGTGACGAGCCGTTTGGAGAGCAGGGCCTGGGTTTTGTTTTCCTCAACCTTCTCCTTTTGCTTGCCTTTGAGTTGGTCGGTGTTTTCAAGCAGGTTTTCGATGGAGCCAAATTGGGCAATGAGCTTTTGCGCGGTCTTGGGGCCGATGCCCGGGATGCCGGGGACGTTGTCGGCGGTGTCGCCGGCCAGCCCAAGGATATCGATGACCTGCCCGACCGTTTCAATATTCCACTGCTCGAGGATTTTCGGAACGTCGAGCAGTTCGCCGGACTTCCCGCTACCGGGCTTGAGCATGAAGGTGTGTTCATCGACGAGCTGGGCGTAGTCCTTGTCGGGCGTGACCATGTAGGTGTCGAACCCCTGCCGCTCGGCCTGGCGGGCGAGGGTGCCGATCACATCGTCGGCCTCGAACCCGGGATATTCGAGCACGGGGATGTTGAAGGCGTTGAGCAGGTTGCGGATGTGCGGGACGGCGGTGCGGACGCCTTCGGGCGTTTCGTCGCGCGTGGCCTTGTATTCGGGATATTCCTCGTGGCGGAAGGTGGGGCCGTGGGTGTCGAACGCGACGGCGATATGGGTCGGTTCGTAGGTGTGCATGATGTCGAGCAGGGTGTTGATGAAGCCGAATACCGCCGAAACATTCTCCCCCTTGGAGTTGATGCGCGGGTTGCGAATGAGTCCGAAATAGGCGCGGTAGACCACGGCCATGCCGTCGATCAGGAAAAGTTTTTTCTGCATAGCTGAATCCTTTGGGTTAACCACTAATCTTCACTAATCAGCACTAATCCGTCGTTCAGGAAAAGGATATTAGTGTGAATTAGTGCCGCTAGGGGGTTCCATGGGCATTTTGGGGCTGCTTTTTTGCCATTTCGCCTTTGCCTATCGGGTGGCGTTTCGCTAGATTCCCCGTTCATTTTTCAAACAAACACGGGCTTTCCCCTTGGATTTATAAAGAAAACGGAGATGGATTGATGAGAAAGAAAATTATTGCAGGCAACTGGAAGATGAACAAAACCGTCGGCGAAGCCATTGAACTGGCGAACGCGGTCAAGCTCGAGCTGGCCGATTGCAACGACGTGGACGTTGTTCTCTGCCCTCCGTTCACCGCCCTGAAGTCCGTGAGCGACATTGTTTCCGAAACCCAGATCGCCGTTGGTTCGCAGAACATGTCTTCCGAAGACGAAGGCGCCTACACCGGCGAAATCTGCCACACCATGCTCAAGGAAATCTTCGTGCGCTACGTCATCCTCGGCCACAGCGAACGCCGCGAATACTACAAGGAAACCGATTTCTGGATCAACAAGAAGGTCGTCAAGGCGCTCGAAAAGAACCTGCGCCCGATCCTCTGCGTGGGCGAAACCCTCGAAGACCGCGAAGCCGGCAACACCGAAAAGGTGGTTGAGGTGCAGGTGCGCGAAGGCCTCAAGGATGTCGACGCCGCCGCCTTCACCGAGCTCGTCATTGCGTACGAGCCTGTTTGGGCCATCGGAACCGGCAAGGTTGCCACCGCCCAGCAGGCACAGGACGTGCACGCGTTCATCCGCGGTATTGTTAAGGACATGGTTGGCGCGGAAGCCGCCGACGCCGTCCGCATCCAGTATGGCGGTTCCATGAAGCCGGACAACGCAGTGGAACTGCTTGGCCAGCCCGATATCGACGGCGGCCTGATTGGTGGCGCAGCGCTGGACGCGACTTCGTTCGCGGCCATCGTTAAAGCCGCCATATAATTGAACAAAGGAAACGAAGATGATCTTTCTAAAGGCACTGTTTATTGTAATCGAGGTCATATGCTGCCTCCTGTTGATTGGCCTGGTGCTGCTGCAGAAGTCGAAGAGCGAAGGCCTTGGCCTAGCATTCGGCGCAGGTGCGGGCGAATCGATGTTCGGTGCGCGCGCCGGCAATGTGCTCTCCAAGGCAACCGTCGTCATCGGCGCTGTTTTCATTGCGAGCTCGCTGATTCTCAGCGTCATGTTCGCCCAGCAGGAAACCACCCTCATGGGGGGTGTGGAAAGCGATCCGGTACAGCCCGTGGCGGTGCAGCCCGGCCTGATCGAAGGGTTGGATACGGGGGCGCCGGCGACGGAGGGTGCTCCAGCGGAGACGCTTCCGGCCCAGCCCGCGCAGCCGGCAGAATAACGGATTTGTTCCACTAGATGGGTCTGCAAATGAACAAGCTCCCCCTAACTGCCATCGCGGCGTTTGCGGGGAGTTTGCTGTTGTCTGGATGCGGCGACGGGAACCTCGGGGCCCGCGAGGCCAACGGCGAGGTTGTTGCATACAGCAGTACGCACCGCATCACGGGGCTTGATCCGGCAACGTCGAGCTCGGTCGATGCCTCGCTCGCGATCTCGCGGATCTACGAAGGCCTGCTTCAATACGACTATCTGGCGCGGCCCTATAAGGTGGTTCCCTCGCTGGCGGAGTCGATGCCCGAGGTTTCCGAAGACGGGCTGGTCTATACCTTCAAGATCCGCAAGGGCATCTATTTCCAGGACGATCCCTGTTTTCCGGATGGAAAGGGGCGCGAACTGACGGCGCGCGATTTCGACTATTCGCTCAAGCGCGTCGCCGACGTGAAGAACGCATCGCCCGGTTTCTGGGCCTTCAGCGGCCGCATCAAGGGTATCGACGATTTCCACAAGGCCTCCCAGTCGCCGGAGCCGACCGACTACGAAATGCCGGTGGCGGGGCTCAAGGTTTTGGACCCGTACACCTTGCAGGTCGTCCTGAACGAACCCTATCCGCAACTGCTCTACATTCTAACGATGCACTATTCGTTCGTCGTGCCTCGCGAGGCGGTCGAACTCTACGGCAAGAAACTCACCAACCATCCGGTCGGCACCGGCCCATACCGCCTGGTGGAGTGGCGCCGCAACTCGCGCATCGAGTTCGAGCGCAATCCCAAGTGGGCCGAGACCGGGCGCGTGGAAACCTATCCTTCCGCCGCCTCGCCGGAATTCGAGGCCAAGGGCTTGCTGAGGGATGCCGGGCTGCAGATCCCGTTCAACGACCGGATCATCCAGTATGTGATCGACGACACCAGCACCTCGTGGATGATGTTCCTCTCCGGCCAGCTCGACTCCTCCGCCATTTCGCCGGACAACTGGGACGCGGTCGTGACGCCCTCCAAAAGCCTGACCGGTACGCTGGAAAAGCGCGGCATCGAGCTGATTTCCTCGCCCTACACCGCGGTTTACTACATGGGCTTCAACTGGGACGATGCGCTGGTGGGGTTCAGCGAGGATCCAGAACAGAACGAACGCAATAAAAAACTGCGCCAGGCGCTCAGCTGCGCCTACGAGTTCGACCTGATGAACACCTTCATGAACAACCGGCTCTATCCACTCAACGGGCCCATCCCGACCCCGTTGGCCGGCAACCTGACCGAACCTTCGCCCTACCTTTTCAATCTCGAAAAAGCCGCGAAGCTTCTGGCCGAGGCCGGCTATCCCGAGGGGATCGACAGCAAGACCGGCCGGCGGCTTGAGCTCGTCATCGAGCTGGGCAGCGCCGACACCAATACGCGGCAGTCGATGGAACTCATGGCCGACATGTACCAGAAAATCGGCGTCGTCTTGAAAACCAACTACAACACCTGGCCCGCCTTCATCGAAAAACTCAACCGCCGCCAGGCCCAGTTGTTCCGTCTGGCCTGGGTGGCCGACTATCCCGATGCGGAAAACTTTCTCGCGCTTTTCTACAGCAAGAACGCGTCGCCGGGGCCGAACCACGCCAACTACCGCAATGCCGAGATCGACCGCATGTATGAGCAGATCCGCGTCATGCCCGATTCGCCGGAGCGCACCGCGATCTACGAGAAGATGGCGAAGATCATTGTCGAGGAAGCGCCGTGGGTCTTCCAGTACCAGCCCATGAGCTTTGCGGTGAAGCACAGCTGGATCGAAAACTATGTCTCGCACGACTATCCCTACGGCATGGGCCGATTCCGCCGCGTCAACACCGCGACGCGCTCGGAATGGATGAAGTCGTACGGCAAGGATAAGCTGGATATGGCGGGGCAGGAATAAGGGATGCTGAACTATATCCTCAAGCGAATCTGGCAGATGGTGCCCACGGTGGTCGGCGTGGTCTTGCTCACCTTCATTCTTTTCAACGTGGTGGGTGGCGACCTCGCCGCGATCGCGCTCGGCAAGAAGGTTTCCCTCCAATCGTTGGAAGCGTTCGACGAGCAGCGCGGCCTCAACAAACCACTCTTTTTCGGAACCCGCGCCACCAGCCGCGCCTACGAAGACCAAGACCTCGCAGAAGGGGCGGGGCGCTGGCGCAGCTGGAGCAACGCGCTCTACTCCGCCGAAACCGCTTCCGTTTCCATCCAGCCCAACGCAAAAATCGACCCGCTTGCGTTTCCTTTGGAGTCCGGGGCGGAGTTCGTGTGGCAGGTCACCTACCGCGGCGCCGGCTCGCTGGCCGGCGGCGCGCTGGCCTCCGCCGATTGGAAAAGCGCGAAGATCCGTTTCAAGGGATCGGAAGAGGGTGGCTTCGCCACCGGAGCCGAAGGGCTCGAAATCAAGAAGCTCAAGCTGCGCAAGGTCATGAAGAATCCGTTCGACTCGCAGCTCTGGTTCTACGTCAAACAGCTCGCCCGCGGCGACATGGGCTATTCCGAAAGCCTGAAACAACCCGTTTCCAAGCTGCTTAAGGACGGTGTGCTGCCTTCGCTTTCCCTGACGATTCCCATTTTTCTCATCGGCATCGTGCTCTCGGTGAGCCTTTCGCTCGTCTGCGCCTTTTTCCGCGACACCTTCATCGACCGTTTCCTGGTCATGTTTTCCGTGGCGCTGATGAGCATCAACTATCTGGTCTACATCGTGGCGGGCCAATATTTCCTGGCCTACAAGCAAGGGCTGTTTCCGGTTTGGGGCTTCGAGTCGGCGCGCTATCTGGTGCTGCCCGTCCTCATCGGCGTTATCAGCGGCCTCGGCGCAAACATCCGCTTCTACCGCACGGTGATGCTCGACGAAATGTATAAGGACTATGTCCGCACCGCCTTCGCCAAGGGCGTCGCCAAGCCGCGCGTCCTCTTCGTGCATGTGCTGAAGAACGCCATGATCCCGATCATTACCAATGTCGTGATTGCCATTCCATACCTCTATACCGGCTCGCTGTTGCTCGAAAGCTTCTTCGGCATTCCGGGCCTCGGCTATCTCAGCATCAACGCCATTCTCGCGGCGGATATCGACGTCATCCGCGCCATCGTTCTGATCGGCGCGATGCTGTTCGTGGCCTGCAACCTTTTAACCGACATCTGCTACGCGCTGGCCGACCCGCGCGTGAAATTGAAATAAAACCATGGCGACTGCAAAAGGACAGAGTTTATGGGGCGATGCCTGGCGGCGGTTGAGAAAAAACCGCATTGCCATGGTCTGCCTGGGATTGGTGGCGTTCTTCACGCTGCTGGCCGTGTACGGCGAGATCCTCCATCAATACTACGAGATCCGTGACATTACGCCCTCCTACCAGAAAACCAATCTCGACATCGCCTTCCAACCGCCGGGCAAGGCCCATTGGATGGGTACCGACGGACTCGGGCGCGATGTCATGGCCCGTCTGGTGCAAGGCGTATGCATTGCCTACAAGGTCGGCATCATCACTTCGCTCATCGCCATTCCGATCGGCGTCTTCTTCGGCTGCATCGCCGGATATTTCGGCGGCAAGGTGGACGACTTTGTGGTCTGGCTCTATTCCACCTTCGCCTCCATGCCCGGATTGCTGTTCATTCTCGCCATCGCCATGGTGGTGGGCAAGGGACTGCTCGGCATCTACCTCGGCATCGGCCTCACCACCTGGGTCGGCATCTGCCGCCTGATCCGCGGCGAGGTGATCAAGCACAAGGGCCAAACCTATGTGCAGGCCGCCCAGGCGCTCGGCCTCGGCAACGGACGCATCATTTTCAAGCATATCCTTCCCAACGTCATGCACGTGGTCATCGTCACCTTCACGCTGCGCTTCCCGGCGGCGGTCGGAACCGAGGTGTTCCTGAGCTTCCTCGGCATCGGCGTGCAGGACCAACCCTCGTGGGGGCTGATGATCAACAATGCCCGCATGCGCCTCTGGCAGGGCATGTGGTGGGAAATGACCTTCGTGACGATCGCCGTCTTCCTGCTCGTACTCGCATTCAACCTGCTTGGCGACGCCCTGCGCGACGCCCTCGACCCCCGGCTCAATGACTGATTCAAACAACATCTTGGAAGTGGAACACCTTTCCCTGCACTTCGGGCGGGGCGAAGGACTGGTGAAGGCCATCGACGACGTTTCGTTCACCGTCGCCAAAGGCGAGACCGTGGCGCTGGTCGGCGAGTCCGGCAGCGGAAAAAGCATGAGTGCGCTCTCCCTCACCGGCCTGGTCCCGCGCGTCGCCCGCATCGAAGGCGGAAAGGTCATCTTCGGCGGCCAGGATTTGCTGACGCTCAACGAACGCGAGCTGCGCGAAATCCGCGGCAGCCGCATCTCCTATATTTTCCAGGAGCCGATGGTCTCCTTCAACCCCGTTTTCACGATTGGCTGGCAGATTGAAGAGGCGCTCAAGCTCCACCGCAAGGGCATCGAGCGCAAGGCCGAGGTGGAGCGGTTGCTCGACATCGTCCATCTGCCATCCCGACTGGCCGAGGCCTACCCGCACCAAATGAGCGGCGGTCAGTTGCAACGCTGCATGATTGCCATGGCGCTGGCCTGCTCGCCCGACCTGCTCGTGGCCGACGAGCCAACCACCGCGCTTGATGTGACCGTACAGCGCGAAATCCTCAACCTCCTCGCCGAACTCAGCGAAAAGACCGGGCAGTCGGTGCTGATGATCACCCACAACTTTGGAATCGTGGCCGACCTCGCCGATCGTGTCTATGTTATGCAAAAGGGCAAGGTGGTCGAAGAGGGAACCACCAGCCAGGTGCTCTACGACCCGCAGCACCAATATACCAAGCAACTCATGGCCGCCGTCCCGCGCCTGCATCCCAAGGAAGGAGGAGGGGTCGGTCCTCGGATTTAAGCTAACTTAAATCCGAGGACCGACCCCTAATGAGTGAACCACTTACTTACAGTTGAAAACCTGAACGTCATCTATGGCCACGGACGCGATGCGGTCCATGCCGTGAAGGATGTCACGTTCCATATCAAGCCCGGAGAAATTTTCGGCCTTGTTGGCGAAAGCGGCTGCGGCAAGAGTTCGCTTGGCAAGACCATCATCCGAATCAATGCGCCTTCCTCCGGTACCATCGATTATAAGGGCGTCGATGTTGCGTCGCTGAAAGGCAAGGAGCTGAAAACCTATCGGCAGGAAGTGCAGATGGTTTTCCAGGACCCCTACGGATCGCTCAACGCCCGCATGAAGGTCGGCAGTGCGATCGTTGATGTTTTGGAGGTGCACAAGATCGGGGCCAACACGGCGGAACGCCGCGAACGGGTCACCGAACTGTTCGAATCCGTCGGGTTGAACAAGGATTGGGCCTGGCGCTATCCGCACGAGTTTTCGGGTGGCCAGCGCCAGCGCATTTGCATTGCCCGCGCGCTTGCGCTCAATCCGGATCTGCTGGTGGCCGACGAACCCGTTTCCGCGCTCGATGTTTCCGTTCAGGCCGAAATCCTCAAGCTACTTGAAGAGTTGCGTTCCAAGCACAATCTCGCCTTCCTGTTCGTGAGCCACGACCTCGCCGTTGTCCGCAACCTTTGCGACCGCGTGGCGGTCATGTATAACGGCGAAATTGTCGAGATGGGCGATGTCGCCGATGTCATCGACAACCCGCAGCACGAATACACCCGCAAGCTCCTCGCCGCCGTCCCGTCGTTTTAAGCGAAGAGGTTTGTCGTCCCGCCTTTAGGCGGCCGCCCCAAGGCGATACTACGAACCTATTTTCCGCAGCGCCTTGATGCGTTCGAGGACGGGCGGGTGGGAATATTCCAGGAAAACCTTGAGCGGATGGGGCGTGAGGTTGGAGAGGTTGTCGACCGAAAGCTTCTTGAGTGCGCTGATCATTTTCCCCGGGGCCTGGGTGGTTTCCGCCGCATAGGCATCGGCCTCGAACTCGTGCTTGCGCGAGAGCATGTTCCCAAGCAGGCCGAGAATCATGCTGATGGGGGCGTAGAGGAAGCCGAAGAAGAAGAGCCCGGCATAGAGTGGGGTGCCTTCGATTCCAAATGCGGCGTAGAGCCCCTCCTTGCTGATGAACAACGAGAGGATGAAAAACATCAGCAGCGTGGAGGCCATGGAAATGGCGATCCCTTTTTTGACGTGGCCGCGCTTGCAATGCCCAATCTCGTGGGCGAGCACGCCGACGAGTTCTTCGGTGGAATGGTTTTCGATGAGCGTGTCGTAGAGGGCAATGCGCTTGGTTTTGCCAAAGCCGGTGAAATAGGCGTTGGATTTGGTGGAGCGTTTGGAACCGTCGATCTTGAAGATGCCGCTCAGGGTATAGTTCTGTGCGGCGGCATAGTCTTCGATGGATGAGCGAAGCTCGCCTTCCTCCAGCGGGACAAACTTGTTGAAGAGCGGGAAGATGACGACCGGCGCAATGAACATGATGAAGATCTGTATGGCGCTGAGCGCAACCCAGGCCCACAGCCAGGCGAGCTCCACCGAGGATAAGATCCAAAGGACGAGCGCAAAGATCGGGCCGCCGAGCAGGACGGTGAGCAGGAGGCCCTTGAGGATGTCGGCCACAAAGGTTTTCACCGTGGTTTTGTTGAACCCGTATTTTTCTTCGAGCACGAAGGTGTCGTAGATGCCGAAGGGCAGTCCAACGAGTTGGCCGATCGCCATGAGGATGCCGCCAAACACGAGTCCTTGGATAATCATGTTATCGGAGGTGGCCTGGGCAATGTCGTTGATCCAGCGGAAACCGCCCAGCAGGATGAAGGCAACGGTGAGCGGAAGCATGATGGCGGCCTGAATCTGGCCGAAGCGGGTGTTGTCTTTCAGGTAGCGTTGCGACTTGGCATATTTTTCGTCGTCGTAGATGCCGTGGAATTCGTCCGGAATCTCGGTGGTGACGTTGCGTATGTTGAGGGTTTCGACGATGAGTGAAAGCAGCCAGTTGAATGCCATCAGTGCGAGGATGAAAATGAGATAGCTGTTCATGGATGGGTTCCTTTCTGCGCGCGGATTCTTGTGCGGAGGCTTATGCCGGATTTTTGGAGAGCTCTTGCAGGGCTTTGAGCGCGGCAAGGCGCTCGCCTTCGCGTTTGCTGCCGGCTTGGGCTTTCCAGGTTTTTCCGCAGGTTTTCACTTCGACCGTAAAGACGCGGTCGTGCTCCGGGCCGGCGGTTTCGATGGTCTCGTATTCAGGGATACCGTGCCCGTGGCTCTGGGCATATTCCTGCAGGTTGCCCTTGGGGTTGCTTTTGACTTCGGTGAGCCGCAACTCCCCTAGTTCGGGCAGGAAGACTTTCTTGAAAATCTTGTTGGAGGCGCGGGATCCGCCGTCGATCCAGGCGGCGCCGATGATGGCTTCGACGGCGTCGGCCAGGTTGGAGGCGCGTTTGGCTCCGCCGTTCTTCTCTTCGCCGCGGCCGAGACGCAGGTATTCGCTGATGCCGATCGAGGCGCCGATCTGTGCGAGTTTGCGATCCTGCGTGAGGCGGCTGCGCAGCTTGGACATGTCGCCTTCGCGTGCGTCGGGATTGTTGTTGAAGAGGTGCTCGGCGGAGATCAGGCTGAGCACGGCGTCGCCGAGATATTCGAGCCGCTGGTTGTCGTCGGAGGCTTCCTTGTCTTCGTAGCGGAACGAGGGATGGGTGAGGGCCAGTTCAAGGAGGGCTTTTTTCTTGAACCGATAACCGATCGCCTGTTCGAGTTTTTTGTACAAATTCTTCATTCTCTTTCCGTGCTACGGATTCGTCGTTGCAAAAAAGATTATCAATCGTTTTGGGGTTTAGAAGGGGGCGGCGGTGCCGATTTTGGTGTTGATGGCGGCTTCGGCGATGGAGCGCCCGTCGATGAGTTTGGGCTGGCGGCGCGGGCGCCAGTGGCGGCGCCTGCTTTTCACCAGCAGCTTGTGGCCCGGAAGGAATTCAAGCTTGGATGCGAACCACAGCAACGGATAGGCCATGCCGGCCATGCCGTGGAGGTGGCGGTAGTGGTAGAGTTCTTCCTCGCGCGCATTTTCGCGGACCATCCAGTAGGGACCGTGCGCAATCATTTTCTGCACGAACTCGCCCAGGGTGGCCAGTGCTTCGAATAGGCCATTCGAATATACGAAGGTTTCGGGAACGTCGAAGCCATCCTTCAGTTTATCGAAAAGCTCTTGCACCTTGTAGCCGTTGCGCCGCGCCCCTCTGGAGATGGGCGAGACCTTGAGGATGCGCTGCAAAAGCGAAACCATGCTCAAGGGCGCGCGGCGGGCTTCGCTAACAATGACCCATCCGTCGGTTTTCAACACGCGGTGGCATTCGTGAAGGAATTCGTAGTCGTCGGCCATGTTCTTGAGCGCATCAACGATGACCACCTTGTCGAAGGCATGGTCTTCGAAGGGGAGCTTGCCGTTGTCGATGAGAGTGATCGTTTCGCTAAGGCAATAGCTGATGGAGTCGGATGCGGCCTTGGTGGAAACGGCGGTTTTCCAGCTGCCGCCCAGGCTGCGAAGGCTGGTGCTGATGATTCCATCGCCGGCGCTGATTTCGAGGCATTGCTGGTTCGATGTTGCGCCCACCAGCGCATTGATGCGCTGGAGCGTGCGGCCTCGGCGAATGGAACGGCCGAAAAGCTTTTCCTGCCAGATCCGGATTTCGCTATCTAGGGTGTTATCTCTCATAGGTGCAGGGAATATACGGAATGGCGGTCGGAGGATTAAAGATTAAAAGAAAAAGTATGTAGAACGGTTCGTCGTCCCGCCTGTAGGCGGCCTCTAAAGGCGTGACAGCATGCCTGGGTCGCAAACGATGCCCGATGCCGAGGTTTCCCGGACGGGCAGGCTCACCATCTGGCCCCGCAAATCCTCCGTTGCGCCGAACTCGGCGGGGATATAGTGGCGGGAGTAGCCGGTGGCCCTGCCATCCTTGCTGCCCTCAACGAGCACCTCCGCGTTCTTGCCCGCAAACTGGCGGTGGTAGTCGGCGGCCAGTTGTTCGCCCAGCGCGCGGAGCTGTTCGCTGCGCTCCATGGCGAGCGCGCCGTTAACTTGGTTGCCCATCCGGGCGGCGATGGTCTTGGGGCGGGGGGAATAGGTGAAGACATGCATCTGGGAAAAGCCAACCTTTCGGCAGAAGTCGTGGCTTTCCTGGAAGTAGGTGTCGGTTTCCCCGGGGAAGCCAACGATGACATCGGTGGTGAAGGCCGGGTTGTCGAGGGCGGCGCGGGCGCGTTCGACGGCATCGAGATATTCATCCGCGGTATAGCCGCGGCGCATCGCCGCGAGCACGGCATCGGAGCCGGATTGCAACGAGAGGTGCAGGTGCGGCATGATGGCGGGCGAGGACGCCCACACGTCCAGCAGCTCCGCGGTCAACTCCCCGGGGTGCAGGCTGGAAAGGCGAATGCGCCCGATATCCGGTACGGCAACGAGGGAGCGCAGCATTTCGGCGAGCGAAGAACCCTGCTCGCGCCCATAGAGGCCCACACTCACGCCGGTAACGACGATTTCGCGATAACCCGCCGCCGTGAGGGCGGTGGCTTCGCGCACGGCGTCCGCGATCGCCTTGTCGCGCGGGGCCTTGCGGAGCTGGGGAATGATGCAGAACGAGCAGCCGATGTCGCAACCGTCCTGCACCTTGAGAAAGGCGCGGGTGTGGCCCTCGAACCTCGAAATGGTGAACGTGTCGGTGGTGATGCCGTCCACTCCATGGCGGTGGGGCATGGCCAGCGCGTCGAGCTGTTCGACCAGCCGCTGCAGCCAGTCGGCCCCGGCCGGGACGCGGAAGACGGGATCCTGGTCGACCTGCGTGAGTTCATCGTTTGCCGCGCATCCGGTCACAATCACATGGGCAAGGGGATTGTTGCGCTGCATCTTGCGGATGGTCTGGCGCGACTTTCGCGCCGCGTCCGCCGTTACCCCGCAGGTGTGCACAACAATCAAATCGGCATCGTCGGAGGTGTCGGTCTTTTCCAGTCCATAGCGTTCGAGCAGTTGCTCGATCTGCTGGGCATCGTATTGGTTGACCTTGCACCCGAGGACGTTGACAAAGTAGGTCGTTAGTTTGTTTTCGTTCATAAGGGCCGTTTTTCATACGTTTTCCATGGAGGGGAAGCAAGATGAATCATGGCTTAATGGGATGCTGTTCAAATAAGGTGATTGAACCAATTATTCCTTCCACTAGGTGATGAAAAGGAGCACGCTTTCAAATAACGCGCAATACTACCGCAATAGTCATGTATTGGTTTCGCGCGCAGGAATCAAAGGGGTATTGAGCATGTTGAGTAAAAAGGCGACAATTCTGGCCGTTATACTGGGAATCCTGGTGGGCACCGGGGCGTTCACCATGCGCTATGCCGAAGGCCTTTCCTATTTGAGCGCCGATCCCAAAGCCTGCGCCAACTGCCACATCATGAACCCCCAATACGATTCCTGGCAAAAATCCAGCCATCATGCCGTTGCCACGTGCGTGGATTGCCATTTGCCGCACGACTTCGTTGGGAAATACGTGGCCAAAGCCGAAAACGGCTACCACCACTCCAAGGCGTTCACGACACAGGATTTTCATGAGCCGATCATGATCAAGGGCAAGAACCATCGGATTCTCCAGCACAACTGCGTCGAGTGCCACGAAGACATGGTTCACGAAATGTTTAAAAGGGATATATCCGATCCGGATGCCGTCCAGTGCATCCATTGCCATGCGGATGTGGGCCATGGCTCATTGCCAACAAGTATCGGCGGAGCGGATCGCGGATTAAAACGGGAAAGGGAAAACCATGAATAAACTAATGAAGAAACAGGGCGGTGCCGGAATATTCATCGTTGTGGTGGTGGTTGTGGCCTTGGCGGCTGTTGCCGTTGCGGCGCTGCTGGCCAATATTTCAGAGCGAAAAGCCGAGGCGAAACACCGGTATGTGCGCCTGGTTGAAGTTACCGAGGATACGACCGATCCCGAGGTCTGGGGCAAGAACTGGCCGAAGCAGTACGACATGTACAAGCGCACGGCGCTGGCCACCAAAACCACCTATGGGGGCCATGGCGGAAGCGAAGCCCTTCCCGAGGAAAAGATTGACCGCCCGGAATACCATTGGCTCAAGCGCATGTTCAAGGGCTATGCCTTTTCCATCGACTACCGCGACCGCCGCGGCCATGCCTACATGCTCTCCGACCAGGAAGAAACCAAGCGCCATAACGTGAAGCAGTCCGGCTCCTGCATGCACTGCCATGCGTCCCTCATGCCGGTTTATCGTAAGCTGGGCGATGGCGATGCGCTTGCCGGAATGAATAAAACCCACGCCATGTCCTATCAGGAACTCAATAAAATGGTGCACGACATGGGCCACGGGCATTCGGTTTCCTGCGTGGACTGCCACGATCCCGATTCAATGGCCATCCGCGTCACCCGTCCGGCCTTCATCGTCGGAATCCAGCGCCTGGCTGAATCCGATGCCCCGGTACCGGCGGTGCCCTCCATCGACATCTGGCGCCAGGGTTCCCGTTCCCGGCCGTATGATCCGAATGAGGATGCCACTCGCAACGAAATGCGCTCGTTTGTCTGTGGCCAGTGCCACGTGGAATACTACTGTTCCTCCGACTTCCCGCTGACCTTCCCGTGGAGCAATGGCCTGGCCATGGAAAACCTCGAGCAGGAGTGGAACGAAACCAAGCTGACCAGCGGCGACCGGTTCTACGACTACAAACACAAGGAGACCGGTGCGCCGATCCTCAAGGCCCAGCACCCGGAATTCGAACTGTGGAGCCAGGGCATCCACGCCCGCAGCGGCGTCTCCTGCTCCGACTGCCATATGCCCTACATGCGCGACGGCGCCTCCAAGGTTTCCGACCACTGGGTGCGCAGCCCGTTGCTGAACATCAACCGCTCCTGCCAAACCTGCCACCATTCATCCGAAGAGGAGATCAAGGCCCGTGTCAAAAAGATACAGGATACGAACTACCACCTCTTGCTTCGCGGCGGCGAGGCGCTGAACGACCTGATGGATGCCGTGATGGCGGCCAAAAAGGCCGGCGCTACGGAAGAACAGCTGAAAGACGCGTTGGAAATGCAGCGAAAGGCCCAATGGCGCCTCGACTACATTGCCGCCGAAAACTCCATGGGCTTCCACGCCCCGCAGGAGGCCGCCCGCATCCTGGCCGAGGCCGCCGACTATGCCCGCCAGGGCCAGGTCGAGGCGCTTAAACTCGCCAAATAAACGCCCTCTTGTGGTTGCGAAGAGCGTCTGGGTTCCGGGCGCTCTTTTTCATGTTGTGGGGGAGCCCGGACGGAAAAAGTGACGGCCGTCACTTTTTCCGTCCGGGCTGTGGGGTAATTTGAAATGGACGGAATCGGGCGGTTTGTGGGAAGCTGTCGGGAATGTTTTGATATCGGTATTTAACAAGGGAGATTCGATGACTCAGGAAGATGTATTGAAATTGTTCGAGGAAACCAGCGCATTGCTGAATGGCCATTTTGAATTGCGCTCGGGCTTGCATAGCAACCAGTTTTTCCAGTGCGCGCTGGTTTTGCAGTATCCGCGCATTGCCGGCCAGCTCTGCGAGGCGCTGGTGGAGAAGATGAAGGATGAACTCAAGGAGCTGGAGGTCGATACGGTGATTGCGCCGGCGATGGGCGGGATCACCATTGGCCACGACGTTGCCCGTGCGCTGGGGGTACGCTTTATCTTTGTGGAGAAGGAGGACAACAAGCTGGTGCTGCGCCGCTTCAAGATTAAGCCGGGCGAACGGTTTGTGATTGCCGAGGATGTGGTGACGCGCGGCGGGCGTGTTCAGGAAACCGTTGACATTGTGAAAGAGAACGGCGGGGAAGTTGCCGCGATCGGCATCCTCGTGAACCGTAGCGGGGGCAAGGCGACCTTCGATGCCCCTCTGGTGAGCCTGCTGGATATCGAACCCATCACCTACGATCCTTCCGACTGCCCGCTCTGCCGGGAGGGTCTTGAACTGGTTCATCCGGGGAGTAAATAAGTCGCTTCATCGCGTTGACGTTGCTGTGTCGAAGGGGTAGGTTACTGAGCTTGTTTTTTAGAAATTGAAGGAGGTTGCCGTGTCGCACCCGTTGGAACCGATTTATGCCTTGCAGAAGAAGGATCGTAGACTCATCAAGATCATGCGGGAAATCCGCGACATCCCGCAGCGGAAGAGCGATATTGAAGCGCAGCTGAGCGGTACGAAGAAAAAGCTCGATATGGCGCTCGACAGCCGAAAGCACACCGAAGCCACGCTCAAGGAGCAGGAGCTGGAGGTGGAATCCCTTAAGGAAAAGGTCACCAAATATAAAAACCAGCAGATGGATGCCCAGACCAACGAGCAATACCGAGCCTTCGTGAAGGAAATCGGTGTGGTCGAGGACGAGATCAAGGCCCTTGAGGAAAAAGAAATAAAGTTGATGGAAGCCTTGGAACAGGGCAAGGCCATCGTTGCCGAATGCGAAGAAAAGCTAAATGGCGAAAGAGCCGGGATTTCGGACGAGCTGCGAGAGCTTGATGAGCGTGCGGCCGAGCTTCAGGAACGGGCCGAAAGCATGAAGGTCGACCGCGCCCGTGCGGCCGCTCTCTGCGACAAGGCGTTGTTGCAAAAATATTCCAGGATCTTGAATAACAAGCGCGACTTTGCGGTTGTTTTGGTGGAGCCCGGCGGACATTGCGGCGGTTGCCACATGAAGCTTCCTCCGCAGGTCACCAACGACGCGCGCAATCCAACCAAGATTGTTGCCTGCAACTTTTGCGGGCGCATCGTCTACAATCCAGCGCCATAAGGCGTGGAAAGTGAAACGTGAGACGTGATGATGTCACGACTCAATGGTCACTCATCATTTTTTAACAGGCAGGGTGTATCGGTCGCTCTCTTCGGAGGGAGGAAAGTCCGGACTCCGCAGGGCAGGACGTCCCGTGGTTAACGCGGGAACCCATGTGCCAGATCGCATGGGATGGAAAGTGCCGCAGAAAATATACCGCCGTCACGCGTTGCGGGGCGGTAAGGGTGAAATGGTGGTGGTAAGAGCCCACCGGGCCAAAGGCAACGATGGTCGCATGGTAAACCCCGTCCGGAGCAAGATCAAATAGGCGACGATGATGCTGCCCGCATCGCTATTAGTCGCGGGTTGAACGCACTAGATAAATGACCGACTCCGCGAGGAGAACAGAATCCGGCTTACCGCCCTGCTTGTTTTAATCTATTTGGATCGTCCCGAAAGCGGGACAGCGAGCCTGTGGCTTCACGGCACCTTGCCCTGCTGGATTACTTCGTAGGCCAGGCGGTCGAGTGCCTTGCCGTTGGGTAGCTCGAGCTTGTTCTTTATGTTGATGCGATGGGTGTCGACCGTGTTGCGGCTGATGTTGAGTTTCCTGCCGATGCTCACGGTATCCAGTCCAAGGCCGATGTGCTTGAAAATATCCATTTCCCGGTTTGAGAGGGAGTCGATCAATGATTTTGGCCCCTCGCTCCTTCCATCCATTTTCTTTTGGACGCGCCGCAGGGTTTCGTCGGTAAAGTAAAGCCGGCCGGCCAGCACGGTTCGGATCGCCTGCTTCAGGGTCGGGGGTGGTGACGTTTTCATGACGTAGCCATCCGCTCCTGCTCCAGCCACCCGCTCGGCAAACAGCTTTTCCTCCGACATCGTGTAGACCAGTATTTTTAGTTTGGGATATAGGGTTCTGATGCGTTGGATCAGGTAGGTGCCATCCGAATCGCCAAGTGAAAGGTCGACGATGGCGATATCCGGCAGTCCATTCTCAAGTTTGTCGATCGCCTCCGATGCCGAAGTGGCTGTGGCGTGGATTTCCATGTCCGTTTCCGAAGAAAGCAAGGTCTTCAATCCGTCATGGATAATCGGGTGGTCGTCGATGACCATAATAGAATATGTTTTTTTATCCATTTTTGTTCCCGTCTTTCTCTGACCTCACAAAAGAGTTTATTAAAGTGGTGGGCCGGGCGAAAGGTGTTTTTTCGTGAAAGGCCATTTCTTTTGCATTGCGGGGGGGCGGGTGCGTGGGTTCAGGTCCTTTTCGGAAGCAGGGCTTTGAGTAGAACGGCGAGCAGTAGCACTGCCCAGGCCAGATCCAGGGGCGAAGTGGTTTCTTTTCCATGGCAAACCTGCTCCGCCACACCCAGGACGGGGCTGAACAAGTTCATCAGGTATCCTGCGGCAAGGGCGCACAGGGCCAGGACAACGAGGAAGACAACGAGCTGTTTCTTGCCTATGATCTGCCAAAGCGTGGTCAGGGTTGCGGCATTCGTTGCCGGCCCCGTGATCAGGAACACCAGCGCCGCCCCTGGAGAGAGGCCGGCCTTGATGAAGGCCAGTGCAATCGGAACCGATGCCGATGAACAGACATAAAGCGGAATGCCGATCACCAGCATGATGAGCATGGCAATCGGGGAACCGCCCAGGCGGTCGGCAAAGAAATCATCGGGGATGAGTCCGCTGATGATTCCCGAAATAATGATGCCCACCAGCATGGCCTTGGCAATGTCGCGCGGGAGGCTGATGAAACCATACGAGAGCATGCGTTTGATCGCCGGTTGTTGGTTGGGTTGGCAGCATTCATCCTCGCACTCGCCGGTTCCGGCGTCTTCCTTTGGCGAGACCGCCGCGATGGCCGTTCCGCAGATCACGCCGGAGGCGAAAGCCACAATCGCCCGGAATACGGCAAACACCCAGCCCAGCAGGGCATAGGTAATCATGAGGCTATCGATCCCCGTTTGCGGGGTCGATGCCAGGAACGAAGCCGTTGCCCCGCGGCTGGCCCCATGCTTGCGGAGCGATGCCGCCAAGGGAATGACCCCGCACGAGCAGATCGGCATCGGCACCCCGACCAGCGCCGCCTTGAATGAGCCCATCCAGCCATGTCCTCCCAGGTGCCGCCGAACATAGTCCTTCGAAATCAGGACGGAAAGAATCCCCGCCATCAGGAAGCCAAAAAGGAGGTAGGGGGCCATTTGCACGGTCACCAACCAGATTTCCTTCAGAATGTTCAGTAGCAAATCCATGGTCAAATCTCGCCGACATAATTATATCCGGTCTAAATAGCCTCAAGCCTTATCGGTGGAAAAGATTTCGGCTTCTTCCTCCCCGATCGGGACGGGCTCGCCGAGGAAGCGGGGCTGGCGGCGGAGGAGGTAGAGGTCGAGGATGGTTTTGACGCGTGCAAGGGCCTCGCGGAACTGGGTGGGGCCGCCGATGGAGAAATCGACGTCCTGTGCGCAATAGCCGACGGCATCGATCCGTTTGCGCTTGGCAATGAAAAGGGCGCGGCGGACATGGAATTCCTGGGATATGACGGTGAGCTGCTGTTGGCCGAAGACTTCCTTTGCGCGGACAATGGAATCGATGGTGCTGAAGCCGGCAAAGTCGCAGACCACCCGTTCGCCGGGAACGCCGCGTCGGGTCAGGGCGTTTTTCATGGCGCTGGCTTCGTCGTACGTGGCGGTGTGGTTGTCGCCGCTCACGAGAATGAAATCAATCCTACCGGCCTTGAACAGATCAACCGCGGCCTTGACCCGATAGTGGAAATAAATGTTCGGCGCGCAACCGAGCAGCAGGCCCACTTTCCGTTTGGGAATGCTGCCGGGGTCGGTGTGGATGCGGGCGTTCGAATCGAGCGTGATCCATCGTTCGGCCAGGGGGATCGAGGCGAGTCCCGCCAACACGAACAGGAGGATGCCGATTATTGGATTGAGGCGGAAGATACGCATGTTTCTCAAGATAGCGGGGAAGCGTTGCCAATTGAAGTTGTTTTGCCATTCGGTTGCGCATCTGTATATTTCCTGCCCATGGAATTTTCGAAAACCATCAAGGAAAAGCTCAAGACGCTGCCGGACAAACCGGGGTGCTACCTGATGCGCGACCGCGATGGCAAGATCATCTACATCGGCAAGGCGGCTTCGCTGCGCAAGCGGGTGCAGAGTTATTTCCGGCAGCACACCAAACGCACCGCGCAACCGAAAATCCGCAGTCTGATCAACTCCATCGACGATTTCGACATCGTCGTGCTCAAGAGCGAGGCGGAGGCCATCCTGACCGAAGGCAAGCTGATCAAGGAATACCGCCCGCACTACAACACGCTCTGGAAGGACGACAAGCGGTTCACGATGATCCGCATCGATGTGCAGCATCCGTTTCCAACCATCGGGAAAGTTCGCATCAGGAAGAACGATGGCGCCGCCTACTTCGGCCCTTACACCTCCGGCATGGCGGCGAAGGTGGCGGTTGAGTTCCTGGAGCGGCACTTCGGATTGCGGCGTTGCCGCCCGCGCGAGCCGGATGCCGACACCTACAAGCATTGCAGCAACGATATCATCGCCAACTGTTCGGCCCCGTGCATCGGCAAGGTGTCGGCGGAGGAATACCGCGGCCGGGTGGAGGAGGCCTGCGCCTTCCTGCGCGGCGAGCGCATGGGCATGCTCAAGGAGTTGCGCGCCGAGATGGAGCGTATGGCCGGCGGGTTGCGGTTCGAGGAAGCCGCCGCCCTGCGCGACATGCTCATGCACCTCCACAACGCCGTGAAGGAAAAGGCCAAGGTGCGCAAGACGCCGAAGATGAAGCAGGACGAGGCACGCCAGGGCCTGAAAGAACTGCAGACGCAACTGAAGCTGATGGAGGAGCCGCGCGTGATCGAATGCTTCGATATCTCCAACATTTCAGGCACCAGCTCCGTGGCCAGCATGGTGTGCTCCGTCGATGGCGTACCCTATCCAAACCGCTACCGCCGGTTCCGGATCAAGACCGTCGAGGGGGCCGACGATCCGCGCTCGATGGCCGAGGTGGTGCGGCGGCGTTATTCGCGCCTGCAACGGGAGGGCAAGCCCATGCCCGGCTTGGTCATGGTCGATGGCGGCATCACTCAGCTGCGCGCCGCCAAGGCCGAGCTGGTCGAACTGGGGCTCGACGACCTGCCGATCGTGGGCTTGGCCAAACGTTATGAAGAGGTGGTTTGGGACTACACGGATAATTCGGGCAACCTGGTGCTGCCGCGCCATTCGGCGGGCTTGACCGTGGTGACCCGCCTGCGCGACGAGGCCCACCGCTTCGCCATCACCTACCACCGCGACCTGCGCCGCCAGCGCATCATGGAATCGCGGCTCGACGAAATTCCCGGCATCGGGGCATCCAAGAAAGAACTGCTATTGAAACACTTTGGCTCGATTACGCGGCTCGGTCGTGCCACCATCGATCAAATCGCCGAAGCCCCGGGCATCGGCAAGAAGACCGCGGAACTCATCCGCAACGAACTGGATAAAAAGTAGGCACCACGAAATGATCATGAGAGTACCGACTAGACGATTTGGAAGAACCGAGGTGCCGATGCCGGTGCTGACGTGCGGAGGCATGCGCTACCAGCAGGGCTGGGACGATCTCGATCCGTCCAAGATCGATCCCAAGGGGCAGGAAAACCTCGAGGCCTGCATCCACCGGGCGCTGGAGCTGGGCATCAACCACATCGAAACCGCGCGCGGCTACGGCCCGTCGGAAATGCAGCTCGGCTGGGTCTTGCCGAAGATTGAGCGCGACAAGCTGATGGTGCAGACCAAGATCGGGGTCAAGGAGTCCGGCAAGGAACTGCTTGAGGTCTTCGAGACCTCGATGAACTATCTCCAGCTCGACCATGTGGATTTCCTCTCCATCCATGGCATCAACACGCAGCAGGATTTGGAAACCTGCCTCAAGAAGGGCGGATGCGTCGAAGCCATCCGCCAATTGCAGAAGGAGGGCCGCGTGCGCCATATGGGTTTTTCCACCCACGCATCGCCGGAGGTGGTCTCGCCCGTCTGTGAAACGGGCGAGTTCGACTATGTGAACCTGCACTGGTATTTCATCTACGACCAGCTCCACTGGCCGATGGTCCGGGCCGCCAGCAAGCAGGACATGGGGGTATTCATCATCAGCCCCAACGACAAAGGCGGCATGCTCTACCACCCAGCCGAAAAAATGAAGGCGCTGTGCGCCCCCCTGACCCCCATGCAATGGAACGATCTGTTTTGCCTGTCGCGCCCCGAGGTGCACACCCTCAGCATCGGAGCGTCGAAACCTTCCGACTTCGATGAGCATGTGGAAGCGGTGTGCAAGCATGCGAACGATCCGGTTGTCGGGCAGATCGAACGCCGGATCCATGAATCGCTCCAGGCCGACCTCGGCGCGGACTGGGTCGCCCATTGGTTCGAGGGCATCCCGCCCCACACGGACACGCCGGGCAACATCAACGTACGTGAAATCCTTCGCCTTTGGACCTTCGCCAAGGGGCTGGGCCTGACCGAATTCGCCAAGATGCGCTACAACCTGCTCGGCAATGCCGGGGAGTGGTTCGCCGGCCAAAAGGCGACGGAAATCGATTCGCGCGATTGGTCATGCCTGGCAGGCAGTCGGTTCGCCGACCGCATTCCGGCCCTCCTCCAGGAAGCGCACGAACTCTTCCACGAAGAGAAGGAAGCCAAACGCCTGAGCGAATCGTGATTATCACACTTGCATAAGTATGAAATTGGATAATGTCCAATAATACGTGCGCGAAACCCCATATCACACTTATGCAAGTAAGATAGCCTTGCACCTGCTCCCATCGCGGCGTTTGGCGTGCCAGGGTTAAAGCGACAGCACGTATTCGGAGAGGTCGTTGATCTGCTTTTCGGAAAGGCCGGAAACGTTGCCGTGCTGGAATTCCGAGAATACATCGCGCATGGTTGCGGCGCGACCATCGTGCATGTAGGGCGCGGTGCGCCAGCTTTCGATGAGCTGCGGGACATCCACGGGCAATCCTTCGTCCTGCCCCTTGGTGGTGCCCATGTCATACATGTTCAGATCGGTGAAGTAGGGGGCGGGGTGGCAACCGATGCATCCTTGTTCTCCGAAAATACGCTCGCCGCGTTTGGCGGCATCGCTCAACTTGCCATCCACCAGGTAGGGGCTGGGAACGGGCTCGAGGCTCTTGAGGTAGGCATCGATGGCCACGGCATCCTTTTCGGGGCGGACGGCAAACTGGATATGCTTGATGCCGGCGCGGACGCCGGTCTCGGCATCGGCGCGGACGCCCAGCCACATGGCGCGCGGGGTTTGGTGGGCCAGCAGCATCGTCTTGACGTTTTTGGGGTTGCCCATGCCGTCGTTGAGCAAATCCCAGTTCATGGCATCGGTGCGTGCGTCGGGGTGGCAGGTGGCGCAGCTCAGCCAGTTTTGGAAGCAGAGCGCGGAATCGTTGAAAAAGATTTCGCCTAGGCGTTCGGGCGTAAGCTTTTGCTGGGGGCCAAGCTGGAAGACGCCGCTACGGGTGCTCCAGTCCTTGGAAACCCGGACCACTTCCAGCGTGTCGGAATAATAGTTGCCGATATAGATGAATTCGCCGTCCACCACGAGGGCGCGCGGTCCGTTGCCTGCCAGCTTGATGCGTTTGCGGATGCCGGACAGGAACGAAAGGTTGTTGTGCGCATTGAGGTGCGCCTCCCCTTCGGCGGCCTTGGCTTCGGCCTCGATTTTTTCCCGCATGGCCGGGAGGTTGATCAGGCTGATCTCGTGGTTGCCGGCGGAGGAGACCACCAGTGTGTTGCCATCCTTGGAAAAACCGATGGCCCATGGGTTCGGGAAGCCTTGATCGACATCGTCGAGCAGCACGGTGTATTCCAGTGACCGGCTGGCGACATCAATGACGCTGAGCGCATCGGTGGAAACCCAGCCGCGTTCCAGCTGGGTGGTCGGCACGAGGAAACGCGCCATCAGGTGCGTGGCGAAAATCTTCGTGCCGTCGGGCGAAACCTTGAGGTCGCGGACGCCTTCCGCGCCGTTGACCAGCGGGATGGTCTCGACCTCCTTCGTTGCCGTATTGATGACGGAAATCTTGGAGGCCACATAATCCACGTCTGCCCGCCCGTCCGGGATATGGTTGGCCACGAACAGGAACTTGCCGTCGTGGGTGACATCGGCGGCCACCGGTTCGCGCAGCACGGGAACCCGCGCAACGGTTTCGCCGGAGGCGAGATCGATGAAGGAGACATCGGTGTCGAAGCGGTTGCAGACATAGAGCATTTTCCCGTCGGGGGAGGGCACCGGCGAGATGGGGGTGTGTCCGGTTTCAAACTCGCCGGTAATGGTGCCGTTATCCACCTTCCAAATGCGGCCGTCCGGGCCTCCGCCGGCAATGAACAGCGTTTTGCCGTCGGTGGAGTGGACGGTGCCGGATGGTTGCGCCGGCAGGTCGATGCATTTCGCGACCTTCTTCGAGGCAACGTCGAAGCAGAGTAGTTGGCGCCCCGTGTGGGCCGTAATGTAAATCGTCTTTTTATCCGGCGATTGATCGATGTCGCACGGGGAGAGATAGGTCTGGGCCCCGGCCGCCCCTAGCAGCGCGAATGATATGGCAATGGTTGAAAATAATTTCATGTCTACTCTTCGATGATGCCCCGGAGGTCTATGGGATGGATCAAGTTACAAGGTTTATGACCTAAAAAGCGACGAACCATAGCACACCGGGGGCGGCTGAGCCAAGAGCGACCTCCTTTCGGTTTCCCGCTGCTGGAAAGGGGGCGGAGCGGCTCTTTTCGGCAGGCTACTTAAAAGCGGCTCGTAGAATATCGACGGCATCGGCCTGCGTGGTCTGGACAGGATCGAAATCGCACAGGAAGCCCATGGTGTCGATCGCATTGGCGGCAATCGCCTCGAGACCGTCTTCGGTGATGCCGTACTCCGACATCCTGAGGCCGCGCACGCCGCATTGGTCCTGCAGGGCCAGCAGCTCGGCGAGGAAGTCGGTGCCGCCCATGGCCGCCGCCATCTTGGCATAGCGGACGGTGCAGTGCGGGGCAAAATGGCTGAAGTAGGCCTCGGAAAGCATCAGCAACCCCGCCCCGTGCGCCAGCTCGGGGTAGAGCGCGCCCATGGCGTGGGCAAGCGCATGTTGCGACACCACGCAGGAGGTCGATTCAACCATGCCGGAAAGGGTGTTGGCCAGCGCCACCTTTTCGCGCGCCTCGATGTCGGTGCCTTCGGCCACCGCACGCGGTAAATATCCGGCCACGAGCCGGATGCTTTCGAGCGCGTAGATGTCGCTCATCGGTGTGGCGACGTTGGCCATATAGCCCTCGACCGCATGGAAAAAGGCATCGAACCCCTGGTAGGCCGTCAGATGCGGCGGAATCGAAACCATGAGCTCGGGATCGACCACCGAGATCGTCGGGAACGTGTGCGGCGGCAAGCCGAAGCCGATCTTTTCGGTGCCGTTGGTGATGACCGTCCACGGGTCGGCCTCGGTGCCGGTGCCTGCCGTGGTGGTGATCGCCACGATCGGCAACGCGCCGTTTTTCACGGGCTGCCCTTTGCCGGAGCCGCTCCCGATATAGTCCCAAAAGTCGCCCGGGTTGACCGCCATCACAGCAATGGCCTTTGCGGCATCGATGGGCGAGCCGCCGCCGAGCGCGACGACAAAATCGCAATGGTGTTCTTTCACGAGCGCCGCCCCCTCCATCACATGTTCCTTGATGGGGTTGGGCTGGATCTTGTCGAAGACGATCGATTCAATATTCTGCTGCTTCAGCAGGCCTTCGAGCCGTTCCAGGTAGCCGTGCCGTCTCATCGAGCCGCCGTTCGACATGACGATCAGCGCCTTCGTCCCCGGCAGCGGCTCCTCCGCCAGCTGGTTCAGTTTCCCTGCGCCAAACAGGATCCTGGTTGGAATGTGATAATCAAAGCTCATGGTTGTTCCTTTCGTGCTCGGTCTAAGCAAAATCATTCAATGCAAAATGTTGGCTTCGATAACGCATGGGGCATGACCCTCATTTTGCATTCAATTATTTTGCCAATACTTCTCTATGGTTTGGTTAGTCTAAAACGATGACGCCGTGGATGGTGCCGGCGCGTTGGGGATCGTGCCAGTTCCAGACGACGTTGCCTTGCGGGTCGAACTCGACGAGCTGCGGCGCCTTCTCGCTGTCGTTGGGCTTGTGCCCCGTCCAGTTGCAGCAGACGGTGTTTCCGTTGGCCAACTCGAACGGGCGCGAAAAGAAAAAATAGTCGTCGGTTCCGCCGAGCGTGCGCAGCACCTCGCCTTGCGGGCTGACATCGACGATCGACTTGCCATAGCCCGTCGAGACGCGGTAGTGCGCATCCATTTTCCGAATCCAGTAAATATGTTTGGCGCCGGGAACCTGGATGTCGGCGTGGATGGCTCCGTCCCAATCCGCTTCGATGACGTGGTCGGTGTTGGCGCCGAACAGGAAACGGCCTTCCGGCGAAAGGCGCATCAGCCGCATGGTGTTGAACTGCGGAAAGTTGACCTGCCGAACCACCGCGCCATCCGGTGCGATCTCGAAAAAGGTGATGCCCTTCTGGTTTGCGCCGAGAATTGTGTTGCCGTTGGGCAGGCGGCTGACGGTTTCCGTCTTCTTGAACCGTGCATCGCGCACTTCATGCACCTGTTGTTGCGTGGCGAGATCGAACTCCGCATAGCCGTCGGCATGCGAAACCAATACGCGGTGGTTGTCCAGCAGCCGGATATCGCGGCAACCCTTTTCCAGCTTGATCGTCCAATCCTTGGAGGCATCGAGCTGGTCGACATAGTGCAACTGCGCCCGCGATTCATCCTTCGCCAAAAAGCGGTGCTTGATTTCCTTTGCTTCAGCGTTTGCTACCACGAAAAGGCACAATGCAATCGTTCTGGAGTGCGGCGGGAAGCGGAGCGCCACGCCGCTCTTTGTACGCGGAAAGCGGTGTCGCCCGTTGGTTGCCTCCGCGCTCCAGAACGCTTTGCGCTGTCTTTTCAAATTACGTGGTTTGAACATGACTATTCCAGCGTGGGTTGGACGATCTCGCCGCGGAGCTGGGCGAGGCCGCCTTCCTTTTCGTAGACGCCGTAGAAGTTCGACATCGAGTCGAGCCAGACGGTGATGCGGTGCAGCTCTTCGTCGGTCAGCTTGACGTTGCTGTGTCCATTCTTCAGCATCTTGTAGAGTTTGGAGTCGCGGGCGCCGAACTGGCCGGGGATGGTGCGGTAGTGGTCGCCGAACTCCCAGAACGCGTATTTGTGAATGAGGCTGTCGTAGGAGCGGTAGACCTGCGTGGTTCTTTGGCGGTCGAGCTTGGAGTCGACGATGGTGCGGTCGAGCGGAAGCATGTGGTCCTTGTCGTGGCAGCCGACGCAATGCTTATCGAGCACGGGCTGAACGAGGCGCGGGTAGCTGAAGGGGTTGGTGCCATCGACGTCGGGCATCGGTTCGGATGGCTTGCGCTTCATGGCCAGCGGTACGTGGTTCGATGGGAGCGGCGCGCGGTTTTTCGGTTCGTGGCAGCCCATGCAAACGAGCTGTTCGCCGGGCTGCACCCAGGTGGAGGAGCGCATCGACTGCACGGCAAGGCCGTTTTCGTCCAGCGCCTGGAAAAGGAGTTCCTTGAGTGCGGGGACCTTGAAGTGCGCGCTGCCGTCCTCCTCGACGGGCACGGTGCCGAGGATGCTGCGGGTGAGGTTGACCGAGTCGGACGCTTCGGCGATGCGCCGCCCGGTCTCGTGCGGCCGCGGCCCGGAGGGCACTGAGCTGGGGTGGATCTGGACGATGCGCAACGCTTTGATCTTGGTGTCGTTCGGCCAGGGCAGGAACGAGTCGTAGACATCCATGACGGCCATGGAGCCGTGCGTCGGCGGCGTGTCGGCGAGGCGGTCGCACTTTTCGGGCAGGGCGGGGGGCATCGGGCGCGGGCGCAGCGGGATGGGGCTGAGGCAGGCGATTTCCGGATCGCGGTAGATCAGGATCTTGTTGCCGAACTTATCGAGCAGGTAGATGCCGTATTCGCCGCGGGGGTTGGATTTGTCGCCCTGCCGTCCGTTGCGTTGCTGCATTTTGGCGTCGTAGATAACGAGGTAGTAATCTTCGCTCAGCGGCCACGGCGTGCCGTAGACCTGTTTGCCTTTCTGGGTTTCGGGGAAACCGACTTCGGGTGTGACGCGCTTGACGGGCGCCATTCCATCGTCGTCCGGCACGCGCGGGTCGATGAGAATGATCGAGCCGTAGGCCTGGCCGTGGTGCGGTGCGGCGGTGCCGATCATTTTGTTCGAGCTCGGCACGGCGCGCAGATCCATCTCCATGTCGGCGCGTTTCTTGGCGACGGAAAAGTTGCCGTGCACGGCGCGCGAGTCGCGACCGTCGGGCGTCATGATCCACGGATGGTGGGCCACGCAACCGTGGCGGTCGACATAGTCCCAGCGGGTGTAGGCGAGCATGCCGTCGTGCAGGACGCTCGGCTGCCACTCGTTGTTTTCGTGGGGGGAGAGGATGCGGATATCGGAACCGTCGGGCTTCATGTCGTGCACGGTGTACGAAGGGCAGGCGCGTCCGCAGCGCAGGTAGCCGCCGCGCCGCTCGGAGATGAAGGCGACGCGCCCATTCGGCAGGTAGCACGGATCAAAGTCGTTGAAGGTGCCTTCGGTGAGTTGCTTCAAATTTGAGGCGTTGCCTTCAGTGTCGAGGTCGGCGGAATAGAGGTGGTAGCAGCGGCCTTCTTCCCAATGTCCGCGCTCGTGGTCGAGGTGGACGATATGTTTCTTGTCGCCGGTGCCTTCAACGTAGGCGAACATGATCTGCTTGCCGTCGAACGCGAGCTCCGGGGAGAGGAAACTGCCATCGTTTAGTTCGGGAACAATATTCCGGACGGAAGGCTGGTCGCTGAAGGGGTTGCCTAAAACACAAACGCCGCCACCGGGGCGCGCGTGCGCACCGTAGAACTGGTCGCACATGTGGCTGAAGTTGGAGCGGTGGCGTTTGATGAAGAGGATCTTGTCGAAGTCGAGCAGGGGGTTGGCAAAGGCGATCTCCCGGCGGAGCTCATGAACGTTGGCAAAGAGCTCCTTCCGGCCGTCCTCGGAACGTTCGAACTCTTTGAGCCGCTTGGCGAACGCCTTCATGTCCGGCGCGCCCGGCATCTGTTCAATGTCGTTGAGCAGCGCACGGGTGCGGCGCAGGAGGATGTCCAGTGGGTCGCGGTCGGCCAGGGTGACCAGCGCCTGCGGGTGGAGGGTTTCGGATGCGATGCTCTCGAAATGGGCGACGCGCGTCAGGTCGAACTCCAGTACCTTGTACTGTTCCTCGACTTCGCTTGCGTGCGTTCGCATGGCCAATAGTGGAATTAAGCAGAATAATTTGGTGGCAGAAGAATTTCTCATCATATGGAAATATTTTGACCGCAAAGACGCAAAGATACGAAAGGGCGGGTATTTGGATGCTTTGTTTCTTAGCGTCTTAGCGGTCATATTTAATTCCTGTTAGTTAACGAATTGGTTGGGGGGCGACCAGGCGGGGATTCCGTCTTGGGGGAGGAGGGCTGCGCCCTGCGCCTGCTGGCCGATATCCTTGTATGCGCCGTAGAAGTTGGAGTTGCAGTCGAGCCAGAGGGTGATGCGGCGCAGGTCTTCGGGCGGTAGTTTTTCGCGCGCCCCGGCGGCTTCGAGTTTTTTCCAGAGTTTGGAGACGCGGGCACCTTCCTGCATGGGGAGGGAGTAGGAGCGTTTGTTTTTCTTCGAGAGGGCCCCGTTGCCGCCATGCTTGCCCCATGCGTCTTTCTCGAGCGTGTGCATGGCTTGCGACCAGCCCCACTTGCCGAACTCGGTTCCGCTGAGGTTTTTTTCGGGATAGAGCGCGGCGAAGAAATCCGGGTGCTTGTCGAGCACGGGCTGGACGAGGCGCGGGAAGGTGAGCGGCCAGGAGCCGGGCGCTTCGGGCTTGATTTTGGAAGGCGGGCGCTTGAGGGCCAGCGGAACCCGGTTGATCTTCGGCGCGTTCAATTTGTCTTCGTGGCAACCGATGCAGTTGAGCTTTTCGCCGGGATGCAGGTAGGTGTCGGTGCGCATGTTCTGCACCATCATGCCGTGTTCGTCGAGCAGCTGGAAATAGAGGCCCGCCCCGGTGGGGCATTCGAAGAAGACGCTGCCGTCTTCCTCGACGGGCACCGTGCCGAGCACGCCGCGCGCGATCGACTGGTCGGCATGGCCGATGCGCGGGTTGTCGATGGCGTGCGTCGATTTTGGGAAGACGTTGACGATGCGCAATTCCTTGATCGTTATGCCTTCGGGAATCGGGAATTCGCCTTCGTAGACGTTCATGACCGAGACCGTGCCGATGGAGGGATCGAGCCCCGGCTCGCGGTCGGCCTGCATCTGCTGGGTTTGGACGGGGATGACGGGCGGGCGCGTGCGCGGGCGGAAGGGGATTGGGTCGAGGCAGGAGATGCTTGGATCGCGATAGATGAGCTCGCGGTTGCCGAAGCTGTCGACGAGATAGATGCCATAGTTGCCGAGTTTTTTATGGGAGTAGACGCAGAGGTGGAAGTCGTCGGAGAGTGGCCACGGGGTTCCATAGTTCCAGTCGCGCTGCTTGTTGCCCTTGCCGTCGCGGAACGAGAGGCCGGGAGTGATTTCGGATTCAGGAAAGGCGGAGAGCGGCGTGATTCGCTTGACCTGCGACATCGCGCGGTCGTCCGGAAGCGCTTGGTCGATGAGGACGAGCGAGCCGTAGGCCTCGCCATGGTGGGGCGCGGCGACGGCGGTGTATTGGTGGGAACCGGGTACGGCGCGGATGCTCATTTCCATCCACGGGCGGTGCGAGCGGTTGTCGGGATAGTTGCCGTGCATCGAGCGCGGGTCGCGGCCGTCCGGGTAGCAGAACCAAAGGTGGTGGGCAATGTCGGAATCGCGGTCGACATAGTCCCAGCGGGTGTAGACGAGCATGCCGTCGTGGTTGACACTGGGGTGCCATTCGTTGGTGTCGTGCCAGCTGAACTGCTGGATGTCGGAACCGTCGGGCATCATGCCGAACAGGGTGTAGGTGGGGATGAAGCGGTAGCCGCACCGCTGGGTTCCCCCGGCGCGGGCAGAGATGAAAACGATGCGACCGCTGGGCAGGAAGACGGGGTCGAAGTCGTCCCATTGTCCGGTTGTGAGCTGCCGGAGGTTCCCGCCGTCGGCATTGGCCTTGAAGATATGGAAGGCCGACTCTTCGAGGAAGCAATAGTGTTTGTTGTGGTTGTTGCGGGAGGCCTCCTGCGGGTTCCACGGTTGGCCGTTCCAGTTGTTTGTTTCGGTATGGCCCTTCCAGTCGAGCGGCGTGTAGGCGAAAAGGATTTCGTTCGCGTCGTAGTCGAGGTCGAGCGAAATGAACGAGCCGTTTTCTTGATCGAGTTCATCGTCCAGTAGGCTAGTGGCCTGCGGGTTTGTGAAGGGATGGTCGAGCCGGAAGATACCCCCTCCGGACGACTGGTTGAAGCCGAGATATTGATCGACCATGTGGTTGTCGCCGCGTGCCTTGGGATTGTGCTTAAGGAAGAGGAGCGAGTCGAAGTCGAGCAGGGGATTGGAAAAGGCCGCCTTGCGGCGCAGCTCCGCGACCTCCATGAACAATGCGCGTTGCCCTTCAACCGAAAGGCCCGCTTTGTTTTTACGTTTGAGTTGGTTGAGGTCCCGTTGGTGTTGCTTCGCGCCGAGGTGGTCGAGCAGGGCCTGCGTACGCCGCAGGACGACGTCCACCGGAGTGCGGTCGGCTTCAAGAATCAGCGCGTCCGTGCGCAGGGCCTGGGCCGCCACCTTGCCGTATTCGGCCCACTGCGAAGGATGGTATTGTTCAATGTTTTGGCTAATCACATCGAAATCCAGCGCATGGGCGGCATGCACCGGATCGGTCGCTGCAGGGGCAAGGGAAGCCGCCAGCAAGAGGGTCGCCATGATCAGGGTCGGGTTCATTGTGTTTTTTCCTTCATTACCGGTTCCATACTCTCAGTGCGGCGACGAAGAGTATATATTTGCATTGATATTTTTTTATGTACATATTGATTCCATGCCGCTCGAAAAACTAACCGCCAAGGCCAGGGATGTCATGCGCAGGCTCGAACAGAGCCTCGGCTACACCATTGGGCTTGGCACGCTCCAACCCGGTAAAGGGGACGGGATTGTGTTGGCGGCAGTGGACGGAAGTTCCGGTTTTTCTTTCCATCTGGCAGTCCATTACGAGTTTCCGCTGCATACCGGGGCCCCGAGCAAGGCGATGCTGGCCTACCTGCCCGAAGCGGAGCGCCGTGCCTATTATGCGCACATGGATTTCCGGCGATACACCCAGAGCACCATAACAAGCCCCGCGGATTTCGAAGCGGAACTCGAGAGTGTCCGCGAGAAGGGCTACAGCATCGATGTGTCGGAGCAGATCGAAGGGTGCCACTGCGTGGGGGTGCCGGTTTTCGATGAGGAGCATCGGGTTGTTGCCGGATTGTGGGCCACGGGGCCTTCGGCGGGATTCCCGGTGCGGATTTTTGACCAGGTGGCGGAAGCCCTCAGGAAAAGCGCGCTGGAGATGAGCTCGCGTTGTGCGTTTTCGAGCCGCTCCTCGAATCGGGATTATATCCATAGCGTGGTAGGGCAGGCGCGGGAAATCATGGAAAACAACCTGCACCGTCCGCTCGATGTGGAAGAGCTGGCCGCCAACCTCTATGTGGGTTATTCCTGGTTCCGCAAGGTGTTCCGGGAGCAGCGCGGCATGGCGCCCGCGGCCTATCACCAGCAGCTGCGGCTTGAACGGGCCAAGGTGCTGCTGGCCGAGTCCGATTTGTCCATCCGGCAAATATCCGAAACCCTCGGTTTCAAGACCCAGAACCATTTTTCCGCCCTGTTCAAGCGCAAGACGGGACTGGCGCCTTCCGGCTTTCGCGGGCAATGACCCTTGCAGGGGCGGATTAAACGGCGTTTGGACGCCTTCCTGAAAATAGACTTAACGCAGGCTGGATGTTTTCCGGTTTTTCGTGCATAAAATGTAGACGTGTATCACATGTGAAAAAGGGAGATGGGAACGTGCGTCGGAATCGGTTGGTGGAGTTGGGGATCGTTGTGGGGCTGGTTTTGTTAACCGCTCCGCGGGTGAGGTCTGCCGAAATGAAGAGTAGTTTCGAGTCCGGCGACTTTACGGGATGGACCATCCAGGGAAAAGGGTGGTCAATCTATGCCAAGGCGGCCAGCAATGGTGAAAAATCAGCCATGTGTTCCATTGCCAAGGGCGATGCGCCGGAAATGAAAGCCTGTGTGCGGACCATTGCGAAGGCCGATGCCGGATGGGTGGTCAAGGGCAGCGTCGATGTTGCCGGGAAAATCAAAGGCAATTCAAAGGCCACCGTCGTGCTGATGTGCATCGATGCCGAGGGGAAGACCTTGCGCGAGTCCAAGAAGGTCATAACGAAGCCCTCCGCCACGTTCCAGACGATTACCCTTTCTGATTTCGTGGTTCCGTCCGGCACCGCCGAAACCTATCTCATGCTGGTGGTCGAAACCATAAAGACCTCCACGGCCAAGGAATGGTGGCGCTTCGATAATGTTGTTGTCGAGGTAGAGTAGCGCGCTTCCTTCAAAATCCAGGGGAAACCGGCGCGGGTTCCTTCCTCCCGTGAAGGCAATGTTCTCGGGCAGGCAACCATCCATCGCCTCTCCGGTTCTGTCGGCGGTCCGCCCGAATCCGGCCTCATCCGCTGGCGCGGGTGGACAGGAATCGATGGGCGGTTCCAACGGAGCGGGGCTTTCTGGCCCCCGCCGGGGACAGGAATGTCCCCGCTCCCGCACAAGACAGGAAATGGCACCGCACCGCCGGCGTACCGTTTGCTGTACCGCAGGCGTCCCGCCTGCCCCGCCGAACGGGCAACCACCGCACGACCCAAAAGCCGCTCATCAGCGGAGACGCTACCGCCATGCCAAATTCAGTTCTCAAAAAAAGCGGTAAACGCCGGTTGAAAAGTGCACCGGGCTGTAGGGAGGTAGATACATCAGCTCAGCCCCGACTTCCTCCAAGGCTTCGCGAACTCCAGGGGCATGGTGGGATGAAAGATTGTCGCAAACAACACGATCACCCTTTTGAAGTTCCGGCGCAAGTACCTGTCTAACATAAACAAGGAACGCCTGACTGTTCATCGGTCCATCCAATAGCCATGGAGCATGTAGCCCATCGACCCGAAGCGCGGCAATAAAAGTATTGGTGTGCCGGTGACCGTACGGAACCTTACAAACGCAACGCTTTGACAGCGGAGCCCGCCCATATCCTCGGGTCATTTTGGTGTTCAGGCCAGTTTCGTCGATGAATACCAGCTTGGCGGCCGGCCATTCCGGTTGCTGTGCTTTCCAGACCAGCCGCGCCAGACGAACATCTTCACGATCTTGCTCGCTGGCGTGAAGCGTTTTTTTTTAAAGCTTAGACCAAGCTTGTCGAGCTGCTGCCATAGCGCGGTGATCCCTATTCGAACATGAAGCTCCTGCTTGCACCTAAGCTCCAGCTCCTTGAGGGTGAGATCGGGTTGTGCCGCAATCCATTGCTGAAGAGTTTGCGTGTGCGGCTCCAGACATGAGTGACGATATCCGCCTCAAGTATGCTCACAATTTATTGGCCTCATCCGGCGTAATGGTGGAAGAAAAATACAACGCTCCAGAGCTCAACTCCAATCCGGTTTGCTGGGTTTGATGCGTGGCATCACGTTGTGCGGGGTGGTTGGCTTTGCTTTGCGCTTGCCCACAGCCCAGGACGATCAGCAGGACGATACCGATATGTTTTTTCCACGTTTTCATTTCCATTCCCCTGTTCCATTTATATTTGGTGGAACCGTGTTTGATTCCACCTCTTACAACGGGAGGGGAGGAGTGCGATTACAGAAAAAGGCACAAAATTGGAAAATGAATGCGTTTTTCCGGTTGTCCACGGAAGTGCGTCTCAGAGATCCCGGCGCGTTTTCAGATGAGGAAGATCATAAATCTTCAGGTGCCTTCATACTCCTCTTGGGCCAACTCGATGAATTGGCGAAGCCCGTCGATCCGGACATCGGAGACCAATCCCTCGGCCTTGGCGGAAACCGCAAGGTTCAATACGCGCTCCCGCGTCCAGTTTCCGGACAGTTGGGTCGTTGCGGAAACTGCCGTAGGTTGTTGCCCACCACATGTCTTGGGGAAACCCATATTTTGCCCCTTTGCGGATGCCGAGGCTTCGCTCGAAATCCTCCCGCGCCAGCGCAATCTTTCCCTGCTGCAGGTAATGCGTTCCGCGTTCATAATAGTTCCACCAGTTGTGGTGGGTGATTTCTTAGGGGGCGTTGCTCGGAGGGAGCACGGTGGTTTTGGCACCCGGGAAGGGTGCACAGGAGGGCTAGAACGATGCAACCATGGCCGCTATGTTTGATCCTTTTCATTGAATCCCGCTAATTTAAGGCATGCCAAATCCAGAAACCAACGCATACGCTACCTAGAATTGCGGATTCATCTAGTACTTTTACCCAAATGTTGCTTTTGAAAAGGGCGTGGAAGAGGGGAGTGGCTCCAGGAGACCCTGGAGCCAATTGGTTATGCCTTGATTATCCGAGCTCCGGGACGTCCATCCACTTGCGCTCTTTCCAGCTTTGCATGCCGAGTTCGGCGAGCTGGACGCCCTTGGCGCCTTCCATCAGGGAATAGTTCCACTCTTCGTCGAGCACGACGTGCTTGATGAACATTTCCCACTGGATCTTGAAGGCGTTGTCGTAGTTGGTGTTGTTCGGCACGTCTTCCCACGCTTCGAAAAAGTCGATCGGCTGCGGGACGTCCGGGTTCCAGACCGGCTTGGGCGTGTTGGCCGCGGACTGGGTCTTGACTTCGCGCAGGCCGGCCACGGCCGAGCCCTTGACGCCATCGACCTGGACGGTCAGCAGGTCGTCGCGGCGGACGCGGGTGCACCAGGAGCTGTTGAACTGAACCATGGTTCCGTCCTCGAGCACGAACATGGCGTAGGCGGAGTCGTCGGCGGTGCAGTCGAACGGCGTGCCGTCTTCGTGCCGGCGCTGGTCGATGTCGGTTGCGCCATAGGCAACGAGGCTCTTGACCGGGCCGAAGACATTGTCGATCACGTAGCGCCAGTGGCAGAACATGTCGATCATCATGCCGCCGCCGTCTTCGTTGCGATAGTTCCAGGAGGGGCGCTGGGCGGGCTGGTCGTAGTCCATGCCGGTGAAGACCCAATAGCCGAACTCGCCGCGAACGGAGAGGATCTTGCCGAAGAAGCCCAGCTCCTTGAGCATCTTGAGTTTGCGGAAGCCGGGCAGCCAGAGCTTGTCCTGCACCACGCCGTTCTTGAGGCCGGCGTCGTCGACGAGCTTGGCGAGGCGTACGGCTTCCTTGGTTTCGACGGCGGTCGGTTTTTCGCAATAGATCGCCTTGCCGGCCTTGACGGCGGCTTCGATGAATCCCGCGCGCTGCAGCGTGCCGGAGGCATCGAAGAAGATTTCGTAGTCGCCGTATTTCCCATCGAGCGCGCCCTGCACGTCGGTGGTGTATTTGAAGGGCTCGCCCTTGGCTTCGTTGCCATATTTTTCGGCGAGTTCCTTGAGGGCATATTCGCGGCGGCCGGTCAGGATCGGGTCGGGCATGATGATCATGTCGTTGCCGACCTTGATGCCGCCTTCCTTGATGATGGCCGTGATGGAGCGAGCCAGGTGCTGGTTGGTTCCCATGCGCCCGGTCACGCCGTTCATGATGATTCCGATACGTTTGATTTCCATGTGGTTTCTCCTTTGGTAATGGATGCGTGACGAATGAGTCGTGATGCGTGAATGAATCACGCCTCACGTTTCACGGCTCACGCTAAATAATAACGGGCCCGCCTTCGGGCATGTCGGTGCATTGCGGTTGTGCGCCTGCGGGGAGGGCGGGGACATCGACGCCTTCCTTGGGCAGGTTTCCGGCCAGCTCCTGTTTCCAGTGGGCCACGTCGCCGGCGGGGCCGTAGCAATAGATGAAGGTGGCGGTTTCTTCGCCGATGTTGGTCATCTGGTGGAAGACGCCCGAGGGGATATGGACGATCTGGCCGGCCTTCATTTCGCGGCGCTCTTCGCCGAGGCACATTTCGGTTTTGCCGGAGACGACGAAGTAGACTTCTTCCTGCTCCTGGTTGTGCCACGGCACCTGGCCGCCGTTGGGCTCGAGCGTGACGAAGCCCATGGCAAAGTTATCGCATTGAACGGGCGAGGCGCCGCCCACGAGGTTTTGGGTGAGTCGGCGCGCGGGATAGGTGCGGCCGGCGATTTCGCTGAGGTCTCCAATGATCATGGTTTTTCTCCTTTGGGGCGGACACATGGCCCGCCCGTACTGTTTGGTTATAAGTAAAATTTGTAGTAGGGGTCGTCGTTGGCGAGGCGCTGGAGGTAGAGCGCGGCTTCGCGGGCGTGGTAGTCGCCCCACATGCTCGACTCGCCGCACGGCACCGACTGCCCTTCGGGAATGTGGTCCCAGCCGTTGGGGCGGTGGTAGACCGAATGCAGGATCAGCCCTTGGTGGGATTCGTCGAGGCTGAGGTAGTTGTCGCCCATCAGCGTTTTCATCACGGTCAGTCCGGCCTGGGTGTATTTGTCGTCGTTCAAATAGCGGCCCAGACGCAAGAGGCCCTGCGCGCCGATGGCGGCGGCGGAGGAGTCGACCGGCTCGGCATCGTTGAACGGATCGGACTCGCGTTCGTATACATCGGTTCCAAGTTGGTGCGTGTTGAGCGCCCCGGTATCCCAGTAGGGGATGCCGTCGGTGGCGGTGTTTTCGATGTAGAAGTCGCAGGTGGCCTTGGCCATCTTGAGCAGGAACGCTTCGATGGCTTCGCGCCCGCCGAGCGGTTCGAGTTCGGCGTCGTTGATGGTCTGCAGGAACTCCAGCTGTTCCGGTGCGCCCACCATGATCCACGCGAGCCCGCGCGTCCAGGTGGTGAAGGGCGAAAAGCCCTGCTGCGAGTTGGGGCAACGGTAGTTGCCATCGTTGGTGTTGAAGATGCTTTCATGGGCGGTGCGGCCCCAAACGTCGTAGTGGTCGCGGCCTTCGCCATAGTAGACGGCAAAGTCGGCGGTGGTTTTCGCGTGTTGCACCAGCCGCTCCAGCAGGCTGGTCTGCTGGTCGTTTTCGCCCATGATGGAATGGCCGAGCTGATGGCCGATGGCCAGGGCACGCAACGAGCGGATGGTGTCGGCAAAGAGCGAGTGCGGACCGTTGAACGAATAGATATATCCACCGGAGGGCAGGGCCGTCCAGCGCTTGGCCTGAACGGCGCTCGAGGCCTGCAGCGCCATCACATAGAAGTTGCGTTCCCATTCGTTTTCGGGGATACGTCCTTCGTTCATCAGGCGCAGCAGGTTGCCGTAGGTGGAGACGTTGTTGAAGCCGTGGTCGTGCACGCCGAAGTGCGTAACGTGCGGCGCCATTTTTTCAAGCGTGTTTTTCTTTCCGATGTCCAGGAAGGAGGAGTCGCCGGTGGCGTCGAATTGCAGGATTTCGGAGCCATACTGGAAACCCTGCGTCCATTCCGTCCAGCCGCGTGTGGTGTATTTCCCCTCAATGGTGAAGACCGGCGATCCCTGCGCGGGATCATAGTTTTGGTTCAGATCCTTTACCTTTTGGCCCGAAACCGCCCAGAAACGTTCCAGCTCGGGAATCAAGTCCTGCGGGGTGAGGTGATGGTTGATATGCATTAAAGTTCTCCATTTATATATTGCGGGTAAAAATATATTGCATAGGAAAATAGTCAAGGACTATATTCCGCTTCGTTCAATGGAGAGAAAAATGGCGGAAAAGAGCGACAACAGTATGGACATGTATAACTTCTCGGTCTTGCGCGACCTGCGCAAGCGGGACGGCATGACGATTGCGGATCTTTCGGAGCGCACCGGGATTTCCCCCGCAGTGATTTCCAAGCTGGAGCGCAACCAGACCGTGGCCGAGCTGAAGACCTTGTTCCGTTTGGCGCGTGCTTTCGGCCTGACGGCTTCGGAGATGCTGGGGCTGGTGGAATCGCGCACGGCGCAGTGCAAGCAGGAGACCGATCGCCGGGTGGGGGATTTCCATTTCCGCCAGATTGAGTTTGCCAATTGCCGGTGCTTCTATGCGGATGCGCCGAAGGGGGCGCAGCGTTCCAATCCGGATGCGCACCGCGATGATTTCGAAGTATGCTGGGTGCTGGAGGGAACGTTGCGTCTCGACCTTCCCTACGAAAGCCATGTGCTCTCCGCCGGTGACTGCCTCCAGTTCGATGCGGTCTTCGAGCATACCTACGAGGTACTCGAGGATTGCCGCATCATTATCCAGCACATCCGGAAACCCAAGCGGTTTTAATGCGGCCGAGGTGTGTTGCGGCAGGATTTGAACGATTGTTTTATATAGAAGGTCGCAAAGGATCCGAACTTTGCTTCCTGAGCGAAGCGGTTGCAGAAATTTAACGAAGAATAGGAGAGTGGAAATGAAAAAAGTAGCGTTGGTGACCGGCGGTGGCCGGGGGATTGGTTTGGGTATTTGTGAAAAGCTGGCGGCCGATGGCTTCAACCTCGTGCTGAGCGGGCGCAGCGATGCTTCGAAAGTGGCCGACTCCGTCGCGAAACTGGAAGCCATGGGCGCGGAGGTGCTCTATTGCTCCGGCGATGTTGCCTCCGCCGAAGACCGCGCGGCGATGCTGGCGGAAATCAAGGCCCGCTTTGGGCGTCTCGATGTGCTGGTCAACAATGCCGGCGTGGCGCCGAAGGTGCGCGCCGACATCCTCGAGGCCGACGAGGAGAGCTTCGAGTGGATCATGAAGATCAACTTGCAGGGGCCCTATTTCCTCACCCAGGCCTGCGCCAACTGGATGGTGGAGCAGAAGAAAGCCGACGACTCGTTCGGCGGCTGCATCATCAACGTCGGTTCGATTTCCGCAACGGTCGTTTCGCCGAACCGCGGCGACTACTGCATCTCCAAGGCCGGCCTCGGCATGATGAGCTCGCTCTTCGCCGCCCGCCTGGGCGAGTTCGCGATTCCCGTCTATGAAATCCGTCCGGGCATCATCAAGACCGACATGACTGCCGGCGTCACCGAGAAATACGACAACCTGATCAACAACACCGAGCTGCTCGTCGAAAAGCGCTGGGGCGTGCCGGAGGATATCGGCAAGCTCGCCGCCGCCATGGCGCGCGGCGACATGCCCTATGCCAGCGGGCAGGCGATCTATGTGGACGGCGGCTTAACTCTACCGAGATTATAAGCAAAATAATTTGATGCAAAATGCTGAACTTGCATGACGCATTGCTGATGCCGACATTTTGCCAACATGTTTTCAGGAGAATGAGCAATTGAAGCAAAGAACGTTGAAAATTAAGGATACTGTCGTTTCCGTCACGCAGGTGCATACGCTGGTGATTGGATCGGGTGCGGCGGGGCTGAACGCCGCCGTGCAGCTGCGCAACCAGGGCATCGAGGATGTGCTGATTGTGACCGAAGGCCTGAAGATGGGCACCTCCATCAATACGGGTTCCGATAAGCAGACCTATTATAAAAGCGCGATGTGCGGCAACGATCTCGACGCCCCGCTGGCAATGGCGAAAAACTTTTTTTCGCCCGGCAGCATGCACGGCGACCTGGCGCTGGTGGAGGCCGCCGCTTCCGCGCGGGGCTTCCTGAACCTCGTCAACCTCGGCGTCAAGTTTCCGCAGGATGCGTTCGGGCAGTTCATTGGCTACAAGACCGACCACGATCCCGCGCAGCGTGGAACGTCGGTTGGCCCCTACACCTCGCGCGACATGTGCCGCGCGCTCATTGCCGAGGTGGAGCGGCGGGGTATCCCGGTGGAGGAAAAGATCAACGTGGTCAGCTTGCTCACGGCGGGAAATCGCGCCTGCGGGGCATTGGCGCTGAATGGCGAAGGCGAGCTGGTGGCCTATGCCGCCGAAAACGTGGTCTTTGCCGTCGGCGGCCCCGGCGGGCTCTACAAAACCAGTGTCTATCCGGCCGTGCACACCGGCGCGATCGGCATTGCGCTCAAGGCCGGTGCCATGGCGCAGGGATTGCCGGAGGCGCAGTATGGACTGGCCTCCACCAAGTTCCGTTGGAACGTGTCGGGCACCTACATGCAGGTGATCCCCCGGTTTGTCTCCACCGATGCCGATGGCAAAAGCAACCCGCGCGAATTTCTGCGCGACTATTTTCCCAATCCCGGAAAAATGAATTCCAAGGTGTTCCTGAAGGGCTACCAATGGCCGTTCGATTCCAAGAAGATTGTTGGCGGATCGTCGATCGTCGATATCCTCGTCTACATCGAAACGGTTGAGAAGGGGCGGCGCGTGTTCCTCGACTATCGAGAAAACCCGGCGGACTTTGATTTCAACGCCTTGGAAAAAGAGGCGTTCGAGTATCTTGAAAATTCGGGTGCGTTCCAGAAGACGCCGATTGCGCGTCTCAAACATATGAATCCCGGCGCGATCGATCTCTATAAGGATCACAACATCGACATCACCAAGGAGCCGCTCGAAGTGGCCGTGTGCGCCCAGCACAACAACGGCGGGCTGGCCGGAAACCATTGGTGGGAGTCGGTCAACATCAAGCACCTCTTCCCGGTGGGTGAGGTGAATGGTTCGCACGGCGTTGCCCGTCCCGGTGGATCGGCGCTCAACTCGGGACAGGTCGGTTCGTTCCGCGCGGCGGAATTCATTGCCAACGCCTATGCCGGAACGGATTTGAAAATGGCCGACTTCAACAAGGCGGCCAAAGCGGAGATCAAGGATGTGCTCGGTTTCCTGGATCGCTGCGGAACATCGGAATCCGGATGGCGCGCGGTTCGCGCCGAGCTGCAGGAGCGCATGAGCAAGGCCGGTGCCCATATCCGGTCGATGGATGGGTTGAGGAACGCCGCCAAGGAGGCGAAGGCGCAGGTTGCCTTGCTGGAAGAGCAGGGGTGCAAGGTGGAAAACGCCACGCAAGCCGTGCAGGCGCTGCGCAACCGCCAGCTTTGCTTTGCCCATTGGATGTATCTGGAGGCAACCCTTTACGCGGTTAAAAGCGGCGTTGGATCGCGCGGTTCCGCCATGGTGCGGCAGGCCGGCGGCAAGCGCGCCCACCAGCAGCTCGACAAGGCGCAGTGGAGCTTTGCCGAAGAGGATGCCTCCTTTAAGGGCAAGGTGCAGGAAACCGTCTTTAAGGAAGGCAAAGCAAAGAGCCGCTGGGTCAAGGTGCGCCCGATCCCGGACAGCAACCTGTGGTTTGAAACCGCCTGGGCGGATTTCCGTGCAGGAACAATATACAAGTAATGCGTAACGAGTAATTCGTAATGCGTAATTGACTCGTTCGTTGGATTGGATACCGCTTTTTACGCATTACGCATTACGCATTACGCATTACGCATTACGCATTACGCATTACGCATTACGCAATAAGGAGCGAAAGCGACCATGTTGAAGAAGCTGAGTCCGGAAGAAGAGTTGGAGTTCCTTAAGGAGATCCACGGTGAGGGATATGCGAACTTGTTCGGGGTGCTCAAGGAATCGTTTGCCCTGCTTCAGGCGCGTGCGCAAATGTTGCTCGGATTGGCCACGATCTGTTTGACGATCACCGGCTTCTCGGGGCCGCGCATGGCCGCTTCGAATGGCTGGAGCCGTTTCTTCATCGGCTTTGGCCTGACCTTTGTGCTCTTTTCCGTGATGGCGCTGGTGGCGGGGCCGCTGCGCCTGCGCTGGATGACCGCCTGGAAGGCGGAAGACATCCAGGGCACGCTGCTGCTGCATCTTCGTCAACGCAACCACCGAACCACCTACTACCGCGTCGCCATGGTTCTGCTGCTGGTCGGCCTGACCGGCTATCTCCTCAGCCTGATCTTCTATCTCTCCATTGTTGAATAGGTGCTTATGCCTTGTTTCCGTTTCCGTGGGGTATGTTAAGAATGTGTTTAAATAATGTTCTGAAGTGCTTCTTATGGTCTGGATAAAATAATTAGAGCGGGGTTGAAATCACGATTAATGATCCATAAACTATAGGCGTTTTATAAGTGGGGTTTTTGATCATGTAGCCCTACTCATAAAGCGCTCTGGAATGACAGGGGTTGTTCCAGATTGGATTATAACCAACCAGGAGAGATTAAATGGGAAAGAAAGCATATTGTATATTGTTTGCGGCACTTCTAGTTTCTGCTTTTGTGGGCACCTCGGCAAATGCCCAGATGCAGAAGGGCAGTGAGGCCAGGTTTGCCATTGGTGCAACGTTTGCCAGCGGCATGCTGGATGTTAATGATTATATTACCGATATGTACGAAGCCAATGGATATGAGATTGATAGCTTTGTGCTTCCGGTGGGCTTGACCTTTGTCGGTGGATATCGGTTTGGTTTCGGAATGGAGATTCTTGGAGACTTTGGCCCCGTATCACTGATTATGGTCGATGATGGTTCGGATGATGTCTATTTGAATGTCGATGTGCCCGTGGGTTTGACGGTCGGATATGCCTTCTTTACCGCTAAGCCGGTTTCCCCATATGTGCGCGGCGGTTTCCGTTATCATTTCACTGGCGGCGATTTTACCGAGGATTCCGAGCCGGGGATCTATCTTGCCGGTGGTGTGAACTTTTTCTCCAACAAGGGTGTTCAGCTTCAGTTGGAAGTTGCCTATGACGGTTCAACCGTGACCTATCGTCCCCCAGAAGATTCTGGTATTTATTATCCTTGGGAGGAAATCGAGCCAGGCGGCCTGTTGGTATCGATTCGCGCTGCATTCTAACGTGCTGAACGCATGATTCGATGAAGGGACTCGTGATTCGAGTCCCTTTTCTGTTTTCGGGTGGGGGGAGTGATGATATTTTCCCATAATCTTTAGGAACACGGAAATTCAGGGAGCAGGTTATATATGGGAACGGCATTGGTTATTGGCGGCAGCCGGGGAATCGGGCGCGGGATTGCACTGAAACTGGCGAATTCGGGATTTGATATTTGGCTGACCTACCACAGCAATTCAGCGGCGGCGGAAGAGGTGCAGAAGGAAATCGAAGCGCAGGGCCGCACCTGCGAGATCATGGGTTTCGATGTTTCCGACTTCGAGGCCACCAAGGCCGCCTTGGCCGACAAGTGCGACCAGGATCCGCCAGAGGTCATGGTGTTTAATTCCGGCATCATCCGCGACAACCTGATGGTCTGGATGACCAAGGACGAATGGGATGCCGTGATCGATACCAATCTCAGCGGTTTCTACAACGTGACCAAGGCCGTGCTCTTTCCAATGCTGCGCGAAAAGCGCGGTCGCATCGTGGTCATTTCCTCCACCGCCGGGCAGATTGGCCAGGCCGGGCAGGTCAACTATTCCGCCTCCAAGGCCGGCCTCATCGGCGCGGTGAAGGCGCTTGCCCGCGAAGTGGGTAAAAAGAATGTGTTTGTCAATGTGGTGGCGCCGGGCGTCATCGAAACCGATATGACGGCCGATTTGCCGGAAAAACAGATTAAGCCGCTGATTCCGTTGAACAAGTTCGGGGTGGTGGAGGATGTTGCGGCGACGGTCGATTTCCTGTGCAGCGATGCCCAATCCTATATCCATGGCCAGGTCATTGGCGTGAACGGCGGTTTGGCGATCTAGCAATGTTTTTACCACGGAGGCACTGAGACAGAGAGGGGAAGATCCTTGGGAGCTCTGTACCTCCGTGGTTAAAAAAGTCAGGGGAATGAGCGGTGGAATTAAAATATGATCATGTGGTGGTGGGTTCCGGAATCAGCGGACTCACCGCAGCCCTGTTGTTGGCCCGGTGCGGCAAGCGGGTACTCATCATCGAAAAGGCACCGGCCATCGGCGGTTCGATGGTGCGTTTCACGCTGAGGGGGATCCCATTCGATACCGGCTTCCACTTTACCGGCGGCCTCGCTCCGGATGGATTGGTTTTCGATATGTTAAAGGTGCTGGGGGTCGAGGATCGGATCCAGCCGGTTCCGTTTGCCGCCACCGATGGCACCCGCTTTGTTTTCGAGGCATCGGGCAATACCTATGAATTCCCGTGCGACCGCAATGGCTCAATCGGTTTCTTGCGGGAACGGTTTCCGGACGAAGCGGACGGCATCAAATCCTATTTTGAAAAGCTCGATGCGGTGTGCGCCAAAACCACCAGCATGAATCTGCGAAGCATCGGCGATTCAATGCATATGCTGGACGAGGATTATCTCAGCCTCACCTCCGTGCTTGATGAACTGTTCGTTAACCAAGAGCTGAAAGCGATACTGGCCGGCTATTGCCTTTGCTACGGCGCTTCCCCGACGGAAATCTCGTTCGCCAACCATGCACGGATGGTTCAGGGCATGCACGATGGTATTGTGCGGGTGGAAAACGGCGGCGATGCCTTTGTTTCCGCCCTGAAGGATAAGCTGGAAGAGGCCGGGGTTGATGTCCGTTGCAAAAGCCACATTGTCTCCTGCGAGGAAATCGAAGGGGCGAACGTTGGCGCCTTCCGGCTTAACAATGGCGATCTCGTTCGTTTTGAATCGGCCATTCTGACGATCCATCCCAAGGCCATCCTCGATCTGCTTCCGGAAGAAAAGCTACGCAAGGCCTTTGTTAACCGGGTGGAAGGGTTCAAGCCTTCCTTCGGCTTCTTTGCGGTGTTCGGCGTTTGCGATGAACCGGATTTGCTCGACGATTTCATCTTGCTAGGCCTGCCGGGTGCCGACCTCAACTCGATGTTTGAATCGGGCAATCGCAATGCCGATTCGATGACCTTCTGTATTTCCGGCGAGGAACAGGGGGGGCGAACGTTGACCATCCTCGAGGCCGCCTGTCCGGAGGATATGGCCGAATGGGAGGAGAGTTCCTTGATGAGGCGCCCGCAATCCTATGCCGATTTCAAGGCCCGCAAGACGGCGCGAATCATGGAGCGTGTCTATGCGCAACTCCCCGAGCTCAAGGGCCGTTTCAAGGTGCTGGGCAGTTCAACGCCGCTGACCTTCCGCGACTATCTCCATTCGCCGGACGGCTCGGCCTATGGCGTTAAGCAGCTCGTTGCGCAGTTTAATCTGCTCGGCAAACTCCCGATGAAAAACCTGTTTGCTGCGGGGCAAAGCTCCGTGCTACCAGGGGTGATGGGGGCCATGGTTTCGGCATTCATTGTGTGCCGGATGATGCAGGACGCGGAAGCGTTCGATTCCTATATTGAAGAAAGGCTGGATGCATGAAGCGTGTCGTGATTACAGGAGTTGGGGTGGTTTCCCCGTTGGGCAACGATGTGGACACCATGATGGACGGGCTTGCCGCCGGGAAGTCGGCGGTCAGGCGCATGGACGAATGGTCGATGTACCAAGGGCTGCATTCGCTCGTTGGAGCACCCGCGGTGCTGGAAAACGAAAAACAGATTCCGCGCCAGAATCGCCGTTCCATGGGGCGCCTCTCGTTGTTTGCGGCGCAGGCTGCAAAGCGGGCCATCGACGATGCCGGGCTGCCGGAAGAGCTGGTGGCATCCGATCGAACCGGTTGCGCGGTGGGTTCCACCATGGGCAGTGCGGCCAGTATTACCGAAACCTTCGAGCTGGTGTTGCCGGAACGCGATATTTCGCAGTTGCCCTCCACCAAGTTCTTCCAATGCGTTTCCCACACGGCGGCCATGAACATTTCGCAATATCTCGGCATCAGCGGAACCGTGTTTGCTCCATCGGCCGCCTGCGCTTCCGGTCTCCAGGCGCTGGGCGCGGGCTACGACCTGATCCGTTGCGGTCGGCAGGATCGCGTGCTGTGCGGCGGGGCGGAGGAACTGCATCCCACCGTCACCGGTTCGTTCGATGTCCTCTTTGCCACCTCCTCGCACCACAACGACTCGCCCGAAACCACGCCGCGCCCGTTCGACAAGGATCGCGATGGCCTCGTCTGCGGCGAAGGCGCCGGCATCCTGGTGCTGGAGGATAGGGAGCTGGCCCTCGCCCGTGGCGCGAAAATCTATGCCGAGGTGCTCGGCTTCAGCACCTGCGGCAGCGGTGCGCACATCAGCCAGTCGAATGCCGATGCCATGGTGCGCTGCCTGAAGCAGGCGTTGCGCGAAAGCCAGGTTCAACCCTCGGAAATCGACTACATCAGCGCCCATGCCACCGCCACGGTGCACGGCGACGTCGAGGAGGCCAAGGCGCTGCAGGAAATCTTCGGCGACGCCGTTCCGGTCAGTAGTTTAAAAGGCCACATGGGGCACACGCTCGGAGCCTCCGGCGCCATCGAGCTGATTGCATCGCTCGCCATGATGGAGCGCAACACCATTGCGCCGACACTTAACCTCGAAAACGTCGATCCCGGTTGCGAAGGCATCCAGCATGTTTTCAAGCCGCTGGAAAAACAGGTCAACACCATCATCAAGAACAGCTTCGCCTTCGGCGGCATCAACGCCGCCCTGGTTTGCCGGAAGATCTAACCCCAATGAAAAGGAGCATGGAGATGACAAGACGAGAATTCAGGAATGTTCTGCTGGGAACCGCGGGATTGGCGGTTCTGTCCGGATGCAAGTCGCGGATTGCGGCGAGTGCATCGGACGCTGCGATGGGCGATCCCTACCAGTGCGGGAAGTGCGGGCATCTTATCCGTTCGACGGAAGATATGACCGAAAAACGATGTCCGCGCTGCTATGCCAAGGCGATGAAACGAATTTCCGAAGAGGAAATGGCCACCGCCCTTCATGCGGATTAAGAGGCTTTCGACTGTTATGGATGCAGGAGCTTTGACGGGGATGGTGTAGGACGCGGCTCTTTGCGTAGCGAAGGCCGTGTTTCGCTACGGAGCAACACAGCCTTCGTTCCGCGGGCGCGTCCTACACCCTGTGAAAGGAGCGTTGTCCGCGTTGCTATTCCAAGAAGTTCAAAAAGATATCAGAAGAGGAAATGGCGAAGCAAATCGACCCGTGAACTATGATCCCTCAGCGGATGGCTGGAACTGCCTACCCTGCCATCACAATGGCGTGCCAGAGTGGAATTTCATCATGGAGTTTTCCTGGGCAACCTGTCCGGTGCCAGCTATCGGAAATAAAAAGCCACCTCATACGGAAAGGTGGCTTTCGTATTTCGGTGCGTTGTCTCGCGTTTGCTACTTGCGCAGATAGGCTTGGATCTTTGGATTGTTGAGGATATCAACCACAGCGGTGGCAACTGCACCATTGTAAGCTCGAGGAACCGTGGTGGGGGTAGAGTTTTGTATTTCAAACTTATAGGCAATTCTGTCCCCCGTCGTGACAATCACTTCCATGTCGGCGCGGACCTGCCAAACCCCCTGCACAAGGTTGGCGTGTTCAACCTTGATGTAGAGTTTCTTGGAGGAACCATCGTCCACTTGAATGCTGTTCTTTGCGAGTTCTTTCTTGAGGTGATCTACAATCGCCTGCGATAGCTGTTGTTCCGAACCCTGGTACTTGTGGGCCCCAATGCGACCGATTTCCTTAACCTTGTTGTCGGTTTGTCCATTGATTACCGCAACCGGGGTTCTTACTTGAAGTACGGAGTTGTTGGGAATCCGGTCGCTGATTGGGTATTCCTTCCATTTATACTGATGGGTGCAACCCGATAGAAATGAGGATGCCAAGGCTAGGGCGATGATTATTGATTTTTGCTTAGTCATATTTTCTCCTTTGACCTTTATGCTGGAGTGTCGCTCCAGATATTCTTTCATTCGAATTCCCCCATGGAATAGCGAAAGTATGGTGCTACATAGATTGTATTGATTAGACATAGCAATGCATACAGAACAAATAAATAAATTACAATAATTCATGCAATTATATTAGGGCATTCTATAAGCTCTGCCCCGTTCTAAGAAGCGGCTGGCAGTCTGTTGGACTTAGGGCCGTGACTGAAGAAAGTGCCCCAAAACAGTAAAACAACTGGGGGTACCAAAGAAAAACCGTTGATCCGTTCATGAGCCAATTATGATTTTCATATTCTGAGCGAGTTGTTTTTCTAAGTCCGACACACTGCTAGTCTTTTGAATGAATGGTTTCGATTAAGCTCTGGGCACTGTTCCAGGGCTTTTTTCATTGCTGAATTCAGATCCTAAAAATCTTTCCACGCGTTCTTGAGGGCGTTGGAATAGCCGGAGACGGCGCGGATGATGCGGAAAATGTCGGGCGGCAGCATGCGGGTCTGCGGATTGCGCAGGGGGTTGCGCTTGCCGCCGATCTCCGCGACGCGCGAAAAATTCCGGTAGAATTTGCGCAGGGGAATTGTCGTCTTGGTCAGCGGGTGCATGCAGTCGTGCAGGTCGTAGGGGTGGCAGACATAGTTGTCTTTTTCCTCGTGCCACGCGGTGCTGCCCGGCGACGGGGTGAAAACGGTGCTGGTCACCTGTGCGGGCGGGATTTTTTCGATGTAGCTGCACAGCGTATCAAAATCCTGCTCGGTATAGTTTGCGTTGACCATGAAGGCGGCCTGCACCGCAATTTCCATATCGATCAGCGCCTGGTGGGCTTTTTGGTTTTCCTCGATGGTCGAGTGCTTGTCCATACGGTCGAGCTGTTCGTTGGTTGCGGCCTCCATGCCCAGGAACACGCAGTCGAGCCCAATCTCCCGCCAAAGCTTGAAGAGTTCGGGGTGGCGGTTGACGGTGGTGGAGCGCGCCCAGGCAAAATAGCGTTTCTGGATGCCGCGCCGCTGGATGGTTTCCGCAATGGCTTTTACATGTACGGGGTCGATAAATGTTTCATCGTCGCAGAAATACACGTGATCCTGGGGAATCTTCTCCAGCTCATCGACCACTTTTTCTGGATCGCGCGGCATATGGGTGCGGCGGCTCAGCAGGGGAATGACGCAAAAGTTGCAGTTCATGAAACAGCCGAACGAAGTACGCAGCAGGGCGGTTTGCGGGAAGATGGTCTGCCATTGCGGATGTTTCATGGTTGGCCAGAAGCAACGGTAGGCTTCCGGCTTCCATAGGTCGCGCCGGGGTTCGGGCAACGTGTCGGGGGCAGGGTAGAGCGGGAGATCCTCTGCGGTTTCGGTGCTCCAGTCTTCGCCCGGCACCATCACGTTTTCGATTCCGTCCAGGTTTTCGCCCTTTTCCAGGTTTTGCACGATTCTACGGAAGGGAGCGCAACCTTCACCGCGCACGATGGCATCGATTGCCGGTAGGTTGAAATCGCCGGGCAATACCGTGGCATGGTGGCCGCCAACCACAATCTTACTGGCCGGGTTGCATTTCCGGATAAGCCCGGCGAGCTCGATCACCTTGGTCACTTCGTGGGTGTAGCCACTGATGCCGATGATATCCGGTTGAGTTTCCTTGAGCTTGGCCCGTAAAACCCGCTCGGGGTTGCGTGCCAGACGCAGGTCGAGGATTTCAACGGAGTGGCCCTCCGGTACGGCGGCGGCAACATAGCCCAGTTCAAGCGGTTCCAGGAATATGAGGTTTCCCAGTTTTCGAATGGTCTGCAAGCGGGCCTTGGGTTTAACAAGCAGGATTTTCATGGGCCATATCCCTTTCTTGAGCAACATTGCAACAAAAGATAGTTCCAAGGATGCTCGCACGCGAAACGATGAAAAGTCAACGTACGCAAAAACCAAATTCCCTATTCGGCAGCTCTGGTTCGGTCGGCATGGCTATTCAACCCTGGCGACGGCTCCCGAATTGACACGCAACCCTGGGTCGGTCCCCTGTCCAAAAGAATCCCATCCTCCCGCCTTTTAACCTGCTGCGGCAGTTCGGGTGGCCGCGGTTCCGCAACCACAAGGGTGACATCCAAATTGACGATCGTGCAAATGGATGTCACCCATGTTGCACCAAGATGGCATGTTCGGCCCCGGGGGTGGGGGAGGTGCTTGGTCTATCCTGGGGTGGGAAGGGGCGGTTTATCCAAGACCCAGCAACCGGATTCTGGAAATGATCGGCCGATCCCGGGCGGGGATGCGGTAAATAAGGATTGAATTAGGCTGGTTTACGGGTAGATTCCCCTCCCTTTGGATGAAACAAGGATTTTCAAGATGAGCAATGTGAGAAGCTATGCGCCGATTGTAAAGTGGGGGACTGACAAGAAATACAAGAAGGTCGATGATTTCCTTCTGCGTCCGTCCGTCGAGGAAAAGGCGATGGAGGCCGCCGCGCGCATCCTGGCGCTGGTGAAGGAGAGCGGCGATAAGGCGGTGATCGATTGCGCCCGCCTGTACGATGGTTCCAACATGTCGACCCGTCGCATCCGGGTGAAGCCGGAGGAGATCGCGGCCGCCAAAAAGGCCGTGGATGCCGATTTCAAGAAGGCGGCGGCGGAGGCCCATGGTCGGATCGTGGCATTTTCCAAGAATGGCCTGCGGGACGATTGGAAGATGAAAACCCCCAAGGGCGGCATGCTGGGCGAAAAATTCGTGGCCTACGACCGGGTCGGCGCCTACATCCCCGGAGGCGCGGCGCCACTGGCCTCGACCGCGCTCATGACGCTCACGCTCGCCAAGGTGGCCGGCGTGAAGGAGCTGGTGGCGTGTTCGCCGGCGAATGCCGACGGCAAGCTCAACCCCTACATCATCTATGCGCTGGATCTGGCCGGCGCCACCGAAATCTACAAGATCGGCGGCGTGCACGCGATCGGCGCCATGGCCTATGGCACCAAGTCGATCAAGAAAGTGCGCAAGATTGTCGGCCCCGGCGGCCCCTACGTCACCGCCGCCAAGCGCCAGGTGTATGGCGATGTTGCGCTCGACATGGTGGCCGGCCCCAGCGAGATTGCGGTGCTGTGCGATGCCTCGGCCAATCCGGCGTACGTTGCGGCCGACCTGCTTTCCCAGGCCGAGCATGGAACCGGTTCCGAAAAGGCCATGCTGATCACCACCACCCAGAAACAGGCCGAAGCGGTTCGCGCCGAAGTATTCAAGCAGGCCGAGCTGCTGTCGCGCTCCGAGCCGATCAACGAGGTGCTGAAAAAAGGGATGTTGCTGGTGGTCGTGAAAGACATGGCCGATGGCATGAAGCTGGCCAACCTGTTCGCCCCCGAGCACATGGAGCTGATTGTCAAGAATCCCGACAACTGGGTCGACAAGGTGGAGAATGCCGGTGCGCTGTTCATTGGCGAGTGGACGCCCGAGGCGGTGGGCGATTTTGCCGCCGGCCCCAGCCATGTTTTGCCGACGGGCGGGACGGCGGCCTATTTTTCCGGCCTGACGGTCGAGGATTTTCGCCGCCGCGTCAGCCTGATCCATTTCACGAAGGAAGACCTCGAAGACACCCTGCCGGTGGTGGAGGCCTTCGGGCGCATCGAAACCCTCGATGGCCACGCCCGCTCCGCCTCCATTCGGTTTGAGTAACGAGAACAAGTGTTGCTAATTGATCATCAGGAAATTAATTGATCGCATGGGTTAAGTGTGTAACTTTCGTGCGGTGTAATCAAAGTTTGCGCTGAATTGGGGAGTGGGCATTGAGATCATGACGTTGACGCCACAACAAGAACAAGCGATTTCAAAGCTAAGCGAATTCTTTAAGAGTAGTGAACGGTGCTTTATTCTCAAAGGATATGCCGGAACAGGAAAGACCTTCCTGCTTGGTCATCTTGCGGAATCTCTGGCAAGCAGGAGCAAGGAGGTCTGGCTACTGGCACCCACTGGCAGGGCGGCTCGTGTGTTGTCTAGAAAAACGGGATACTCAGCCTCCACCATTCATCGAGCAACCTATGACCTAAAAGAGTTAGTTGAGCATGATGATGAGACTGCTTCCTTTAAATTCTATTTCCGAACCAAGGATGTGACGACTGATAACCTTGACGTGGTCGTGTTCGTTGATGAAGCATCAATGGTTTCGGATAAGCATTCTGAGGGAGAGTTTATTCGCTTTGGCAGTGGTCGCCTACTTTCTGATTTGATCCACATCCTAAGGCTGAAAGAGCCGACGCAGAAAACCAAGTTGGTTTTGGTAGGCGATCCGGCGCAACTTCCGCCGGTAAATTCGGCAACATCTCCGGCGTTGGATGCTAACTATTTGTTTCGTGAGCATGGTATTTCTGCCAGGGAGTATGAATTAAAAGAAGTTGTTCGGCAAAAATCCGAAAGCCCAATCCTTCGAGAGGCTACGGCGATCAGAAATACCTTGGCTTCAGAGTTTCACAACTGCTTATGCATTAAGCCGGCTCCTCCTTGTATTGAATCAATCCAGCAGCCTGATCTGCCAAGCCGGTACATCGAGGCGAACTCTGGGGCTCGTTTACCACGAGCGATATGCATTGCATATACAAATGCGACATGCCTGAATCTTAACGTTGCAGTTCGGTCAAACCTGTTTGGGGGCGATGGAATGCAAGCGGCCGCCTCATCTGATGTTTTGATGGTGATTCGTAATAGCCCTTCCACGGGACTCCTCAATGGGGATCTTGTGAGCGTTCTTTGGGCTGACGAAGAACCAGAAGAGGTTCCGGTTCGAGTTGGCACCGAATTGGTGAGTATTCGGTTTCGGAATATTCGTATTCTTGCTGAATCTGAGGATGGTAGCGATATTCAAATCGGGACGAAAATCGTGGAAAATCTTCTATTCAGTGAAAAAAGGGATCTGTCGCCGGTCGAGCAAAAGGCACTCTACGTGCATTTCAAAATGAGGTATCCGAAGCTTCGCTCCAATACCAAGGAGTTCGCCCAAGCGCTTCAAGCCGATCCATACTTTAACGCCCTCCAAGTGAAGTTTGGTTATGCGGTCACATGTCATAAGGCCCAGGGAGGCGAGTGGGACGACGTGTTTGTTTACTTTGAACATGCTCGCACTGACGCATTAAGCTTGCGTTGGGCATATACGGCGCTGACTCGTGCCAAGAGTCGGTTGTTCGGAGTCAACCTGCCGGATCGCCAGCCATGGGCGAACGCAGTGGTCAATGATGGCAATGTGTCCTGCGACGTAACACCTGTTGCGGAAGATATTGCGGCGACAAAGTGGGATGGGCTGTTTCCAGAGGAACCCCCTTTCTTACTTGCACAGCACCGTCGCATGGTGGCCGCGCTTGACGGCGCGGGGATTACTATCGAAAGTGTGGAGGTTCGCGCCAACAACTACTACTGGCGATATGTTGCCTGTCGCGATTCTGCAAGATCAACTCTCAATGTCTGGTTTAAAAATAATGGAGAACTAAAGCCTGCAATACTCCCACGAGCAGGTATGGATGAGGTTCTTGGAAAGGAAGCTCTCCTTTGTCTTCAACTCCACCATTTGCCGGTTATGCCGCATGAAGAAGCTATTGAGTTCCCTAGCGGAAAGCCATTTCTTAGAGCCTTCTATGATGAATGCATGATGCCACGCGCTCAGGCAATTGGCGCAAAAATCCTGCGGGTAGATCACAACGACTACCAGGAAAAGTACCATGTATCCAAAGGTGCTTGTGTCGCGACTATCGTTGTGTACTACGATAAGGATGGAAAGATCGGAAACTGCCGGCTCGAAAGTGGAGGCCAGAGGTTGTTTGACGAAATGATGCGGGATACCTGAATGGGTTAAGAGTAGTGGGGGAACGGCAGCATGCTGACAGCTAAAGACGTATTCAATATGCTCAAGAACGGGCAGGTCGATGAGGCTCTCGCTCTGGCGCGCACGCTATACGCCGAAGAACAAGATAACGCATGGAATCTGCGTGCTTTATTAGGAGCGCTTTCCGCACATGCTAAACGCGGCTATCGTGATGATGTTTTGGAAGAATTTAGAGTGCTTCAGCATCAGCATCCTCAAGACACAGATGTGGATAAAGCCATTGCTTGGGAGATCTGGTATTTGATTGTTGCCTCTCTGAGGCAAGACGACCCGGATCGCCAGCTCATAAGGAATTTGTTGAGGGAATACGGTAGATTAAACGTTGATAAGCCGTCTGATATTCATTCTCGCATCTTGGAAGTCACCGCACGTGCTGCGCATGACGATTCGTTCCCTTCCTTCTGTGGCTTCTTGCATTGGTGGGATGTATCGAATCTGAGAGATGATGATTTTAATCCAAATACCAGTAACGATGGCGGTACGTATCCAAGTGTTGTCGAGCGCGTAATCCAAGGTTTGGGGAAGGTTCTTAAAGGCGAAGCTAATTTGGAACGAGTGCGCTTTTCTGCAGAATTCATACGGAAGCATTATGAGAAGTATCCAGAACAGAATTGGTTTCCATACTATTTGGCGATCGCGCTAATTCGATCAGGGAAACCTGATGAAGCAAGAGTTCTCCTGATTCAAATCGTTCGTAAAAAACAAACAGAATCGTGGGCTTGGCACCATCTTTCTGAATGCTATTCGGCAGGTGACCCCATAAAACTCGCTTGTTTATGTAAGGCAGTGTTGTGCCGAGCTCCCCAGCCACAGTTTCTCTTGTCTGTACGAATGGATTTGGCCAAGGAGTTGCATGTTGCCGGCTATAACGAAGTGGCTAAGCATGAAATTGAGACGGTGGTGCAGGTGCGGAATTCCAACAATTGGCCAATTAGAGGTGAGCTGTTAGATATAACGCGTTCTGCATGGTTTTTAGGTGCCGTCGCAAAAGATGGGGGCGTTCTTTTTAAAAAGTTGGCCTTAAATGCGACAGAGGTGTTGACGGATGGTCTGCCGTGGCACCCAGCCAATCTCGGCGTGAAGAATGTTCCCGTTGGAAAACGGAAGGATATGTTTGCAATTCTCGATGTTCGGCAGGAGCCGGATGTGGTTACGAGCATTTTCGTTAAAATGAAGTCATTTTCTGACCTTCTGAATAGCGAAACCGGGACTGCGCTCGAAGTTCAGTTTGATGATTCATCCAGCAAGCCGGTGGTAGTGGGTTTGCGACTGAGAAGTGGTGAAACTTGGGATATTATTCCCAAAACGATTGCTCTTATTGTGCGTGTCAATAATGACAAAGGGGTAACAACGCTCCTGACCGAAACTGGTGTCGAGTGTTTTTGTTTCTATAACGATCTGCCACCAGCCCATTCGTTGTTGCCAGGGACTGTTGTGCATTGTGGTATTGTTCCAGACCAAAAACGTACAAAAGTACGGTTCATTGAACCATATAATGGGATCATCAGCAGCTCGCAGTGGAAAGACTATTGCGGAGTCTTTCGTCCGCGTGAAAAAGGAGGAGGGCATGTTGATTGCATTTTTGTACATGCTAACCTCTCTGCGGGTTTTAATAAAGGGTCGAAGGTTCGAGGTGTCGCTATCAAGAAATTGGATACTCGCAACACCAGACCCTGGTGGGATGCTGTTACTGCTTTGTTGTCAGAACAAGATTAAAACTGTTGGACTTCACCAGATTGATACTTCCAGCTAATTTGGAGCGTTGCAACAACCAGAAACGCCCTTGCATCTGCACGCAAAGTGTGCAATACAGAATGCGTGCAAGGAGGTTGGTATGACCAAAAACATTACATTGCGGATGGATGAGCAATTGCTTAAAGACGTAAAGCACATTGCCGTTGAGCATGATATGTCGGTTTCGGCGTGGATTACGCAGGTGGTTGAAAAGGCGACTAAACGGGATTTTCGATACGAGGAGGCCAAAGCTTTTGTCATGAAGGCTATGGAAGAGGCTCCGGCCTACGGTGGTAAAATGCCGACTCGGGATGAAATGCATGAGCGTTGAGGTGTTCGTTGATACCAATGTGCTGGTCTATTCCTTTGACAGTACTGATCCGGTAAAGCATGCCATTGCTCAACGGCGTCTGGACGAGCTTTGGGTGCAAAACGTTGCTGTGGCGTTGAGCATTCAGGTTTTGCAGGAATTTTATGTTACGATGCTTCGCAAAGGCGGGGAACGCGCCTTTTTTCGTGAGGTGGTTGAGCATTATATGTGTCGGGAAATTGTAGAGAATTCCAAGGGGCTTTTGCGTAGGGCGTTGGATATTCATCAGGAATTCGGAACATCGTTCTACGATGCGAACATCATTGCCGCTGCGCAGGTAGTAGGGGCGAAGGAATTGTGGTCTGAGGATTTTAATACGGGACAGGATTATGGCGGTGTGGTTGCCGTTAATCCATTTGAGGGAAAATGAAAAATTTAATTAGAAAATCGGTGCGGGCGATGTCGGGATATGTTCCGGGCGAACAGCCTAAGATTGCCGGTATCGTTAAGCTGAATACCAATGAGAACCCGTATCTGCCTTCGCCGGATGTGCAGGATATTTTGTCGATGGTCGATGTTGCGGTGTTGTCGCGCTATCCCGATCCGGTCTGCATCGAGCTGCGCAAGGCGATTGCCGAGCTGCACGGTTGCGAAATCGAAAACGTGTTTGTGGGCAATGGGTCGGACGAGGTTCTGGCGTTGTGCATCCGCGCGTTCGTGGAGCGCGATGGTTCGGTGGGGTATTTCGATCCGTCGTATTCGCTCTATCCCGTGCTGGCCGACATCGAGGATGTGGAAAAGAAGCCGGTTCCGCTCGATGCCCGGTTCGGATGGCAGATGCCGGACGACTATTCGGCCGCACTCTTTTTCCTGACCAACCCAAACGCGCCGACCAGCTTCGGGTTTGGCCGGGCCCATGTGGAGTCCTTCGTGAAGTCGTTCGGCGGGGTGGTGCTGATCGACGAAGCCTATGCGGACTTTGCCGATGAAAACTGCATGGATCTGGCGCTCGAAAACGAAAATGTGCTGGTTGCCCGCACGTTGTCGAAAGCCTATTCGCTGGCCGGCATCCGCTTGGGATACTGCGTCGGCAACGCCGAATTGATCGGGGCGATGCATAAGATCAAGGATTCCTACAACGTCAACTATCTCACGCAGGAGATTGCCCGCGTGGCCATCCTCGACCAGGATACGATGAAGGCCAATGTTTCGGCGATCGTTGCAACCCGCAAGATGGTTGCCGAAAAGCTGGCCGAACTCGGGTTCCAGGTCGGGAATTCGCAGACGAACTTCCTGTGGGTCAAACCATTGGGCATTGGGGCGAAGTCCCTGTTCGAGGCGTTGCGCAAGAAAAACATCATTGTCCGCTATTTCGGCAACGACGAGCGCACGAAGGATTACCTCCGCATCACGGTTGGAACCGCCCCCGAAATGCTCAAGTTCCTCGATGCAACCGAAGCAATCCTCAACGGAGTTGACTGATGGCCGGGTCTTGCCCCAACAAAGAAGAGAATCTCAAGCACTGCACCTGTTCCTACAACTGCGACAAGCGCGGCCTGTGCTGCGAGTGCGTCGCCTACCACCGCGCCAAGGGCGCCATCCCCGGCTGTTTCTTCACGACGGCGGGCGAAGCCACCTGGGATCGCTCCGCCGCGAACTTTTGCCGGGATTGCGGCACCCGCTGACTTCCTACCGGGTTGCTTGACTCGTTTGGGGGTTCAGGCATAATGCCGCGCTCTAAACAAGACGGACTGTATTTATGATCAAGGTTTCTGGGGTAACGAAAAAATATCCGGCGCGTCTGGCGGTGGACGATATTTCGTTCGAGGTCAATCGAGGTGAAATCGTCGGGTTTCTTGGCCCTAACGGGGCGGGGAAGACCACCACGATGCGCATGCTGACCGGCTACCTGCCGATGAATTCGGGGTCGATCGAGGTGGCCGGGTTCGATGTGGCCCGGCAACCGCAGGAGGTACGCCACCGGATTGGCTACCTGCCGGAGAGCTGCCCGCTCTATCCCGAGATGCGCGTGGATGAATATTTGCGCTTCCGCGCCGAACTCAAGGGCGTGAAGGCCTCCGCGCGCAAGGCCAAGATCAACGAGGTCAAGGAGCAGTGCGGACTGACCGAGGTCGGCAAGCGCATCATCGGCCAGCTTTCGAAGGGCTACCGACAGCGGGTCGGCCTGGCCGACAGCCTGGTGCACGATCCCGACCTGCTGGTGCTCGACGAGCCGACCGTGGGGCTGGACCCCTTCCAGATCCGCCAGGTGCGCGAATTGATTACGCAGCTGGCCGAACGCCACACCATCCTGCTCTCCACCCATATCCTCCAGGAGGTGGAGGCCATCTGCGAGCGCATCCTGATCATCAACGAGGGGAAGATCGTTGCCTCGGACACCGAGGAAAACCTCCACCGCAAGCTGCACGCCTGCTCGATCATCGAAATGGAAATCCTGGCCGAAAAGGCGGCCGCCGTGGAACAGGTTGGAAGGCTTGGCGGGATGGATGTGCGCAATGCCTCCGAGCTGGCCGATGGCTGGCTGTGGCTGGAAATCGAGGCCGATTCGGCCTCGATGCGGGTGGAGCTGTTCAACCTGGCGGTGGCCGAGGGGTGGGCGCTGCGCGAGCTCAGCGAGCAGCAGCATTCGCTCGAGGAGACGTTTGTGCAGATCACCCGCAACAAGGGAGGTGACTCGTGAGCGTGTTCTTTAGCTTGTTGAAGAAGGAGCTTCGCACCTGTTTCTATTCGCCGATCGCCTATGTGGTGATGTTCTTTTTCTGGGTGCTGACGGGCGGCAACTTCATCTGGTTGCTCGGGCAGCTGGCCTCCGGCGAGTCGCTGACGGTGGCGACGCAGCTGATGTTCAGCGGGCCTTTCCTTTCGATTTCGCTGCCCTTCGTCATTCCCCTGATCACGATGCGGCTGTTCGCCGAGGAAAAGAAGCTGGGCACCCTGGAGGCCTTGCTGACGACTTCGGTCCGGGTGCCGGAGCTGGTGCTGGCCAAGTTTTTCGGTGCGCTGGTTTTCTATGTGGTGCTGTGGCTGCCGGTGTTCGCCTATGCCTTCATCCAGAGCCACCTGTGCTCGGTCGATGTGGTCGGGTTCCCCGATGCCGGCGCCCTGCGTGCCGGGGCGGTGGGGGTGCTGCTGGTGGGTTCGCTCTACATTGCCGTCGGCCTGTTCATGTCGAGCCTGACCTCGAACCAGATCGTGGCGGCGATCGGGGGGATCGCCATCCTGTTCGGCTCTTCGTTCAGCCTGGCGATCCTGGCCTATTCCGCCCAGAATCCCGCGTTGCGGATCATTGGCCAGTATTTTTCCTCGTATGTGCACATGATGGACTTCGCCCGCGGCATCGTGGACAGCCGGATCGTCATCATGTATTTGAGCTACGCGGTCTGGTTCCTGTTCGCCGCAACCAAGGTGGTCGAAAGCCGCCGCGCCTGATAATCCGGATGTTTTGAATGAAACGACTCCTAACCAGCCTAAACTCGATTGTTGCCGTCCTGCTCGCCTTGGTGGTGGTGCAGATGGTCAGCTTCATCGCCTTGCGGAATCCGGTTCGCGCGAACTGGAGCGGGCGCACCTACTACGACCTTTCGGAAAAAACCCTCAACCTGCTCGATGAACTGGAGCAGCAGATCACCGTTACGGTGTTCTTCCAGGAGGAGCACAAGCTTTTCTACGATATTGAAAACCTGCTCGAGGAATACCAATACCATTCCCGCAACATCAAGGTGGAGTGGGTCGATCCGCTGCGCGACATGGCCCGGACGGAACAACTGGCGGGAAAGTATGGGCTGACCGAGGCCCAGGTGGTCGTCTTCGACATCGGCGACAACCGCAAGGTGGTCAAGCAGTCCGATCTTGCCGATAGTGCCGTCCTGGCCGGGCAGAAGGACGCAACCTATACGACCTTCAAGGGCGAGCAGGCGTTCTCCAGCGCGATCTACGGCTTGATGCAGGGCGAAAAACCCAAGGTCTATTTTCTCGTGGGGCACGGTGAACACCGGGTGAGCGATTTCGACCAGATTTCCGGCTATTCGAAGATCGGCACCGTGGTGCTGGGCGACAACCTGGAAATCGACGAACTGATGCTCAGTGGTGAGAAGCAGGTGCCGGAGGATACCGGGGCGCTGATCATTTCCGGGCCCACGAAAACCATGAGCACGGTGGAAGTGGAAATGATCGAGAACTATCTCACCCGCGGTGGCCGTATGCTGGTCATGCTCGATGCCCTCAACGAAACCGGCCTCGAACCCATGCTGCGGCGCTGGGGGGTCGGCCTGCGCCAGGATATCGTGGTGGATCCCGAAAACACGCTGCGGGGCAACGACGTCCACATCCGGCGGTTCAACGCCCATCCGATCAGCATGAAGATGGATTCGATTGTCCAGTTCTTCCTGCCTCGCTCGATCATGCCGCTGCTGGAGGAGGAAGACACCTCCGCCGAAGACCGCCCCGCGGTGGTGCCGCTCTTCTATACCTCCGATAAAAGCTGGTCGGAGACCCAGGTGGAGGATTCAAGCGCCAAGTTCGACGAGGGCACGGGCGATCTGCGCGGGAACGATCCGCGCCGGCCGATATCGCTCGGCGTGGCGGTGGAGCGCGGCGCCACCCAGAAGATGCTGGATGTGCAAATCAAGCCGTCGCGCATGGTCGTCTTCGGCGATTCGGATTTTGTGTCGAACGGGAGCATGGTCGGCGGCAATGTCGACCTTTTCATGAGCGCCCTGAACTGGCTGCTGGATCGCGAGGAGTTGATGGCCATTGCTCCCAAACCGATTGAAGAGGTGAAGTTGAGCCTTTCGAAAAAACAACTCCGCAGCATGTTCTGGCTCAATGTCACCGGGATTCCGGCGATTGCCGTTGTTCTGGGCCTGCTGGTTTGGATGCGGAGAAGGAAATAGGGTTTGAGATGAAGGGACGTTCCACATTGGTTCTGCTCGCCAGCATTGTTGTGCTGGGGGCTTTTATATGGATACAAGAATCCTGGCGTGCCCGGAATCCCTCCAAGGAGAGCCGCAGCGTCCGCTTGTTTAATTTGGATGCCTCTTCGCTGGAATCCGTCGAGTTCAAGCTCACCAACAGTGTGGTCCGCTTTGCCAAGGAAAACGGCGTCTGGATGGCGGGGGCGCCGGAAACCGGAATGGGACGCGCCGATGTCGCCTTGATCCAGCGCATGGTGTCGGGCCTCAATTCCATGGGCAAGGGGACAACGATTACCCAGAAACATCTCGAAATACGCGGACTCGATTCGGCCGAATATGGATTCGACAAACCGACGGTCGTCATCACTGCGAGCGACAACTCGGGGACGCATCGATGGTTGGTGGGGCGCCGTACCCCGCTGGGCGACATGGTCTATGCCAAGCTGGACGGCGAGGACGACATCTTCACCGTATCCGGCAAGCTGCTCGCGATGGTCCCGACTTCTCCCGATGCGCTGCGCGACCGCCTGCTCTTTCCCAGCGAGGCCGCCAGTGTCCGCCGCATCGAGATCCGGGGGTCGGCCGGTTTTGTGCAGTTGGTGAAGGATCCGCAGACCGGTTGGCATTTGCAGCAGCCCGTGGCGGCCGCGGCCGACCCGAAAGAGGTGCAAGGATTCATTGAAAAACTCTACCGGCTGCGCATCGAGGATTTTGTGGCCGACAATGTTTCCGACTTTTCCGTCTATGGCTTGCAGGGCGAAACCCGCCAGATTTCCCTGGGGGGCGGCGACGGAACATCGCGTATGCTGGTGGTGGGCGACGATGTGCCCGGACGCCCCGGCTTTGTCTATGTTCGCCGGGCGGACGATACCTCCGTGTTCTCGCTCAGCGCCGATGTCCTGCAACTGCTCAACACGCCGGCCCAGCGCATCCGCGATGCCCGGGTGCTCGAACTCAAGCTCGGCGACATTACCTCCTTTTCCATCCGTCATGGGTCGGACCGGCTCGCCCTTGGGCTAGACCCCGCCGCCGGCTGGCAGGTGGTCTCGCCCGCATGGAACGCCAATCCCGTTGCCGTGAATTTCCTGGGGCGGCTGTGGGCCGATGCCGTTGTGACCGAGTTCGATGTTGCAACGAATGCCGTCGATCCAGACTGGGAGTTTGAATTCGGCTCGACGGTGCTCGGAACAACCAACCTCATAAAGGTTTTCCCCTCCCAGGGCAAAAAGGACGGCTTGCTGGTCCAAAAGGACGACGACCCCGCCATCTACCAGATCAACCTCCCGGAAATCCCGCGGCAGTTCATCGATCCGCTCACCTACAAGGACAGCAAGGTTTGGCAACTGGAAAAAGACGGCATCAACAAGGTTTCGGTGCTCAAGGCCAATCTCCCGCCCCAGGTGGTGGAGCGTCAGGAGGATCGTTCCTTCGCGTTGGTCGAAACAAACAGCAATCTCAAGGTGAATGCTTCGGCTTTAAGTAAATTGCTGGGGCAGCTGGCCGAGGTCAAGGCCTCGGGCTACATTGCCTACAATCCCCGCGACCTCGCGGTCTACGGTCTAGCGGAACCCGCGCTTGAACTCCATGTGGGGCTGTCCGTCTCCAACGAACTTGGACGCGTCTTGCTGGTGGGGCGCGAAACCGCCGCAGGGTTCTACTCGATGGTGAAGGGGCGCGATGTGGTCTTCTACCTTGATAAGCCGGTTGTAGACATTCTTTCGGCCAACCTTGTGGTTGAGCCGCAATTGCCAACCCCCGTCGCCGGTGAATAGATGCCGGGGCCGCGCCAGTGTTTTTCCCTGCGGGCCTTCAAGGTTTGCCGGTGTTTTGTGCGCTTCGTTGCCGGCTTCGTTATCCTGCTGGTCTTCGCCTTCGTGTTCCTGCGCATCCACGGGGTGCCCGGGCCGTTGCTGCGCGAGGCCGTGCGGCGGGTGAATGCCGCCGGCATCCCGGTCGATGTCGACCGCATCCGGCTCACCTTGCGCGGTTGGCGAGCGGAGAACGTCCGCTACTACAGCACGCATCCCGACGACCTGGAGCCGATGTTCCATGCGGAGCAGGTGCTGCTGGCCCACATGTCCGGATCCGGCGAGGAGGTTTCCGATGCATGGCATGTCGACGTGGCATCCAAGGGGATCGCCATAGCCCCTTCCGTGGAATGGGGGATTGGTCTTCCGGGCGGGAGCCGGTACCGGGAGGTGGAGGACCTTCATCTTTCATTGGGGTTTTTCCCCGACCACATCGAGCTTTCGGAGGGGAGCATGCGGTGGGTCGATGCGGTGTTCGCGGTGAATGGAACCATCCTGAAAAAACCGGCGTCCACGGGCGGCCCCAAATCCGCCAAGCCCCGCAAGGAGTCCGGGAAGGCCCCCGAGTTGTTCAATGCAGCGCAATTCCAGGCTTTCGAAGAGCGAATGAAGGTCATCCAGGTGCTTGGCGGAACCGAGGTTGAGGTGGATTTCCTGGTGGATGCGGGAAACTATGCCGCCAGCCAGGTTTCGTTCGGGGTGAAGGCCACCGACATCGTTGCCCGCAAGGTCGGGTTTTCCGGTGCCGAACTCAACGGGCAATACCGCTACCCCACGGTCGAGATTGAACGGTTGGCCCTGGCCAAGGACAACCTCGCCTTCGAAGTGAACGGGAAGTACGACCTCGCGTCCGGCATGGTGGAGGGAGCGGCGAACAACACGATTGAATCGAAGGAATTGCTGTTGCTCCTGCCTCAACCGGTTCTGGATCTGCTGGACGTGGCCCAGGTGCATTTCGAATATCTCCCCCAGTTCTCGATCCATTTCGGCGCTGCAAAACCGAAGGAGCTGCTGAATGCGGTTTCCGGTTCTTTTTCAATCGATTCCGTGACCTACCGCGACCTCGAGATCGATCACCTCGAAGGCAAGGTGGACCGGAGGAACGACCGTTTGGATCTGGGCGGTTTGTCCGGCACCGTGCTGGGGCAGGAGGATAATGCGCAGCAGTATGGCAGTTGCATGGTCGGCGGTTCGGCAACGGGCGCGGTCTTCTGGGATTCCGCCGCACAGGAGTTCGGCGTGAGTGCATCGGGTTCCTTCGATCCCAACCTGGTGATCCGGCCGCTGGAAATGGTCAAGATTGCGACCAACGTGCTGGACCGGTTCAAGTTCAAGGATCGTCCCCCGCAAATCTCGCTGGAGCTGGGTTCCAGCCTGGTCGATTGGTCGACCTTCTACATCAACGTCCAGGGCATGGCCAACAACATGCTCATCCATGGCGTGGAGCTTTCATCGGTGAACACCTCGGCCCGTTACAAGCATGGGATCCTCCGGCTCGATCCCCTGGCCGCGATGCAGGGGGTGGATTTCATCAAGGGATCGACCTCGATCGACTTCAAGCGGAAACTCGCCGAGTTCGATGCCTTCGGCAGTCTGCAGCCTGCGGTGCTCGAAGATGTCGTCTATGCCGGTTTCAACCTGTTCGGGAACAAGATCCTGACCGAAGGCGATACGCAGATCCGGGCGCGGGGGCAGCTCGACTGGGCAACCATGCGCGAAACCGAATTCAGCGCGGAGGTCGAAGCCGATAGCCTGCAAATCCCGGTTGCGCGGCTGGATGGCTTTGCGGCCACGGTGAAAGGGGAGGGCAAGCGCATCTCGGTTGCAGATGCGGATTTCGGCCTCTACGGCGGCAAGGGCGAGGGGTGGTTTTCCATCCAGTTGGACCCGGAAACCAATGCCATGCCCTACGGGATGATGGTTGACGTGGAAGACGTGGACTTCCGGCAGTTCCTCTCCTTCCTCCGCCCCGGAACCGAATACAAGGTGACCGGAAAGATGAAGGGCCGTGCCGACTTCGAAGCCGACATGGCGCTCGACTTCTTCGAATCGGCGAACGGCACCGGTTCGGTGGACGTCAAGGACGGGCAGCTGGCCGACCTTCCGTTCTTCAGCGGTTTTTCCAAGGCGATGCGTATGCTGATTCCTTCCTTCAGCGTTTTTTCCATCACCAGCCTTTCCGGCACGTTTGCCCTGGTGGATGGAGCCATCTTTTCGGATGATGCCTATTTCAAGGGCGATCTCGTGAACGCGAGCATGAAGGGCAACTACACGAAACAGCAAGGGTTCGATGCGCTCATCCAAACGCAGGTGTTCAGCGACAAGGGGCTGGCAAAGCTGGCGCGGGTCATCACCAATCCGATCTTCAAGTTTTTCGAGCTCAAGCTCGAGGGCACCCTCGCGGAACCGGCGTGGCGGTTGAACAACCTGAGCACCGCCAAAAAGGATTCCGGACAGACCGAGGAAAACACCGAAACGAATTGAATCACACCCGGGCGGAATCTATACATCATAGGCAAACCGAAAGATATTTTTCATGGAAACACTGCATCCAAGTTTCTGGGCCGCGCTTTTTGGTTGGACGATTGCCCAGTTGGCCAAGATGGTCAACTGCTTCATCGAATCCCGCCGCCTCGATTTCAGCTACATGGTCAGCACCGGCGGCATGCCGAGCGCCCATTCGGCCATGGCGGCAGCGCTGGCGACATCGCTCGGGCTGTGCGAAGGATTCGATTCGCCCATCTTTGCCTTGGGGGCCGCCTTTGCCGTGGTGGTCATGTTCGATGCGCAGAGCGTCCGCAAGGCCGCCGGCGAGCAAGCCAAGCTCTTGAACTCCATCGTCGACGAACTGCTGCACGAACACCATCTGTCGGAAACCAAGCTTAAGGAACTCCTGGGCCACACGCGTCTGGAGGTTTTCATGGGGTGCCTCACGGGCATTGCAACCGCCGCCGCTTCCTTCCGCTTCATCCATCCCTAGATCCCCTTCCGTCATCGTTCCTCCCGCTCCCGCAGAATTCGGATCTTGTCTAAAGATTTGGTTTGCACCGGGCTACGCGATTGATTTCTTGCCATCCCGGGAATGAATCGATATTTTTGCATCGGTTTCGAAGCCGGGCCATGTGCCCATAGGAGGAGTCCATGAGTGGTGAACAGGCACTGTTGATCAGGGAAATCTGCGGGAAATACGGCAACAACCGCGCACGGTTGATGGATATTGTGCAGGAGGTGCAGGAGCGCATCGGCCATGTTCCGCGCGAAGCCTTCGGCCTTATCGCCGACGAGGCGAACACCCATCGGGTCGAGGTGGAAAGCGTGGTCTCGTTCTACGCCTTCCTCTCCGATAACAAGAAGGGCGATGTCGTGATCCGTCTCTGCGACGACATCATCGACCGCTTCAAGGGCGGCGAGGCCGTGGGCGAGGCCCTCTGCAAAGCGCTGGGCATCGGCTTTGGCGAAACAACCGGCGATGGCTCCATTACCCTGGAAAAGACCCCCTGCATCGGCATGAGCGACCAAGCCCCGGCGATGATGGTGAACGATACGGTCGTAACCAACCTGACGCCGGAAAGCATTCCGGGCATCATTAGGCAGTTGCAGGAAAACCCGGATCCGCAGGCATTGGTCCATGAAACAGGCGACGGCATCAACGCCGATCCGCTGGTGCACGCCATGGTGAACAACCACATCCGGGAGGCCGGCCCGGTGATTCTCGCCAACTACCGCCGGGACGCCGGCCTGCGCAAGGCGCTGACCCAGGCGCCGGAAGAGGTGATCGAGGATGTCAAGAACTCCGGCCTGCGGGGTCGCGGCGGCGCGGGATTCCTGACCGGCCTGAAGTGGGAATTGACCCGGCAGTCGCCAGGAACCGATAAGTTCGTGCTGTGCAACGCCGACGAAGGCGAGCCGGGCACGTTCAAGGACCGCGTGCTGCTCACCGAGCGCGCCGACCTGGTGCTCGAGGGCATGACGGTGGCGGCCTATGCCATCGGCGCGGAAACCGGCATTATCTACCTGCGCGGTGAATATGCCTATCTGCGCGCATACCTGGAGGACACGATGAACCAGCGCCGGGCGGCCAACCTGCTGGGCATCAATATTCTGGGCAAGGAAGGGTTTAATTTCGACGTCCGGATTCAGATGGGCGCCGGAGCCTATGTGTGTGGCGAGGAGACGTCCTTGATCAGCTCGTGCGAAGGCACTCGCGGCGATCCAACCGACCGGACGCCCTTCCCTGTGGTGAAAGGCTACATGGTTTCGCCCACCGCCGTGAACAATGTGGAAAGCTATTGTTGCGCCGCGCGCATCATGGACATGGGGCCGGGCTGGTTTTCCGGCATCGGCACCGACCGCAGCGCCGGCACCAAGCTGCTCAGTGTCTGCGGCGACTGCGAGCGCCCGGGCATCTACGAGGTGCCGTTCGGCACCCGGCTCGGCGATATTCTCGAACGCGCCGGTGCCGACGACGTGGCCTGCGTTTGCGTGGGCGGCCCGTCCGGGCAGATGGTCGGCCCGGCGCAGTTCGGCCTCGGCATCAGCTATGAGGAACTCTCGACCGGCGGCTCGATGATGGTCTTCAGCAACCAGCGCGACATTCTCGAAGTGGCCGATGCGTTCATGGAATTCTTCGTGGATGAAAGCTGTGGCTATTGCGTTCCGTGCCGCGTGGGCAACGTATTGCTCAAAAAACGGCTCGAACGCGTCCGTAAGGGGGAGGGGGCCCAAAGCGACCTCGACTATCTCCAGCGCTTGGGCGAAAGCGTCAAGTTCACCAGCCGTTGCGGGCTGGGGCAAACCTCGCCCAACCCGGTGCTCTCCACGCTGAAAAACTTCCGGCCGGTCTACAATGCGCTGGTGAAGGACAACGGCGACGGGTTGCAGAAATCGTTCAACATCATGAAAGCGGTCGAGGCGGCCAGTGCCATCGCCGGCCGACGTTCCGAAATTTTCCACGCCTAGGAGGGAGCCATGAGCGATACGGTAAAAATCACGATTGATGGAAAAGAAATCGAAGCCCGATTGGGGCAGACGATTCTCGAGGCGGCCGACGACGCGGGCATCTACATCCCGCGCCTCTGCTCGCACCCGGACCTGAAGCCGATCGGTAGCTGCCGCGTTTGCACGGTCATGTGCGATGGCCGCCCGCAGGCCGCCTGCGTGAAGCCGGTGATGGAGGGCATGGTGATCGAAAACGAAACCCCGCAGCTGCTGCAGCATCGGCGCAACATTATCGACATGATGTTTGTGGAAGGAAACCACTTCTGCATGTTCTGCGAAAAGAGCGGCAACTGCGAACTGCAGGCGCTGGCCTACCGCTTCGGCATCTCCGCACCGCAGTATCCCTTCCAGTTCCCGGAAAAGGAGGTCGATGCCTCGCATCCCGACGTGATGCTCGACCACAACCGCTGCGTCATGTGCGCGCGCTGCGTGCGCGCCTCGCAGGAGCTCGACGGCAAGAACGTGTTCCAGTCGATCGGACGGGGCTTCGAACGGAAGATTGGCGTCAATGGCGAGAAGGCGCTGGGCGATACCGACATGGCGGTTTCCGACCGCGCGGCGGACATTTGCCCGGTCGGGTGCATCATTAAGAAGCGCGTCGGTTTCAAGGTTCCGGTTGGGGAGCGCCTGTACGACAAAAAGCCGATTGGTTCGGATATCGAGGGGGTGCGGTCATGAGTAAGCCAAGGGTTGCAACCACATCGTTGGCCGGATGCTTCGGCTGCCATATGTCCTTGCTCGACATCGACGAACGGATTCTCCAGCTGATCGAGCTGGTGGACTTCGACCGTTCGCCGATCGACGACATCAAGCATATCTCGCAACGCTGTGCCGTCGGCTTGGTCGAGGGCGGTTGCTGCAACGAGGAAAACGTGCATGTGCTGCACGAATTCCGCGAAAACTGCGATGTGCTGATCTCGTTCGGCGACTGCGCCACCATGGGCGGCATTCCCGCCATGCGGAACAATATTCCATTGGAGGAGTGCATTAACGAGGCCTACCGCGACGGCCCGACGGTCTACAATCCGGAGGGCATTGTGCCGCAGGATCCGGAGATCCCGTTGCTGCTCAACAAGGTTTATCCGTGCCACGAAGTCGTGAAGATCGACTATTTCCTGCCGGGCTGCCCGCCCTCGGCTGACACGCTCTGGGCCGCACTCACTGCGTTGCTGACCGATAAGCCGGTCGAGCTTCCGTACGAACTGTTGAAATACGACTGATTTTAACCGCGAAAGAACGCAAGGAACGCAAAGTCAACCTGACGAAATTTAGATACACAGTACGCAATATGTAGTACGCAAGGAGGTTTCCATGAGCACAAAAAAAATAACCATAGAACCTGTGACAAGAGTCGAGGGCCACGGCAAGGTGACCATCCTGCTGGACGAAAAAGGTGATGTTAGCCAGGCGCGGCTGCACATTGTCGAGTTTCGCGGTTTCGAGCGTTTTATCCAGGGGCGGCCCTATTGGGAAGTGCCGGTGCTGGTGCAGCGGCTTTGCGGCATCTGTCCGGTCAGCCACCACCTCGCCGCCGCCAAAGCCATGGACGGTATCGTGGGAGTGGATACCTTGACGCCGACGGCGGAAAAGATGCGGCGGCTGATGCACTATGGCCAAATGTTCCAAAGCCATGCGCTGCATTTCTTCCACCTCGTTTCGCCCGACCTGCTGTTTGGGTTCGATGCCGATCCGCTCGAGCGCAATGTGATCGGCGTGGCGCAAAAGTTCCCGGATCTTGCGGTGCAGGGTGTCATGATGCGCAAGTATGGCCAGGAAATCATCAAGGCCACCGCCGGTAAAAAAATCCACGGAACCGGTGCGGTGCCCGGCGGCATCAACAAAAATCTCTCGATCGAGGAGCGCGATGGATTCCTGAAGGAGATCGACCAGATGCTCGAATGGTGCCGCGCGTCGCTGAAGATTGCCAAGGACTACACCCTGGAGCATATCGGCGAGCTGGCCGATTTTGGTTCGTTCGATTCCAACCACGTCAGCCTCATCCGCGAGGACGGCGCGATGGATCTCTACCACGGTAACCTGCGCGCCATCACCAAGGATGGCGACACGATTTTCGACCAGGTCGATTACCAGGGCTACTTCAAGTATATTGCCGAGGAAGTGAAGCCGTGGTCCTACATGAAATTCCCGTTCATCTCCGAGCTGGGGCCGGAAAAGGGATGGTACCGCGTCGGGCCGCTGGCACGCGTGAATGCCTGCGATTTCATCGACACCCCCGAGGCCGAGGACGCCCGCAAGGATTTTCTCTCGGTCACCGACGGAAAGCCGAACAACATTACGATGGCCTACCACTGGGCGCGCATGATCGAACTGCTTCATTCCGGCGAAAAAATCCGCGACCTGCTCAACGATCCCGACCTGCAGGGAACCGACCTCATGGCAACCGGCGAAAGGCGAGGGGAGTCGGTTGGGTTGATCGAGGCACCACGCGGTACGCTGTTCCATCACTACAAGGTTGATGAAAACGACCAGGTGACGATGGCCAACCTGATTGTCTCCACCACCAACAACAACACGCCGATGAACCTGGCGGTGGAAGGGGTGGCGAAGAAATACCTCTCCGGCACGGAAATCACCGAAGGCTTATTGAACCGCGTCGAAGTCGCCATCCGCGCCTACGACCCCTGCCTCTCCTGCGCCACCCACGCCATGGGGCAGATGCCGCTGATCGTCGAACTCGAAGACGCCGCAGGCAACACCCTCGACCGCCGGGTGCGCGACTAATTCGAAAAAGGAAGGGGCTGTTGGCGGAAAAGCGCGAAGAGCTAAGACGGATTACTATATTACGGGACTGATAATCATAAAGAGGTTCTTTGAAATAAGCCTTGGTCGAGCGCAAACTATCCTTGGGTTAAACCACTAACTAAAGGAGCAGTTATGCAAACGACCAAAGCAAATGCACTATACGCAGGTGCCGACCTGCATGGAAACAATGTTTTCCTCTCCCTTTGTGATCAGGAGGGGAACACGGTGTTCCGCAAACGCGTGAAAGCGAACCTTGCGGCCGTCAATGCTGCGCTCGACCCGTTCTGGGATCGGATCGTGGCGCTGGGCGTGGAATCGACCTTTAACTGGTACTGGTTCGTCGATGGACTTCGCGAGAAAGACCGTAATGTAAAGCTGGGCAACCCGGCGAAGATGGAGCAGTACAAGGGGATCAAGATCACTAACGATCTGACGGATGCGGACTGGCTGGCCGAGCAGCTCCGGCTGGGTATCTTTCCGGAAAGCTACATCTATCCGAAGGAAACACGCCCCGTACGCGATGCATTGCGCAGAAGACAGCTGTTCGTGCGCCGTCGGACACAGGTGCTGCTGAGCTTCGGCGGCCTGCTCGAACGCTATGGCCTGGATGCTCCGGGTGCGCGCAAGTTGGAACAGTGGACATTAAAAGATATTCAGGCCACCGGACTCGACGAATTCGTTCAGCTTCAGCTCGAAACCCTGCTTGAAGCCATCCGTGAGTCGGATCGCCTGGCGAAAAAGGTCGAGCAGCAGGTGCTGGCAGTCGCAAAACCGACAAAGCCATACCGACGGCCGCGGGGGGTTACGGGAATCGGGGATGCGCTGGGAATGCTTGTCGCCCTTGAGAGCGGGGATTTCAGCCGCTTCAAAAGCGCGGGCGACTACGCCCCCTACTGCCGGGCGGAAAAAAGTGAATACAGTGCGAACTGAAAAAAGAAGGGTAAAAACAACGCGAAGAACGGCAACCGGTAGCGCGCATGGGCATTCGGTGAGGCCGCAACCTATGCCGCGCGCTTCAACCCGCGCATCCACGCCTGGTACGAACGTAAAAAAAGAACGAGCGGCGTGCCTAAGGCGAAAAAAGCGCTGGCCTGCAAGTTGGCCAAGGCGATGTGGCATGTAATGAACGGAAAGGATTTTGATGAAAAGCTGATGTTTGGATAAACGGGATGCCGCCGGGAACCGGAAAAGGGTCTGGTAAAACCAACGGACTGATTGGAATCCGGCGGCGTCCCAACTCTATCGTTTGAAACGCGGTTGCCCCGTTGCCAGCCCCCAAGGGTCTGGAAACCCGGAGGACCCGCAGATGCGGGACCGAAGGCAAACCACTTTGACTGAATGGGCGGTGGACGGGTACAGAAGGTTTTCTGGTTCCGCAATAGCGGAATGGGGATGCGGCACAAAGCGCAGGTGGTTGCCTTCGCCGCCGGCATCCGAGATCCAGATGGGTGACTGAACAACCACGTGATGAATCACGCGGCAAACCACGCGACGAAGACCCTGATGGCAGCAAACGTTCAGCGATGGGGATTAACGCAGAACCGATCAACGAAAAGGGAAATAAGCAGGTCGTTGAGAAACGACCATGGAAGGGTATTTTGTGTTTGACCGGAACCTCTAATGGGTGACCCTTTTTACTTTCGCAACACTTAAATCCGAGGACCGACCCTTTCGACAGAAACAGGATTCTGAGTGCGTAAATGACTTGGCGCAACTGCCAGACCTTAAAACCGGGCGTTCTGCCTAACACATCGAGATAGGAATCGAGATAGACAGAAGTCACAGCGTTCAGTTTAAGCCCCTCCAGCCCATAAACGAACTCCTGCGCACGCCGCACATGCCACTCAGCATTTCGGCCGGAGACCCCGTATTTGGCGAGCTTCTCGGCATACTTGCCCCAGAACACCTGCTCTTTGCCCGACATTTTTCTTTTCACATGCTCTTTAGCCATGCATTCTACCTATCACATAAAAAAAGGCCTGTTAAGGAAATAGATAGGCAGATGCCGTTTCTGCCTAATCAACTGTTAGATATGAAAAAAACATTAATCATCATCCTAGCATTAGCAGCCTTCATCATTGGCCGATATACTGCCTCTCCTAATGTTGCAAAGGATTCAGATGGTGAGCAGTCAATCCTTGAGATTGTTTCTGAAGACATTGGTGTTACCGTCGATATGGTTCGTGATGGTGGCCTTCAAGTTAATCACAATAAGCCATATTGGATTTACTCTTACTCCTACGATCTAAGTCATTATGATGGCACGAGGAATCGAATAGTCGTCATTGCAAAAAATGATGAAATTATTGCTAAATTGATTTTCCCTAGAGCAGATACAGAGGTGAAAAATTTCGGGGTAGATTCTATATCGTCTTTCTCTGATAGGTTGTTCATTACCACAGAATGGGGTGGAGGAAATAATTACTATGATGTTAATTTTAGCTTAACACTCAAGGATGACAAAGTTTTGCTTGAAACAGTTCATACCCAATACCACAACCTGCTCATGGACTCTTATGAGGACACGGAAATTGCCCCAATGATATTTGTCAGTCCTGACGGTTTATATATGAAGAAATATTATTAATATCTAACCAGATCCTAGACCCTACTTGGACAACGCCCGTTTTTGAAGGCGACGTCTGATTCCCAAGCGGGTCAGGATTAACGTTAGATAAAAATATGAATAACCTAGCTGAACATCAAAAAATTGTACCGAAAGCGATTTTCGACGACCCCATAGATCGTGCCAAACAATTTGATACCCTTTTCGCTACTCAGGATTCCAAGTTCATCGAAGCTATGGTCATATCTCGATCTAAGCTATGTGACTTCAGAAGCCAAATAAAAGATGATCAGCAAAAAATAGCCGCAGCACTTCTTTTACTTAAAGCCCAGAATGATATATTAGCTGGATTTCATCTATTACGATCTGGATATAACACTCGAGTAATATATTTCTTTCGCCTTACCTGTGAATCTATCTGCCAATCTATATTAATATTTAGTGGTGTAGATTATTATGAAAATTTCAAAGAGGATAAGACAAAAGCTCATAGGTCGATTGACAGTATTAAACAAAAACTACCTCTCGTCGGCCTGCCAGAGAGTTGTAATGATTATTTGAAATGGTTGTGTGAAAATAAATCAAAAATGAATCTACACTCTCACTCAACAGTGGATGCATCCATTGGCGATTTGGTGAAGCTAGAACCTACATTTGGGCCAAGTTTTGATTCAGGTAAGATCGATGATTACAAAGCGTATGAAGTTGAATTATCGGAACTTTCAACGCTAGTTGGAGAACTAGCCAACTGGATGAAAAATACAAATATCTAACCAGCACATGGACTTTACGGTGAAAACGCCTGTTTGATCCGGTCAGAGGTTTATGCGCACCGAAAGTCACGTGTAACGTTGGAGTAGGAAAATTAAATGCAACCATATCCGACCGTATATCCAAGCATGACCATTTGGGGGATCATTCAATATGCAGGCTGGTCTGGCATCATCGCCATGGGAATCATGTTATTCTATTCAATCCCAATGGGCATAATGGGAAGAAAGAATTTAGAAAAAAGGTCATCTTTCATTTTGCGGACTGATGACATCTGCAAACTGTTGGTTGCAATATTTTTTATGTTCACAGCAGTTGGGTTTGTTGAACAGTTTTACCCTATTGGCGGAATGGATGATCGTTCACTTCGTTATGCTCAATTCATCACCTCAATTGCTTCATCTGCATTTTGTGTTTTCTTTGCAATCACCATTACCAGATTGATCAAAATTCTACTGATGAAGAATAAAAAGGACTCCAACAATAAAGGGATAGTCGAGTAGGAGGAAAAAGGGTCAGGCCGCCTATTTCGTCATTTTTAATTTTGGGGGCGGCGGGGTCAGCCCGCACATTGCGTCATTTTAGTTGACGCATACGACGCCCGCAACCGCCTCGACCTCGTCACCCATCCCGGCAGCCGCACCCGCGACTACGGCTACGACGATGCCGGCAACCTGCTGTCCGTCGATGAATCCGGCGGCGACAAGGCCGATGTGGGTTACACCTAGGATGCGCTCATAGAATGAATTGTTTTGCGTTCCTTGCGTTCATATGCGGTTAATACACTCATGAGCACTTTGGTCATAGGCTATGGGAATCCGGGGCGGTTGGACGACGGACTGGGGCCGGCGTTTGCCGAAAGGATCCAGGGCCTGGGGCTTTCGGGCGTTACGGTGGAGTCGAACTACCAACTCAATATCGAGGATGCCGAATTGGTGTCGCGATACGACACGGTGGTCTTTGCCGACGCCTCGGTGGATGCGGCGGGGTCAGCCCGCACATTGCGTCATTTTAGTTGACGCATACGACGCCCGCAACCGCCTCGGCCTCGTCACCTATCCCGGCAGCCGCACCCGCGACTACGGCTACGACGATGCCGGCAACCTGCTGTCCGTCGATGAATCCGGCGGCGACAAGGCCGATGTGGGTTACACCTACGATGCGCTCATAGAATGAATTGTTTTGCGTTCCTTGCATTCTTATGCGGTTAATACACTCATGAGCACTTTGGTCATAGGCTATGGGAATCCGGGGCGGTTGGACGACGGGCTGGGGCCGGCTTTTGCGGAAAGGATCCAGGGCCTGGATCTTCCGGGCGTTACGGTGGAGTCGAACTACCAGCTGAATATCGAGGATGCCGAATTGGTGTCGCGGTACGACACCGTGGTCTTTGCCGACGCCTCGGTGGATGCCGCCGAGCCGTTCGATTTCCTGCCGCTGGAAAAGAAGGCTCCCATGGTTGGGTTCTCCAGCCATAGCATTACGGCCGAATCGCTGCTCGGCTTGGCCGAGGAATTGTTCGGGGGAACCCCCAAGGCCTTTGCGATGGCCATTCGCGGGTACGATTTCGACGAATTCGGTGAATATCTTTCTCCCTCGGCGGCGGCCAATCTGGAGCGGTCGGTGGAATGTTTTGGCCACTGGGTCGAATCCGTGCGCTAGGTGGACGGTCGGGCAGGGAGCCGGTCTGAGCTGAAAGGTTTGCAAAGGAAAAATTACCGACGGTTTTGTGCAAGATTCCGCAGGACACGGGGCTGTGCTTGGTTCCTGTGTAAGTGTCGGGGTGCCGGTTGCTTATGCAGGGTTTTCCATTTCGGTTCTGACGTTTCCAGGTGGGGGCCGAACCCTATAGAACGAACGCCAAACGGGATTTTGTTATTCTATTTGCTTAAATTGATGCTTCCCTTCGAGGGGCAATAAGCCTATATCTGACATTTCTATTTATAAATCTAGGTCATGAATCAATACAGAGGGGTATCGTTTCAATATGGTTGGGTTTCCGGAGGGTCTCGGTGGTACCGGGAGATTGCCCGTCGGGTATGATACGTGTTGTTGAACTGGTGTTGTCGGGATTCTTTTAATGCTTTTTGTGAATAAGAATAAAATTTGGTCTAATCTTCGTTTCCTTTTGGTTGTTGTTTTGCTCGGTGTTGCGGCGGGGTCGCGTGCCGAGGATGAGGCAACGCCTGCCGAAGTCCTTAAAGAAGCCATGAAGGCGATGGAGGCGGGCAAGTTCGATGACGCCGCCGCCTCGATGTACATGTATCTCGGCATGGTGGAGGAGTCCAAGGCCCCCCGCGTGATTGCCATTGCGCAGGATATCCGCTTCAAGCTCGGCACGATGCTCATCAAGGCCGAGCGTCTGGAAGAAGCCGCCGCCGTTTTGCAGGAATATATCGACCGCCCGCTGGCCGAGCATCCGCGCCAGGCCATGAAGATGCTGGCCACCTGCTATTTCGAAATCGAAGCCTACGAGGAATGCGTAACGGCCTGCACCAATGCCCTCTATTACAACGAAAACCCGGTGATTGAGGCCCGCAAGGTGGTGAAGGGCGACGATGATGAAGAGAAATTCCAAGCCCTCGACGACAAGGAGCCGGAGCCGGACTATACGCAGGAAGAGCTGACGATGCTCAACATGACGCTGGCGGAGTCCTACTACCACCTTGAAAAGTGGGAGGAGTGCATCGATCCCTACTCCTATGTGATCCAGCACACGCCAAGCGACCAGCGCAAGGGCTATGCCATTATGCAGGTGATCAATGCGCTGATCGAGATCCCGGCGTTCGATCGCATCCTGGAATGGGTTCCGCAGCTCTACCGCACCGATGCCCGTTTCGACATCCGCGTAAACCTCGCGCTCATGCATGCCGCCGCCGCCCTCTATGAAGCCGGCGAATACGATAGCGCGCTGCCCCTTTACCGCATGATCCTCCCGCGCGACGAACTCGTGACCTACCAGGAGGGCAAGGTGCGTGAAATGCGCGTCGCGTTCGGCCTGCCGCCCGAAGAGGGCGCCGAGCTGACGGCGGACGATATCCTGCTGTTCGGCGCCGATGAGGAGAAGGAGGCGACCACCGAGGAAAAGAATGCCGAAACCGGCCTGCTGGACACGAAACCGAAGGAGCTGGTCGAACTCGAAAACCTCATCATCGCGCTGAAGGACCTCCCGCCCTACGAACTCGACATCCAGTACCGCATGGCCGACCTCTACAAGACGGTCGAGCGCCATTGGGAAGGCCTTAGGTTCTTCGACATCGTCTTTTCCGCCGACCCGGAAAGCGAGGTGGGCGAACGTTCCATCTATGAGATCATCGATACGTTGATCGAACCCTTGGACGAGATCAAGGAGGCCGAAGAACGCGGTTTCGACTACATGGGCAAGTATCCGAAAGGCATGACGCCGCGCCAGATCGCCTACATGATCACCGGCTACCACCAGAAGCATGAGGACTGGCCGGCCCTCAAGCCCCTCAAACCCTATCTGGACGGGTTCACCCGCACCAACGATGAAACCATCGTCAAGTACGATGTCGAACTCTACTTCATGCAGGCCGTGGCCGACCTTGTGCTGCAGAAATACGAGGATTCCGAGAAAAGCTTCAAGTTCATCCTCGACGAATTCCCGGGTTCCCACCAGGAGGCCAACTGCATCTATTGGTATGGCATGTCGCAGATGTTCCTCCAGAAATATGTCGATGCGCAGCCCAACTTCGAGCGCTACATCAAACAGTTCCCGACCGAGCAGTTTGTCGACGAGTGCAACTTCCAGGTCGGCATCTGTCTCTTCGGCCAGGAAAAATACAAGGAGGCCCACGACCGGTTCTCCTATGTGATCGACACCTATCCCGATTCCTCCATCTATCCCGAAGCCTGCAGCATGCGCGGCGACATCTACGGGGCCGGCGAGGTCTATGCGGAAAACGACTACCTCGATCGGGCGCTGGCCGACTACGACCGCGCATACGTGGCTTCGAAAAAAGTCAACCAGGCCACCTATGCCACCTTCCAGGCGGCGGATGTCTACGAGGCGGAAGATAAATACGACGAAATCCTGCGTGTGGTTGAGCGTTATGAAACCGACTGGGGCGGAAACGGGGCCGATGTGGCCAAGGCGCTGTTCTGGATCGGAAAAACGAAAATCCAGCAACGGGAATACGAAGCGGCCGTCCACACCTATGTCGGAGCCATTGCCAAATACGGCGGCGACCTCCGCCAGGACGGGGTGGACGACATGATTGCCGAGCTGGTCAAGATTTCCTCCATCTATCTCGATACCGAGTTGCAGGCCAAGCTCAAGGACGATCTGAACACCGCGCTCGAGGAAACCGACAACGAAACGCTGAAGCTGCGCCTCCGGGTCACGCTGGCCAAACTCGACAAGACCGAGATTGAACTCGGCCAGCAACTGCTCAAGGAACTTGAGAATCTGGACAACGCTTCCCCGCCCGTATTGGCCTGCATCTGCGATGCTTCGTTCGCCAAGAAGGACTATTCCCGGGCCGAGGAGCTGCTCCGCATTTTCATCAACAAGTTCGAGGATTCCGACTATATGCGTGCGGCCTACAAGTTGCGCGGCTATGGCCAGTATGCCGAAAAGGATTTCGAAGGCGCGTTGCAGACCATCAACGATGCGCAGGCGCTCTACGGAACCGAATACGACGTGGCCTGGGCGCAGCTCATGAAGGCGCAGATCCGGCTCGACCAGGGCCAGATCGATGGCGAAGAGGGGGCCCGTGCGGCCAACATGAACCTGCTCAACGTTCCCTCGTGGCGCGGTGCTCCGGTGGCGCAGGCCACCTTCCAGCTGGGGCAGGTCGAGGAGGCGGCCGGCAACCTCAAGAAGGCGTTCGGCTTCTACCAGCGCGCCTACTTCCAATACAAAGGCCATTCAGGCGGCTATTGGGCCGCCGAGGGCTATCTCGCCAGTGCCCGGATTCTCGAGAAACTCGGCGCCGGCTACGAGAATGATCGCCGCAACACCTACCGTGCCATGTTGTTCGACCGCTATGTGAACGAACTGCCCCAGGCCGAGGAGGCCCGCGAAGTGCTCGGCGCCACCGAAGTGGCCGAGATTGCCGCCTATGTCGAAACCGGCGGCGTGACCAATATTGCCATCTCGGTCGAGTCCGAGCCCGAACCGGAAACCACCACCGATGCACCTGCCGCTACCGAGGGGGGGGAATAATGAACGTTGCACTCCCAACTTCGAACAAGGAACTCCGAATGATCAATCCTGTCCGTAATTCGAAATTCCATGCCCTATGCTCCGCGATGCTCCTGTGTTGCGCCGCGTCGACCGTGTCGGCGCAGCAAGCGACGGAGGAGGCCGCCCCCGCGCCGGGTACGCCGACAACGCTCACGACCTCCAACGGCAAGACGGCGCGCGTGAATCTTCTGCGGTTGAAGGATGGCAACCTTACCTTCGCGGCTGGATCGAACGAAATGACCGTGCCTGCCGACAAGATCAAGAGCCTCGCGTTTTCCATGAACAAGGAGGAGTTCGACTTCTACCGCGAACAGCAAACCATCTCCGACGAGGAGATTACCGAGCTCTTCAGTACGCCCAACCTCGGCAAAGCGGAAAAACTCGAACTGATTTTCAAGGCGATTCTCGTAAACATTGCCAAGGCCAACAACGAAGGCGACTATGCCGCCGTGGTTGCCGCCCTCGAACCGCTTCTGCGGGAGCGCGGGGAATATATGTCGATCGAGAACAACCTGCAGGATGTCGCCGTCATGCTGATGGAGAGCTACCGCAAACTGGGTGACCTTGCCAAGGTGCGGGAAGCCGCAACTATCCTCCAAGCCAGCACCGATTCCGATATCGCGGCGAAGGGCAAGGCCAACCTGGCGCTCATCGCCGTTGCCGACAAGGATTTCGAAACCGCCGAAACCTTGCGTGGCGAGCTCGGCTCCGAAGCGGCGAAGCTCTATCTGCAAGCCTGCATCATGCAGGCGCAGGGTCAGCCCAAGCAGGCGATCCAGACCGTTACCGAAATCATCGCGGCACACGGCAACGACCTTGAATGGATGCCGGAATCCGAGCTGCTCAGCGCCTATCTTTACTTGGACATGGCCATGACGAACTCCGCGGTGAACACGGCCCGCCAGGTTAAGAATATCTACGCAGGCAGCAGCTCGGCGGGCGATGCCGCCAAGCTCTTCGCCCAACTCGGTGGAGTGGAAGAGACTGCGGAGAAAGCCGAATAATCTAAACCAGAAACCAAACACTTGAAACTGACCCAACCGGAGGAAACAAACATGAAAAAAACAATCTTAACCGCAGTTGTGCTTTTGGCGGCCGGAGCTGCTTTTGCCCAAGGTGATGCCGAAGCTGCCGCCGCGGCCTCGATGGCGGATAAAACCGATCTGTGGAGCCTGTTGAAGCAGGGGGGCTGGGCCATGTTCCCGCTCGGCGCATTCTCGTTCTTCATGGTCGCGCTCATCATCCAGAACTTTATTTCGCTTCGTCCCAAGACGCTGCTGCACAGCGAGCAAATGCCCGGCTTGCTGAAAATGATGCTCGATAAGGAATGCCTCAAGGCCCTCATCTACTGCCGCGAGCATCCGTCCATGTTTGCCAACACCTTTGGCGCCGGCCTCGAGCGTTGCCTCGATGGTGAAGCGGAAATCGATTTCCAGAAAGTGAAGGAGTCGGTGGAGGAAGCCTCGGTCGAGCAGATGTCCAAGCTCATGAAGCCGATCGACTATCTTTCGATCATCGGCGCCAGCTCCCCGATGTTGGGTCTGCTCGGTACGGTATCCGGCATGATCAAGGCCTTCCACACCATGGGTGCGCAGGGCATGGGTAAGCCGGAACTGCTCGCCGCCAACATTGGTGAGGCCTTGATTACAACGGCGACCGGCCTGGTGATCGCCATTCCGGCCATGTTCTTCTTCTTCTTCTTCAAGAAGGGCTTCCAGAAAACCCTCGCCACCCTCGGCCGTAACATTGGCTTCCTTTTCGATGCCCTGCAGTCCGGCAAGGAGCCGGTCAGCTTCATGGATCTCGAGACGCTGAAGAAAATGGAATCCAAATAGTTTTCCAAAACCGGAATTTAGGCAAAAGCTATGAAACTCGAACAGAAAGACATTGGCGACGATCTAGAGCTGGATATGTCGCCCATGATCGACATGGTCTTCCTGCTGCTGATTTTCTTTATCGTGGCATCTCAGATCGTGGACGAGAAACCCAAGGTGGAGATTCCGGCCGCGGCCTATGCCAAGGTTCCGGAAGATACCACCGGGCGCTTGATGATCACCGTCAAGAAGGACGACACATTCTATCTCGCCTCCGACCGCGAACCCAAGACCATCGAGCAGGTCAAGGAGCGCATTGAGCAGGAAATCAACGCCAACCCCGAGTTGCGCGTATTGATCCGTGCCGATGGTGAAGTGAAATACAAGACGAACGAGAAGGTCACGATTGCCTGCGCCGAAGTCGGTGCGCAGGACTTGATCTATTCCGTGTTCGAAGAGTAGGGGAACCATGAATTTAAACCAACATTACGAAGACGCTAAACTTGAGCTTCAAGTCGCGCCGTTGATCGACGTCGTCTTCCTGCTGCTCATCTACTTCATGGTCACGGCGTCCTTGATCAAGAAGGAGGCCGATATCGGCTTCATGTTGCCGGCCAACATTGCGGTTGAAGATATGCAGGAGATTCCGGTGGAGGTGCTCATCGAGATCACCGCCGACGGTTCCGTGCAGGTCGAAGGCATGCGCTTCTCATACGACGACCGCACGCTCGACGACTTGGTTATGCAGGTCGCGGGTCTTAAGCAAATCGCCCTTGCGCAAAGCTCGCCGTTCTTCGTCAACGTGTTGCCGCACCAGGATGCATTGCACCGCCGGATCATCGATGTGATGGACGCCTGCGCCGCCGCCGGTGTGAACAGCCTAACGTTCAGCAAGTCGATGTAGCAATTCTCCGGGGAATCAGTTTCGGAAGGCCGCGCCACGTTGCGCGGCCTTTTTTGTTTTTGGCCCCGGGCCCATTTGTGGCAAGCTCTACCCTTCTTTAGGAGGAAATCATGGTCGGAATCATCGCAATTGCCGCATTGGCGGTTTCTTCGCAGGTCACGGATGTGACCGTCTACAACGATCGGGCGCAAGTAACGCGCACGGCGCAGGTGCCACTGGAGGCGGGAATCAACAAACTCGTGTTCGGGGATTTGCCCGATGCGGTCGATTCGCGCGGTATCCAGGTCGAAGGTTCCGGTGCGGCCACCGTTCTCGACGTCCGCTTCAAGACCGAAAACTTCAAGGAGATTCCCCAGGAGGCCTGGAAGGAACTCTACGAAAAACAAACCGCTTTGCTGGATGAGGAAAAGGCTCTACTGCAAAGGATTGCTCGCATCGGTGATTCCAAGGGACTGCTGAAAGCGATCGGCGCCAAGGTCACGAACACGCCGGAAAAGGAAGCCGGGGACGCGCAGCTCGATCCCGAAAGCTGGAGCCAGATGCTGGCGCTCTACGCGGACAAGGGCAAGGAATACGACGACGGTTTGCGCAAAACGGAACGTGAACTCAAGCAAGTCCGCGAGGTCCTGGGGAAAGTGCAGGCCGATATCCACGACGCCGGTGCCGATACGCGCAAGCAGCGCCGGGTGGTCGAGGTCGATCTGGAGGCGGCGACGGCTGGCAAGGCCGAGCTTAAGCTCTCCTACATCGTCCGTGGTCCCAAATGGGTGCCGACCTACGACATTCGCGTCGATACGAAGACGCGCGATGTGGAGGTGAAATATTTTGCCCTCGTTCGCCAAAACACCGGCGAGGATTGGGCGAATGTTGCCCTCAAGCTCTCGACGGCGAATCCCGGTCTCGGCGGGCGCCATCCCGAGTTGCAACCCTGGCGCATCCGAATGGTGCAGCCGGCGGCCGAGTCGGGCGCCTTTCTTAAGGGCAGTTTTTCTGTTGGGTTCAATGCCTATGAGTCGGCGAATCTATATGGGGATGCGTTGGTGTCGGACGTGGATTTTGAGTTGGAGGAACCAGCCCCCGCCTCCATCCAGTCCCGCCAGACTGAGGTTGTTCGCCAAGGGGCTTCGGTTGTGTTCGCAGTGAAGGGCGAAAGCGAGGTGGTTTCCGATAACGTGGAACACCGGGTTTCCGTGTCGAGCGTGACGCTCCCATCCACCTTCCGCTACTCCACGATTCCGAAAGTCGATCCGCATGCCTATCTCAAGGCCAAGGCGGTCAACAAGGGAGTCCATCCATTCCTTGAAGGGAAGGCCAATGTGTTTCTCGATGGCAGCTTCGTGACCACCTCGACCATGGAGCTGGTTGCTCCGGAGGAGGAGTTCTGGATCTTCCTCGGTGCGGACGAAAGCATTAAGGTGGAGCATCGGCTCATCAAAAGATACCAGAGCCGCGAAGGTCTCACCGGACGGGACGTTCGGCATACCTACGAATACCTGATGACCGTAAAGAATACCCATTCGGTTGCCGAGGAGGTCATCGTGTGGGATCAGCTTCCCATTTCCGGGAGCGAGGGGCTGAAGGTTAAATTGCTCGAACCCAAATATTCGAAGGACACCGATTCGCTCAAGCTCGACGACGAGCAGCGGATCAGCTGGTTCCGGACGCTGGAGCCCGGAACGGAATGGGAAATCCCGTTCTCCTTCCACGTGGAAGCACCGAAGGACATGAAGATCGATGGACTCGAATGAAGATTCCCTTCACCAAGATGCACGGCGCGGGTAACGACTTCATCATGGTCGACGACCGTTCGCTGTCGTTTCCGTTGCACGACACGGGGTTTGTCCGGCGGATCGCTTCCCGGCGCATTGGAATTGGATGCGATGGCTTGCTCTTGATCCAGCCCTCGGATGTGGCCGACTTCCGCATGCGTTTCATCAATCCCGACGGAGGGGAGCAGGATATGTGCGGCAACGGGGCGCGCTGCATCGCCCGTCTGGCTTTCGACCAAGGCATCGCGCCGGCCTCCATGAACATCGAGACCGGGGCGGGGCTTGTGAAAGCGACCGTTCGTGAAAACCAGATCCGTCTGGAGCTGACCGAACCGACGGAGCTGGAACTGGATCTCGAAACCGGGTTCGATTGGCCGGTCGATTTCGTGAACACCGGCGTTCCGCATGCCGTGGCCTGGGTGGTGGACCTTGCATCGCTGGAGCTGGGTTCGGTCGGCAGTGCCTTGCGCCACCATGCCCTGTTCAGACCGAATGGGGCGAACGCCAACTTTGCGAAGGTTGAGGCGGATGGAACACTGAGTGTGCGCACCTACGAGCGCGGTGTGGAGGCCGAAACCTTGGCCTGTGGCACCGGGGCAACGGCCGTGGCGGTGCTTGCATCCGAAAGAGGGTGGGCCAAGTTGCCCGTTACCGTGCATTGCGCCGGGGGCTTTGATTTGGTAATTGATTCAGTTCAGGGAATCACCACGCTCACGGGTGGTGCCGAATACGTTTTTGATGGGGAGGTCGAATATGGAGATCGGGTTTAGCCTAGGTTCCAATCTTTACAATCGCAAACGGCTGCTGATGCAGGCGAAGAATCTGCTGTTGTCCGCGCCGCGTACCAAGTTTGTCGACCAGTCGCCAATCTATGAAACCACGCCGGTGGATGTGAAACCGGAATACCAGGAAATGGCCTACCTCAACTCGGTCGTGATTGTCGAAAGCGAGTTGCCGCTCGATAGCTGGCTCTCCTATATCGGCAAGATCGAGGTGAGCCTGGGGCGCGAGCGCGACCAGGAGGACCGCAACGCGCCGCGCCCGATCGATGTGGACATCATCTATGCCGGCGGGCAGATCATCGATAGCGGTGGGCTGGAGGTGCCGCACCCGCGCTGGGCGGAACGTCGCTTCGTGGTGCAACCGCTCAATGATGTGCGGCCCGATTTGATCCTGCCGGAGGCCAGCAAATCCGTCGCGCAAATCCTGGGCTCCCTCCCGCCCGATGAAGGCCTCAGCGTTTTCGACGAGCGTTGGTAGGAATAACCCGTAATGCGTAACCCGTAATTGCATTGGCTCCGATGGGATGGTTACGAGTTGAGCATTACTCATTACGGTACAAGTTATGAAATGGACAGCCGCAAAGATTAAGGCCCTGAAGGGCGAACAAAGGATTGCCATGCTAACGGCGTATGATGCGCTCACGGCATCGCTGGTGGAGGATGCCGGCATCCCTGCCATTCTGGTGGGCGACTCGCTGGGCATGACCGTGCTCGGCTATGAAACAACCCTGCCCGTCGGCATGGACGAAATGCTGCACCACACGGCGGCGGTTTCGCGCGGGGTGAAGAATGCCCTGATCATTGCCGATATGCCGTTCATGTCCTATCAACCCTCCATCGCCATGGCCTTGGAAAATGCCGGACGCTTCATCAAGGAAGCACATGCCGATGCCGTGAAGGTCGAGGGCGGCGCGCTGCGCGGCGAGTTGATCGAGTCGTTGGTGAAGAACGGCGTGCCGGTGCTGGGGCATATTGGCCTAACCCCGCAAAGCATCAAGGAGATGGGCGGCTACAAGGTTCAGGGCAAGACCTCCGAGCAGGCCCGGCAACTGATGGACGATGCCATGGCGGTCGAGCAGGCCGGGGCGTTTGCCATTGTGCTTGAATGCGTTCCCGCCGAGCTGGGCGCAATGATTTCCGGCGCGCTCTCCATTCCCACCATCGGCATCGGGGCCGGCGTCGGGTGCGATGGCCAGGTGCTGGTATTCACCGACCTGCTCGGGATCAGCGGGAAACCCGCGCCCCGGTTTGTGAAAAGATTCGCAACGCTCCATCCGCTGATCAGCGAGGCGCTCGCGTCCTACAAGTCCGAAGTCGAGGACGGTTCCTTCCCGTCCGAAGAACACACCTATTGATATGCAAATCATTGAATCTCCCGAAGAGATGCAGCGCCTTGCGCTGTTCCTGAAGCGGTCGGGCAAGACGATCGGCTTTGTGCCCACCATGGGGTTCCTGCACGCAGGCCATCTTTCGCTCATGCGACTGGCCCGCGAAAAATGCGATGTGCTGGTTGCGAGCATCTTCGTGAATCCAACCCAGTTCGGCCCCAACGAAGATCTCGATGCCTACCCGCGCGATTTCGAGCGGGATGAATTGCTCTGCGAAGAGGAGGGCGTCGATATTGTTTTTTATCCGGAGCCCGGCAACATGTATGCCGCCGACGCCAGCGTGTGGGTGGACGAGGAGTCGCTCTCGGGCGTGCTCTGCGGCGCATCGCGCACCGGCCATTTCCGCGGGGTTTGCACCGTCGTTGCCAAGCTATTCAATCTGGTGCTGCCGGATCTGGCCGTCTTTGGCGAAAAGGATGCGCAGCAACTGCGCATCATCGAACGCATGGTGCGCGACCTTAACTTTCCGGTGGAGATTGTGCGGGGCGCCATTGTTCGCGAACCGGACGGCTTGGCGATGAGCTCGCGCAATAAATACCTGACCGAACTCCAGCGCCGGAATGCGCTTTGCCTCAGGCAGGCGCTCGACCACGTGGTGGATCTGGTTGGCCAGGGGGTGGTGGATGTTGCCGTTCTTGGAAAGTCCGTCGCGAATCTTATGGCCAGCGTGCCCGATGCGGTTGTCGACTATGTCGAGTTCGTCGATGACGAAACATTGCAGCCCGTCGGGCGGGTCAAAGGGAAAACCTTGGTTGCGCTTGCCGTGAAAATTGGAACAACGCGCCTAATTGACAATGCCGTGGTCGTGCCGTAGTGGTTTGCAACGGAAACGCTTGCAGGATTCCCTTCATTTTTTGGATATTTTTGTTTGAATGCGATGAGCTCATCATTACATTGGTGACCGCTTTGGGAACAAAGGTGCGGTAGCCAAGCGGTTAGGCAGTGGATTGCAAATCCATCTAGATCGGTTCGACTCCGATCCGCACCTCCACTTTTTATTCAGGTCATTAATCGATAACCAGGAGATGTAATATGTCGGTTCCACAAGATCTGTTCTACGCCAAAACCCATGAATGGGTATCTCTCGATGACGGCATCGCAACGGTCGGCATCAGCGACTTTGCCCAGAGCCAGCTCTCTGACCTGACCTTTGTTGAATTGCCCGAGGTGGGAACCGAGTTTTCTGCCGGCGACGAAGCCGCCGTGGTTGAATCCGTCAAGGCCGCCGCCGATGTCTACGCCCCCGTGGGTGGCGAAATCATCGAAGTCAACAGCGAGCTGGAAGACAACCCGGAACTCATCAACAAAGACGCTTTCGGCGCTGGCTGGCTCTTCAAGATCCGGGTGAACGACGAGTCGGAAGTGGATGACATGATGGATGCGGATTCCTACGAGGAACTCTGCCCCGACGACTAGTCGTTTTCCATGCATGGAATGTCGAGGAGGATGCCTATCCTCCTCTTTTTGTTTTTGTGCCGCAGGCGCACCGCCTGCCTCCGCCAAGAGGAAAACCATGAAGGCCTGGTCGGTCAGTTTCAGCAATCCCGTTCCCTATCGGCAAGGACTGGACATCCAGCGCCGTTTGCTCAAGGCGCGTCAGGATGGGCTGATTCCGGACACCGTGTTGATTCTTCAGCATACACCGACCGTCACGCTGGGCAACCGCGGGCGCGATAACTATCTGCTCAAGACCGAAGCGGAATACCGCGAGCTGGGCATCGACCTTTTCCATGTCGAGCGCGGTGGCGATGTCACCTTCCATGGCCCCGGCCAGTGGGTGCTTTATCCCATCCTCTACCTCGGCGGGAACGACGCCGATTCGCACGGCTACCTCAACAACCTTGAGGAGACCGCCATCCGCACGTTGGCCGACCATGGCATCGAAGGCTTTCGCCGCGAAGGCAAGTCCGGCGCGTGGACCCAGGCCGGAAAGATCGCCGCCATCGGCTTCCGCCTCAAGAAATGGGTCTCCTTCCATGGCATGAGCTTCAACGTCGCCAACGACCTCATGGGTTTCGACACCATCGTGCCGTGCGGCCTCGTCGGCGAACCCGTCGCCACCATGAAAACCATCCTCGGCGACCAATGCCCGGAAATGCCCGCCGTCGGCGACTCCCTCCTCAACCATTTCTCCACCGTCTGCAACCGCGAACTGGAACGGTTCGATGCGGATGGGGAGCTGCCTCCTGATCTGGCGAGGTTCATCGTAGACGAAGATTCCAGCTTCGTTTGATTCTGCAACGCGCGTTGTTCTGCCTAACGAAGCTGGAAGCTTCGTCTACAAAATCCTGAACGGCACGGCGGGGATGCGGAGGGTTCGAGCCTCGCGTGCTTGTGGCGTGTGGCGTGCGTTCGGCGATCAGCTCGAAGGGCAGGTTGCCTTCCAATCCTTTTTCAGTGGCCGAATGTGGGCAATAGGGGTTTGATATGTACGGCAAGCAAACCTATTATGCCGGTGTGAAAAACGAACTGAAATTGGATCGAAGCGTGTTGTCTGTGGTGTCATTGCATGCAGCAGGCGACGACAAGGCGTATTGGCAATCTCGTTCTCCGGAAGAGCGGTTGCAGGCGATTCAAATGAACAGGCAGGCGGCTTATGGAAAACCAAGTGCTACCGGACGACTTCAAAGAATTCTTGAAGTTGCTAAACGCTCATGAGGTTGAGTATCTGCTGATCGGCGGGTATGCAGTGGGCTACCACGGATACCCACGAACGACTGCGGATATGGATGTCTGGGTGGCTTTGAATCCCGATAATGCAAGAAAGCTGGTCGGCGTCTTTCACGAGTTCGGCATGGTGTCGGATGACATCTCGGAAAATCTCTTTCTTGAGCCCGGAAATATTGTGCGCATGGGATTGGCTCCGGTAAGAATCGAAGTGCTTAATGAAATCGACGGCGTTGAATTCGATGAGTGCCGTAGACGTTCGTTAAGCACTCAAATTGATGACGTGGACGTTCCCCTTATTTCTCTTGCCGACTTACGGCTAAACAAAAAGGCTTCGGGACGTTACAAAGATTTGGATGACCTCGATAACCTGCCGGAGAAGTAGCGGGTGCGATGTGTGGCGCAGGCTTTCTTGCCTGCGCAGGGCAGACTGGAACGTCTGCCCCACGACTTCTACATAATCTTGAACGGCACGGCGGGGAGGTGGCCGGCGGGGATGCGGAGGGTGCGCGCCTCGCGTCCTTCGCGCGCTTGCATGTTGCGCTCGATGACCAGCTCGAAGATCAGGTTGCCTTCCTGGCCCTTGACGGAAAGCGCTGGGTCGGTCGCGAGCATGACTTCGATGGTGCCGTTCCCGATGGTCACGTCCTCGATGCCCACCCCGGCCGGTACGCTATGCGGTTCCACGTTGAAGTCGAGCTGTTGGCGCCCGAAGGCGGTGGGGGCCTCGAAGGTCACGGAGGTGGTCGTGCCGGGTTTGAGCTTCAGCGGATCCTTGGTCTTGCAGTTGATCTGGGGGCGCAGGAAGCGGCTCTCGATGTTGGCGAGCAGGATCTCCTCGGCGGGGACGAGGTGGTGGTAGATGAACGCCTGCATCATGTCCTCCGCCGGGACGGCGGGGCGGACGGCGGGCTTGCCGTCGATCACGGCACGGCCTTCGATCTTCAGGGGTTCGGGCACGTAGAGCGGATCGGTCGGTAGCGTCAGGGTCAGTTCGACCTGCTCCTGCCCGGCGGGTATGCGGGCGCCATCGAGCCGTAGCCCGTCGATTTCGTTTTTCAGTTCCAGTTTGATTTCTCCGTTGAAACCATCCTTCCGTAGGGCGAAGGCGGTGAAGGGGATGCTGGCTCCCGGGGCTCCGTTGAGATGGGAGGGCACAATGCGTAGCTCGTAGTCCGGTTCGGGGCGTCCAAGGTGGAGGCGATATCCATGGTCCGGGCCCCCGGCGTTCTGGGTGTCGCCCAGGTGGATAAGGAAGGTGCCCTGGTGCGGCGCGACGAACGCGATGCGCGAGTCGGCGTGGTGGGTGAGCAAACCAAGCGCCCTGTCTTCGTGGTCGTCGTTGAAGGCCACCTGCCTGCCGTGCGCATCGGTGATCTTCAGCACGGAATCTAGTGGCGAGTTGAGCCGGCGCGCGTTGACTTCGGCCACGAAGGCTTCGCCTTTTTTCAACTGGATTTCGAATACGTCGAGGTCGCCGGGGTGGCCGATCCTGCCATTGATGACGCAGGTCGAGCGGATGGGCATGGCATCGGTGACCGTGTTGTTGGGTTCGGTTTCCGGCAGCTCGGGCAGGGTGCTGTGCGCGAACGGGACGGGATAGGCGAGCGGTATGCCCTTAACCGAATCGAGCGAGTCCTGGTTGCCTACGGTGCCGGTGGTTGCGGGCAGGTTCTTGCCTTGGATCGCGACCGTGGTGGTGCCCTCCTTGCCGCCGAGCGGGAAGATGGAGGTGATGAACGGGATCTCGCCGAGGGTGATGCGGTAGACAAAGTCCTGCCGCCCGCGGTAGATGGAATCGCGGATTTCAAGCGTATAGGTTCCGTCGGTTGGAATCTCATAATAGAGCGCAGGGTCGGGGTTGAAGCGGTAGTCGTCGGCATAGGCCAGTTCGCTCCCTTTTGAATCGTAGAGCGCCATGACGGCCTGGAACCAGCCGGGCACGGCATCGGCCAAATGCGGGATCAGTTCGCGCGCGGCGGCGGCCACAACGAGCTGGTCGCCCTTGGAGGCCTTGAAGGAATAGCGGTCGGTCTCGCCGGGCAGAATCTGGCCATTGAGCACGACCGGCAATGGTTTCTCAATATTTTTTCCGTCGGCTTCCACCCATTCCGCATGGTCGCCGATAAAAAAGGCGAGCGGGGCGGAGATTCTGCCATCCTTCATGATCCGCAGTTCGCGCCGTCCAGGCCTGGCGTCGGGAAGCACCTCGATTTCGACCGTAACCACTTCGGCAATCTGTGCATTTTCCTGAAGTTTGGGATCGTTGCGGATGCGGCCTTGTTCGCGCATTTTTTGGACATCCTCCATGGTGATGCCGGACTTTTCGGCCTGCTCGATCATGGTGCGGAACTGCTCCGGTTGCCTGGTTGGGCGTTCGTCCTCCTCCATGCCCATCTCCTCGCGGATTTCATCGAACTTGTTGCGCATCTGCTGGATCTCGCGCTGGTTGAGAGGGCGCTCGAAGTCGAGCACCTTGGCGCGCACGCCTCCGCCGGAAACGTGGATGCCGTCCGCGCCTTCGAGGTATTGCCCGCCGACGACGATGGTGGCTGTGGCTCCTCGCTGCGCCCCGGCGGGATAGATGTAGCCGATGTGCGGATCCATTTGCTCCGGCCGCACCTGCTGCTGCCCTACAGCTAGGACGGGAAGTGCCAACATGGCGGGCAGGATATTTTTAACCGCGAAAGAACGCAAGGAACGCAAAGCCGGCAGGAAAGCATCCCTTGTGTTCTTTGCGTTCCTTTGCGGTGAATAAAAAATACTGTATGGTTTCATCAGATCAGCTCCTTCAAGCGGCCGCCGGTGGAGTAGCCGTCGATTTCGCCGGGAACGAGGCTGACGGGGCCATCGGAGTGGGGAATGGTGCTGGCGGGATCGACGCCCATTTGCTGATGGATGCTGCCGATCAGGTCCCATGGGCGGACCGGGCGCTCGGCGACCTCCACCCCCTTGGCGTCGGAGGCTCCGACCACCTGTCCGCCCTTGAAGCCGCCGCCGGCCAGGACGTGGGAGAAGCATGCGCCGTGGTGGCCGCGACCGCCGTCCCACGGGGCTTCCCATTGGATCTTCGGGGTGCGGCCGAATTCGCCGCCCCACCAGACGATGGTGCTGTCGAGCAGGCCGCGGTCGGAAAGGTCCGAAAGCAGGGTGGCGAACCCGGCGTCCATTTGCGGCAGCTTGCGGCGCATCTCTTCGAAATGCTTTTTGTGCGTGTCCCAGCCTTTGAAGTTGATGGTGATGTATTTGACGCCGGCTTCCACCAGCCGCCGGGCGGCCAGGCAGGATTGGCCGAACGTGTTGCGGCCATAGCGCTCGCGCAGCTCGTCGCTCTCCTGCGAGAGGTCGAAGATTTTCGCGCCGTCGCCCATGATCAGGTCGTAGGCCTTCTCCTTGGAGGCATAGTAGGTTTCCAGTTGCGCATTGCCTGGCAAGCGTTTGCCGAAGGTGTCGAGCCAGCGGAGCAACTCGCGGCGTTCGCGCTGGCGGCGGTCGGTTATGCCTTCGGCAACGATGCCTTCCACGGCGAACGGATTTTGCGCGGGGTCGCCGCCCGTGGCGAAGGGCTTGTAGCGGGGGCCCAGGAACCCGGCTTCGGAAAAGCGGCCCTGCGGTTCGGTGAGCACGACGTAGGGCGGGATGAGCCCGTTGTAGCCCGCATCGTAGCCGTGTTTGAGCGAAACCACCGAGCCGATGGCCGGATAGACGATGCGCCCGCCGGGCAGGCGCCCGGTCTGGGTGCAGTATGACGCGCTTTCGTGGGCGTTGATCCCGTGGGTCATGCTGCGGATGATCGAAAACTTGTCGGCCTGCTTGGCCAATTCGGGGAGCGCTTCGCCGATGCGGATGCCGTCGACGTTGGTGGCGATGGGCTTGGTGTAGGCGCCGCAGTAGTCGTACCCCGCGTCCGGCTTGGGGTCGAACGTGTCGAGGTGGGCCGGGCCGCCCCAGATCCAGATCTGGATCACGGCCTTGGCTTTGGCATTGGGTGCCGCGGCGGCCTGGGCGAGCAACGGTGCCGCGGCGGCGGACTGGAGGATCGTTCTGCGCGAGAGGTTCATGGTGCTGCTCCTAGTGTTTGAAAAGGAATTCCGGGCTGTTGATGAGCGCCCAGGCAATGTCGGTGGCGAGATCGCGCCCTTCCGCCTCGGCCATCAGGGTGTAGTCGCTCAGCGCGAGCAGCTCCGCTTGGGTCGGATGGCGCGAAAGGATGGAAAGGTAGAGTTCGTCGGTGTTGGCCACGGGGGTGTTGCGGCGCGGCAGCTGGAGGCCGATGCGGTTGAGCTTTTCGCGGATATGGCCGGAGTTGAGCAGATGCAGTTGCTGGGCGGCGGTGATTTCGTTGTTGCGTTCGGTTGCAAGCCCGGTGTCGCGCGGGGGGCGGCCGAATTTTTCCAGGAAGGGGCTGGTGATGCTTCCGTCGGCGAGCGTGACGGACCCCTGTTCAACCGGAATAAAGGAGAAGGGCTCCGGAATCATGCTCCAGTATTGTTCCGTGGTTCCGGTGATGTGGCAGAGCGAGTCGATCAAGGTCTCGGCGTCGATCCGGTGGAGCGGGTAGTGGGCGAACAGCTGTTCGGCCATGGGGGTGTTGGTTGCCGGGATGCTGGAGCGTTGGTAGGTGGCGGAGTTGAGGATGAGCCGGTAGATGTGGCGCAGGTCGTTGCCGGATACGTTGAGCTCCTTTTCGAGCAGCGCGAGCATTTCCTGGTTCGCCGGGGGGTTGTCGGGGCGGATGTCGTCCGGTTCCTGGATGATGCCGGAGCCAAAGAGCTGGTGCCAGATGCGGTTGACCGCATTGCGTGCGAACCAGGGATTGCTTTCGTGCGTCAGCCAGTCTGCAAAGACCTTCCGTGCATCGTGGTCGAGCGGAACTTCAACCGTTTTTCCATCGGGCAGGGTGAGTGTTGTGCCGCGCCGGTTTTCCCGTTGGCTGAAGAGGTCGGCATAGACGATCTCCTCTTTCCACTCGCTGGTTTTCTTGAAGGCCAAATCGGAGAAAAAAACGGCCAGGTCCTGTTGCCGGTCCTTCGGCCAGGAGTCGAGGCGCGTGCCCATGAAGGTGAGGGCGGCCGCGCGGGCGATGGTTTCGGGGTCGCTGTTTTGCACGGCGCGGAAAAAGTTGACCTGCGGCACGCGGAAGTTGCTTCCATTTGAAGTCAGGATTTCGCGGACGAATTGGTCATAGGGTTTGTTTTCGCGGATGGAGCCGAGGATCCAGCGGTGGTAGGCCTGCACGGCGTTGGGCCAGAGGTTGATCGGGAATTCGGACTTCACCCGCAGGCGGTCGCACCAAAGGGTGGTGCAATAGTGGCTGAAGCCGTCGCTTGCCAGCAGCTCGTCGATGAGTTTCGCGCGCTTGTCCTTCGAGCGGTCATCAATAAAGTCGCGTGCCTGGTCGGCCGTGGGGATGCTGCCGGTAAGGTCGAGATGGACCCGGCGCACAAAGACGCTATCGGAGCAGGTGCCGGCGGGGCGGATGCCCAGTTGCGTGTACTGCTTTAGCAGGGGCAGGTCGATCTTCGTGGGGGGCGCTGGGTTGCCTGTGGTTTCGTATTGGGCCAGTGAAAGACTCGCGAACCCAATGCCTGCGGCGATCAGTGAAAGAGTTTTTACCATTCCATCGTCCTTTGTTTCATGCGTTGGGAATCCAACGGACGAGGGGGACGGATATTGCAGTTTGGCTGCCGCTAAATCGGCCCTCCTATTTGCGGGTTATGATGCGATACAGTTCATCGGCCAGCATGGCGGCCCCTTCTTCGCCCAGGTGCACGGGATCTTTCGGGTTGTCGGCCTGCAGGTTTTTTGCGGATGTAATTGTTTCCCCGGCAACAAAGTGGAGGTGTGCATCCGTCTGTGCGCGCGTGCCGACCAGCTTCGACAGGGCGGTACGGAATTCGTTCGCGGTGTGGCCGGTCTTTTCGCTGGTTGGTTTTTTGGTGTGGAGCAGGGAGATGCAGTAGACCGGGGTGTCGGGATGGTTTGCCCGGATGGCGTCCAGCAGCTCGCCGTATTGGGTCGCGAAGCCCTCCGGCGTCTTTTGGTCGAAGTGCAGGTCGTTGTAGCCGACGAGGATGGTGATGTAGTCGATCCGCTTCCAGTCCTCCAGCATGTTGCCGATCGGCACCGAAACCTTGCCGCCCCCGACGGCCAGGTTGAAGAGTTCCGCGTTCAGCTTCCGGGACAGCAGGAATGGCCAAGTGGTGTGGGTTGCGCCGTGCTGCCCGACCCCGTGGCTGATCGAGTCGCCCAGCGCCACGTAGACGGGGGCGTTGGGTGGCGATGGCTTTTTCAGTTGGCCATCGAGTTCCAGCCCCAGGAATTCCACATTGGCAAAGCTGGGGAGGGCGATTTCGAAACAGCCGCTGCCTCTGCGCTCGAATTCCAGTTTGGCTTCCGAGGTCTTGGGGTTGAATTTGAATTCCTTCGCCAGCTTCCCGTCCTCGAACAGGCCGAAGGCCGAGCCCATGTAGTTGGCGGATAGAATCCTGAAGTTGGCCCGGATGCTATCGCTGTCGGTTTGGAAGGCCAGAACGATGCCGGAACCATTCCGTGCCTTGTCGGGATTGATGCCCAGCTCCTTGCGCGGCAGTTGCAGAACATCCTCCCGGTGGCGTTGGAACCGCAGTCCGGCATTCCGGGGCTGGGCATATTTTGTGCCGCGCACCTCGATGCCGGGATCGGTGGCCGGAACCGGTGTGGCCGGGGCCGATGCGGCAAGGACCGCCGTTAGGAGGGTGATATAGCAGTACGGTTTTGATAGATATGTAAATGTTATATTCATGATGATCCGGTATTTAGGATAACATGCGCAAAATCGCAAGAAAAAATAGCAAACGAGGTTGACGTTGTTTTAGTAGTGATATAGAAGTGTTTTGTTTTAACGGGAGAAGCTACTGGATGAAGTTTGGTTATTTTGATGATGAAGCCCGCGAGTATGTAATTACGGAGCCGAAGACGCCGTTTCCGTGGATCAACTATTTGGGCAACGACGAGTTTTTCGGGTTGGTGTCGAATACAGGCGGGGGCTATTGCTTCTATAAGGATGCCAAGTTCCGCCGGCTGACGCGCTACCGCTACAACAACGTGCCGATCGACACCGGTGGGCGCTACTACTATATCAAGGATGGCGACTCGGTGTGGAACCCGGGCTGGAAGCCGACCCAGGCCACGCTCGATTCCTACGAATGCCGCCATGGCTTGAGCTATTCGAAGTTCATCGGCGAAAAGGGCGGGGTGAAAGCGGAGCTGACCTGCTTCGTGCCGCTGGGCGTGAATGCCGAGGTGCACAAGCTCTCCATCGAAAACGAATCCGGCGAGCACAAAAGCCTGAAGCTCTTCTCGCTGGCGGAATGGTGCCTGTGGAACGCGCAGACCGATATGGAAAACTTCCAGCGCAACCTTTCGACCGGCGAGGTGGAGATCGAGGAATCGGTGCTCTACCACAAGACCGAATACAAGGAGCGCCGCAACCACTATGCCTTCTATTCCGTCAACGCCCCGATCCAGGGCTTCGACACCGACCGCGAATCGTTTGTTGGGCTCTACAACGGGTTCGAAAATCCGCAGGCCGTGGCCGAAGGTGCGCCGCGCAATTCCGTGGCGCACGGCTGGTCGCCGATTGCCTCGCACTATCTTGAAATCGATCTGGCGCCCGGTGAAAAGCGCGAGCTGGTCTTTGTGCTGGGCTACATCGAAAAGGCCGAAGACCAAAAGTGGGAGTCGAAGGGCATCATCAACAAGGCCGGCGCCAGGCGGGTCATCAAAAATTTCGAGACGGTTGAAAAGGTCGATGCCGCGCTGGCGGAGCTGGCTGATTATTGGGAAAACCTCCTCGGCACCTACCAGGTGGACAGTGGCGATGGCAAGCTCGACCGCATGGTCAACATTTGGAACCAGTACCAGTGCATGGTCACCTTCAACATGTCGCGCAGCGCCTCGTTCTTCGAGTCGGGCATCGGCCGCGGCATGGGCTTCCGCGATTCCAACCAGGATCTGATCGGCTTCGTGCACCAGGTGCCGGAGCGCGCCAAGCAGCGCATTCTCGACATTGCCGCCACGCAGTTCGAGGATGGCTCGGCCTACCACCAGTACCAGCCGCTCACCAAGCGCGGCAACGCCGAGATCGGCGGAAACTTCAACGACGATCCGCTCTGGCTGATCCTCTCCGTCTCGGCCTACATCAAGGAGACCGGCGACTGGAGCATCCTCGACGAAACCGTGCCGTACGACAACGACGATGCAACGGCCACCGACCTATTCGGGCACCTGACCCGCTCGTTCAACTTCACGGTCAACCACCTCGGTCCGCATGGCTTGCCGCTCATCGGGCGCGCCGACTGGAACGACTGCCTCAACCTCAACTGCTTTTCGAAGGATCCGAACGAATCGTTCCAGACCACCGAAAACCAATCGGGTAGCACGGCGGAGTCGTTGATGATTGCCGGAGAGTTTGTGCTCTATGGCCGCGAATACATCCGCCTCTGCGAGCTGCGCGGCATGGAAACCATCGAGGCGCAAAGGCAGGTCGATGCCATGGTCGAGGCGGTCAAGCAACATGGCTGGGATGGCGAATGGTTCCTGCGCGCCTACGACTTTTTCGGCCACAAGGTCGGCTCCGACGAAAACGACGAAAGCAAGATTTTTATCGAGTCGCAGGGCTGGTGCACGATGGCCGGGATCGGCAAGGACGAAGGCTTGTGCGAAAAGGCGCTCGACTCCGTGGCCGACAAGCTCGCCTGCGAGCACGGCATCGTGCTGAACAACCCGGCCTTCACGGAATATGTCCTGGCGTACGGCGAAATCTCGACCTATCCGGCGGGCTACAAGGAAAACGCCGGCATCTTCTGCCACAACAATCCGTGGATCATGATCGGCGAAACGATGATCGGTCGCGGCGACCGCGCGTTCGACTATTGGAGGCGCATCGCGCCGGCCTATCGCGAAGGGATTTCGGAGCTGCACCGCATGGAACCCTATGTCTATTCGCAGATGATTGCGGGCAAGGATGCCTTCAAACCGGGCGAGGCCAAAAACTCGTGGCTAACGGGAACCGCCGCGTGGAACTGGGTGGCGATCTCGCAATATATTCTGGGTGTCCACCCCGACTACGACGGACTGCGCATCGACCCGTGCATCCCGCAGGAGTGGAAGGAATACACCATCGTCCGCCGTTTCCGCGGCGCGGAATACAACATCACCATCAAGAATCCTGAAGGGGTGTCCAAGGGCGTCATCCTGCTGCTGGTCAACGGCGAGCTGGTAAAAGGCAACCTCGTACCCGTCCTGGCAAAAGACCGGGTGCATCAAATCGAAGTGGTAATGGGAGTCGATCATGGCTGATCAAGCACAACCTGTCGTGGCGGCGGAAGACCGCGTTCCGTTCGGCACCAAGCTGGCCTACGCGCTCGGCGGTCCGGTTGATATTCTGGCGGTATGGATTCTGGTCAGCATTGCCTATCCGTTCTTCAACATGGAACTGCATATGCGGCCGCTCTATGTGTCGATCATCTTGATGTCGCTGCGGTTGTGGGATGGCATCATCGATCCGATCATGGGGTGCATCTCCGATAACTTCCGCTCGAAGTGGGGGCGCCGCCGACCGTTCATTCTGGTGGGGTCCATCCTGGCCGGCCTGACCTATCCCCTGATCTGGTGGTTCCCGATGGACTGGAGCCAGGAACTGATCATGGCGTGGGTGATCGGCTTCGGCATTCTTTTCTACTCCTGCTTCACGGTCTGGGCGATGCCCTACCAAAGCTTGCTGATGGAAATGACCCCCGACTACAACGAGCGGACGAGGGTGACTGAAATCCGCGGATATTTCCAGACGCTGGCCGGTTTCGTGAACGGCTGGATGTGGTGGGTTTCGCTGCTGCCGATCTTTTTCCTGAATGGCGAAGCGAGCACGGTGAACGGCATGCGCTGGCTCAGCCTGGTGATTGGCGCCATCATTCTGGTGCTCGGGATTGTCCCTGCGGTTTTTGTGAAGGAGCGCTATTACGAGAGCGTGAACAAGCACCAGGAAAAGGTGGGCGTGATCAAGAGTTTGAGCGAAACGCTCAAGAACGTTCCGTTCCGCGTGCTGTGTCTCTTCACCGTGTTCTTCCTGCTGGGGACGGCGATCTTCGACAGCTACGGCCGCTATGTGGGCACCTACTATGTGTTGAATGCCGACTGGACGGTGGCGGCCCGGTTCGCGGGCTATGGAACGGTGGTCTATACCGTTTTCAGCCTGCTTTTCATTCCCGTTTTCCGATGGCTTTCCGAGCGCATCGGCAAGCCCCGGTGCCTTGCCATCTCCGTTGCGTTGGTTTTGTTTTCGGCGGCTACCACCTGGTGGACGTTTAATCCGGCCTATCCGTACCTGATGCTGGTGAACACCGTGTTTATCGGGGCGGGCTATGCGGGGCTTTGGCTGATGCTCTCCTCCATGCAGGCCGATGTGGTGGACTTCGATGAGTTGAAGACCGGGGAGCGTCGCGAGGGCAGCTTTGCTTCGATCTTTTCCTGGATCCTGAAGTTTGCCTTCTGCATCGGGTTCCTGATTTCCGGCCCGTTGCTGGAATTCACCGGATTCGATGCGTCGCTCGAAGGCGCCCAACCGGAAGCCGTCCTGCGCAATATGCGCATCGGCTACATCGCCATCCCCGTTGTTGCCTTGGTGGTGGCGCTGGGTCTTTTGAAAATCTTCCCCATCACGCCGCAGAAGGCGGCCGAAATCCGCAGGCAACTTGAAGCGCGCAGGGGCAAAGTTTAGAAACCTAATGCGTAACGGGTAATGCGTAACGAAAATTACGAATTACGGATTACTTGTTACGGGGAGTGAAACGACCATGAAATACGGATATTTCGACGACGATAAAAGAGAGTATGTAATCACCAATCCCAAGACCCCCGTCAAGTGGACGAACTATGTCGGCACGCTGGCGTTCGGCGGGATTGTCGACCATACGGGCGGCTCGCTCATCTGTAAAGGCGATCCCGCATTGAACCGAATCACCAAATACATGCCCCAGCTGCCCAGTTCGCAGTTCAAGGGCGAGGGAATGTATCTCCGCATCAAGGAAGGCGACGGCTATAAAATCTTCTCGCCGTTCTTCGTGCCGACGCTCGATGCCTACGATAAATACGAGTGCCATGTGGGTCTCGGCTACCAGCGCATTGTCTCCGAGTTCCATGGTATCCGCACGGAGGTCGCGATCTTTGTGCCGCCCGGCGAACATGTGGTGGTGCGCGATATCAACGTTACCAACCTTCGGAAAGAAGTGGTGGAGCTGGATGTGATTCCCGTGGTGGAGTTCTCGCATTTCGATGCGCTAAAGCAATACACCAATGCCGACTGGGTGCCGCAAACCATGACGGTCGACGCCGAAAGGAATGCCGACGGCACCGTGCTGTTGCGCCAGTACGCCTTCATGAAGAAGCAGTATGAAAACAACTTTTTCACCTCGAATGTGCCCGTCGATTCGTTCCAGACCGACCGCAAGGAATTCCTGGGCGACAACGAATACGGCACCTGGGCCAACCCTTTGGAGCTGCAAAACGAAAGCCTGTCGAACAGCGAGGCACGGCGCGGCGACACCATCGCCGCGCTGTTGCACAAGCTGGGCGAACTTGCGCCGGGCGAAACAAAACGTATCGTCACCCAACTCGGGCAGGACGAGCCGGGCATGGTGGCCGAAACCGCGAAAAAGTTCCGCTGCCTCGAAAACGTGGATGCCGCGTTCCGGTCTCTGGGACAATTCTGGGATGAATATCTTTCCAAAAACTGGATCGAAACGCCGGACGCCGCGTTCAACTCGATGGTCAACATCCATAACCCGCGCCAGTGCCATACGACCATGAACTGGTCGCGCTATCTCTCGCTCTATCAGCTCGGCCTCGGTGCGCGCGGCATTGGTTTCCGCGACAGCTCGCAGGATGTGATGGGCGTGCTGGCCGGGGTGCCGGACGATGCCCGGGCGCTGATGCGCAAGCTGCTCAGCGTGCAGTTGCCCAACGGTTCGGCGATGCACCAGTTTTTCCCGCTCACCATGGAAGCCAACGAGGGCGACTCGCGCGAAGACGGCCATAAGCAATGGTATGGCGACGACCACCTCTGGATCGTCCAGGCGGTTTCCGCCTATCTCAAGGAGACCGGTGACTATGGATTCCTGAAGGAGGAAATCCCGTTCTATTCCAAGGCGCTCCCGCTCGAAAAACGCGAAAAGGGAACGGTGCTGGAGCATCTGCACCGCGCCATGGAGTTCACCCAAGCCAACACGGGCGCGCACGGCCTGCCGCTGCTGGGATTCGCCGACTGGAACGATTGCGTCAATCTGCTTGGCGCCGCCGAAAGCGTAATGATTGCCAATCTCTATGGCCGCGCGCTGCAGGAAATGATCGAGTTGATGGACCATCTCGGCGCGCAGCCGGCGGCCGAAAAATACCGCGCCGACCACGCGCGCATGAAAAAGGTCGTTAACGAGACCTGCTGGGACGGCGAATGGTTTGTGCGTTACTACGAAGAGGACGGCACCCCGATCGGTTCCAAGCAAAACAGCGAAGGGCAGATCTACGCCAACGCTCAGTCGTGGAGCGTCTTTTCCGGCTTTGCCGAAGGCGATCGCGCGGAGCAGGCGCTGGAGTCGGTGCATGGAAAACTCAACACGGACCGCGGCATCAAGCTCAGCTGGCCGGGCTACAACGGGTTCGATCCGACCAAGGGCGGCATCACCACCTATCCGCCGGGCGCCAAGGAAAACGGCGGCATCTTCCTGCACACCAACCCGTGGGTGATGATTGCCGAAACGCTGGTCGGCAACGGCGACCGCGCATTCCAATACTACAACCAGATCAACCCCGCCGCGCGGAACGACGACATCGGCCGCTTCGAGTGCGAACCCTACTGCTACCCGCAAAACATTCTCGGCGACGAGCATCCGCAGTTCGGCCTCGCCCGCAACAGTTGGCTCTCCGGCACGTCGTCGTGGACCTACCAGGCGGCCACCAAGTTTATCGTCGGCATCATGCCGACCCACGGCGGCCTCGAAATCAATCCCTGCATTCCCAAGGCATGGGACGGCTTCAAGGTGGTTCGCAAGTTCCGCGGCGCGACCTACCGCATCGAAGTCGAAAACCCCGAACACATTTCCAAGGGCGTCGCGTCCGTGGTGGTCGATGGCGAACCCGTCGAGGGCAATGTGGTGCCGGTCTTCGACGGCGGCGAACATTCGGTCGAGGTTTTGATGGGGCGGGAAAGCAACGATGCAGGTTTCGGCATGAAGAATAAGGTGCAGGAAGCCACGGCGGCTTTATAATGCAGACGATTCAAACCCTAGATGCCTAATTCGGAAGGATCTGCAATGAGGACTTTAATAATGGTTGTAGGCGCTGTCGGTACGATGGCTTGTCAGGCAGCGGTGCTCCGGGTCGACCCTTCCGTGGTTCGGGAGGTGGATCGCCATCGGTTCCTCGGCACGAACGCGGGGTTGTGGCATGAGGCGCGGCAGCTGTTCGATACGGATGTGCAATATTACCTGCGCGAGTTGAACCCGTCGTTCATCCGCATTCCTGGCGGATCGTGGTCGGACGAATATATCTGGAACGGCAACGGCGTGTGGGATGGCAATACGTTCGATATGTCGAAGCTCGTCGACGGCCAGTGGGAAATCGACTATTCGGACTACAAACCCGGCTTCCATCTGCTGGCCCCGGGCAAGCCCGACGAGTGGCACGGCAATGTTGATGTCTACGCCTTGCACGAGTTTGCCAAAGACAAGGGCTCGCATTCGATCGTGACGGTCAACGTTGGATCCGGCACGCCGGAAATGGCGGCCGAATGGGTGCGCTGGGCAAACCTGGAGATGGGGTACGGCGTTGAATATTGGGAGATTGGCAACGAACTCGAAGGCCGCTGGGAAATGGGCTCGACCCTGCCCGATGGCTCGCGCATGACCGGCGAGGTTTACGCGCAGCGCTTCATCGAATATGCCAAGGCCATGAAGGCGGTCGACCCATCCATCAAGATCGGCGGCCCCACGGCGGCGAGCACGCGCGCGCCGTTCATGGAGGCGCTGCTGCGCGATGCCGGCGAGCATGTTGATTTTATTTCGTTCCACACCTATCCCGTCGAGCGGCATCTGGCGGGCGAGCGCGAAATGGTCGAGCAGGCCTTTTCGCTCCAGGAGCCGATGACGCGCTACCGCGGCTTGGTCGAAAAATACCAGCCGCACCGCGTGGGCGAGATCGAATTTGCCATAACCGAGTGGAACTCGAAGGTGCTCGAAGACCGCCACACGGGCGAACTGCTCAACGGTTTGTGGAGCGCCATCTTTGTTGGCGAAATGTTTCGCGAGGGCGTCACCTTCGCCACGCAGTGGGATTTGCTGACCACCACGGAAGAGGGCGGGCACGGCCTCTTTCACTTCGCGGGGCGGTGCATGCCGAAGAGCCAGTATTGGGGACTCTACCTCTGGAGCAAATACATGGGCAACCAGCTCGTTGCTTCGGAGCTGAAAGGCAACGGCGATGCCTATGCCGTGGTGACGCGCGACGACGGGCGGCTCTATGCGATGGTCGTGAATGTTTCGCGCGATGCGTTTGCCGAAATCGAACTCGATGTGCCGGGCGTGGAGTTTGCGAGCGAAGGCCGGATGGCGACGCTCTCGCACCGCGAATATTTTTGGGATATCTACAAGCACGAGCCGAAATGGAGCCGCAAGCCGAACGAGGAGCGGTTTGCGATTGATGGCAAGCTGGAGGTGCCGCCCTACAGCGCGCGCGTCTTCGAACTGCCGTTCAAGGGCGGTTCCGTACGGCCCAGCGGAGATACCGAAAACGCCGAGATCCAGCCCTTGGAAATCCTGCTGCCGGAATCGGCACCTGCCGATCAGCCCGTCGAGGGGTGGGTGTTCCTGCAGAACGATCCCGCGGATGCAAAGGTCGGCAGGACATTCGATGCCGCGAAGGTTTCGGTCGAAGGCCCTGCCGGGCTGGACGTTGCCACGGTCTGGCTGGGCGAGGCCGCCGGCCGCTTTTTCCTGACGCCGACCGGGGCCGGAACCGCAACGGTTCGCGCCCGGGCCGGCGAGGTTTCCGTGGAACGTGAAATCGAAATCCTGCCGGTGCAGGAGCGTCGGCAAATCATCTGGCAGTTCGAGGATGCTCCGGCGAATTGGAACGCGGAAACCTCGTACAAGCTGATCGGCGATGATGCGGTCCGGCCAAACCAACAGGTGGCGGCGGTGGTGCTCGATGGCGACAAGCCGACTTCCGGCAACGATAGGCTGGCGGTCTTTTCTCCGCCCGGTTCCATCGACCGGAAGCGCATTGCAGGCGTTGTGCTGGATGTCGGTGCTTCAAGCAACTTCCAGTGCGCCGACAAGCAGGTTGGCATTCGCGTTGTGCTGCAGAGCGAGATGGATCATTGGATCGAGCTAGGGTCGCTGACGCTCGAGGAGGTGCGCGGAAAATGGAAGACGCTGGAGCTGAGGCTGCCCGATCCGAAGTATTATGCGGCGATGGGCAAGACCTATGCGCTGTTCATCCAGCTCTACCAAAACGACGGGAAGAAGGTGCCCGTGTCGGGCAAGGTTTATTTGGATAATGTGGGATTCGTTTTGAGATGAAGGCGCGGATGCCGGGCCGTGGAGCATGGCCGGGCGAACCGCGGCCCACGTTTCAAACGGTATGGAATTTGGAGAGAACCATGAAAACTTTAGCGCTAGTCTTCGCCTTGCTTGCGGCTCATGCGTGGGCGGGAAAACCCAACGTCATCTTCTTCATAACCGATGATATGCTGCCGCACCATTTCAACTTTATTCCCGGTGTGGAGCGGAAGGTGCTGACGCCGAATATCGAACGCATTGCGGATGAAGGGGTGGTTTTGCTGAATCAATACACCGTCTCCCCGTTGTGTACGCCGAGCCGCTACAGTGTGCTGACCGGGCGAAATCCAAGCCGGGCCAATAATCCCTTTTTCAAGGAGACAACCGAGAAAAACGGGGGGCAGACCCATGTCGAATTCAATACCCATATACTGGAAACCGACGAATCGCTTCCTCAACTCATGAAGCGTGCCGGTTATATGACCGGGTTTGTCGGAAAGAACCATGTGATTGAAGTGCAGGGGCTCAAGCGCTTTCCGGATAATGATGCGAGTGCGAAGGATCCGAAGAACCAGGCGCAGCTCAAGGCCAACCACGATAAGGTTTGCCAAGGCGTGCGGGAGGTCGGTTTTGACTATGTCGATCGCGTCTACCATAACAATCCGCACTTTCTCGGGTTACACGAGGTGGCGGTGCATAACATGGACTGGATTACCGGGGGTGGCACGGAATTCATCAGGAACCACCATGACCGCAGTGAGCCGTTCTTCCTCTATTTCGCCACCACGTTGCCACATGGGCCCGTGAATGCAACGAGTGCCTGGAATGCCAATCCGCTGCTTTCGGCGGTGGGTTATCTGGATGAAGCCCCCGCCGTGCAACCGGCCCGGAAAACCATTCCCGAACGGATCCGGGCCGCCGGGCTCAAGCCGACCGACGATGCCTGCAACCTGCTCTGGATGGACGATGCGTTGGGGGCGCTGCTTGATACCCTGGAGGAAACCGGCCAGTTGGAGAATACCCTCATCTTTTTCTTCAACGACCAGTGGATGGAGTCGAAGGGCACGGTCTATCAAGGCGGAGTCCATACACCCGGCATCGTCTGGCGCAAGGGCGGGTTCCCGGTGGGCAAAACCTGCGATGCGCTGCTGAACAGCATTGATTTCGCCCCGACGATCCTGGATGCCGTGGGCGGGGACTATGCGGATGCCGCGTTGGATGGCGAAAGCTTCTGGCCGTATTTGACGCAGGGCAAAAAACAACCTGAAGGGCGTGTGCTATATTTCGAGCTTGGCTTCGGGCGCGGCATTCTTAAGGGCGACTGGAAATATGTGGCCATCCGCTATCCGGAACACATTGCCAACATGTCGAAGGAAGAACGCGTGCGCGTGCTGGAGGAGTGGAATGCCAATCGCCGACGGTTGCATATTCCGATTGTGACCGAGGATCCGGCCAAGCCGTTCAGCCATCTGACCGCCATCCCCGGGGGCGGCCATGCGGAGATGCCGTCAACCGGAACCGAGCATTATCCCGGCTACTATGACCCGGACCAGCTCTACCGCATTTCCCGCGATCCGCATGAACAGGTCAATCTGGCAAACGATCCGGAATATAAGGACAAGCTCGAGGAAATGATGCGCGAGATGAAAAAAATCCAGGATGCGCTTCCGGGGGACTTCGGACTCTAACGCATCTAAATCCAAACCATGGCCTCTTCACCCAGGGGCGCCGATCGCGGCGACCGGGCATCGCGGAGCCGTGGTAAAATCCACCCATCCATTCGCCATCGGTAAGATTGCGGAGTTCTTTGCTCATCCGAGTGTTTAAGGTTTCCGGTGTACTCGTGTTCTAGTGTACTGTTCCGTTATCTCAAAAGGAAACAGAGCGATGAAATGGATGAATGCGATGGGGTTGTGTTTGCTGCTCGCTGCCCGCCTGGCGGGGGCGGCGACAACGGCGGGAACGGTCGAGATCAACCCGGAGCTGCGGGGGGTGTTGATCACCGATTGGGGCTACGACATCAAGAATGCCAGTGTGATCAACGGCCTGACGGCCTCGAAGGCGCAGGAGCTGTTCATCGACGACCGCATGAGTGTGCTGCGGGTTGCCGTTTGGGGCGATGCCACGCGACCGGCACATCCGGCCGCCGGCGAGATCGATGTGTCCTATTATGTCTACGATCCCGCGGTCGTTAACTCCAAGAAAATGTTCACCGCTATGAAAAACGCGCGTGATGCGCGACCGGATGTCGTCTTCTTCCCCAGCAAAAAGCTGGACGGGCAAAACAGCTTTCCCGCCTGGACGAAGGATGGCAATGGGGTGGTTCCCGAGCAATATGCGCGGCTGCTGGCCGACTATCTCCGGTTCTGGGAGCACGATCTGGTTCGCAAGAGCGAGAGCTTCGTTTTCCCTATGCTTGGAGTCGACAACGAAGAGGTCTACAACGAAGGCAACATCACGCCGGAAAAGCACTTGGCCATTGTGAATGCCCTGCGGGCCATGTCGGAACAGGCCGGAACGGTTGATCTGATCGATACCACCCATCCGACGCATCCGGTGGTAACGGTTCCCGCCGCGTTCACCATGCCGCCGGTCATCATCGGCCCCGAGGACTATGGCCCCAGCTATACGTTTGTGGAAGAGCTGCTGGCGCTGCCGGGCGGCGGCGCCTCGCTGGATCTGCTCGGTACGCACTACTATCCCAGGTGGCGCCCCTATCCCAAGCTGGCCGACATGATCGGCGATGGCGAAGGGCGGCCCTGCTGGAACAGCGAAGTGCATTGGGATAATCAGGGCGACCTGGATGATTTGGAGGATGCGGAATCGGCTTTGGCCGCCATCTTCGACAACATCGAACTTGGCCTCAGCGGCTATGTTTGGTGGGCCTACACGCGCACGGGCTTCAAGGGCGAAATGGAAAAGGCCATCACCACCAGCTCGACGCTCAGCCGTCCATGCGCCATCGACGACGAAGATGGCTTCAATGAAAAGGAACCGTTGGGCACGTTGATCACCCGGGCCTTCCGCGAGGGCGGATCGCTCCGCGTATGGGCGCTGAATGTGAGCGGCACGGAATATGCCGATCATGCATTCAATCTGTTGCAGGGAGGCATCTGCGGCGATGTTTCCTACAAGCGCTGGGCCAATGTGGACGGAAGCTTCGTTTCGAGCGGCGGTTCGGCAACGGTGGTTGGCTCCAATACGTTTTCCGGCACGTTGCCGACCAACTCGATCACGCTGTTCACCTTGCCCTATGCTTCGCCCACGAACATTGCGGCGATCTATTCGTTCGAGGGCGATGCCTCCGATTCGAGTGGCAGCGGAAACCATGGCACCCTGGCGGGCGGGGGCGCCTTTGTTGACGGGCGCGACGCCCAATGCCTGGAATTCAATGGGGTGGATGCCTCTGTTTCCATTCCCCGGAACATTTCCACCGAATTCACCATTGCGTTCTGGATGCGCGCGGATGTGGCCGGTTCCGAAGGGGCCGGACGATGGTGGGAAGGGAGCGGCCTGGTGGATGGCGAAGTGGCGGGGGCGGCTGGCGACTTCGGCATCGCCCTCCACGGATCGAATGTGGCGTTCGGGGTGGGGCAGCCCGATACCACGATTCTTTCACAAACCGATATGGCGGATGGCCAATGGCGCCACGTGGCCGCAACCCGAAACAGCGCGACCGGCGAAATGGAACTCTTCATCAATGGCGCATCCGAAGCCGTTGCCCATGGCCCGGGCGGAACCAAAGCCGCGCCGCCACTCCTCCGGATCGGCTGCCTGCAAACCGGGGCCAATCATTTTGCCGGGCAGCTTGACGAGGTTCGCATCTACGATCGCGTGCTGGAACAATCCGAAATCCAGCAGCTGGCGTTCTTCGATGCCACCGCGCTCCTTTCCGAAACATGGGATGCCGCCGCTCCGGCGCCCCTGGTTGGCATCGGCAGTGTGCAGGCCGACAATCTCTGGACCTATAACGCCCGCAACCGCACCGACTGGGGCATCTCCGCCGAAGGGGCGCTCGAGGTCGAAACCGCCGGCACGCACAGCTCTTCGCTCGATGCCGAAACCCCGCTGCCCCGCACCGTCGATCCGATGAAGTTCGAGTGGGTCACGCTCCAGGCCGCGTTTGCCTTCAATGCGCTCACCACCGATGGCAACACCGATACGCGGGTCTATGCCGTTGATGGCACCCGGCAAAACGGCTACGGCATCATGGCGCGCTCGGAGACCGATTCGCAATCCCCGGTCTTGCTGCGCGTGCTGTCCGGCGGCGCCACCGCGACGGTTTTCGTTGGTGCGGTAGGGAGCCAGGAGGCCGATGCCGTCTACGATGTGACCGCATCGTTCAAGCGGGTTTCCGGAAACTTTACCCAGGTGCGCTACCGGGTGCTGAAGGATGGCGCCAAATGGCGGAGCGGCGATGTGGTGCTCGGCAAGGCTCCGGTGGCGGGATCGCTGCTCGAAAAGATGGAGTGTTCCCAGCAGAAGAATGCGTTCTCGACGATCGACGATGTCGCCCTCTCCATCCAACCCGACCTGCGCGATCTATATATCGATACCTTCAACTTCCAAACCGGGGAAACCAACCTGGTCATGATGGTCGATGTCCCGGAGATTGGAACCACCTACCATATTGAAACCGCAACCTCCGGCATGCTCTTTGCCGCCGAACCCGGCACCACCTTTATCCCGGATGTCAGCCCGTGGCGGATTGAGCTCCCGCTCGAAACGGAAATCCATCCGGCCCGGTTTTTCCGCCTGAGCGAAGGGGTTGCACCGTGATTGGAAACCGTGCAACCCAATGTTGGAAAGGAAGACCGATGAGGATTTATTCGAGTATGCTGGCCGCATGTTTGGCTTTCGTTGCCGCTGCGGAAGAGGCGCGATCGCCGAACGTGGTTTATATTTTGTGCGATGATCTGGGCTATGGCGAGGTGGGCTACAACGGGCAGGAGATGATCCAAACACCGGAGCTGGACGCCCTGGCGGCCAAGGGGATGCGTTTCACGGCGCACTATTGCGGAAGCTCGGTCTGCGCGCCTTCGCGCGGTTCGTTGATGACCGGGAAGCATCCGGGGCATGGCTATATCCGCGCCAACAGCCCGGGCTATCCCAACGGGCAGACGCCCATCCCGCCTGAATCGGAAACGCTAGGCAAACTGATGCAGCGGGCGGGATATAAAACCGCGTGCATCGGCAAGTGGGGCCTCGGCGGCGAAAAGCCGGATGGGACGCTCAACTACGGCTTCCCGACCAAGCAGGGGTTCGACTATTTCTTCGGCTATGCCGACCAGCGCCGGGCGCACAACTATTATCCCCAATTCCTCTGGCGCAACCACGAGAAGGTGCCGCTCGGCGGCAACGTCTATAGCCACGACCTGATGACGGAGGAAGCGCTGAAGTTTGTTGCGGAAAACAAGGACGCTCCCTTCTTCCTCTATCTGGCCTACACGATTCCGCATACGAAATACCAGGTTCCGGAGCTTGGGCAGTACGCCAAAATGGACTGGCCGGAAAAGTTCAAAAAACATGCCGCGATGACCTCGCGCATGGATCGCGATGTCGGTCGGTTGATGAGCCTGCTGGATGAATTGACGCTGGCCGAAAACACCCTGGTGATTTTCAACAGCGACAACGGGGCGCACGGGGAGCAGGGCTCCGAAACCTTTTTCAACACCTCCGGCGAGCTGCGCGGCATTAAGCGCAGCATGTACGAGGGCGGGGTGCGTTCGCCCATGTTTGCCTATTGGCCCGGCACCATCATGGCGGGAACGGTCAGCGACCATCTGTCCGCTTTCTGGGATATGCTGCCGACGTTTTCCGAACTGACCGGAGAGCCGGTGCGCGGGGATACGGATGGAATCTCCATGCTTCCGACCTTGCTAGGCAACACGACGCGGCAGAAACAACACGACTATCTCTATTGGGAACTCTACGAGCGCGTACCGAACCAGGCCGTGCGCATGGGCAAGTGGAAGGGCGTTGTGGTGGATCGCCGCGAGGGCCAGAGGATCGAGCTGTACGACCTGTCCGCCGACGAAGGCGAGCAGGTGGATGTGGCCGACCGGTTCCCCGAGGTGGTGGAGCGCATCCGCACGGCCATGAACGAGGCGCATGTGCCCAGCCCGTTGTGGGATAAATCGTTCCCCGGGCGCATGTTCAACGTCGATGCCGCCCGTAGGGCTTCCGGCGTCGTGGACGCGGGGCAGGCTTCCTCAAAAATCCCTGCCGGTTGGCAATGGGTTTCGCGCGAGGGCGCGGTGGCCCACAGTTCGCTCTCCTCCGAATGGGGCGTGCCGCACAACCATACCTTGCTCACGACGATGGAGGGCAAGCAGTCGTTCCATACCGATGCGGAAAAGACCCCGTGGGTGATCATCGACCTGAAGCAGGAGCAACCCGTGGTTGGTTTCGAAATCCTGAACCGTCCGGACGGCCATGCAGGGCGCACCCGAAATCTTCATGTCTGGCTTTCCTCCGACAGGGAAAACTGGCGGCAGGTATTCAAGACGGAAAACCCCGAAACCCGCTGGTTGGTGGAACTTCAACAGCCCGTAATGGCCCGTTTCGTGAAAATCGGCCTGGTGAATTCCGAGCCGGGATATTTCCACCTGAAAGGCGTAAAGGTTTTCGCGAAATAGCACCCCGCTTCGAATGGCGGCTTCCGCTATCATGAAAAAAGCCGCCCGATGGGCGGCTTTTTTGCAGGGTTGGAACCGGTTTGGCCTAGAGCTCGCCGAGTCCCTTCAGGTATTCCTTGTCTTCGGCCGAAAGCGAAGAAATCGGAATTGTGGCGGTTTTTCCGCGCTTGGAATCCTTGATCTGGATGTTGCTTCCGGACTTCTGGACAAAGATGGCGTTGTAGGTGCGCTCCTGGCCCTTGATGGTGATCTTCCAGTCGCGGTATTCAACCGTTGCGCCACTGGCGGATTTCTGGACGGGAACAACGAGGGCGCCGCTGCCGCCGGTTCCTGCGGCTTTGCCCTTCTCTTCGAGTTTGGGGTTCTTCACGAAAGGAGTGGGAACGCCGTCGATACGCGTCTTGTCCGCGGGGCCTTTGTCCGAGACCGCGAGGTTGAAGTAGCTGGTGTTTCCATCTTCGTCACTGTCGCCGGAGTCCAGCAGAACGGCACCTTCCTCATAGTCGGTTGCTTCGAACTGGCTGGCGTAAAAACCGAGATAGTTCGGGACATTGTCGAAGAATACAATGCGATAGCCGCCTTCTTTCAGCGAAACATTGTAGATGTGGTAGTACAATTCCTCGCCAGCCGCATCCTCGAACTCCATCGAGCACAGGGAGCTGATTTTCATTTTTTCAACATAGTGCTCACCGCCGACTTCCTTCAGAATCTTCTCGACCTCTTTCTTGTCGGGGTCGTTCTTCTTGGTCTTGGCTTGCGCGTCCATTGAACTCAGGCTTAACGCAATAGCCGCGGTTGCCGTGAAAAGGGTTATCCATTTAGTCTTCATATTTTTCTCCTTCGCTAGTGTTCCGCAGTGCGCCTTCTGGTCTATCCAAGGCAATATAACGATACTTATAGGGCTTTTTGGCCAAATCCACCATGCTTTTCCGCTTGTTTTTTGTTTTCCGGCAGAGGGAAAAGCCAAAATCCACACTTGGCAGGGAGGGGGGCATTCTGCATAATCCGCGCTCTTTTTTAAGTTTACAACCGAGGATAGACCAATATGTACAGTGCATCAGACCTGAAGAAAGGCTTGAAGATCGAGATCGACGGCGACCCCTGCATGATCACCAACTTCGAGTTTTCGAAGCCCGGCAAAGGCCAGGCGCTCTACCGTTGCAAGATCAAGAACCTTGTCACCGGCAACCAGTTCGACAAAACCTACCGTTCCGTCGAAAAGGTAAACCGCTGCGCGCTCATCTCGCGCGACTACACCTTTTCCTACATCGACGGCAACGATTATGTCTTTTCCGACAACGCCACGTTCGAGGAAGCCCACCTCAACGAAGAGCTGCTCGGCGACCTCAAGCATTTCATCGTCGACGACATGCAGGTGGAAATCCTTTTCCACAACGATCGTGCGCTCGACATCACCCTGCCGAACTTCGTGGAAATGACCATTGCCGAAACCGAACCCGGCGCCCGGGGCGACACCGCCACCAACGTCATGAAGCCCGCCAAGCTCGAAAACGGCTACGAGATCAACGTCCCGATCTTCATTAACGAAGGCGACGTGGTCCGCATCGACACCCGCGACGGAACCTACGCCGACCGCGTGTCCAAGGGCTAATGGCCATCGACAGCATACGACTGAGAGACGCCCTCATGCGCCGCATGCGGGCGTTTTTTCATGAACGGGGCTTTGTCGAGGTGGAGACCCCGGTCCGGCTCGAAACACCCTGCATGGAGTTGCACATCGATGCCGAACCCAGCGGCGACCATTTTTTGCGCACCTCGCCCGAAATCTTCCACAAGCAATTGCTGGCCGCCGGGCACGAGCGGATTTTCGAGGTGGGGAAATGTTTCCGCCGGGGCGAGCGCGGGGCGTTGCACCACCCGGAATACACCATGCTCGAGTGGTACCGGGCCCACGCCGACTACATGGGCATCCTCGAAGAAACCAAGGCGCTCGTCTCGGCCGTTTGGAATGATGGACCGGTGGACTGGCGCATCTTGACCGTCTCGGAGGCGTTCCTGGAATATGCCGGATGGGATCCGGTGGGTAACTACGATGAAGACCGCTTCGATCTGGATTTGGTTGAAAAGGTCGAACCCGCCATCAAGGCCATCGGTGGGGCGGTGGTGCTGAAGGATGTTCCCGTCGAGGCCGCCGCGCTCTCGCGCCGCAAGGCCGGCAATCCGCTCGTCGCCGAGCGCTGGGAGCTCTACATCGAAGGCATCGAGCTGGCCAATGCCTATTCCGAACTGACCGATCCCGTTGAGCAACGCGCGCGCTTCGAGGCGTGCGCCAAGCAGCGCAAGGCGATGGGGAAAGAGGTCTATCCGATCGACGAGGCCTTCATTTCCGCCCTGGGCAACATGCCGCCTTCGGGCGGAGTGGCCTTGGGGGTTGACCGGTTGCTGATGCTCATGGCCGGAGCCCGCTCGCTGGATGCGGTACTGCCGTTCCGCTAACCCGTCGCTTCATCCTGCGCGTCGCCTTCATTTTCCCCGGTGTGGTATTTCTCGACCGTTTTTTCGAGGTGCCGCAATTGCTTGGCAACGTCGTTGAGGCGGTATTCGATCGAGTTGAGGATCCAGAACTGGAAGTGCTCCACCTTGGTCGACTTGTGCATCATCCAGATAATCTTGATCGAGACCAGCAGAACCGCGATTTCCAATGAAAAGAGCGGCGGGATCAAGGGATCCTTGATATGTAGCAGGTGGTTTACAAAGTCGTTGATCGCCAGCATTGCAATGGCAAGGATGAATATCCGGTTCACCAATCGATCCTGTTTTTCGGCATCCTTTCCGCCGATCTGCCCCATGAGCTGGCGGATTTTTTCTTTCTCCTTCTTGAACTGGTCTAGCTCGGCCTTGAGTTTGATTGGGTCTAGTTCTTCCATGGTTCAATAACTCCGTTTGCTATTGAGATTCATTATAGGTATGGATGTGCTTTCATCAACAAATTAGCGTGTCAATCAATGGAGGGGTCTGCTAGAACCTGCTCTCACTTTCAAGGGTAGGTGCACATGGGGGAAAAACTTAGATTCGGCGTGGCGTGCGGCGGTACGGGCGGCCACATCTTTCCGGGCCTGGCGACAGCCAACGAGCTGGCGGACCGCGGGCACGATGTTACGCTGTGGTTGGCCGGAAAAGACATTGAGCACGATGCCGTCAAGGCCTGGCAGGGCAAGGTGGTAACGATTCCGGCGGAGGGCTTCCAGTTCGGGCTTTCGCTTCGCAGTCTTCAAACCATCGCCAAACTGCGCAAGGCCTACCGCCTCTCCCTTGCCCCCATGCGCGAGCAGGCGCCGCGGGTCATGCTGGCCATGGGAAGCTATGCATCCTATGGCCCCATCAAGGCCGCCACCAAGCTTGGCATTCCCTATGTGCTGCACGAGGCCAACCTGGTTCCGGGGCGCGCTGTATCCCTGCTGGCGCGCCGGGCCGACACCGTTGCGGTGAGTTTCGAAAAGACCAGCTACTACCTCAAGCACGGCAACATTGTCACCACCGGCATGCCGCTGCGCAAGGAGTTGCAGCTCGCCAGCGAAAAGCCCCGCAAGGAACGCGGGGCAAACGATCCGTTGCGCATCCTGGTGGTTGGCGGAAGCCGCGGTGCGCAGGCCCTGAACGAAACCGTTCCAAAGGCCATCGCGGCCGCGGCCGAAAAGGGGTTGAACCTGCAGGTCGAGCATATTGCCGGCTTGCAGGACAAGGAGGCGGTCGAAGCCGTCTATGCCAAGCTCGGCGCCAACGCGCATGTCCACCAGTTTGTCCAGGACATGGAAAACAAATACCGATCAACCGATCTCGCCATCAGCCGTTCGGGGGCCGCCACCTGCGCCGAGCTGGCCGCCTTCGGGGTGCCGGCCCTGCTGGTTCCCTATCCGCACGCCGTGCGCGACCACCAGATGAGCAATGCACGCATCCTGCAGGATGCCAAGGCGGCGGATGTCGTGGCCCAGGAAGACCTGAGCGCCAGCTGGTTGCGCGACTACCTCGTCAATGTTTCGGAAAAGCCGGCCCGGCTGGAGCGCATGGCGGTGGCCATGAAAAAGCGCGGCCAGTCCGATGCGGCCGCGCGCTTGGCCGACCTGCTCGAAAAGGTTGCCGGAGCCTAGGCATGGATCCGGTTGCCCGCGCCGAACAATTGATTCATGCCGGTGGTCGCGTCCATCTCATGGGGATCGGCGGGATCGGCATGGCCGGTGTGGCCTGGCTGCTCAAGGAGCGCGGCTTCGAGGTGTCCGGTTGCGACCTCCAGCAAAACCGCCAGACCCAATGGCTGTCCGGCAACGGCGTCGATGTTGCGGCGGGGCACGACGGGGCGCACATCACGGAAAAGGTGGATTGGCTCGTCCGCTCCACCGCCGTGCCCGATTCCCATCCGGAGGTGCAGCGGGCGCTGGAGCGGGGCATTCCGGTTTCGCGCCGCGGCGAAGTGCTGCCGGCCCTGATGCGCGCCCGCACCTGTGTTGCCGTGAGCGGAACACACGGCAAAACCACCACCACCGCCATGATTGCGCAGGTGCTGGGTTGCGGCTATTGCGTCGGCGGGGAGATTGCCGGTTTCGAGGGGGTGGCCCGCGAGGGCGAAATCATGGTGGTCGAGGCCGACGAATCCGATGGCACCGTTGCCGGCTACACGCCCGACTATGCCGTCATCACCAATATCGAATACGACCATATGGAGCACCACGCCTCCGAGGCCGCATTCATCGGCTGCTTCGAAAAACTCATCGAACAAACCAAGCGGAAGGTGTTCTACTGTTCCGGCGATGCGATCGCCACGCGGCTCTGTTCCGGGAATCCCAAATGCGAGCCGTATGCCTTTCCCCATCCGCCGATTCCGGTGCCGCTGCCCGGCAGGCACAACCAATGGAACGCATCGGCGGCGCGGTCGGTTGCCGCAGTCTGGAAAACCGGGGATGAAATCCACCGGGCATGGGAAACCATCCAGCCGGTGCGCCGCCGCTTCGAAACCGTTTCCAACGAGGGGGGCGTCCGCATCGTTTCCGACTATGCGCACCATCCCACCGAGATCGCCGCCCTCATCCAGACCGCGCGGGAACTGAAGCCCGAACGCCTCCTGGGCATTTTCCAGCCCCACCGCTACACCCGCACGTTGGCGTTGGGCGCGGATTTTCCGCCCAGCTTCGAGGGGCTGGACAAACTCTGGCTTGTACCCGTCTACGCCGCCTCCGAGCAACCGCTCGAAGGCGGAACAACCCCCGACCTCGCCGACCGGTTTCCTCCGGACTGGGCCGGTCGCCTGCGCGTCTTCGATTCCATGCACACCGCCTGGGCCGACCTCCAGTCCCAGCTCCGCCCCGGCGACCTTCTGCTTATCATCGGCGCCGGCGACATTGATCAGCTCGCTGGTTGATCCCGGTGCCCGGAATGGCACTGATCATGAAAAAAGGGTGGCATCTGGAATCCGGTGGGGATTAGGATGGTTGAATTCACGGGAACATGGCGCAGGTGGCATGGGCCTGGATTGGATGGAAACCAGGGAAGGTAAGCGAGGTGTTGGAATGAAGGCTGGATGGCTCTCAATTTTTGTGGCAATCGCGTCGGCATGCGCAATGGCGGCCAAGGAAAAACCCAATGTCGTGATCGTGATCACCGACGACCAGGGTTGGGGCGATCTCGGCTCGACCGGGAACCCCTGGCTGAAAACCCCGGCCATCGACAAGCTGCGGGAACAAAGCACCATGCTCTGCAACTACCACGTCGATCCCACCTGCGCCCCGACCCGCTCCGCGCTGATGACGGGCCGCTATTCCGACCGGGTGGGCGTTTGGCACACCATCCAGGGGCGCAACATGCTGCGCGAGCGCGAAATCACCATGGCCGATGTGTTTGGCAAGAACGGCTATGCAACCGGCATGTTCGGCAAGTGGCACCTCGGCGACAACTTTCCCTATCGGCCGGAGGACCGCGGCTTCAGCCATACCGTCTACCACGGCGGGGGCGGGGTAGGGCAGGCCCCCGACTATTGGGGCAACGACTATTTCGACGACACCTACATGAAGAACGGGAAGTTCCAGCGTTTCGAAGGCTACTGCACCGACGTCTGGTTCGATGAGGCCAAGGACTTCATCCGCGCCAACAAGCAGGGGCCGTTCCTCGCCTATATTGCCTCCAATGCGCCGCACAGCCCGAATTTTGTCGAGGAAAAGTATGCCGAGCCCTACAAGAACAACAAGAAGATCGCCAGTGCCATTTTCTACGGCATGATCGCCAACATCGATGAAAACATGGACAAGCTCATGGCCTTCCTCGAGGCCGAGGGGCTCGCCGAAAACACCATCCTGGTCTTCACCACCGACAACGGGACGGCGGGGGGCGTCGGCAAGAACGGATCGGGATACGATGGCGGCATGCGCGGCAGGAAGGGGTCGGAATACGAGGGCGGCCACCGGGTGCCGTTCATGATTCGCTGGCCAAATGGAAAGATCGACGCCGGCAAGGAGGTTGGCCAGCTGACCGCCCATGTGGATATCCTCCCGACCCTGATCGATCTGTGCGAACTGGCCGCGCCGGCGGTCGACTTCGATGGCACCAGCATCCGCGACCTGCTCTACGGCAATGGGGTGCTCTGGCCGGATCGCGACCTCGTTGTTGAATCGCAACGCGTGGTTGATCCGGTCAAGTGGCGCAAGTGCGCGGTCATGACCGACCGCTGGCGCCTGGTGAACGGTACGGAACTCTACGATCTCCCGGCCGATCCCCGGCAGGCGACCGACGTGGCGGGCCAGCACCCCGAAGTGTTCGAGCGCCTGAAGGGCCGCTACGACCAGTTCTGGGAGGATGTTTCGTCGGAGCACGACCTGACCAGCCATATCGTGGTGGGCCACGACAAGGCGGAAATCGTGAACCTCACTTCGCACGACTGGCTGGTTGAGGGCGTGGCGTGGAACCAGGGGCAAATCGCGGGCGGAAAATCCGCCAAGCCCGGCCATTGGGCCATCAAGGTCGTCCGTGCCGGCAACTACGAAATCTCCCTGCGCCGCTGGCCGGCCGAAGCCGACCAGCCCATCAACTCCGGCGACTATGGCAAGGCCTTCGGCTACACGCAGGCGCGCCTGCGCATTGGGGATGCCGACCAAACGATCGAGATTCCCGAGGGCGCGAAGGAGGTCACCTTCAAGGTTCAACTGGAGAAGGGCGTGACCTCCCTCGCGCCGCTGTTCATGGGCGGCGGTGTCGAGGCCACGCCCTACTATGCCTACATCACGCACCGGCCCAGGCCGGGCTGGCAGACGCCGGAAGGCATGGGCATGCCGGTCTACGATCCCGCCTATGGCCGGGTGCCGCCCCAGAAGAAAAAATAGGGGCCCTGCCGTAGCCACCCGTTCGGGTAGGCGGGGGGAATTGCCGCGACACGAAGCGGAAGGTTTGATAGCTTGGCTTCGTTATGAGTGAAGAGTGGCAAACCAGACAGACGCTTTTGATGCGCGCCAAGAACCAGGACGACCATGTGGCCTGGGAAGAGTTCGTGGCATACTACCGCGATTTCATCGCCATGGTGCTGCACCAGATGAATCTCTATTCGGTCGACGTCGATGACCTGACGCAGGAGATCCTGATCAAGATCTGGAAGAGCCTGCCGAACCATATCTACGATCAGGACCGCGCCCGCTTCCGCACGTGGTTGAGCCGTTTGATCCGCAACCAGGTGCTCGACCATATCCGTGCTTCGCAACGGCGGACGCGCAAGCATGCCGCCGCCGCGGAGGACGAAACCGTCGAGAACCTCCCGGTGATCACCGAACCGGATGTGGAAAAGATCATCCAGCAGGAGTGGGAGGTCTATATTGTCCAGCTCGCCCTCAAGAACATTTCCTCCCTGTTTTCCGACCGCGCCATCGAGGCGTTTTCGATGAGCATCGATGGCCAGGGCATGGCGCAAATCGCCGAGCACCTCGGCGTGAAACCCAACTCGGTCGTAAAGCTGAAGAACCGGGTGAAGGAGCGCCTCGTTAAGGAAATCCAGCATCTGCGCGACGAATTGGAGTCGGTGTGAACGATAATCGGTTTGGAGACATGGCGCGCCGGCTCACCTCGCTCTACAAGGAGGAAGTTGCCTCTGAGGAAGTCCAGGGCGCCATCTACGCGGATCTGCGCCAGTCGGGCGACCGCTATACCGATGCGGAGGTCTTGGCGCGCGGCGGGATGAAGAAGATCAGCCGCGTGTTCGATACCAAGACCGGGCGGCAGGTGGCCATGGCCGAGCTGCGTGCCAACGCGCCATCCGAGCTCTACGAACCGTTTCTGCGCGAGGCGCGGCTCACGGCGTTGCTGGAGCACCCGAATATCATTTCCGTGCACGACATTGGACTTTCCCCGGATGGCCTGCCGTTCTTTACCATGGATCTGAAGCGGGGCGATTCGCTGGGGGATGTGCTCAAGAAAAACAGGATGCCGCGCGAACAACTGCTCGAGAGTTTCATCAAGTTGTGCGATGCCATCTCCTATGCCCACTCGCAAAAGGTGCTGCATCTGGACCTGAAGCCGGAAAACATACAGATCGGGCGGTTTGGCGAAGTGTTCATTTGCGACTGGGGCCTGGGGAAAATCGCCGGTTCCGACGAGAGCGAAGGAAAGGATTTCGATGAAATCCTTTTCAATCCGGACCTGCTGAACAACATGACCCTCTCCGGGGAGCTGAAGGGTACGCCGGGCTACATGGCCCCGGAGCAGTTCGAGAAGGACGGGGTCAAGACCTATCAAACCGATGTCTATGCCCTGGGTTGCCTCCTCTACGCCATCCTCTCCCAGCAACCGCCGTTCAAGGGGAGTTCCGAGGAGATCCGCGAACTGACCCTGGCCGGAAAGATCGTGAGTCCGGCAATGGCTTTCCCGAAAAAGAATATTCCGAAGGGCCTGGATGCGGTGGTCATGAAAGCCCTTTCCTTGAAGCCGACCAACCGCTACGCGTCGGTGGTGGCACTGCGCGACGATGTGAAAAACTATCTCTCGGGCTATTCCACCTCGGCCGAGAATGCCGGGTTGATCAAGGAGGTGGCGCTGTTCTACAAGCGGAACCGGGCGGCCTGCCTGGTCGGGCTGGCGGCGGTTATGGTGGTCGTTGTCACGACCGCGCTGTTTATCAACCAGCTCCAGGGCAGCATCGTTGAAATCCGCCGCTCGCACGATCTGGCCGAAACCCGCCGGCAGGAGGCCGAGGCCGCCTCCGGTCGCTACCGCGACGAACTGACGCGCAACATGCGCCTGATGGGCAGTTTTTCGGGCAATCTGAAAGCGGAGTCCTATGAGCTCTCGCGAACCTTCATCTATTCCGATCCGGTCAAGGCGGTCGAGCTTTCCATCCAGCGGCTGGAGCTGTTGGCCGAGAGGGAGCCGCATGTCAATGTTTCTTCCCAAATCGGTTATGCGCATTTCATTATGCAGGACTTTGCCGGGGCCAACGAATTCTTTGATTCCGGTAGCAAGGCATTTGTCGATTTGCACCCGATCAGCCGTAAATTCGGAGCGCTTAAGACGGGTGATATGCTATCCATCGACCAGCTGGCAATATTGATGGGTGAGCTGGATGTGAATAAAATCAACCGCAAACCGCTGATGGAAAAAATGCTGGTTTACGACCATGCGGTCCGCGAGGACAAGACCGGCTATGAAAGGCTCGTCCAGGCCGTGTTGGCGCGATGGAACCTGCGCTGGACGCACGGGCGGTTCGAATATGATCCGCGCAAGGGAACGCTGCAGCTCCGTGGAAACCAGCTGAAGAGTTTTGCGATCATTTCCGAAGATACATCCGGGGAAAGCCCGCTGCGTTTCCTGGAGATCGAGACGCTGGATGCGCAAGGCACCGGGTTGCACGATCTCAACCACATCAAGACACTGCCGATCCAAACGCTGGATATCCGGGGAACCATGGTTGCCGACCTGAAACCCATCCTCGAGTTTCCCTCGCTCCGGACGCTGATTGTCGGCCGGGGCCAATTCCCGGCTGAGGATCTTGCACAGCTCCCCAAATCGCTGAAGGTTTCCGTTCGGTAGACGTCCTTTTCCGTTTTGCTTTGGCGTTATGGGTATGATCTTAATGGAGATGGCCCGATGAAAATGCACCTATTGATTGCGGCAGTGCTGCTCGGTTCGGCGAGCGGTCTGGTTTTGGCGGAAGAACCACCGGCAGGAGTTGAGACCATGGCGGAGCGCGATGCGCGCATGGCGTGGTGGCGCGAGGCACGTTTCGGAATGTTTGTCCACTGGGGGCTGTACAGCATTCCGGCCGGCGAATGGAACGGGAAGGTTTGGAAAAAAGGCGGCCTCGAATGGATTCAGAAGCGGGCCGCCATTCCGGCGGATGTCTACGAGCGGAAGCTGGTTCCGCAATTCCGGCCCAAGGAAGGTTTTGCCGAGGAATGGGCGCAAACCGCCCTCATGGCGGGGTGCAAGTATCTGGTGTTTACCAGCAAGCACCATGAAGGGTTCGCGCTTCACGACAGTGCGGAAACCACCTTTGATGCCAAGGACGCCTGCGGCCGCGACCTGTTCAAGGAGATTGCCGATGCAACCCGCGCGGAGGGCCTTAAGGTCGGCGCCTACCATTCGATCATCGACTGGCACCACCCGCAGTCCTATGCGGGCTTTGGATTGCCGACCATCAAAGGGGTGACGAACGAGGGGCGCGATAATTCCGTTTATGTGGATTACCTCCACCGGCAGGTGGAGGAGATCGTGACCGGATACGGCCCCATCGACGTCATCTGGTGGGACTTCAGCAAGCCGGACTGCCAAGGGGAAAGCTGGCGGGCGAAGGAACTGATGGCGATGGTTCGAAAGCATCAGCCGCACATACTCATGAACGACCGCCTTTACAGCGCGAAGGCTGCTTTTGTCGGGGGGAATTCCAGCCTCCTGAAGGAGTGGAAGCCGGAGCGCGGCGATTTTACCACGCCTGAGCAGCACATTCCCGATACGGGCGTGGACGGCGTCGATTGGGAAACCTGCATGACGATGAATACCGGCTGGGGTTTCAACAAACACGATAACAACTGGAAACCCACCCAGGTGTTAATTCGAAACCTCATCGATATTGTGTCCAAGGGCGGCAACTATCTGTTGAACGTTGGCCCGAAGGCGGATGGAACGATTCCGCCGCAAAGCATCGCGCGCATGAAGGAAATCGGCCGCTGGATGGACATCAACGGCGAGGCGATCTACGCGACCACCGCCAGCCCCTTCGAGATGCCTGCCTGGGGGCGCTATACCGCCAAGCCGGATCGGCTCTATGCACATGTTTTCCAGTGGCCCGAAGACGCCCGGCTCATGGTTCCGGCCGGGGACCGCAAGGTTGCAAGGGCCTATTTGCTCGCGGATGAAAAAAAAGCCAGCCTGCCGATTGAAAAGACGGTGGAGGGCCTGGCGATCAGCCTGCCCGATGAAGCCCCCGACCCGATCGCCTCGGTGATTGTTTTGGAACTCGACTAACAAGGGCGGGCCGCCCGCTGGACGCGTCGCCTGTGCGGTTTACCATGGTAACCCCCGATCGTTTTGCTCGGGATGTCCGCGATCTGGCAACTTTCTTTTCGATGGTGGGTTGGCTTCTTTATTGAACGGACTGCATACGTTGCGGTCTATGGTTTCAGTAATCGCGCCGTTTATCTCCATTCCCCCGGATTTTTATGTCTATGAGGTGTCATCCGGAATCCCCTTGCGGCGTTAGAGGGGTTTTATGGCACCAATCTAAGAGGAAACAGATGAGTTTGATGAATTCGAAAACCAAGGCATCGATTCAAGTGGTCGTGGCTGTTTTTATTGTTGCGATGGGCGGGGCGTCGGCTGAGGCCGCGGTTCTGGCGGGCTGGCACGAGTTCGGCGCGTCCGATGGCTTGTATAAATATGAAACATCCACCAAGGCGCCGGACGAATATATGAGCGGTGTGTCGGGCATGCTGCATGGCGGCGACGGCTCCCGCAGCACATGGGGTTCGACCGACGGAACGTTTGGAAGTTCGACTGCGGTTGAGACGAGTGCGACCGATGGGGCCATCTCGCACCGCACCGACAAACCGAACATGTTTCTCACCATCATCAACAACACGGCGTCCGATGTGACGCTCGACAGTATTGTGTTCGACCTCGCCAGCGTTGCGACCTCTTCGCCCCAGGATATCGCGCTCTACTACGACAGCGGCGACCTGGCGGTGGCCGACGGCTTCCTGATCAATTCGGCGACCGGGGTCAACGGGAACGGCTTGGCCAGCGTGGACGACTACGAGGATTTCGACTGGTCGCTCTCCGCACTGGCCGATCAAACCCTGGCCAAAGGCCAGCGCGCCGTTTTCCGGTTCACCGTGGCGAATGCCGGCAACAACCAGCAGGCCCTGGCGCTCGACAACATTGCCATTCTCGGCTCGGGCACGGCGGGCGATGCACTGGCCGACGCACTGACCCAGCTGAAGGAGCATATCAACGGAACGGGGACGCTGACGGTTTCCGAAATCAATGCGCTGACGACCACCATCGGCAACAATGCGGGAAAAGTCGGCGATAACGCCGGACGCATTGTCCAGGCCTTCGATCTGGTGAAAGCCTATGAAACCGACGTGGGGGCCATGTTTGTCAGCGGTGGAAGCTTCACCCGCGATGACACCTCGTCCGTCGCCAAGGCGCTCAAGCACGCCATGCTCGAGGTGTACCAGGGCATTGTCGACGATGCCTACAACACCTGGAACCTGACGACCCATCGCAGTGCGTTGGAGGGGGCCATGTTTGAATCCTCCAGCTATTTCCCGGGCGCGGTGGCTTCGCCGTCCGACCCGCTTGCCGTCTATTCGGTGCAGATCAACGCCTCGCAAACCAATGCGTGGGGCTACCCGGTCGATTTCATGACCGAGTCGGCCCGCCGCCCGACCGGTGCCTACCTGGCGCCGGGCGACATTGCCACCGTCACCGTGCCGACGGCGCTGGTGGGCAAGGGCTTCGAGATCCGTGTTGGCGCCCATGTGGCCGACCTCTCCAACAAAAGCACGGTCAAGCGGTTCGACCGGGTAACCAAGACCTATGCCATCAACTCCACCTCCACGGAGATCGCCAGCCCGCTCGGTGGCGGCATCTACATCGAGGTGCCGTACGGAATCGATGAAGGCCTGGTGACGGTCGAACTCCAGAACACCGTCCGTTCGCCGTTCTATTCCAACTCCGCCGCCCGCCAGACCACGCTGACCGAATGGCAGACCACCGAGCGCAGCCATCCCGGCGCCTGGGCGGACTTCGAAACCGACAAGTTCATGCTCACCGTCCCCACCGACTGGATCTATGCCTACAACGACCCGGTCACCTTGATGAACAACTGGGATCTGGCGATGGATGCCGTCTCCGATATGCAGGGGCTGCCGCGCCTCCGCCCCAAGACCGTGCTCTATTGCATCATTGATGTCTTGCTGGATGCAGGGGCTTATTCCCCCGGTTACCCGCAGTCGAACGACTCCTGGACCCCGACCTCCACGGCGGGCGGCAACAAGGACCACGACTATCTCAACGGGCCGAAGTTCGCGAATCATGTCCACCTGCATGAGCTGGGGCATGCGATGTCCATCACCAAGTTTTCCGGCGAAGTGGAAGCCACGGTCAACTTGCCCTATGTCCCGGTGCACAACCGGATGCTCAACGTCCCCCTCGAAGAAGCGTTCGGCCGTTCGCTGAACTCGACATGGGGCGGGGCCATGAACCGCAAGCATGCCGCGATCAACTGGATGGTTCACTCCAGTTTCCGCAACGGCAATGCCATGACCGGGACCGAAATGAAATACCAGCACCGTGGCTACGCGAAGTATGTCGAGACCGCCGCCCTGTTCGGCTGGGATGCCGTTGGCGACTTCTGGAAATCCGTCGCGGTCGATTATGAAAACGGGATCGAGTATTCCAAGAACTACGATCCGCCCGACAGCCGCATCATCCGCATGTCGCGCGCCGCCGGCGCCAACCTGCTGCCGCTGATCCATTTCTGGGGCGTGCACCCGAACAATGCCTCCTATATCGAATCCACGCTGGCCTCCGAAGGCATCAAGCATTCCGCCGCAATCTATGACCGATTGGTCTACTATAAATCCGTCATCCCAATGAGCGCCGCCGAATTTGTCACGCACGACAATGCGGTGGGCAATCTCGTCAGCACGGTGGATCAGGCAAATTATGACACATGGCGCACGACGTGGACCTCGACCCTGGGACAGCAGTCGGCGGACGCCATCCAGGATATTATCGATACCTATTTTCCGGACGGCCGCCCGATCGAAACCCTGCCGCACTTCGAAGATTTCGAAGACGGCATCGGCGGTTGGGCGCAGGCGACGGACGATAACTTTGAATGGCGGCGTCATAGCGGCGGCACCTTCTCCCCCGCGGCCGGACCCGATGGCGCTTCCAGCGGCGACTACTACATGTATGCCGAAGGGCACGATGCCCCCGGCTCCGCCAAAACGGCCTCGTTCCAGTGCACGTTCGATTTCAGCACCCGGCGCGAAACCACCCTGACGTTCGACTACCACATGTATGGCAACTACATCGACTTTCTGGCGGTGGATGTCCACAACGGAACCGCCTGGACGACCGATGTCTGGATCAGGAACGGGAAGCAGCACAACGCCAGCTCCGAGCCGTGGTCCACCGCCACCGTCGACCTGACGGAGTTTTCCGGCAACCCGGAAGTCACCATCCGCTTCCGCACCAAGAACACCCAGTATAGCTCGGCCGACCCGGCCATCGACAACATCGCGATCGAGGTCGGCAACGTGTTGCTGCCCTATGCGGAAAGCTTTGAAAACGGACTGGATGCCTGGGTGCAATCGACCGCCGACGACTTCGACTGGACGCTCAACAGCGGCGGCACCCCGACGGCCGGAACGGGCCCGAGCGGTGCCTCGGACGGCAACACCTATCTGTACATTGAACCCCACGATAATTATGACGGGCATAACAAGATGGCCCAGATCGATTGCGCTTTTGATTTGAGTGCGGTTTCCGGTGCGGAGCTAAGCTTCGACTATCACATGTTTGGAGCCAACGTCCATTATTTGTCCGTCGATATCTTTGACGGTGCCACTTGGAGTTCCGATGTCTGGAGCCGCACGAACGCGCAGCATGCCAGCAGCGAAAGCGCGTGGTCGAACGCGGTGGTTGATCTGTCTTCCTATGTCGGCAACAACGAGGTCACCATCCGTTTCCGCGCCAAGCAGGGATATTGGCACGTCTCCGACATCGCCATCGACAACATCCGCGTCGAGGGGGCGTTGCCGACCCTGCCCTATGCCGAAAGCTTCGAGAGCGGCTTTGGGCTGTGGGTGCAGTCGACGGACGACGATCATGAATGGAAACGCAACAGCGGCTATACCGACACGGCCAACACCGGACCCAGCGCCGCTTCGGATGGAAGCTGGTACCTGTATGTGGAAAACCACGACAACGGCGCCTATTATAAAACCTCTTCGGTGGAGTGCGAGTTTGATTTCAGCTCGGCGAGCGCTCCGGAAATGACGTTCGACTATCACATGTACGGCCCCTTTATCGACTATTTGTCGGTCGATGTGTACGACGGAAGCGCTTGGACGTCCAATGTCTGGACCCAATCGGGGAATCCGAATCCGCATACCAGCAGCGAAGACCCATGGTCGACCGCAACGGTGGATCTCTCGGCCTTTGCCGGAAACGCCGAGGTGACGATCCGCTTCCGCTCGAAGCAGGAGCAGTGGCACGCCGCCGATACGGCCATCGATAATGTCGTCCTGGTGGATGCGGGCGGAACGGCCTACGACGCCTGGGCGGCCACGGCCTTTGCCGGCGCCCCGGGCGGAACCGACACGTCCGCTTCCGGCAACCCGGACGGCGACCATCTCGGCAATGCCCAGGAATGGGCGTTGGTAACCGACCCCTTGGTTTCCGATTTCCCGGCAATGAACCCGACGGCCGAGGCTTCGAATTTCAGAATCGAATACAACCGTCGGCTCAACAGCGGCTATGCCGTGGGAACCAGCTGGTCGTTCTCCCTGACCGATCCGGATTGGCGCACGGACAACATGGCCGTGACCGTTATTGGGGACGACGGGGACGTCGAGACCGTGGAGGTCTTGCTCCCGCTCGATGGCACCACCCGGTATATTCGGTTGGAAGTGCAGTAGATAATTCATGCAGCGGTGATCCCGGAACGGGTTCCATTTCCCGCTGATCTTTTTTTGGTTTCCATGTCACGCGCATGATGAAACTGGCGTTAAGGCAATTGTAGGTCGGAAGCGGACTGGGCGTGATGGCGGCTGGTTCCGTGCTTTGAGTCGAAACAAAACGAAAATGAGGAGTTAGGATGAAAATGGTTAAATTACTTACATGCAGTGCAATGGTTGTCCTGCTGCAGGCTTCGGTCGTGCAGGCGCAGCTCACCTGGGATCCTGATAACGATCAAATCAGCAATGGCGGAGCAGGCACTTGGGATACGGTCACAAGCAACTGGGATAACGATGGCTCTGCCCCAAACACCACCTGGGTGAATGGCAGCAGCGCAGTTTTCGGTGATTATGCCGCCAACTACACGGTTGATCTTGATGCGGGCGTCTCGGTTGGCAACCTGACCTACGAAGGCACCAACACGCTGTGGCTCAAGGCATTGGTCGACAACACGGCCCTCACCCTTGCCGGCAATGCAACCTGGAACACCGGCGGAGCCAATATTCGGTTTCTGAACGATACATTGAACGATACTGCGCTTTCCATGACCAGCGGCGACACGCTGACCGTTGTGGGCGGCGGTCTGTTCGATACCGGGGAAAAGGGCAACGGGGCCAATTGGACGGTTGCCGGGGCAACGCTGGACGTTGCCGATGCCGCAACCGTTCGCGGTGCGATATTCAGCATTGGCCAATTCGAAACCGTCAAGCTGGCCGGAGGTAGCACGTTTATCCAAGAGCGCAATTCCAACCAATGGTTGGCCAACGACTGGGTGCTTGGTGGCGATGAAGTGACCTTTGACAACCGTTTTGTTCGCGGGATAGGCCTGAGTGGAACGATTAGCGGTACCGCCAGGCTGGTCGCGAAGAATCTGAATGGCATCTGGATCAAGCCGTCCAATACCAATAACACGTTCACGGGGGGTATTGCCGTGGACAACGGCACCTCCGGCGGCGATACGCAGTTTGTCATAGACAACACAGCTGTTTTGGGGCCAGTTCCGGCAACCTTGGTTGCTGACAACATTATCCTTCGCAACGGTGGTTTGCTGAAGATGGACACGAATGTAATCGAACTGGAAGCAACCCGCGGAATTACGCTGTCAGGCAGCGGTGGGGTGATCAACTCCGCAAAAGCGCACACCATCAATGGCCCGATTACCGGGGAAGGCCCGTTTCTGGTGGGACGCAACGACGACTTTGCAAACATGGTTACACTGACTTCGACGGGCAACGACTACACGGGAGGAACGAAAATCCGCAGTGGCTCCCTGAAGCTGGGAGTCGACAATGCACTGCCGACGGACGGCTTACTGACCATCGGCGCATTTTCCGGCAAGAATGGCCATTTCAGAATGAACGGCTTCAACCAGACCATCGGCGGCCTGACACTGGGCGGTGGCAACACCAAGGAAGTCCATAACAACGGAGGTTCCGACTCGACCCTGACCATCGACGTGGCCAACGGGGAGAACTACTCGTACAATGCCAACTTTAACGGCAGCAACTTGATTCATATCGTGAAAAGCGGCCTGGGCACGCAGCGTTTCGAAAAGACCGGATACACAACGCCGCCTGCCTCGCTAACCGTCAATGCGGGCGAGTTGGTCTGGAACTCCGATGTCGGGCCGTCCGGTTTGACGACGGTCAATTCCGGCGGCACCTTGGGCGGCATCGGAACGCTGACCAACGATGTGGTGGTCAATGCCGGCGGCGCGCTCTCTCCGGGCAACCCCGGTGGGTGGAACTCGCTTAAAATCCAGGGCGGCAACCTCGACCTCAGCGGCATGATAGACGACAATGTGGGCGGACTGAAGATCGGGTTCGGCGCAGCTCAGGATTCGATTGTGGTCAGCACCAATTCCTCCGGTTTGGGAGGAACCATCGATATGGATGGCCCCTCGGGCGCCGACCTCGGATTCAGCGACTTCACCTTCACGGATCAGAATGGGGTGGCGAGCGGTGTTTATCCGATCCTGGTTGCCCAGTCGATCGTTGGAACGCTGGATGCGGCCGACCTGGGCGGGAGTGTCGGCGACCTCGGCGCAACGGGGATGCTCTCGCTGTCGAACCACACCGTTTGGCTCACGATCGATGGTGTCGATACCTCCGAATACGGCCAGTGGGCCTCGACCTTTGACCTGCCGAAAGGCTCGGATCTGGTCGATACGGATGACGACGGCTACAACAACTTCCAGGAATTCGCCTTCGGCGGCGACCCGACCAACTCCGCGATCACCGGCCTGGTTCCGGTGGCCGGCACCTATGACGACGGTTCCACCAACTGGCTGACGATGGTCTACGGCGAGCGCACCAACGACAACCCGGGCGTAACCTACGACGTCGAAACAATCAATAACCTGGTGATTGGAACCTGGACCAATGCGGGGATCACCTTCATGGGTTACGGCGTCACCGTTGACGGCATCACACCGGCTACCAACGCGATTCCGATCGACGGCACGCAGGACTTCCTCGGCGTGTTCCTCGAAAAGCAGGAATAAACCAGACACACGCTTCATCTTGATGGGCCGGGAAGGGCAGGCACTGCCGCTTCCCGGCCCTTTTTTTTTGTTTTTGCGTAGTTTTTAAGGCTCATTTTCGAAAAAGTTGCGCCTAAAAACCGGGTGGTTTGCGGAAGCTATCGAAACGGGCGAGAGCCCAAACCATGAAGGGAAGGTTCCATGCGTAAACAAGGTGTTGTTTTATTTGCCGGCCTGTTGCTGGCGGTGTCGGGGGTGCTGGCGGGCACCGAGTGTTCCGGGGAATTGAAAAAGTGGCACAAGGTCACCCTGACCTTCGATGGCCCCGAGGTCTCGGAATCCGACGACTATAACCCGTTCATGAACTATCGCCTGAATGTCACGTTCTCCCATACGGCGTCCGGCAAGGAATATGTGGTGCCCGGCTATTTCGCGGCCGATGGCAATGCCGGCAACACCTCCGCCGCCAAGGGCAACCAATGGCGCGCCCACTTTGCGCCCGACGAAACCGGCGAGTGGAGCTATGCGGTTGATTTCCGACGCGGCAAGTGGACGGCGGTCAGCACCAAGCCGAAGACCGGCGAAAGCGGCCAGTTCATGGATGGCGAAAGGGGCTCGTTCTCCATCGCCGCTTCGGACAAGCGCTATCCCGACTTCCGGGCGCGCGGTCGCCTGCAATATGTCGGCGGCCACTACCTGAAGCTGGCGGAGAGTGGCGAATATTTCCTGAAGATCGGCCCCGACGCTCCGGAAAACTTCCTTTCCTATGCCGAGTTCGACGGCACCTTCCACCACGATGGCCACAAGGATGAACTGGTCAAAACCTGGGAGGCGCACCTTAAGGATTTCAAGGCCGGCGACCCAGGCTGGAAGGAGGGCAAGGGCAAGGCCATCATCGGTGCGTTGAACTACCTCGCCTCCGAGGGACTCAACTCCGTTTCGTTCCTGACGATGAACATCGGCGGCGACGACCAGAATGTGTTCCCGTACGTGGACTACAATACGTGGGACCGTTTCGACTGCTCGAAGCTCGACCAGTGGGAGACGGTGTTCGCCCATGCCCAGCAACTCGGCCTTTTCCTCCATTTCAAAATGATGGAATGGGAAAACCAGGGATTGCTCGACAACGGGGCGGTCGGCGCCTTGACCAAGCTTTACTACCGCGAGCTGATCGCGCGTTTCGGCCACCATCTGGCGCTCAACTGGAATGTCTGCGAAGAGAGCGGCGAGTGGGGCAAGCCCGACAGCATCCGCACCCCGCCGCAGGAAACGCCGGAACGGTTGGCCTGCGCCCAGCGCCTGTTCGAACAGGATCCCTATGGCCACCACCGGGTCATCCACAACGGAAAGTGGTTCGACGACCTGTTGGGGCCGGATAGCCAATACACGGGGCCTTCGTTGCAGACCGGCAAGCCGGATTTCAGCCAGGTGCACGGTTCCGTGCTTGGACTCCGCGAGGCATCGGCCAAGGCCGGCAAACCTTGGGCGGTTTCGTGCGACGAGCCGGGCGACGCATCCTATTCGCTTGCGCCCGATGAAAAGGATCCGGACGGCGTAAACCATTTCAATGCGCGCAAGAATGCGCTGTGGGGAACCTTCATGGCCGGCGGCTGGGGCGTCGAATGGTATTTCGGCTACAAATGGCCGCACTCCGACCTGAGCTGCCAGGACTACCGCTCGCGCGACCGCTTCTGGGACTGCTGCCGCCACCTGCTTGAATTTTTCAAGGCGAGCGGTGTTCCCTATTGGGAAATGGCGCCGGACGATCAGCTTGTTTCCAAGGGCTACTGCCTGGCAAAGCCTGGCGAGGCATACATGGCCTATGTTCCGGAAGGCGGAACGGTTGAGGTCGAGCTGGCCAATGGGAACTACACGGTTAAGTGGTTCGACCCCCGCAATGGCGGCGTCCTTCAGGACGGTTCCACGGCGGTGGTTAAAGGGGGCCGGTCCGTCAACATTGGTTCGGCGCCTGCCGAACCCGCAAAGGACTGGGTGGCGTTGATCAGGAAAAAATAGAAACGGGGAACCGATGACGGGAGTGGTTGCTGCGTTTGCGTTGTTTTCCTCGGTCCCGCGGTCCTGAATCCGTCGCGCAAAAATTATCGATTTGCGTGCCTAATCCCGGCATGCTTTCGCGTACCTATTCAAACTATGCACGAAAGGGGCTGCACAATGATTAAGCACATGTTGGTTGTTCTTCTGGCGGCGGGTGTTGCACTCGCAAACGGGTCGGGGCGGATAAAGGCGACGGAATTCTCCATTGAAAAGGGATTCTACCAAGACCGCGGCAAATGGCTGGCCGTGAATCCGAACCAGGATAAGGACGGCGAGGCCAGCCTCGTTTTCCCGTACCGCGACGGAACCTACGATGTTGTCCTGGAAATGGTGGGCGAAAACGATGGCCAGTCCTCCTTCGAGGTGCTGGTCGAGTCGAAAAGCCTGGGCAAAGTGGTCTGCCCGCCCAGCAAGGAGACGTTCGAAGAGGGAGCCGGTTTCCATCGGCGCTGGAGCAAGGTCGCGATTAACGACGGCGACATTGTGCGGGTGAAGGGGTTCATTGCCTCGGCCGACGGCAAGGAGTGGAGCCGCGCCCGCTGGGCCGCACTCGCGTTCGCGCCGGTGGATGGCGGGGCTTCCCTTGCAGCGAAGGCATCCGCTACGCCAAACGCGGAAACGGGGGCCATTGTGGTTCCCCTGCACGGGAAACGCGGGCCGGATGGGGATGGCGCGGTGGAGATTTCCGGTGAATTGAAAACGTGGCACAAGGTAACCCTGACCCTCGACGGGCCCTTTGCCCACGAACTCGACAACCAGCCCAATCCATTCATCGACCGTCGCATGGATGTGACCTTTGTCCATGAATCCGGTTCGCCGGAATATGTGGTGCCCGGCTATTTCGCCGCCGACGGCAATGCCGGCGAAACCTCCGCCGAGTGCGGCACCAAATGGCGCGCGCACCTTTCGCCGGACAAGGCCGGGAAGTGGAACTACGCGGTTTCGTTCAAGGGTACGGCCTTTGATGGGAAGGGTGGGTCGTTCGAGGTCGGGAAATCCGACAAGACCGGACGCGATTTGCGCGGCAAGGGGCGGTTGCAGTATGTCGGCGGGCGCTACCTGCGTTTCGCGGATTCGGGCGAATGGTTCCTCAAGGCCGGGGCCGATGCGCCGGAAACCCTGCTGGGCTATGCCGACTTCGACAACACCGTCGCCAACAAACCGAAGGTTCCGCTCAAGACCTTCTCCGCGCACGCCAACGATTGGGCGCCCGGCGATCCCAGCTGGAAAGGCGGAAAGGGCAAGGGCCTGATCGGTGCCGTCAACTATCTCTCGTCCACCGGGGCCAATGCGTTTTCGTTCCTGACCTACAACGCCGGGGGCGATGGCGACAACGTTTGGCCGCACGTTGCCCGTGCCGACAAACTGCACTTCGACTGTTCCAAGCTCGACCAGTGGGGCATCGTGTTCGACCACGGCACGGCGAAGGGCATGTATCTTCATTTCAAGCTGCAGGAAACCGAGAACGACGACAAGCGCGGCAAGAACGAGCAGGGCAAGCTGAATGCCCTCGACGGCGGCCGGTTCGGCAAGGAGCGCGAGGCCTACCTGCGCGAAATGATTGCACGCTTTGGCCACAACCTTGCGCTCAACTGGAACATGGGCGAGGAAAACACCCAGAAACTCGACGAGCTCGAGCCGATGGCCGCCTATATCCGTAAAACCGATCCCTATGGCCACAACCTCGTGCTGCACACCTACCCGAACCAGCAGGACGAGGTCTATGGCTGGTTTGTCGGCCGCAAGGATATGCTGACCGGACTTTCGATCCAGAACAGCGATGTGGCAATGACCCACACCGACACGCTCAAGTGGGTTACCCGCTCCGAGGCTTCCGGACATCCCTGGATCGTGGCCTTCGACGAGGCGGGCAATGCCGGGGCCGGTTCGCCGCCCGATCCCGACTGGCCCGGCATGGCCGAGGCCTTGGTCGAGATCGCGAAGGGCAAGCAAAAGCTGAAAGTGCCCTCCGTCGACGACGTTCGCACCGAAGTCCTCTGGGGCACGCTGATGGCCGGCGGAACGGGCGTCGAATACTATTTTGGCTACCGCCTGCCCGAGAACGACCTGCTCGCCGAAAACTGGCGCAGCCGCGAAATGACCTGGCGCTACAGCCGCATTGCCCTCGACTTTTTCCGCGATAAGGAAATTCCGTTCTGGGAAATGGCCAACGCCAACGCGCTGATCGGGAACGAGGCCAACGACAACTCCGGATACTGTTTGGCCAAGGCCGGCGAGTGCTATGTGGCCTACCTGCGCAACGCCGAAGGCGCCTCGCTGGATCTTACGGAGGTGTCCGGTTCGTTCGCGGTGCAATGGTTCAATCCGCGCGAAGGCGGACCGCTGCAAAAAGGCAGCGTCAAGAAGTGCAAGGGCGGCCGCATGCAGACTCTTGGGCTCCCTCCCTCCGATCCCGGCAAGGATTGGGTTGTGATTGTCCGGAAATAAACGTGCGGACAGGGCGCTGCCTGGGCGGTGCCCTACATCCCTTTGATCGCCTCGTACACCGATTCGGAGGCCATGTCGTTTTCCTCGGCGATCCGCTTGATCGACCAATCCCCCTGGGCCTTGATGCCGAGGCGTTCAAGCTGTTCGAGGAGCTTCCCCTCGTTGAGGTGGTATTTTTCGCAAAGGCCGCCTAGGGATTTGCGGCTATAGAAAAACGGCGGGTTTGCGGGAAGGGATGCTTTTCCCGCTGCAACGGCTTCCGGGTGGTGCCGCTCCCGGTTGCCCCGGCTTTCCTTATAGCGCTGGATGGCGCTGACGGGGGGCAGGCTGAAGAGTGAACTCATGATCATCCACAACGTCAGGGCCAGGGCAATGTTGAAGTTGATGGTGAACAGCCGGAAGTGCCCGAACGTGTTTTTCATGTAGGCGATGATCGGCTTGATGTTGTAGAGCGTATGCACGATGCAGGCGACCAGGAACAGGACGCCGAGATCGGTGTGCAGGGCAAACCAGCGGTGCTTGTCCATGCCCAGCGCTTCCCAGCTGCTGGAGCCGGGGCCGCGCGGGGCAAGATAGGACACGACACTGGTGAATGCCAATGCCATGAACGAGAGCAGGGCGGTTAACGATGTAATTCTTCTCGGCGACATGGGGGCAAGCTACTGCGTATTCCGTATGGCGTAAACTCGAAAAACAGCATCCCCTCCGGCGCTTATTGCAACTGAAGCATCACTTCGTAGATGCCGTGGGGATCCATGCTGTGCTTCTCGGCAATCGCCTTCATGGTGGCCGTTGCTTCGGCTTCGATGCCTTCGCCCTTCAGGCCCTTGATCATGGCATCGGTATCCAGCTTGAATTCTCCGCAAACGTCGCCGAGGGTTTTGCGCCCGAAGCCTGTTCCGGGATGTTCGGGCATGCCATTGCTCTTGGCGACGGGGGCGGGCTTGATGAGGTTGTAGACCTGCTGCGGGGTCATGGCATTGGCTTCGGCGATCTGGGCCAGCGTGGCTGTGTCGGAAACCCCTTCAAGACCTTGCTCTTCCATCTTCTTGATGGATTCGTCCACATCCAGTCCGGTGCGCTTGCAGAACGACTTGAGCGGCGAGGCCTCGGCATGGCCGTAGGGCGGTTCGCCGTATTCCTTGGCGGCGGCATCCTTCAGCTTTTCGTTGAAGCGCTGGACGCCAACGATCGGCGGAAGCTCGAACATGGTGAACAACACGATGACCAGTGTGATTCCCAGCGCCAGATTAAAGTCGCCGGTGAACACCTTGAGCTGTTGCGCCTTGTTTTTCATGTAGGCCACGATCGGCTTCCAGTTCAGCACCGTGTGCAGGATGCCCGCGATAATAAACAGGAAGCCGAGGTTGGTGTGCAGCGCGCCCCATTCCTCCTTGCCGATCCCCAGCATCTTCCAGTTGGCCCAGAAGGCGATTTTCCCCTGCGGGGTGACATAGAGGATGATGCTGGTGAACAGCAGCAGGATGAACGATAGCAGCGTGGTCAGCGATGTGGTCTTGCGTAGGGTCATTTTCTCTCCTTAAAACTTCACGAATTCGGCGGTTTCGTCCGCAACGGCGCCTCCCATTACTTGCTGGGCGGTGCCGCCGAACAACCGGCCCATCAGGCCGCTGTTCATGGTCGAGATATAGGTTTTGCCGTCCGCCTTTTCATACACCCCAATGGAGCAGGGCATCATGACCGAAAGAAAACGCGCGTCGTCGTCCCGCAAGATCTGCTCGGCGTGATCCGGCTGGCAAATCTTGAACGAGGCGACCGGCAACACGTCCTTGCCTTCCTTGGCGAGCGACTTATCCAATCTCATCAGTGCAGACACCTTCCAGCCGCCATCCGTCACTTTTTTCTGGATATGTTCAATGGTCTCTTCATAGCCCAATGGACTGGCGGCCTCCTTCAGCATGAGTTTAGGCATGGTCAGCGCTGCGGCAACGAGCCCGACGGCGATGCCGAACACGGCTCCGTATACGAATTGTTTCATGGTGATGCTCCTTATTGTTTTACGAATGAAAAACTGAAGAGGGCGCCCATCACGGCGCCATAAATGGCGCCGCGCCAGGGGGTGGCCGTGAGGGGGCAGGTGCCGGAAGTGCATTTCCCGAAATATCCCATCACGGCTCCCAAAACACCTCCAACCAGTATGCTGATGCAAAGTCTAATGACGGATGTCTTGTCCATTGCGCCCTTTGCTAGATGAACAGGTTGGCATTGTTTCCAAGGTGGTCGATATACATCGCCACGCCGCCTTCCTCGATGCCGTCGATCAGTTCTTCGCTCTTGATGCCCATCAGATCCATGGTCATGGTGCACGCCACCATTTTGACCCCGTTCTTTTGGGCGGACTTGATCAGCTCGGGCAGGGTGGAGACGTTTTTCTTTTTCATGACATCCTTCATCATGGCCGTCCCCATTCCGCCCATGTGGAGCTGCGAAAGGGATAGCTTTTCCGGCCCTTGCGGCATCATCTTGCCGAACATTTTTTCGATCATGGTTTTCTTGAGGGTAACCGGCCCCTGCTTGCGGAGGATGTTAAGCCCCCAGAAGGTGAAGAACAGGGTAACCTCGTAGCCCATGGTGGCGGCGCCGTTGGCAATGATGAACGAAGCGAGCGCCCGGTCGAGGTCGTTGCTGAAGACCACGTTGGTGAAGCGCTTGGGGCCTCCATGCACGGCGGAACACACATCGGCACGTTGGAGTTTGGTAATGGTTGCCTCATAGCCGCCGCCCTTGGCCGGGGCCACGGAATCGAGCTGGTTGCCGGTGGAGTTGCACCAGGCCGGAATATCCGCAGCAAAGCCGTTGTCGGTTGAAAGGATGGTCAGCGCTTCTCCGGGTTGGATTTCGTCGAGGGCGTTCTTAAGGCTCATGATCGGCCCCGGGCACTGGAGTCCGCTGGTATCAATGTGCTTCACCACATGGCCTGCCGCCGTCGGTTTTCCGGCTTTGCTGATCGACTCTTCCCCTGGATCATCCGAGGTTTGGTCGTTTTCCGGAACGGCCGAGAGCTGCTGGGCCGTGACCATGGAATAGGTTTTATAGCCCCCCGTCAGGTTGCGGCACTTGAACCCGTTCTGGGTCAGGATGCGGCAGGCGAGATATCCGCGAAGACCAACCTGGCAGAAGATCAGGTATTCCCGTTCCTTGTCGAGGTCGGCCAGTTTTTCGCGTAGCTGGCCGAGCGGAATATTCTTGGCTCCGGGAATCGTTCCGCCTTCCACTTCCTCGGGATTGCGGACATCGATCAATTTTTGGTGGTCGGCCGGATTGCAGGCTTCCTCCACGTGGAACAGGGCCACATCGCCGCGCAGCACGTTGGATGCAACAAAGCCGGCATAGTTGACCGGATCCTTGGCGGAGCCGAACGGTGGGGCATAGGTGAGTTCCATCTCTTCAAGATCATGGACGGTCAGTCCGGCGCGGATCGCCACGGCCAGCACATCGATGCGTTTATCGACGCCATCGGCGCCGACGGCCTGGGCGCCGAGCACCTTGCCCGTTTGCGGATCAAACAGCAGCTTGAGCGAGATCGGGTGCGAGCCGGGGTAGTAGGAGGCATGGCTGGCCGGGTGCACATAGACCTTTTCATAGGATACCCCGGTGCGCTTTGCCATTTTTTCGCTCAGGCCGGTCATGCCGATCGCCATGTTGAAGACCTTGCAGATGGCGGTTCCTTGCGTGTTTTTGTAGGAGCTGTCGCCCCCGAAAATATTGTCGGCCGCAATGCGCCCCTGGCGGTTGGCGGGGCCGGCCAGCGGAATCAGCGCCGGCTGCCCGGTGGTGAAGTCGGTCACTTCGACCGCGTCGCCGACGGCATAAATGGACGGATCGGACGTTAGCATGTGGTCGTCCACCTTGATGCCGCCCGTAACCCCGAGCTCCAGCCCCGCGTCGATGGCGAGGGTTGCCTCCGGTTTTACTCCGATCGCCAGGATGGCCACATCGACGTGCAGGCGATCGCCGTCGCTCAGGATCAGATCAACCCCGTTTCGGGCTTCTTCGAAGGCGGTCACCGAGGTTTCGAGCTTGAGATTAACCCCGAAGAGCCGCAGTTCCTGGTGCAGGAGGCTGGCCATCTCGGGATCGGCCGGGCCCATGACCTGTGGGGCCAGCTCGATCAGGGTGGTGTCGTATTTCTTTTCCCGCAGCGCCTCGGCCATTTCGAGGCCAATGTATCCGCCGCCAATCACGGCGGCGCTCTTCTTGCCTGCCAACGCTTCGATAATCCGATCCATGTCTTCGAGGTTGCGAAGCGTGAGCACGTTAGGTTGGTCGATACCGGGAATCGGCGGGCGAATGGGGGCCGCGCCGGGGCTGAGAACCAGTGCGTCGTAGGCTTCGGTATATTCCTCGCCGGTCTTGAGGTTCTTGATGGTGAGTTCCTTTTTGTCGCGGTCGATGGAAACCACTTCGCTCAGCACCCGCACATCGATGTTAAACTTGGCAACCATGGCGGCGGGCGTGGTGACCAGCAGTTTGTCTCGTTCGGCAATCGCGCCACCGATGTGGTAGGGCAAGCCGCAGTTGGCGAACGAAATATCCGGCCCGCGTTCAAACAGGATGATTTCCGCATTTTCGTCCAGACGACGCGCACGCGCCGCAGCGCTGGCTCCGCCGGCAACGCCTCCAATGATGAGTAGCTTTTTCATATTCATAAGATGACCTTTCTAATCATAAACATACTAACATAATAATAATATAATATACGAGTGGTTAAAAATCAGGACCTTAGTCCTGGAAATTCAAAAATTGGCGCAGATGTTTGTGCATGCAGGTGAACACCTTCAGGAAGTCGCGGTTGCACAGGCTGCAGTATTTCTGCGTGCCGTCCTTGCGAATCTCCACCAGCTTTTGCTGGCACAGGATTTTCAACTGCTGAGACATCATCGACTGGCTGCACCCGAGTTCTTCATAAAGCTGGGTTACCGTCCGCTCCCCGCTGGCCAGAATCTCAATCACACCAAGTCGGACCGGGTGGGCGAGGGCCTTGAGCACTTCGGCCGCCGCATCTCGTTCTTGCTTAACCATGCATCTCTCCAAATTCAATACACTAAGCATTATAATATTTTCATATTATGCCCAAACCAATTGTTCAACTATTTCAATGGATTAGCCCCGGTCCATCGCGCGGGAAATGCGCACATGATGATCAGCTAACGTATAATAGAATATTATAATATCGATATATTAATCTTGAATTCTGGCGCTTAAAATGGTGTATATCTATAAAACGCGTATAGGTAGCGCGTCACTTAACCCATAAGGAGCCAGGGGATGAAAAAACATCTGATCACCACCGCGATAATCGCGGCGGCAGCAACCACCCAACTATTCGCCACGGAAGGCATCAACCTCATCGGTATCGGTCCGGTTCAGCAGGGAACCGCCGGCGCCGGAGTCGCCTCGGCCAAAGATTCCACCTGGCTCATCCTCAACCCCGCCGGACTGACCGACGTGGATATGGGCGTCGATGCCTCGCTTCAGATTTTCGCACCCGTGCGGACCATGGATTCGACCGTTAGCTACCGGGCAAACCCTGACGGCTCTGGCAGTGTCGGTGCACAAGAAGACAGCAGTGCGTTTGTGATACCTTCGATTAGTGGCTCCTTTGGATGCTGCCATGGTGAAAATGGTTTTATCGGTCTGGGTATCTATGGAACCAGCGGCATGGGCGTTGACTATGGTAATAACCGTATCTCCCAGGATCCTACAGGCCAGCCTCAGTCCACCGGTGACATGATGACCGAGCTTTCCATCGCCAAGATGACAGCGACCTATGCCTATAAAGCGAAGGACAGCGGTTTTAGCGTTGGTGCCGGGCCGATCTTTGTCTTGTCCCGCCTCAAAACCGATATGCTCATTCAGGATCCCACAATTCCCCCTCCCGGACCCTATGATTATGCATCCGGTGAGTGGGATACCGCATATGGTATTGGTGCCATCGTTGGTGTGAACCAGAAAATTGGCGCACTTTCCATTGGCGGAAGCTATATGACCGAGCAGTGGATGTCGGAATTCGACGATTACAATGGGCTTCTGGGTGGATCCCTGAACCTTCCTCAGCAGCTTACGGTCGGCGCGGCTTATAACGTACTGGATAATCTTGAGCTCGCTCTGGACTATCGGTGGGTTGGTTGGGATGAGCTTGATACCTTGGGCGATACCTTTAATTGGGACAACCAGAATATTGTTAAGGCTGGTATCACATGGGGCGCTACCGATGCGTTGACCCTCCGCGGCGGCATCTCCTATGGCAAGTCTCCTATTGATGAAAACACGGCCTTCGGCAATGCATTGTTCCCGGCCATCATGGAAACGCATTTGGCTTGCGGTGCATCCTATGCATGGGAAAAGTGGGCGGCTCATTTTGCCTATATCCATGCATTGGAGAATTCGGTTACGGCCAATGGAAAAGATGCGGGAGGAATGGGCGCTGGCACCGAAATCACTATGTACCAGAACTCGCTGACCGCTGGCGTGACCTACACCTTCTAAACGCCCCCAAACCCAAGGATATCAAAAAGGCCCCGCTTACGGGGCCTTTTCTTTTCTTCCAAGAATCAGAGATCATTGTTGCCATGCATGAATTGACCCATGGTGTAGCACCGCTTCATCGCCCGAAGGGGGGGCGGTTTCGGAGGACTGACTAGGCTACACCCCATACGCCTTTGCAAGCGTATCGGATAGATCATTCACCTTCACCGATCCCTTGGCGGCTTTTCTTAAGCTCACCAGGCAGATCGGGCACATGGTGGCGATGCTGCCGCCGCTTTCTTTGAGTTGCTCCGCGCGATTGCCGGCGATGCGGTGCGACTCGCTGGGAAAGAGCGATTCCAGCGGGCCACCGCAGCAATGCGTGTTCTTGCCGCACAGGCGAGGCTCGTTCACTTTTGCCCCGGTCTTTGCCAGCAGGGCGCGCGGTTGTTCGACCACGTTTTCATGGCGGGCATAGACGCAGGAATCATGAATCGAAAGTTCATCGCTGATCTGCGTCGTCGGTTCGATGCCGCTTTCGGCAAGCACTTCGAGGTAGCTCTTAACTTCAATGTCAAAACCCTTCACGAATTCCGGGAAAACGGTGCGCAGAGTGTGCGTCGTGTGCGGGTCAACCGTGATGATTTTTTCCACACCGTTCTTTTTGAATAGTTCGGCCACGCGCTGCGCATGTTTGGCAAACGATCCGTCGACGCCTTCGTCGTAGACGAGCGCGCCGGAATAGAGCTCTTCTCCGTAGAGATAGCCGAAATCGACGCTGGCTTTCTTGAGCAGCAAGGCAATGTTGCGCAGCATGCGGTCGTAGTCTTTCTGCTCGTCCTTTGAGGCCATCATGCCCATGAAGAAGGTCATGTTAATGAACTTGTTCACATTACGGCCGAGGCCGAAATATTTCGTCAGCGCGGAATCTTCGAACTTGGCCATCTGGCCGGCCATCGCATCGATGATCGGGATGAGCTGGTAGAGGTGTCCGGTGTAGAGAACGGTTTTTCCACCCTTTGGAAGATCGAGCCCCTTGGCCCAGCGCGTTGCGGCGGCGGATGAGATCGGCAGCACGCTTTTACGCTGGTTCAAGTTGTCGGCCAGAATCCCCAGAATGTCTTTGGTTGGCAATGGCATGGCGGCTCCTTAGGAAAGATTGAATTCGTTTTCGTTAATGTATTTGCGGAGGAAGCGCACGTTGTCGGCAATGTTCACTTCGGCCGGACAGTTTTCCGCGCACATGCCGCACAGCAGGCAGGAATAGATGGTGGAAATATTTTCCCGCACCTTGTCCTCGAGCCCGACCTGGACATAGCGGAAGAGTTTGCGTGGCAGCATTTCGATGCCCATCGGGCAGACGGCGGTGCAGACGCCGCAGTGCATGCAGGCGTCGGCGTTGAATGTGTCGGAGCACTTTACGGCCAAAGCCATTTTTGATGATACCCTACTCATGGCCTTCTTCCTCCTGTTCCCTGAACTCGTATTTAAAGTAGCCGTCGATATCCGGGCGGCCGATCTCCTCAACCATGCCGTAGCGGCGCATCGCCATCATCCAGTAGACCGTTTCATGTTCGGGGGCGCCGAGCGCCTCCGCAACTTCCGGCACCGTTTTGGCTTCCTCCTGCAGGATCGCCACAATGCGATCCCGCATAATCATTTCGTCGCGCATCACTTCGCGCATATCGCGTCTTGCCGTGCTCATGCGGTCACCACCTCTTTGCTGCAGGCATCAATCATTGCCGTGATTTGCTGGTCGGTATAGCCTTCGACATCCAGAGCATCGTGCGGACAGATCGGCACGCAGGCGCCTTCGCCTTTGCAGAGCGACTTGACCACAAAGGCCACTTCCTTTTCACCGTAGTGAATCTTTTCGATGGCACCGTAGGGGCAGGCCTTCAGGCACTCATCGCACCACAGGCACTTGTCGGTATCGACCCGCGCAATCAGTGGCTCGAGATCAACATAGCCCTTCATCAGCAGACCGCCGGCCTTGCTGACCGCCGCGAGCGATGCGCCGACGCTTTCGGCCATGGTCTTCGGGCTCTGCGCCGCGCCGGCTAGGAAGACCCCGTCGATCACGGTTTCCACCGGGCGCAGCTTGATGTGCAGCTCGTTCAGGAAACCGTCCTTACTGACCGGCAGTTTGAGCAGGTTCATCAGGGTTTCGTTTTTCTTCGGTATCATGCCGGTGATGAGCACGACGAGGTCGGCCTGGATTTCAACTTCCTCGCCGCCCATCAGCTTGTCCTTCACCGTAACAACGAGGCCGTCGGCGGTATTGGCAACCGTTGGCGCATCGGCGTCCGGGTAGCGCATGAAGACGGCGCCGCGGGTACGGGCTTCTTCGTAGATCGTTTCGTTGTGGCCGTAGGTGCGGATGTCGCGATAGAGGTGATACTGGTTCAGCTCGCCCGGCCGGTCTTCAAGGCAGACGGCCATGTGCGTGCCGGCGTTGCAGCAATAACGCGAGCAATACTGGTTCGGCTCGGGGCAGGCTTCGGTTTTTTTCTGGCGGCTGCCGACGCAGTAGACAAACACCACGTTCTTAACGGCCTTACCTTTGTAGGTGAGCTCACCTTCCTGCTGGTCGGCGAAGTCGCGGAACTCGGGCAGGGTAACCACACCGTCGAGACCATAACCAAACTCGCCTTCGGCGGGTTGATAGTTATCGTAGCCTGTGGCCACGAGCATTGCGCCAACCTGCAGTTGAACGGCTTCTTTCTCGCCGACCCGCAGCGTGACCTTGAAGTCGCCGATGTAGCCGCTCTTTTCAATCATTTCGGCATCGGTGTAGAGCATGATGTTCTCGCGCTTCTTCACCTCGTCGAGCAGGTTCTGAACGATGGTGCTTCCCTGTTGGTCGTCCGGCGCCATGCGGCCCCAGTTTTTCACAGCACCACCGGCTTCCTTCTGTTTTTCAGCGATGAAAACGGAGAGGCCCATGTCGGAAAGGGCCAGAGCGCCGCGCAGGCCGCTGATGCCTGCACCGATCACCAGCACCTTCGGAATGGTGTCGACCCGCAGCGCGGTCAGCGGAACGGAGAGCGACGCCTTGGCGATCCCGGCGCGGACGAGGGCGATGCCCTTTTCGGTGGCCCCGGTTTTGTCGTTGGTGTGCGCCCACGAGCACTGCTCGCGCAGGTTGACGTGCACATACTGGTATTTGTTGATACCGCCGCGTTCCGCCATGTCGCGGAAGGTGAACATATGCAGTTTCGGCGAGCAGGAGGCAATCACGAGTCCGTCGAGCTCCAGCCCTTCGATGTCGTCGATCATTTCCTGCTGGGCCGCGTCGGAGCAGGTGAACATGTGGTTCTTGGAAACCACCACGCCCGGCTCCGTCGCAACGGCCTCGGCGACCGCCTTAACATCAACGTAGTCCGAAATATTCCCGCCGCAGTGGCAGATGAAAACCCCGATTTTTCTTCCCGTAGCCATTAGTTCCGTCTCCTTAAATCTTCGGTCATGTTTCGTCTCATGATTATGCAACCTCAAGTGATTGGCTGGGGATTGCCGATTTTTGATTTTTGATTTCCGATTGGTGGGTCTGCGACGCCTTTCTCATAAAAAAGGCCAACGCCGCCTGAGTTCCGCAAATCGGCAATCTAAAATCGGCAATCAAAAATTCACTGCGCCGCTGCATCACGCGTTCCTCAGCTTTTGAATGTATCCTGCGGCCTGGGCGGACGAAGCGCAGGCATGGAGTACCGTGTCCGGAATGTCGCGTGCACCGATGACGGTGCCGGCGGCAAACAAGCCTTCGATGTTGGTGCGTCCCGGTTGCGAGGTCGCGTCCGGTTCCTTGATGTAGGCAAATTCATCGGCTTCGAGTTCGCTGCCTTTGAAGAGCTTGAGCGATTCGAGATTGGGCAGGAAGCCGACGGTCAGAACGACCATGTCGTGCTCCGCTTCCTGCAGGCCGCCTTCGCCTTCCATATCTTCGTAGTGCACCTTCAGGTTGCCGCCTTCGATCTCATCGATCCGGGCGACCTTGCCTTTGGTGTACTGCACGCCCATGCCCTTCGACTGTTCGTAGAATTCGTCGTAGCCTTTACCGAACGCGCGGAAGTCGATGTAGTAGATGGTCACATCCGCCATCGGCAGCGCACCCATCACGAGCTGCGCGTGCTTGGCGGAATACATGCAGCCGATGCGGCAGCAGAGCGGGTTGCAGACCGTGTGGTCGCGCGAACCGTTGCAGAGTACGATGGCAATGTTTTCCGGTTCCTTGCCGTCCGACGGGCGCAGCACGCCGTTGTAGGGGCGGGTCGGCGCCAGCAGGCGATCCATCTGCGGGCCGGAGATGACGTTGGGATATCTGCCGTAACCCATGAGTTCCTTGCCGGCCGGATCGAGAATTTCGTAGCCGGTGGAAATGATCACCGAGCCGACGGTCATTTCGAGGTTGTCCGTGCCCATGTTGAAGTTGATGCAGTCGCCGGGGCAGACATTCACGCACTCCCGGCATTGCGAGCACTCGCCGCAACCTAAACACCGGTTGGCGGAATGGCGCGCCTCGCTTTCGGTCATGGTTTCTTCATAGGCCTCGAAGCTTTGAATACGCTTGTGCGGTTCGAGTTCGCGGATTGCGGTCGGGGCCAGAGAGGAACAGTTCTTCGAACAGGAGAGAATCTCCTCTTTGTCGGCCGCTTCCAGCTCTACTTCAAAGCCAACGTCGAGCGATTCGCCCTTGAGCATGCGGTCGATGTAGAACGCGGCTTTGCGGCCTTGTCCCATGGCTTCGACGATGATCGACGGGCCGAGCACGGCATCGCCGCCGGCAAAGACCATCGGATCCGCGGTCTGGAGGGTTTGCTTGTTAACCGGGATGGTTTTGTTGCCGTTGAGCTCCAGCTCATTCTCGAACGGGATGGTGCTCGGCGAAAGGCCGACGGCCATCACCACCACGTCTGCGGGAATCTGCTGTTCCGATCCTTCGGCAGTGGAGAAGCCGGTCATGCGGCCGTTTTCGTCAAAGTTGATTTGGTCGACCTTCAGCACTTCCAGGATGCTGTTGCCGGCATCATCGGTGTAGATGCGCTTGGTGGAGACGCCGGTGTAGAACGTGATGCCTTCCTCGTCCGCCTCGCGGACTTCGAAGTCGAGCGCAGGCATTTGGTCTTTTTCTTCCAGGCAGACGATCGAAACACTCTTGGTGCCCATGCGAACCGCGGCGCGGGCCACATCGAGCGCCACGTTGCCGCCGCCGAGCACGACAAAATCCTTATCTTCGATGTCGGGCAGTTCGTCGCCGACATTGGTGTCTTTCAGGAACGACATGCAGTCGGTAACATCGGCGAGATTGTTTCCGGTGATTGGAATAATGCGCGGATTCTGGTTGCCGACGCCCACGAAGACGGCGTCGTAGCCGGCTTCCTTGAGGGAGGCAATGCTTTCGACCGGTGTACTGGTTTTAATCTCTACGCCAAGAGCGGTGATGTTTTTGATATCGCGGTCGAGCAGCGACTTGGGCATGCGGTAGGCGGGCATCCCGTGGCGCAGCATGCCGCCGGCCTGCGGTTCGGATTCGAAGACCGTCACCTGATGGCCCTGTTTGGCCAGGTGGAACGCGGCGGTCAGTCCGCCGGGGCCGGAACCAATGATGGCGACCTTGGAATCGAGCTGGGTTTCAACCGGGCCGTAGTCCGGCTCGGGATGGCGGTCGTAGTACCAATCGACCATGAAGCGCTTGATGGCGCGGATGTTGACCGAGCCTTCCATTTCGTCGCGGGTGCATTCGCCTTCGCACGGGGCGTAGCAGGCGCGGCTGAGGCTGCCGACGAGCGGGGCGTCGGCCAGGTGGAGCTTGAAGCCTTCTTCATATTTCCCGGAGCGCACCAGCGAAACAAAGCCGCTCGGCTTAACGCCGGCCGGGCAGGTGTGTGTGCAAGGCGGTTGCGCGCTGCGGCTGATGACCGCCTTTTTCGGAATGGCCTGCGGAAAGGGGATGTGCGCGGCGCGGCGGGCAATCATGTTGTAGTTATATTCGTCGGGAATCGGCACGGTGCAGACGCTTTCGCACTGGCCGCAGCCGGTGCAGGTGGTCTGGTCGACATAGGTCGGCTTCTTGTGCATGTTGACGTGGAAGGTGCCGTCGGCGTTTTTCGTGACGCCATCGACTTCGCTGTAGGTCATCAACGTAATATTCGGGTGGTGCAGGCTCTGGGCCATTTTCGGGGTCGAAATACAGCTGGCGCAGTCGAGGGTAGGGAACACCTTGGAAAGCAGAATGGTGCGGCCGCCTATGCTGGGGTCTTTTTCGACGAGCAGCACCTTGAAGCCCATGTCGCCGAGGGAAAGGGAGGCTTCCATGCCGGCCGTTCCGGCGCCGACCACCATTACATCGTAGTCCATTTCTTTTTTATCGCTCATTGTTCCTCCAACTTGATGAGGTCTTTCTGGAATGCGTTCATGTGCGCCACAAAGTTGTCGGCGCAGACCGAGCAGAGGCCTGACATCTTGAGCCGCTTCGGGCTGATGTCGTTTTCCTTCATCAGTTCCTGCGCCTGTTTAATCAACGCGCTGGTGCGCGGGGTGCAGTCGGCCAGGAAGGCGCAGTCGCCGCCGCAGCCTGCCACGAAGACGCCGTCGAAGCCCTGCTTGATGGCGTGGACGATCCACGAAGGCTTGACGCCGCTGGAGCAGGGCAGGGGAATCACTTGCACCGCGGTGGAATAGTGCATGTGGGCGCTTCCGGCCAGGTCGATGCCTGGATCCGAAATGCTGTTGGTCGAGAAGACCAGAATCTTGGGTTGCGGTTCGTTGCTTTTCATCATCGCTCTGCTCGGGTTGTCAGTTGCTGGTTATTGGTTATCAAAGCGGTTCCGGAAGCCGGTCACTGATAACCAGTAACCGACAACCGGTAACGGAAGAAAAACGGTTACCCGAGTTTCTTCATGTAGACACGCCAGAAGCCATCGTCTTCATAGTCGCCGACATATTCGTGCTTCATCTTTTTGCTCCAGCGCTGGATATCGATGATCGTGCCTTCGTCAGACGAAAGTACGCACATCACACCGTCGACGGGGCAATCGGCAATCGCGCGTTTGGCTTCCAGCAAGGGGCCGGGGCAAGCGGTTCCGCGTGCGTCTACTTCAATGGCTACGTCCAATGCTTTCAGTTCTTCACTCATGGTTGTTCTCCTGTCGTTGTTAGTTGATTGAAAATTGCGTGACGAGTGAGCCGTGAGGCGTGAACTTCAAAAATCACGCCTCACGTTTCACTCATCATTCCCCTACATAAAGAAGCACTGCTTCGAGCCCTGGAACATATCGACAAACGTGCCGACGCCGACGAAGTCCAGATGCGGGTAATCGATGATTTCTTCTTTTTTGATGCCCATGACGCCCATGGACATTTCGCAGATATGGATGCGGACGCCGAATTCGGCGGCGTCGGCCATCAGCTCTTCGAGCGACTTGGCCTTGTGCATTTTCATCACCGCGCGGATCATTGGCGGGCCCATGCCCATCATCTGCATCTTGGAAAGCGGGAGCTTCTTTGAGCTGGACGGCAACATGGCGCCGAACATTTTTCCGAGGAAGTCCTTCTTCACTTTCTTCTTCGGATCACGCAGGGCGGAGAGCGACCAGAAGGTGAAGAACATATCCACCTCCATGTCGTAGGCCGTTGCACCGAGGGCGATGATGAAGGCGGCGATGGTATAGTCGAGATCCCCGCTCATGACGCCGAGCGTCAGCTTGTCGCCGGGCGCGTTTTCTTCGAGCTCCTCCACGCGGGCGGTCAGCTGTTTGATCATTTCTTCAAGGTTGGCTTGTTCTTCGCTCATGGTGTTTCTCCAGCGGTTGGGGTTAGTTTGTTAATACGGTTTCTTCGTCGTAGTCGCGCGCCTTGCGGCCCTGCGCTTCCATCTCTTCGAGCAGGATTTCACGGACAAGGTGGCAGCCTTCGATGATCTTGGGATTCTTGAGGCGGTAGTAGACGGTCTGGGCATCCTTGCGGGTGACCACGACGTTCTTGTCCTTCATGTTCCGCAGGTGCTGGCTGATGGCGCTGACAGATGAGTCGAGGGTCTCGGCGATGGCGCCCACGCACTGTTCCCCGTGGCTCAGCAGCTCGACGATCGCCAGCCGTTTGGGGCTGGCCATCGTCTGGTACAGGTCGGCCTGCAGTTCAAAGATCTCGAAATTGCATGGTTTCATGGTTGCTAAAATACACCGGCGCAAGAGAAAATAAAGCCAAATAACAGAATATTATAATACACTAATATAAAGGCGGAATATGATCATCATGTGCGTCATTTGTTCGGGTCTTTGTTTGCGGGGGGATGTGGTTCTCGCTGGGGGGAAATCCGCTAGTTCTTACCGATGTTCGGAAAGCGTGTCTCTGGATAGGGGGAGGGGCTTTGGAAGGAATCCGCCTTGCAGGTTACGTCGCAACGGCCGCACTGGACGCAGTGGAAGTCGGAAACCTTGATGTTGCGCTTTTCCCGGTCGGCGGTAATGGCTTGCACGGGGCAGGTCCTGGTGCACTGGACACAGGCGAAGCAGCTTTCGGCATCGATGTGCCGTTTGCGCAGCCCGACCCTCGAAAAGAATCCGAGCAGGACGCCGTAGGGGCAGGCGAAGCGGCAGAACGGGCGCGGGATGAAAATGCCCAGCGCCAGTACCGCCAGCAGGACAAGCCAGTTCAGCAGGTTGCCGACGATCAACAGCCCCGGTTCCATGGAGCCTTCGCCCACGCGGTCGGCGAGCTGCCCGAACCAGGCGTGGCCCGTGAAAAAGATGGGTTTGTAGACATCGAGCTTGCAGGCGAGGAAGATGCCGCTACGCAATGCGCCCCAGGCAGTGGCGATGAGCAGGGCAATGGGGATGAGCCGCAGGATCTTGTTGAGGAGGGTCGGGAGCTGGATGCCGTTCTTGCGGGAGAGCAGGTGCTGGATAGCGCCGAGCGGACAGGCGGACGAGCAAAAGACGCGGCCAAAGAAAAATGCGGCGATCAGCGGCAGCAGGAACAAGACGGCCACCAGCTTGCCAATCAACTCGGGCGCGGCAAGACCCATGAAAAAGTTGGTGGTGGCGCCGACCGGGCAGATGCAACCGCCGCGGACGATGCCGAAGTAGAGCAGGGCAATGCCCGCCAGTGCGGTGAACCAATGGCGCTGGAGGTGCCGTACGGAGAGCAGGCTGCCAATGGCCAGCATGATGGCCAGCGCAATCACGTCGGCGATTTCCCAGCCAAACGATTCCCAGTGGAATTCCTGGGGAACGTAGGTTTCCTTGTAGTCGGCCAACTCCTGTGTCGGGGGACGATGGCATTCGTCGGATTCCTGGGCGACCGTTGCTCCGATCGGGGCGAGCGCAAGGAAGAGGATGAGCAAAATCCGGATCAAGCGCCTTCCCCCGTCATATAGGTGGAATCGAACCAGTAGTCGCCCAGGTAGTCGTCGACCGTTTCGCGGGGTATGCGTTCGATGGCGTCGTGCGGGCAGGCCAGGGCAATCGCGCATTCGTTGCAGCCGAGGCACAGGTCGGGCCGGATGGCGAGGAACATCGATTCGGTGCCGTGGTGGTTGCAGCGCTTGACGCATTTGCCGCAGCCGATGCAACGTTTGGGATCCTGTGCATAGAGGAACATGCCGTCGGCGCCGCCGCTGAAGTTGATGCGGGTGACGGCATTGACCGGGCAAACGCGGTCGCCTTCGGAATCGATCTTGTTGGAGTCGATGTGGGTATCGGTGATGTGGCCGTAGCAGACTACGCAGTTGGAGCATTTTTTCGGATCGTTGAGCGCCTTGACGGCCGAAGGCTTGCGGACGCAGGCCGTCTCGCAGATGCCGCAATGCCGGCATTTTCCGGGAATGATCTGCCAGGCGAAACGGCGCCCCTGGGCGACGAATTCGGCATCTTCCGAGGGTGGGGAAAAGATGCGCGCGGCTGCACCGCCCAACACGGAGATGCCGAGCAGCTGGCCGACGATCCTTAGATGGTTTCTTCGCTTCATGGCGTGTGCTCCAATTCTGGTGGGTTCCAGGGGGCGGGCTCCACGAAACCCTGGCCTAGCAGGGATTCGTCGGCCTGGCTGCCCGAGATGGAAAGCAGAGCCTTTTTCAGGCGTTCCGCCTCCGGTGGACCCACGCGTTTCATGTCGAGCATCAAGGAGGTCAGTGGAATCCGTTCGGTGTGTTCGAGGGTGCGGAAGTCGCCGGGATTGGCGAAATCGACGGCGCAGTCGGCCGAGAGGGCGTAGTCGCTGATGACGGCGGCATCGGCTTCCTCATCCAGCAGCACCCCGATGTTTTCGGAACAGCTGGCCTTGGTGCCTACTTTTGCGGGCTTGATGCCTTTGAGTTCGAAGAGCCGTTTGGCGGCCTGGTGTTTTTCGTAGGCGTCGGATTGGCCGAGGTAGACGTGTTTCCCGTTCAGTTCCTCCAGGGTTTGGATGGGGGAGTCGGCCGGGACGATCACGATGCCGCTTAGCCAGCGGTTATCGTTGGGGTCGAGCACGTCGGCGATGCGCTGGAATTCGGCTCCGGCCTGCCTTTGAAGGCGCAAGGCCGTCCACGGTTTTGCAAGCACACCGTCGAATTGGCCGGACAGGATGGCCTCCTCCAGCTGGTAGGGTTCCGTGAAGTAGGTGAACTCCAGCTCGATGCCGTGTTCCGCTCTCAACGTGTCCACGGTCGGGGTGTAGCCGCGTGCGGCGACATCGTGCACGCAGAAGCAGGCGGTGTCGGTGCAGTAGATGTCGTTGACCGCAATCTTCAGGGCCAGTGGATCGGTGGGCCTGGTGATGCAACCGGCCAGTGCCAGTGCAAAAAGACTGAGTCCTATTTTACGCATTTGACGATGTAGCCCTTGGTGTTGGCGGCAAGGTAGATGTTGCCTTTGCTATCGACGGCGGTCGGGATGAAACTGCAACCTTTAACGAGTTCTTCAACGCCTTCGATCTGCTTGGCGTTTTTGCCGGCGGCATCGTAGACCTTGATGCGGGTGGGATCTTTTTCAACGGTGAGGATGGTGCCGCCGGGCAGGTAGGCCGCGCTCACCGGGTTGCAGCATCCCTGGAAATCGTCGAGGCCGCGCCCGCGCTGGCCGAACTCCATAACGATGTTGCCGTTCAGGTCATAGCGCTGCACCTTGAACGCGCCGAGGTTGGAGACCGCCACGGTCCGGTCGGGGGCTTCGCAAAAATCGAAGATGCCGCAACACAGGCGGAGTCCCTTCTTGATCCGCGCGGTTTCCTTGCCGGTTTCCAGGTCGTGGAAAACCAGTGCGCGCGCCGTGAGATCCGCCACCACCAGTTTGCCATCCAGGATCTTCGCCGCCTTGGCTGATTTAAGGTTATCAAGCTTGTTGCTTTTCAGCTTTTTCCCCGAGGCATCGAATACGCCGTGTTCAACGCCAACCGGAACATGGACTTCCCTCATGCGGGCTCCCGACTTGACCTTTTTCACTTCGGTCTGTGTTGAAAACACATGGATATTCCCGTTCCGGGAAACCGCAATGGCCGTGGTGTTTTCCATTTCGGTTTCGATGGTTCCGGCAAGGGAACCGTCGCCGTTGAAGCGGGAGACTTTCCCGTTGTTTTCGAGGACGCAGATCGAGTCGTCGGATCCAATCGCCAATTGGCTGATAAATCCAAGCTTGTCCTTGCCGATCTGGGTCTCGACCCTGTAGCCGGAGGCGAAGGCCGATATGCCGATTAATGCGGTTGCAACTGCCAATTGGATTGCTTTCATTCGAAATCTCCCATGCGTCATGATGAAGGTATTGATAAAAACATCATAATATTTACCAGCAAGTTGGCTTAAAAGCAACCTGCCGACCTACTTTAGACGAAAATCAAAAAAGCAGGGGGCGTATTCCTGCATTGGCATGCGTATGTTCCGGGGAACGGATCATCCAGCATCAGGAAGCGGCCAGCAGCATTGGAACACCATGGGGTTCCTTGATCCATAGATGGAAACAGCCAATCCGGACCGGTTGGCAGCGCAGGGCGCCACCTACAACCGCGCGTACACCGTCAACCCGACCGCGGTGAAATGTTCGACCTGCACGAAGATCCCGGGGAAGTGGACAACCTCTGGAACGATCCCGCCCGCATTGCCGTCGCATAAGTCGACGTGCCCAGGCTTTTTTTGAAACGAAAGCGCAGGGGCAATGCGCTACTTCCACGTAAAGCCAGGCCACGAAATCCACCGTTCGGGTGCCGTATGACCCTTTCGTTCAATCTGCCAGGGCCTGTCGCCGGAAATATCATACTTATGCAAGTATGATGTTTGGTGTGTGGGTTGACCTATTTCAGTTTGTTCAGAACGCGGGGATCCAGTGGCAGGTCGATGGCGGTTCCGATGGTCAGTTTGCCAAAGCCCGGATGTTGCGGATTCAGCAGGAAGTTTGATTCGATGGGAACAATGGAGCTGGGCACCATCATGGCCGCCGAACCCTGATCCTGCAGCCAGCGGTTGCCGATCAGCAGGGTGGAGGAGTGCGGTAGCGGTTCGTTCCATCCGGACGGGAGTCTAGAGGCGTCGACGGCCAGCAGTTCGCTTTCGGGAATGTCAACCGGGATGGCTTTGTAGTGTTGCAGCGCCTTTTTGAATTCCAGGTGGACAATGATTTCGAGCAAGGCGAGCGAAAGGGAGCCCGCCGTATAGACGACGGGGTATCCTTCGGAGTTCCAGCGGCCTCCTGCCAACCGGGAGCCTTCGCCGCTGAAGGCGGATGCGGCATATTTTTTATGAACGAGTCGCCAGGCCCGGGGCATGGGGTTTCCTTAGTAGAAGACGCCGTGTTCCAAACGGCGCAATTGTTTTTCCACTTCCTGTGCGCCGGGTTCGGTGTCCGCATAGTTGAGCGGCGTCTGGCCCCCGAAAATATCCTTGGGTGCCGCGAACCAGCGCCGGGCGAGGCTGGCATCCTCGAAGAGATTCAGTGCAATCTGATAAAGCCGCGCCAAGCGGTACACCCGTTCCGACTCATCAACATCGAGTCGACCACTTTGCTTCCTTCGCGCAAGTGTCCTCATGTTGATGTTCAACGTTTTCGCCAGCTCGGCGGCGGTCACCCCGAATTCTTCCCGCAGCTTTTCAAAGCTCGCGGTGGGAAGGCCTTTCTTGATGCGGGTGATGACCTCTTCGCGGCTATCAACCCGGCCGAAAATCGCAATGGGTTCTTCGACCATCAGATCGGTCGGAGCCTCTTCCGCTGTCGGATATTTTATGGGCTTCTTCATGGGTTTCTCCTGTCATCTGGCGTAATTGATAAGACAATTGTCCTGCAAAGGCAAGCTTTCTTTCCACCAATAAGCCCTGAATATCCGCCTCTATCGGGTGGTCTTCGTCGTGGCGGAAGCGGCCTTCCTCACAATCGGTCGGCGTATTTGGTGCGGAAGGCTTCGACCTGTGCGAGCTGCGGTTCCGGCAGTTCAAGGTCTTTCAGGAAATTATAGGCCCGGCGGCCGATCAAAAACGACTTGTTGTCGAGCAGCACAAGGACATTCGCAACGACCTCCGGTGATTCGCGGTTCTTGTCGGTCATCAGGTTCAGCAGCAAGTGGACTTCATAATAGCTTTCCAGTTCGGGCAGGCTGTTGCTTAGGTGGTCGTAGAATCCATCGGGGGCCGGTAGATCGGTTGAAACCAAGGATGAAAGATAGAGCACCTGTTTCTTGGACGAACCCTGGCTAAAGAGTTTTGCGATGGCCTCGTAGTAGTTTTCGGCTCCAAGGCTTTCGAAATAGCCGATCGCGGCACTCGCCAGCCCCGTGTTTCCGTTAAGGGCCTGGTTATAGACGGCCCCCTTGGTGGATTCATCCTTCGTGCCCCGTTCGGAGAGTCGGGTGATGGCGAATTCGATCCGTTGCTCATCGGTGCTGTTGAGATAGTCGATGAGTTGCCGGTTGTTCATCTCCTTGGCGGAAATGCCGCTGATCGTGGCCTGCAGCGGACTGTTGACCCAGTGCCACAGGGTATAGCAGGTGTAGACCGCGCCGGAAACGATCGCCGATTTATCCGAGAGCAGGGTGGCCCCGGACGAGCCATCGATTTCATCACCCGTCTGGGCCTGGGCCGGTGAAACAACATCCTTCGGGTTCACTTCCTTCAGCAAGGATGCCGGGTCGGAGAGAATACCCTGCAGCTTCTCATGGTCTTTGGCTGAAAACTTTTGGTGCCCGCGTTTAGTCAGGTCTCCGCCCTTGGGGAATTCGTAGCGAAGGAAGGTTCCGATCGGGTCCCAGAACAGCCTAACCGAAATGATTTCGCATTGTCCGTCGCCGCAGATCACCGAATCCACGTCCAGGTAATACTCCAGGAGGCTGCCCTCGGGATCGCGGGTTTGGATCAGGGTTTGGGGGGTCGGCTTCCCTTCGGCAAGGGCGGGGTGGGATGCCTGGATTTCATGGGGTACGGATGGGGTTTCCGCGCCCGCTTTTTCCGCGGAGATGCAGGCGCTCATGCAGACGGCAAGGAGCGGCAGCGCCAAATAAATGGATTTGATGTTCATTCGAAGCAGGGTAGTCGAGCACCCCATGGAATGCGAGACCGATAGGGTGCTATTTGCTCCGGGCGGTGGTCTTGGGTTGCTTCGGCGGGTTGTCGTAAAGCGGCGCGAAGGTGGCAGGGATCTCGCGGTTGATCGCATCCTCGAAGCCGACGTCGGGCCGGAAGAACTCGTGGCCTTCGTGGGCCGCGTTTTTCAGCCCCCAGTAGGAGGGGTAGAACTGGCCGAAGGCATCAAGCCAGTTGACGACGCTCACGAACTCGGCCTGGGTCAGCCTGATGTTCCTGTGCGGATTGACGAGGCGCCTGGCAATCGCATCGGCGTCCGGGTGGCGGAGCGGAATGCGTCCGTTGCCGATGACGGTGACGAGGGGGCTGGTGTGCGAACCGGAGTGGTAGGCATTGCGGTAGGAGATGTCGGCGCTCCCCTTGTCCTCGTTGGCGCTCATGTATTCGCCGGCATAGGGGATTCCCAGTCTGGGATTCCGACTGTTCATCAGCGCCTCATACGACACCGTCCATAGTTTGGTCGGGGCGCCGGTGAGGTTCAGGCCGCCTTTGGGATCAACCGCACCGTGGCACTCGATGCAGTGCTTGTCCCAAACGGGTTGCACCTGCGTGAGATAGTTGATGGTCTTTTGCGGGCTGGAATCGCCGGGTTGGGGCCGCATTTGCGACGGAACCCGTTGAAGTGCCAGCGGAGTGGCGAACCCGGTCGAGGCGGGCGGCACTTCGCCGGGGAGTTCGTGGCAACCCACGCAGCTGCGCGTTTCGCCGGGAATATAGTTGATATAGGTGCGTTCGGTCTGTACGGCCATATGGTTTTCGTCCAGCGCCTGGAAATAGATGTTGCGTTCGGCCGGAACCTCGAAGTGGGCCGATCCGTCTTTCTCGACGGGAACAATGCCGTGCTGCACCTTGAGCCCGAGGCGCCCGATGCCGATGGCCGAGTGCGCCATGCCGCTGCGGTCGTTCGGCCATCGGTTGCGCACCGTCCAGGGGCGGCTGACCTGCTCCATGACCCGGAGGTATTTGACGGCGCCGCGCTCCACTTCCGGCATGCCGTGGTAGACATCGGCCACCACGCAGACGGCTTTGCCCTTCTTCGCGAGCGCGGGATCGATGGAGCCTTCGGCAACCGGAGGTTTTGTGCGCGGCGCCAGCGGCATGGCGTGCCAGCAGGAGATGGATTTGTCCTGGTAGAGCGGGGTGGTTTCACCGTTCGCGTCGAGCAGGCAAAGGTCGTAGGCGGCTACATCGTTCCAGCGGTAGCCCTTGGGTTTGAGGGAGGCCATGAACAGCGTTTCGGAAATGGGGTAGGGATCCTTGAACAGGCGTCCGGGCAGTCCGGTTTTATCGTGGATCCACTGGCCGTCGATCAGGAAGTGGAAGCCGCTGTGCGCCTGGGCATCGACATCCTTGGTGATGTAGGTTAGCGGTTCCCTGGTGCGGATATTCTTGGTGGTATCGATCACGACGACCGTGCCCATGGCGTTGTTCGGCCCCCAGTGGCTGCAGGCCAGCGAGAGAATCTTTCCGGGTGCACCGGGAATCGCGCGGCCGTAGATCAGGGTTTCGGGATAGGTGAGCGTGTTGCCGTAGACCTCGGCCGATCCGGAGCCGTCGGTACGCATTGACCAAAGGCATTTGGCGTTGCCGGCCGCCTTGTCGTTGTATTCCCAGCGGTGGTAGAGGATGCGTCCGTCGGGCATCAGGGTGGGCGAGGCCTCGCTGACCGGATTGTTGCTGAGCGCCCGCATGCCCTTGCCATCCTTGTCCATCCGGTAGAGCACCTTGGTGGAAAAAACATCGCCGCTATCGCAAAGAATGCTGTATTGGCAGCGCGTGGATACAAAGGCGATGCTTCCATCGGGCAGGTAGCACGGATGCATGTCGTCGGTGCCGTGGTGGTACTGCCTGTTGCCGTAGCTCTTGACCAGTGCCGCTTCGTTGGCCTGGGGGAAGGTGAGCTGACGCAGTCCGGTGCCATCCACGTTGATTTCGTAGATCCGGTATCCCTCGGCATGGATTTTTTTGTAGTCGAAAATAATTTTTTTCGCATCGAAGGAGACGTCGAAACGGTTAAAGACGCCTTCACTGAATTCCGGCATCAGCTCGCGCGCGGTTCCGGTCTTCAGGTCGAGGATGCAAATGTTGCCGCCCGGTTTCCAGGTGCTGTTGACATATTCGGTGTAAAAATGGTTCGCATCTAGCGTGTTCCGCTTGATGAACGCCAGTTTGTTCACTCCGTTGGCGATCAGTTTGCGGGCTGCCGCCGGATTGAAGAGATCGGTGAGCGGGGGAGGCGCGGGGATTTTGTTCATCTTCGATCCCGTTGCGGAGTAGGCAATGGCCGCTGATGCCAATATGGATATCATTACGTGTGTTCTAATATGCACCGTTTCCTCTTTTCATTCCGAACGTTCCATTGTTTACACCAAGACGCTTCATTTCCCGACTGTTGGACGAAATCCGGCCCAGTCATAAATATTTGCCCTTGCCTGTCCTTCTTTCTGAAAGTAGAACGTTGTTCTAAATATTGGAGGTGCCATGGTTTTGCAAGCGAATAGGGAACAGCTGTCGGAATTCAAGATGACCAATCTTGAGCGGGGTCTGACCATATTGGAACTGCTCACGGAGTATCCGGACGGGCTGGGCACGTCTGAGATTTCGCGGTTGCTCGAGTTGCCGAAAAACTTCGTTTTCCGGGCGACCGGCGTGCTGCACCTGCGGGGCTATCTGGACCGGAACGAGGATTCGAAAACCTTCGCCGTCAGCCGCAAGTTGCTTTCAATGAGCTATCATGTGCTCAAGCACACCAGCCTGATCGAGGTCTCGATGCCGCTAATGAAGTCGTTGCGCAACGAGATTAAGGAAACCGTCACGCTTTGCACCATCGAAGGGGAGCAAGGGATCGTGCTCGACCATGTGCCCAGCCCGCACTCGCTGCGGTTGGTGGTGGAAACGGGAGCCCATTTCCAGCTGCACTCTTCGGCGCCGGGCAAGGCCATGCTGGCTTTCATGCCGGAAGAAGACCGCAACCCTGTGCTCGCCCAACTGACGTTCAAAAAGTTCACCCGTCAAACCATCACCTCCCGAAGGGCGTTTCTCAATGCCTTGGAAACGGTGCGCGAGGTTGGCTACGCGGTGGATCTCGGCGAAGAGATGGAAGGTATTCACTGCATATCCGCCCCGGTTTGCGATGAGCGCGGCGTTCCCGTTGCCGCGCTTGTGATCACGGGGCCTTCCAGCCGTTTCCCGGTTTCGCTGTTCAAGGAGCGTGGCGAACAGGTCAGGCAAGCGGCAGGTCTGATTTCAACCAAGCTGGGTAGTTCAATATGAAAATCGTACTGGTGTGCATGCTGGTGGCGATCGGTGCATCTGCCGCTGAACTGAAGCTGGGCGACTGGCATGTGATTGGCCCGTTCAAGGACGAGGAGTTCGGTAATATGGATCGGTCGCTGGCCTATGTCTTCGCGCCGGAGATGGATGTTTTCCATGCCCTGGAACTTCCTGCCGGGGTGAAGCCTGCGGAAAACCTGGCGCTCAAGGCGAAGGCCTCCAGCCCCGACGACATGCCGGAGCAGGGGCACGCCGTGTCGGGCGCAAACGACGGCGACCCGGAAACCTACCGGGACGACAAAGACGGCGGCAGGGAGTATGTCCTGCGTCTCGACTGGAAAGAACCCGTCTCGTTCCGGGCCGTTGTTCTTTCGGGGTGGAAGCACGACGACTATGCCCCCCGGACGTTTCAGCTGATCGCCGATGGCCACGTGGTTTGCGAGGTGGCCGATGCCCGGTATACCGAAAACAGCCTTACGGTCATATTCGATACGGTGCAGGCAAGCCGGCTCGCCGGTCTTTGCCGACCGGTCCGATCCGGACTACGCGAAAGCGCTCGAAGCCATCGAGGTTGGCAAGGAGCTGCTCTACAAGGATCCGCGCATCGATATGATGGGCAAGGAGGCGTTCATGAATCCGCTGCCCGGATGCAGCGTTCTGAACCTGCCCGGCGGCTAGGCGCATTGGTTGATTTGCCTTGCGGGGCGGGGCGCGAAGGCCTACGGTCTTCCCCATGTTACGGGGATTGATATTGTCGATAGCCCTGGTGCTGCTTGCCGGTTGCACCGCCTATCAGCCTGCCATCGTCGATGGCCGGAACATCGGCAATCCCAATGTCGGGTGGAACGGCTACTCGTTGCTGGTGCCGGAGGGGTTGGCCATTTTCAATCCAGCCATGGCCAACCTGGAATCGGCCCAGGTGAGCGACTTCCAACGATGGTACGCCGAAGAAGACCGCCGTGCGGCTTCGGTTTGGTATGCCGCCTTCACCGAGCGCTTTCTGTTCGAACATGGAACCGACTATTTCATTAGCTTCATCGCCGATACCTACGAACTGGGCGGCGGATGGGCATCCATCACTCCGATGGAAATGCAGTATGCCCTCCAGCAGGTCGCCCGCAGAAAGATGGTCGAGATCAACGATGACGCCGCCTTCAACGAGATCACGGAAATCAACGGCCATCGCGCGGTCCATGTGAGCGGCACCAGCCGCCCCTATTTCAAGAAGAATCCACTGCCGCTCGCCTACGAGGGCTACTTCATCCTGGGCTCCCTCCGCGAGGCCTTCTGGATCGAGGGCTTCGGGAACGAAACGTTTCGCGCCGACCTCAAGCTGAAAGTCCGCGAGGTCGTCGATGGCCTCACGATTCACTAGCGGCCGGGGTGGACCGGGAGGGTCAGCGTGAACGAGACCATGCCATCGTTGTAGGGGGCAAGCACGAGGTCGCCGCCGTGGGCGCGGGCAATCTCGCGGGCCAGGCTTAGGCCAAGGCCGGAGCCTGTGGTGGTGCGCGCCTTGTCAACGCGGTGGAAGCGGTCGAACAACAAGGGTTGGTCTTCATCCGGAATCGGAGGCGCGGTGTTGGCCAGGGTGAAGAGCGCCGAGCCGGCATCCTGTTTGAGCCCAAACACCACCCGCCCGTTCCCCGTGGCATACTTGGCCGCGTTCGAGATCATGTTCCGGATCGTTTGGTTGAGCAGGGCGGGATCGGCGGAAACAATGATCCCTTCTTCGATGCTCTTCTCGATTTCCAGACCGGGCGCCATGATTTCAATGTCCTCCACCGCGCTTTCAATCAGATCCCCAAGGTCGGTGGATTGTGGGTTGATGTTGAGCCGGCCTTCGTCGGCATGGGCGAGCAGGAGCAACTTTTGCACTACGGCCTTCAGGTTGCGCAGTTCATCGAGCAGCATGCTGTAGTTCTGCTGCTCGGTGGAACCGTCTTCCGAACTTTGGATGGCGTTGTCGAGCTCGCCCTGGAGAATGGTGAGCGGCGTTTGCAACTCGTGCGCAGCATCGGCACTGAAGCGCACCGCCTGGTTATAGCTCTTCTGCAAGCGGTCGAGCATGTTGTTGGAAACCGTCACGAGGCGTTCGAGCTCGATGTCGTTTCCAACCATCGGGATACGCTTGCCGAGGTCTTTGGCCGTGATGCCTTCCGCCGTGTCGGCAATGGCGGCGACGGGTTGCATGGCTCGGCCTGCCATGAACCAGCCCGCGATGCCCATCAGAATCAATCCGAGCGGGACGGCAATCATGAACGCGGTCCTGAAGCGGTTGATGTCCGAATAAAACTCGACCATGTCCATCGCCACATGCACCGTGAGATTGGGATCGCTGAACGTCCCGACGCGCCAGTTCCCGGAATCGGTTTCCATGGTCAGGAACGCCTGGGTGAAGGTGGGGGTTTCCGGTGCGCCATTGCGACGGAACCTGCCCCTCGGCGGGGAGCCGATTTCCTCGGCTTCATCCCGGTCCAGGTATCCATCATTGTTCCGGTCGGTTTCGAAGAAGACGTGCGGCGGGCCATCGAACTCCTCGAAGGAAACACGACCGTCTTGGTTCCGGTCGAGCCGGGTGTTGAAATGTTCGTCAATGCCGGGGCGTGGTTCCATTCGTTGCTCGGGAGGTTTGGGCCGCGGCAGGGTAGCCAGCTCCTTCGGCGCGTTTTTGGACTTGAACTGGATGCCGTCATCCATGCCGAGGACGAGCAAGGCCATGCGCGTAGCGCTGGTGTCGCCATAGATGAAGTTCAGCGACTTGTCGAAATCCTGCCAATGCTCGGGCGGCCGGGCCCCATGCAACGACGATTCCGCGAACGTGCGGATTTCCCGATCCATGCGATCCATCCCGGACTGGTAGACAAACGCAAAAAAAACCAGGCCGAATGCCGTTAGCAAGGCCCCGGAAACGGCGAACGATATAACAGCGATCTTGAATTTGAAGGAGATTCTCATGGTGCGTGGCGAATGCGGCGTGTCCCGTGGTTGTTCTGCCTATCCTTCCGCCTTGAACCGGTAGCCGACACCACGGACGGTTTCGATGAGGGAAGGGGTGTCGGGCGAATCGATCTTGCCGCGGACGCGGCGGATGTAGACATCGACCACGTTGGTCTGGGGATCAAAGTCGTAGCCCCAGACGTGCTCGAGCAACTGGGTGCGGGAATAGACCCGCCCGGGCGAACGCATCAGGAGTTCGAGCAGGTTGAATTCGCGGCTGGTCAGCTCGGGCGTTTCGCCTCCGCTCTTGACCACGCGGGTAATCAGGTTGAGCTCCAGGTCGCCGTGGTGCAGGACGCTGAGCTGGTCTCCCGAGGCGCGGCGGCTTACGGCAATGATCCGGGCGATGAGCTCCTCCATGAAGAAGGGTTTCGGAAGATAGTCGTCCGCGCCCATGTTGAGCCCTTCGACCCGTTCGTCGAGGCCACTGCGGGCGGTGAGCAAAATGACGGGGACCGTGTTCTTTTCCTCGCGCAGGGTGCGCAGGATGCTGAGCCCATCGCGGCCCGGCAACATGATGTCGAGCAGGATCACATCATACGATTCACCCGATGCGAGGTCATACCCCTCGTCCCCATCATGGCATGCATCGACCACGTAGCCCTGTTCCTTCAGCCCCTTCTGCACGAAGGAGGCAATCTTGCGGTCGTCCTCAACAATTAATACTTTCATGGTGCTTGGATACCACATCCGCCGGTTCGCCGACCATGGTTTATTCATTACAAAACTTTCATAATCCCGCGCCGGCTTCCCGTCGCGTTGGCCAGTACCCCGCTCCGCTTGAAGGTCGGTTCCCATCCCGTTCACCAAGCAAAGGGATGCTTCCGGACCCCACGGAAAAATTCACGATCGTGAACTTTTCCGTGGACTACATGCATGGGCTCGCTATACTTCCCGCATGAAATGGGCGACATTCCACCATCCGGATTTTTCCTTGCCGGTGATGCGCCGCAAGGCCGGCGAGGAGCTGGTCTCCTTGATTGGCGGCTCGGCGGCAATCATTCTATCCCGAGGGGCCAGTGAAGTTTATGGCCACTGCTACCCCAACCGAAAAGCCTATTATGCTTCGCTTGCCCGCTTGAGGGAAAGGGGACTGGTAGTCCAGTCCCGAACCGATGGGTCGATGCCGGGGCTGCGGCTGACCGATGCCGGAAGGGATCGGCTTCCACCCTATTATGATCCGCAGCGGTTCTGGAACCGGAAGTGGAACAAATGGTGGTATGTATTGATGTTCGATGTGCCCGAAAAAGACCGCGCCTACCGGGATGAGTTGAGGAGATTCCTGAAAAAGGAACGGTTGGGCTGTCTGTAGCGCAGTGTGTGGGTCACCCCGAGGGACATCCGGCCCGAATATGATGACCTCGACCGGGCGGCGGCCGTCGATAGTGTTGCGTTCCTCTTCGAATCGCGAACGGTGCTCGGCCATGGGAACCAGTCGGTGGTGGAGGCGGCTTGGAATTTCGACCGCATCAAGGATGTTCATCAACGCTACTGCGACTTCGTGAACGAGAATCTGGCCTTCTTGGATCGTGCGGGATTTTCGGACGAAGAACTGGTTCGGCTGCTGAGAATGGAAGACCAAGCCTATGGCCAGTCCATGGCGCTCGATCCGCTGCTTCCGGCTGAATTATTGCCCAATGGCTATGCCGGCAGTCAGGTTTTTGCGCTGCACCAGGAATTGATCCAGCGTATCGCAACAAGATTTCAATGAGACCGGACCCCACGGAAAAATTCACGATCGTGAACTTTTCCGTGGGGTCCGGTTGTCGGTTCCGGGGGCTGGCGCACGGGTGGGGGCGTGCCGGTCTCCTGTTCAAAATGACAAACAATTCATTCCCGCCCATGCCTGCGTGTCATTTTCATCTGTTCGAATCGTTGGCGTCATCAGGAACAACCAACCCAAGGAGACCCTCATGAAGACACAACTCGCAATTCTAGTCCTGCTTGCTGCAGGAACCGCCATGGCCCAGCGCAACGGAGGAAACGGAAACCGGCAACAATCCAGCGGCGCCGATTTTGTGACGCGGTTGGACAAGGATAACGACGGGAAGATTTCATCGGACGAGTTCGATGGTCCGTCGGAACACTTCACCCAGCTCGACACGAATGGCGATGGCTATATCGGCACCGATGAAGCCCCCCAAGGGCGTCCGCCCAGGCAAGAAGGACAACAGCAGGGACAACAGCAGGGACAACAGCAGGGACAGCAGCAGGGACAGCAGCAGGGCGAGAAGCAGGGCGGCGATTTTGTGACGCGCCTGGATAAGGATAGCGACGGCAAGGTTTCCAAGGATGAGTTCGACGGTCCTGCGGAAATTTTCAGCGAACTCGATAAAAACAGCGATGGATACCTGAGTTCGGACGAAGCGCCTTCCGGCCCGCCGCCGCGGCAACGACGTTAGCAACACCGGCCGCCCGGGGATGCCTCCCTTCCCGCCCCCCTAGTCTCCGGGCGGCCACCTTTTGCCGATGGGCCAGCCGATCGGCTAATGGCTGAGCTGGTGAAGCATGTGGTGATAGGTTCGTCCGTTGGTTACCCGGGTGTAGCCCATTTTTTCAAGCACGCCGCGTGCAACGGCCGCCCGGGCGCCGCTGTGGCAGTAGACGATGATCAGGGCATCTTTTGCAGGCACCACCTTCCCGACGCTTTCTTTGATGTTGGTATGCGGAATATTAATGGAACCCTCAATGTGGCCATTGGCATATTCCGCCGGGCTGCGCACATCGAGCACGCGCGCACCTTCATCCATCAGCTTTTTGAGATCCACGTCGGGAGCGGCGAAACTCTTGAAAAAATTGGATAAAAAACCCATCTTAAACACCTATCCTCTCTCTAATTACAATCTGAACGTCTCGAGCTGCACCTCTTCGGATTCCCCCGAGCCGTAGTAGTCGCGGTCTTCGCACATCGGGCAGACCCCGGCCTGTGTTTTTTCCTCCAAGGTTTCTTCGAGGGGGGCATCGCAGTCGGGGCAGCATTTGCCTTCGATCCGTTCCTCCAGCGCGGGGACGTCCCCGAGGGGGAGGGAGAAGATTGCGCCGCAGTCGTTGCATTCGTAAAGCTTGTCGGCATCGGCGTCCTCCTGGATTCCGGTGTAGCCGAAAAACTCGGTGTCGCAGTTTCTGCAGGTGAGTTCCCTCTTTCTGACGCGTACGTTTTTTATCTCCATGGCCATTCTCCAAGGCGTGATCGTTTGCCTGTTCCAATTCCGGGACACTAGTGCATCGGGCGGGAGAAATAAAGCCATGGTTCACCAAAGCGGCATCCGTTCCCAGGGGATGCGGAATATGACAACTAATTCATTGGCCCATGCCGCGCCTTGTCATCTTCGTCTGTTCCAATGGGCAGCATCCTAAGGGAAAAACGGAGCTGATTATGGGAATTGAACGAATCGATGGATGTACCGGCTGCGGGACCTGTGTTCCAACATGTCCGACCGATGTATTGCGAATGAATGCCAAAACAAAAAAAGCCGAGATCCGCTATCCGCAGGATTGCCAGGTCTGCCGCCTCTGCCAGCAATACTGCCCGGTGGATGCCATAACCATTTCGGACGGAAGAGCCATTCCGGCCATAACCGCATGGGGATAATATGATGAATAAATGGATTTTCGCGTCGCTGTATCTGCTCTTCTTTGCCTGGGCCCCGGTCTATCTGGCCCTGACGCAGGAGGTTCCAACACGGTTTACCTATCAGCATGTCGTATTGCTGGTGAGTCTATCCGGTTTCGGCTCGCTGCTCGGCTTGTTCTGGCTATCGCGCCTGTTGCCGCGCAACGCGGTTCAGATGCGTTATTCCAGCACCCTGCGCTGGCATAAATACATCGGCTACGCCGCCGGGGGCGTCATGCTGCTGCATCCGTTTCTGATGGTTGCCCGCCGCCTCTGGGTGGAGGAGTCCAACCCGGTTGGCAACTTCATGCTGATGCTTCGTTCCCCCCTGCTGCTGACCGGAATCATTGCCTGGTGCTTGCTACTGGTGATCGTGGTGGTGGCGTTGGTCCGGAAAAAGCTTCCGGCCAACGTGTTCCGCCATGTGCATGGCCTGTTGTCCATCGGTTTCGTTGGCCTGGCCACCTGGCATGTCATAACGGTTGGGCGGCACAGCAGCCCGGCCATGTCGGGATTCTGGATCGTACTGGCCAGCGGCGCCGTCGGGGCGCTGCTTTGGTCCTACAGGCCCGTGCGCAAGAAAGCCAAACTAAATATCTACGAAGGAACTGCCAATGAATCCGCTTAGCACCACGTTCAAGCGCCGGGGCTTCATGGGAGCCGTCGGCGGTTCTTGCGCCGTCATCGGCGCCGCCGCCCTCGCGCAACAGGAAAAACCGTCGCAGGGCGGGGGACGTCCACCGATGCCCTCCGGGCAACGCAGCCAGCCGAAGAAAAACGCGGTGGAAGGAAAAATGAACCAGGTCACGACCGATGTACTGGTCGTTGGCGGCGGCATGGCCGGGGTTTTCGCGGCGGTCAAGGCGCACGACAACGGCGCCCAGGTGCTGCTGGTCGACAAGGGTGCCGTCGGTCGCTCCGGCCAGACGCCGTTTGCCCGCGGGATTTTCCGCTTCGACGAAAAGGATGGCATCAGCCGGGCCGACTATCTCCGGCAGACCGCCGAAGCGGCGGAGCAGATGAACAATCCCGTCTACACCGAACTGCTGCTCGATCAGTCGGCCACTGTGGTCGATGAACTGGAATCCTGGGGCTTCTTCAAGGAAGCCACCTATGCCAAAGCCATGAATCATCCGCTCAGGGAACGGAACATTCCGGTGATCGAGCGCGTCGTGCTCACCCACCTGTTGGAAGACGGCGGAAAAGTGGTGGGAGCCATGGGCCTGTTTATCGATAAAAACGAGTCCATCGCCATTCATGCCAAAAGCGTCATTCTCTGCACCGGCGCCAGCGGCTTCAAACCGACCGGCTGGCAGATCGGTTCGCTTACGTCCGACGGCGACGCGATGGCCTATCGCATCGGCGCGGAAATCAGCGGCAAGGAGTGGGTGGATGGACACGGCATGACCAATTTTGGCCTTGAAGGCCTGCCTAAAACCACCTGCGCCACCACGCAGGAGATCCGCGGCATGCTCGGGGTCGAGCAGAATATTGAAGTTGAAAAGAGCGGCCCCTCTACCGGTGGCATGATGGGCCCGCCACCCGGCGGCGGTGGTCACGGTGGTGATCGACGCGGTCCGCCTCCGGGCGGCGAACGAATGGCCGGCGGGCCGGGAGGCCCTCCCGGCGGCAGCCGGAAAGGCGGCGGACCTCCCGGGGGCGGCAGCGGTAAAGGCCCGACCATGAGCGGCGGTGTGTCGGCCGGTATGTCGCAGCATAAGGCGGAAGGACTTTTTCCGCAGGACGACAAATGCTCTTCCAACATTCCCGGCCTTTATGCCGCCGGCGATTCGCTCTGTTCGATGCAGAACGGCGGGATCTACACGCAGGTCGGATCCTCGCTGGCGGGCTCCGGCGCACAGGGCGCGCTCGCCGGGAAAGCGGCCGCCGATTATGCCAAAGGCCGCGAGCTCGTCAAAGCCAGCGATGCCGTGCTGAAAACAGTTAATACCGAAATCTATGCGCCCTACCTGCGCCAAGGCGGCTTTTCGCCACAGTGGGTTACGCAGACGTTGCAGAGCGTGATGATTCCCAACTTTATCCTCTACGTAAAAGACGAAGCGCGAATGCTCGCCGCGCTCACCTACATCGAATATCTGCGCGACCACCAGGTGCCGTTGCTCATGGCCGACGATCTGCATGAACTGCGGCAGTGCCACGAGACCGCAAACATGGTGCTGAATGCCGAGATGAAGCTGCGCGCCTCGCTGATGCGCACCGAATCGCGCGGGAGCCACTACCGCGAGGACTATCCCGAGCGCAACGATAACGACTGGCTTTGCTGGATCAAGATCCGCCAAGCCGCCGACGGCGGCATGGAGCTGCTCAAGCATCCTGTTTGAACCGGAGAGTGAACATGAAAAAGTTGATTGCCTTGAGCTGTCTAATCGCGTCCGCAACCGCATCCGGCGTGGGGGAGTTGCACACGTTTACGCTCCATGACGGCACTGCGTTCAATGCCGTGGTGGTCTCATGCGATAGCCGGGAGGAGTCGGTTGTGCTGGTCAAGGATGATGGCAGTACCGTTGAGTCCGGCCTTTCCGGGTTTTGCGCCGCCGACCGGACTTATCTGAGGCAGTGGGAACTATGCGATCTGTTCATGGCGCCGACGCGGTTTGTGGTGGTGCCCACGTATTCCGTCGACCGCCGGTGGCTGGGCGAGGGGGAGGATGGGCCGCAGGCCGACGATCCGGAGATGGTTGCCGGTGTCAGCGAGCATCGGTATTACCTCACGCTCTATAACCTGGGCGGCGTGGCCCTGGAAAACCTAACGGTGGACTACCAGGTTTGCTATTCACAGAAATGTTCCGCAACCCACGCGGTTTCGCTTTCGCCGCAAGCGCCCTCCCCGGCGGAAGAAGAGGGGCAGGTGGCGGCAACCCATGCCATTGCTGGAACCTTGCGCGTTGCCCGTCTGGAGGCGGGGGGCTGGAAGTTGTATTTAACCGATCCCGTTTCCCTGGCTGATGCCAATGGCGAATTTTCCTCCGGTGTCATACGGATTACGCTCGGAATGGAAACCCCGGACGGGAGACGCCTCAGCAGGCCGATTGTGTTGCCGAGATGATCCGCGATCGTGGCCGGTGCGGGGTAGGCAAGACAAATATCATTACAAAAAATTCATGATAACGGTGAAGGGGTTGTCATTTTTCGCATTTAGGTTTCCTAACAAATTTCTAACAAAAGAAGGACGGTACAGATGGTGGGTTTGGATTTATTCCCTTTTCCGGGGGTGCGGAAGGTCGGGGCGGTTGCCGCGTTCGTATGCCTGATGATGGTTGGCGGTAGCTTTGGCCAGGTGGTCATCAGCGAGTTCATGGCCAAGAACGACAAGACGCTGATCGATGGCGACGGCAACTATTCCGACTGGATCGAACTCCATAACCTGGGCGACGACCCCGTCGATCTCACGGGGTGGTATCTCTCCGACGACACCAACAACCTGACCCAATGGGTATTCCCTTCCAAAAGCATCGCGGCAGGCGAGTTCCTGGTGGTGTTTGCCTCGGGGCAGGAAACCGCCGGCTACACCGACAGCCTCGGCTACCTGCATACGACCTTCAAGCTCAGCGGCGACGGCGAGGATGTTGTTCTGACCGAGTCCGACGGCATGACGGTTGCTGATGCCTTCTATAATTATCCGGAGCAGGACGACGACATTTCCTACGGACTGGATCAGGAATCCGGCACATCGTTTCTCATTGCCGAAGGCGAGGATGCGAGGGCGATTGCCGGTTCGTCGGAACCTTCGGCAAGCTGGAAGGCGGCCGGATTCGACGATTCGGGCTGGAGCTCGGGCCAGACCGGAGTCGGATACGACACGGGATCAACCTATGGCTCCCTGATCGGGTTGGATCTTGAATCGAGCATGGTTGTCAATTCGCGCCCGCCGACCTACCGCAGCTCGGCCTACATCCGGGTGGGCTTCACCGTGGCTGATGCCGCGGCCTTTGACCAGCTGACCTTGCGCATGAAGTACGACGATGGCTTCGTGGCCTACATCAACGGCACGGAAGTGGCCTCGGCCAACGCGCCGGCCTCCCCGGTCTATTCCTCCTCCGCCACGGCCGAGCACGGCGGCACGGCCTATGAGGACTTTTCCCTCTTGAATGCGGGGAATTATCTGGTGACCGGCCAGAATGTTTTGGCCATCCACGGACTGGCCTATCCCACCGTGATGGGGCCGCCGGGAATGGGGACCACGGCTGATTTCTTCATCATGCCGGAGCTCAACGGCCTATCCGCCGGGCAGATCTACACGAATACCGCCGTCTATCTCCCGACGCCCACGCCCGGCGCAAACAATGTGTCGGGGGTGCTCGGCTATGTGGGCGACACCTCGTTCAGCGTCGATCGCGGGTTCTATTCCAATGCGTTCGATGTGGCGATCAGCTGCAAAACCGAAGGCGCCCAAATCTACTACACGATCGATGGCACCACCCCTTCCGCCGACAACGGCACGCTTTACACGACGCCCGTCACGATCAACAAAACCACCGTGCTGCGCGCCGCCGCAACCAAAGCTAACTACCAATCCAGTGATGTAGACTCGCAGACCTATCTCTTCCTCGACGACATCATTGCCCAGGGCACGAGCGTCAGCGGGCTCGATCCCTACTTCCCGCCGAGCGCGGTCAACGGACAGGGCTTCGATTACGGCATGGATACGGACATTACGCAGAGTGCAACCTATTCCGGCGAAATCAAATCGGCGCTGAAGGCCATTCCAACCATCTCGCTCGTGACGGATCCGGCCAACCTGTTTGATTCCTCGTCCGGCATCTACGTCAACGCCAGCCAGGAAGGCGAGGCGTGGGAGCGCGAAACCTCCATCGAGCTGATCAACCCCGACGGCACGGACGGCTTCCAGATTAACGGCGGCATCCGCATCCGTGGGGCATCGAGCACGTCGTCGGGCAACCCGAAGCACTCCTTCCGCTTGTTCTTCCGTTCGGAATACGGGACATCGCGCCTGAATTATCCCCTGTTCGGCGATGAGGGCGTGGACAGCTTCAAGCGCATGGATCTGCGCACGGGGCAGAATTTTTCGTGGGCGAACCAGACCCCGCAGTATGCCACCTGGCTCTACGACATCTTCACCCGCGACACCCACCGCGACATGAACCAGCCCTATACCGCCGGCGAATACTACCACCTCTACATCAACGGCATGTACTGGGGCCTCTACCAGACCGAAGAGCGTTGCGAGTCGAATTATGCCGAATCGTATTTCGGCGGGGACGACGACGATTATGATGCCGTGAAGGCCAATGCCGACTCGGGCGACATCTATGCGGTCGACGGCACACGCGCTGCCTACGATTCACTCTGGGCCGGAGCGTATGGCGGTGTCAGTGCCAACGCCTCCTATTTCGCCCTCCAGGGCATGAACGCCGACGGAACGGAAAACAGCAGCTACACCAAACTGCTGGATGTGGATAACGTGATTGACTATATGCTGCTTGTTTACTTCACCGCGAACCGCGACTCGCCGGTGGGTCCTCCCATGAACAGCCCAACCATGCCGCGCAACCTTACCGCCATCTATAACCGCGAAAACCCGGACGGCTTCAAGTTTGTTGCCCACGACAACGAGCACTCACTGGAAGTCAGCCAAGGCGTCAGCCAAAACCGTTTCAGCGTTAGTCTGAGCAGTTCCTTCGATGCGGTGGATCGGTTTAATCCATGGTCGCTGAACCTGAAGCTGATGAATAACGCCGAATACAAACTCCGCTTCGCCGACCATGTGCATGAATATTTCTTCAATGGCGGCCTGCTGACCTCCGAGGTCTGTGCAAACCGGATGGAAGCGCGCCGGGATGAAATCTACAGCGCGGTCGTTGCGGAGTCCGCGCGCTGGGGGGATAGCAAGGGAACGCTTCGCACTCGCGACGGCGACTGGCTGGGCACGGTGAACTGGCTGCTCAACAGCTACTTCCGCGCCTCGCCGACTACCCGCTCCGACACCGTGCTGGCCCAGATCGTGGCGAAGGGCTGGTATCCGACGGTGGCGGCCCCCGTCTTCAGCCAGCACGGTGGCGCCATCGCTTCCGGCTTCCCGCTCTCCATCTCCGGCAGCGGCACCATCTACTACACCACCGACGGCTCCGATCCGCGCGCCGTCGGCGGCGCGGTCGCCGGGACGGCCTACGGCTCCGCCATCACGCTCAACCGCTCCGCGCAGGTCAAGGCGCGTTGCTTGAGCGGCGGAACCTGGAGCGCGCTCACCAAAGCCACGTTCGTCGTCAACGAAGCATCGCCGCTGCGCGTTACCGAAATCATGTACCACCCGGACGATACGGCAGTGGATGCGGAGTTCATCGAAATTCTGAATACCGGCACCGAAACGGTCGGCCTGGCCGGAACCGAATTCACCGACGGTGTTCTGTTCGACTTCACCGACGGCGCCGTGGCCGCGCTCGCCCCCGGCGACTACGCCGTGCTGGTGAACGACTACGACGCCTTCACCAACCGCTATTCCAACTGGGCGTCCATCAACGTTGCCGGCGTCTACCATGGTAAATTCTTCATCCCGACCGCCGCGCTGGATAACGGCGGCGAGGACATTGCGCTGGTGGACGGACTCGGAAACACGATCCTCGATTTTGGGTATAACGACTGGTACGAGGCCACCGACGGCGAAGGTTTCTCGCTGACGCTGATCGATCCGTACGCGGCAACCAACACCTGGGGCGACAGCGCCTCATGGCGGCCAAGTAAATATGCCGGCGGAACGCCCGGCGCAGGGCCGGTGGATTTCCTGGCCCCGGACGACCTGCTGATCAACGAGGCGCTGACCCACCAGGACGCCGATACGCCCGGCGACTGGGTCGAGCTGTACAACAGCTCCACCAACACCCTCGACATCAACGGCTGGTTCCTCAGCGACGACGAATACGACTTGGCGAAGGTTGAGCTGGGCGGCTTGCAGGCCATCGCACCCGGCGGCTATCTGGTGCTGACCGAAGCCTCGCATTTCGGAACCACCGTGGCCGGAACCAACGGTTTCGCGCTCAGCGAGCTGGGCGACGAAATCTATCTCTCCTCCGGCGAAGGCGGCGAACTGACCGGCTACTGGGTCGGGGAAAGCTTCGGCGCCGCCGAGCGCGATGTCACCTTCGGGCGCCATGTGAAGAGCGACGGCTCCGCCGACTTCACTGCGCAGAGCGCGCAGACGCCCGGCGCGGCCAACGCCTATCCGTTGGTCGGCGAGGTGGTCGTTGCCGAAATCATGTACCACCCGGCCGACAGCAACGCGTTCGAATTCATCGAGTTGTTCAATGCGGGAACCGCCTCCGTTCCGCTCTACAACACAACCAACACCTGGCGGCTCGAAGGGGCGGTGGAGTTTGCCTTCCCGGACGGTCTGGTGCTGGGCGCCGGGCAATGCCTGATTGTTTCCGAAACCGACGAGGCGACCTTCCGCAGCTACTATCCGGTCGATGCCGGCACCACGGTGCTTGGCCCCTACGACGGGCAGCTCAACAACGATGGCGAAGACCTCGAACTCACGCGCCCCGGCGACCCGGAGGAACTGACCGGCGAGGTGCCCTACATCGTCGTCGAGCGGGTCGAATACAACGATGCCTCCCCGTGGCCGACCCATGCCGACGGCCTCGGTTCGTCCCTCGAACGCACCGCTGCCTCGCTCTACCCGAACGACGCCGCCAACTGGACGGCCGACGCAACGCCTTCCCCGGGAACCGCCGCTTCCGGCGATTCCGACAACCTGCCGGACGACTGGGAGCTGGACTATTTCGGTTCCATCAACGCGGAACACGGCGGGGAAGCGGACGACTGGGACCTCGACGGCGCCTCCAACTACAACGAATGGCGCGCCGGAACCGACCCGACCAATGCGGCGTCCACCTTCCAGTTCGAATCATTGGAAACGTCCGGCAATTCCGTCTTTACCTGGCAGAGTGCCACCGGCAAAACCTATTCGCTGTGGGTCTGCACCAACCTGGTCGCCGGAGACTTCGAGCTTTCCGCTTCGCCCATTCCTTCGACGCCCCCCCTGAACACCTACACCACCGGGGTGGACGATGCGGAATGCGCCTACTACCAACTTCAGGTGGAGGATGAATAGGCCGCGGCGAAGTGGCCTGTTGCTTCCTTCCCTGGATGGGCTGTTCATGCGAATGAAGCTAACTGGTTAACTTGGGTTGGGATTCGTTCGGCAACTCCGCTCTGGCAAAAAGGGCGTTATCCATCATTGAAACGGATGGTGGACAGGCTTGCCTTGGAATGGTTAAATCCGTTCTTGAATCATGTTGGATAATAGGCGATGTGCGTGGGTGTGCGGCGAGAATCGGGTTTATGACGATTGTTTCATTGGCGGCCATGCCGCCGTGTCATTCTTACCGGTTTCAATGGAGCCATCAAAACAAAGGAACCGGCAAGGACGGGCGATAGCGTAACCATGGTGGGTGTTAATAAATCGAGAACGGCGGCAGCGGACTTTTCCACTGAACTGGACCGCTTTGAGGCGAAGTACATCATTCCGCGCCAGCTGGTGGAGCCGATCAAGGCCTTCATCCGCCCCTATTGCACGATGGACAAACATTGCGCGGCGGCCGGCGGGCAATATTTCATCAACACCCTGCAGATGGATAACGAGGCGCTTTCGCTCCACTATGCCAAGGAATGGGAGGCGGCGCACCGGTTCAAGCTGCGGGTGCGCACCTACGGAAAGCCACCGGGCCAGGCGCCGGTGTTCCTCGAAATCAAACGCAAATATTTCGAACGCGTCATCAAGTCGAGGGCGTGCATTCCGTTCGATGAATGGAAGCCCGGCATCTTGAAAAAGCATGCCGATGAACTGAACCTTAAATCGGTGAAGGAGCGCGAGGCGTTCCGCGAATTCGTCCGTCTTGCCGAAGAGATCGATGCGCGCCCGCTGGTGTATGTCCGTTATTGCCGCGAAGCCTTCACCGGCATCTTCGACCACTACGCGCGCATCACCTTCGATTCCCAGCTCTGCTACCAGCCTGTGTTCGATATGTACAACTGGGGCGGGGACGGCCGCTTTATTTCGATGGACAGCGGGCTGGTGCGCCACCGCCGCGAGTCGTCGCTCGTGCTGGAGGTCAAGTGCACCGAGCAGGTGCCCACCTGGATGGTGGAGCTGGTGCAGGAGTTCGATCTGATCCGGTGCGGCAATTGCAAATATTCCACCGCCATCTGGATGGAAAACCTTTTGATCGGAAAAGGGGAGGCCCCCTTTTCCGACCAGTTTATGTATGACTAATTAAGGAGTACTATGGATACAAGTGGATTGGCCGACCTGTTGGCCGCGGCCGGAAGCGGGCAGAGCCTGAGCCTGCAGCATGTCATCTCCGCGATGCTGCTGAGCTTTGTGCTGTGCTCCGTGATTGCGAAACTCTACCAGCTGACGTTCCAGTCGCTCTCCTATTCCCGCTCGTTCGTGCACACGCTGATTCTCGGCGGCATGATCGTGTGCATGGTGATGATGTCGATGGGCGACAGCGTTGCGCGGGGGATCGGGGTGCTCGGCGCGCTTTCGCTGATCCGCTTCCGCACCGTGGTGCGCGACCCGCGCGACATGATGTTCCTGTTCGCGGCGCTCGGGCTGGGCATTGCCTGCGGCGCGGGCATGTTTGCCGTGGCGGTGACGGGATGCGTGCTGCTCAGCTCCGTGATCGTGCTGCTGCACTGGGCGCCGTTCGCCACGCGCCGCCGCTACGAGGCGATGCTGCGCTTCCTGGTTGAAGCCGACAACGATGCCGCCCGCACCGAGGTGGACGCCGTGCTGGCCGAATGCTGCTCCGCCTACATGCTGCTCGCCATGCGCGAAGCCGTGCAGGGCGACCTGCTCGAATATTCCTACCAGGTCCGGCTGATCGATCCTTCCTACCAGGTCGACATCGTCAAGAAGCTCGAAGCGCTCGACTCGATCGCGGAAGTCAATCTCGTCATGCAACGCACGACCGTGGAACTTTAAGCAGGGGGATGCACCATGACTAATCGAAATTTCCAACGTCCCGCCCTGCGCCACCGCCGCCGGCATCTCGTCAAGCAGCTTTTCAGCAGCTGGCCGTGGGTCATTTGGCTGAGCGCCGCGGTTGCCGTGTTGCTGCTGCTGCCCGGCGGGCTCCACCGCATCCGTTTCCACGGCGTGGCCGAGCGCACCTATGAATATGTTTCGCCGATCGAGGACGGCCGCCTGAAAACCCTGCTGGTCGGCATGGGCGAAGCCGTCCATGCCGGGCAACTGCTCGGCGAACTCGACAACGTCGCGCTGGCCACCGAACTGCTGATGGACCAGGCCTCGCTCATGAAGACGAGCGACAAGGTGCACGCCATCCGTTGCGATGTGGAAAACCTCAAGCTCGATGAGGCCAAGACGGCGGCGGAGCTCCAGGCCTTGGAAAGCCGCTGGACGCGGACGCAGGACCTGCTTTCCAAAAACCTGCTGCTCGAACAGGATGCCGAAGACCTCCGCCCGCAAATCGAGGCCACGCGCAAGGTACTGGGCCATTATCCCGACCTGATCGCCCAGCTCGAAAAAAGGCTCGCGGCGGCGCAGAGCCATGTTGAACAATTCAACTCCGAGGAACTCAAGCAGCTTCAGGCCGCCCAATGCCGGCTCGAGGCGAACACCGCCGGAGTGGTGGCCGAGGTGCTGCACCAACCCGGCGACGTGGTGGAAACCGGCGACCCCATCCTGCGCATCAGCAATGTTTCCACCTCCCGCATCATCGCCTTCGTGCCTGAGGAGCGGCGCGGCGATATCATGGAAGGTGAAAAGTGCCGCGTCATTGCTTCGGCCAGCCGTGAAGTCCACATGGGCACGGTGCAAACGGTGACCGCCGATATCCGCAAGCTGCCCGTCTTCACCGGCTTCGGCGACCAGATCCTGCGTGGCCGCCGTATCGTCATCCAACTCGACGAGGGCGACGAACTGGTGCCCGGCGAGCGGGTGGTCGTGGTTCCGGACATCTCCATCATGGAACAATGGATGGGGAAACGATGAAGCTCCGAAGCATCTTATTCCGCATCTCTTGCTGCCTGTTGCCGCACGTCCTGTTCGCGGACGGGGAGTTGGACAAGGCCATGGAGACCGGGGCGTTGAAGCACACGGTGCGCTCCCGTTCCGAGAGCGCGCTGATGGAGGAGTCGATTGCCGTGGAGCAAGCCGCCGCGCGGGCGAAAAGTCGCTCGGAATACGGCATCGAACTGCGCCCGCGCGTGACGGACGACAGTGTCGGCGTTGCGTTGCGGATCTATTTGCCGGACCGCTGGAGCAAGGACAAGCTGCGCGAGCGGCTGACCCTCGTCGCCGAGTCGGAGCGGTTGCGGATTGCGGCGCTGGAATGGCGGGACTTGCTGGAGGTCTATCGCGATTTCTGCTCCTACCGCGTGCTGCGGAAGGAGCTCGCTCTCTATGCGATGGAGATGGAGCGCATCGCCCCCTTCCTGGCGCGGGCGGACCAGGCCGTTGAATCGCGCGAACTCGCCGCGGCCGACCGGGCGAAGCTCTATGGCCACTATCTCGACCTGATGAATGAACGCGACCAGGTGGAGGTGGAATTCATCCAAGTCGAGCGGCGCTTGCATCTGGGCGTGGGCGACCGGGCCGATCTGGATGCGTTCTCCAAAACGGCCACCCTCGCGCTGCCGGAACGGCTCGAACTTGCCGAGCTCGTTCAGCGGGCGCGTGCGAACCGGGCCGACTACCGCCAACTCGAAACCGAGGCCCTGGCGCTGGGCGCGGCCGAGGCCGTTGCGCGTTCCGAAGATGGCTTCCGTTTCAAATATATCCAACCGGAATACAGCATGGGCTACTCGGGCGACAATGCCGATAGCTGGGGCATCTCGGCCTCGTTCGTCCTGCCGTGGGGAACCCGGAATCCGGACATCGCCTTGTATCGCGAGCAGAAGGCGCTTACGGTTTCCGCCATGGATCAGCGGAACGCGGAAATGGAGGAGCGGTTGCTCGTTCTGCTCAACACGTCGCTGGCGCTCAATGAGGGCATTGAACGGCGGAACCGGCTCATCCAGCCCCTGGTGGAGCGGTTGGAGGAAGACCTGGTGCGGATGAAGACATTGCCCCTGGAGCAGTCGCGCGATGCGCTACTCATCCACAAGCGGATCCTCGAAACCGCCCTGGGTACGGCCCGCATGGAATTCGAGCGCGAGCGCTTGGCCATCGATATGGCCGAAGAGCTCGGCACCCTCGGCGAATAGCCCCGCCTACCCATCATGACAAACCGTTAATTTTGCCGCGCCGTTCCGCGTCATGTTCATCGGCTTCAATGCTCTTCGTAATCGGGAAACCGAAAGGAGCAATGACGATGAATGCGACCGAAAAACAGAGATATTTGCGGGAGAAGCACTGGGCCCAATCGCGCCGCGCGGAGAGCCGGGGCGACTACCGGAAGGCCCTGGAAATCCATAAGCTGATCCTGGCCGACGACCGGGAATCCTACGCGGTTTTCCTGCGGGCCGGCTGGCTTGCCTACCGGCTGGGCGCCTACGAGGAGGCGATCGGCTTTTATGAACAGGCCCGCCGAATCAGCAACGACGATTGGCCCGTGCAGGGCATCATGAACTGCCTCGTCGCGCTCGGCGACACCGCCGCCGCGGCCAAGCTGTCCGAATCAATTTACGGAGTCCGGAAGCCGGTTTCCCGTTCCGCCGCGGCATAATCCCCCTGGGAGGCAAGGCGGGAATGCATGATGACAAAAAGTTAATGGCCTGCCGGGGTTGGTTGTCATGGTTCCCTGTTTCAATGGCACCGTCTAAAGCTAAGGAGGCATATGCCATGAAGACAAGAACAAGCCAAGGAACGAAAAGAATGAAAGTGGGAGCGCTAGCGTTGTTGCTGGCCACAATCACCGCCGGCGCGCGGCCGGCCAAGGAGTTCCGCGAGTTCGCCGCGAACGATGGACGCAAGCTCTGGGCAAGGGTGCTCTCCTATGAGTGCGATACGGACAAGGTGGAAATTTTGCGGGACGATGGCCAGCGGATCAGGATCTGCAGCAAGGCCTTTGCCCCGGAAGACCAGGCCTACATCATGACGTGGGGGCCGGTGACCGAGTTTATGTCGGCCACGCAGTTTCCGGTCACGCTTAGCCGCGTTGAAATCCGCAAGTGGAAGACAAAGCATGAGTCGACGCAGGACGGGCAAGGTCGGCCAGGCGGGCAGGGCGGCGGTGGTGGCGGGCTGCTCGGGCAGGCGGCGGGGGGGCGGTGGCGGCGGCGGCGGTGGCGGGGGTGAAGGCGGCGGCGGAGGCGGGGTAGTCCCGAGGTGGTCGCCGTCGATAAGAACGTTCGCTATCGCTACGATATCACCTTGGCCAACCGCAGCAACCTTCGGCTGGAAAAACTGGATCTCGAATACCGCATTTTCTATGACCAGGAGCGCGCGGTGCGGGAAGACGGCGACGACCAGCCGCAGCAAAGCCGGGGCAACTCCCGCTTTGGCGGACAGCAACAAGGCTTCTATATGGCGGTGGCCGAGGAGCGGGTGGAATCCGGGCGTTTGCAGGTTGACGCCCTGGCGCCCCATGCCCGCAAGACCTTGCCAACCGATAGTGTTACGATCCTCAACCGGAATGCCAGCAGTTCGGCCGAGGGCGAGCTGATCGACCTGGAGGGCGAGCTCAACGGCATCTGGGTCAAGGTTACCATGAAGGCGCCGGATGGTACGGTGCGGGAGCGCGAGGTTGCCGTGCCCAAAAACATCGTGAAAAAATATGCTTGGAGCGCCAGGCCCGAACACGCGGCGGATGAGTCCCGTCCGGGGTTCCACAACCGGAATCCGTGATCCGCGATCAGTTCCGGAAAAGCGATGGAAGGCCGGCCCCTCCCTTGGGTTCCGGCCTTTTTCCATGGAGGCGCCCCGGACCTGACGGGAAAAGGTATAAGCTAGGCGCAAGGGAATGTTGACCGGGAACCCATTCTGGATTACTTTTTGCGAAAATCGTGATCCGTGGTGCGTCCCGCCTTTTCTGCCGTTTGGCCATTTGGAGCCTGACGAACGGGGATGGTGGTTTTCATCTTGCGATGACGCGGCACGAAGAGAGGGTTTTCCGGAGTGGTGAATGAAGAAGCGGCTCAATAAGGCAAAGGGTGTGGTTAAGGGAGCACCGAGTGGGTTTGTCGTCAGTTTGCTGGTGCATGCGGCGGCATTCCTGCTGGCGGGTATGCTGGTGGTGTTTTCGGTGGTCCAGAAGGAGGAAAAGAAGTTTGTTCCCCCGGCGCCGGTGGATCGTCCGAAAATGAAGCTCAAGAAGCCGCAGGTGAAGGTGAAGAAAACCTCCAAGCCCAAGCCGACCACCCGCATTGTCACCAAGGTCAAGCGCGCCAGCATGCCGGATATCCAGTTGCCGGAAATGAGCGGGATGGCGGACGGCCTGGCCGGCGGCATCGGCGGGTTCGAAATCATGCCGGATCTGGGGGAGGTCACCATTTTCGGCGGCGGCCAAAGCATTGGCAACGATTTCGTGGGCACGTTCATCGATTTCAAGCGCAACCGCCAGGGCAGGCCGATTCCCATGTCGCGCGAAAAATACACGGAGGAGATGAAGCAGTTTGTGCTGCGGGGCTGGAAACCTGCGGCCATTGCCCAATACTACCGTTCCCCGAAACAACTGTATGCCACCACGATCATGGTTCCGGCCATCCTTTCCTCGATTGCCCCGTCGGCGTTCGACGAGGCCGATACGATCGGCTACTGCTGGGCGGTCCACTACAAGGGCCAGCTGGTTCACAAGGAGGACATCACCTTCCGGTTCTGGGGGCAGGGGGACGACAACCTGGTGGTCCGCGTGGATGGGAAGATCGTGCTGAACGCGAGCTGGCCGGGCAATTCCGAGGAGGCCATGCAGTCCGCCTGCCGGGGGTGGTCGAGCAAGTCGGCGGACAGCCGCAAGTTCTACCTCGGCAACAACACGGCCGTGGTCGGCGACTGGATCACGCTCAAGGCGGGAGTCCCCTTGGATATGGATGTCTTGATCGGCGAGGAGCCGGGCGGCCAGTTTTCCGCCATGCTGACGGTCGAAGTGGAAGGGGTGGATTATCCTAGAAACAGACAGGGCGGCCCCATCCTCCCGATCTTCAAGACCACCGAGCCTTCCCACGATCTGGTCGATGCCATTTACGAGACCATGCCCGAGGGCGAGGCAAGTGTCACCAACGGCCCGGTGTTCAGGGATTATTGAGGTAGCGGATATGACGACAATCAAACATGCTGGATGGCTGGGCCTTGCCGCACTGGTGGTCTTGATCCCCTTGCACCAGGTGCAGGCGGAAATGCGGGTGTGGACGAGCACGGATGGAAAAACGGTCGAAGCGGAGTTTGTTTCCGTGATGGGCGACAAGCTGGTTTTGAAAACCGAAAAGGGGAAAACCGTGAAAATCCCGGTTGCCCAGATGTCGCCCGAGGATCTGGAGTTCATCGATCTGGCCAAGGCGCCGGTGTTCAACATTACCTTCACGAAGCAGTCCGGGCAGCGCTTCGTCGAAACCGGACCCTATATTGAAAACCAGGACGCAACGATTTTCGACTATGTGTTCGGGGTGAAGATGAAGCAGACCAGCGCCCGGCCCTATCCCCATGAGCTGCAGGTGGAATATTTCGCCATCGGCGCGGAACGGAAAACGTATGGCGACAAGTTCATCCTGCTCGACCGCGGTTCAAGCAGCTTCACCCCTTCCAGGGCAAACCAGTTGTCCCACGAATTCAAGGGCAAGAAGGTGGAGGTGATGGAATATCTCTACGACGACGATTACCGCGGCAGGAAATACAACGGCTATCTCGTCACGGTAACCGATAAGCGCGGAATCATCATCGCGCACTCGGAAACCAGCAAATGGCTCTTCGAAAACCTGGAAAACCTTAAAAAACTCCCGGTGGGCGCCTATTTCGACAAAACCTGCACCCGGACCCATCCCACGCGCCCCAAGTCGACCCGCTATTAGCGGTGCGAAAACCGGATTTCGGAAGGGGGTTCCAATAGGTGGGATCCCCTTTAAAGTATGGGCTTTTGGCTTGAGTCGAAAGTCCATTTAACTATGGTTGCGCTTCGTTTTTTCACCCAACAGGAAGTAGATATGAAAGAAATCAAGATCGGTATACTCGGATTCGGCACGGTCGGTGCCGGCGTGGTCGAAGGCATCCAGAAGAACGGGGCGCTGATGGCCGAGCGAACCGGAATCGTCCCGGTGGTCGCGAAAATCGCCGATCTCGACATCGAAACCGACCGCGGCATCAGCGTGGGCGAAGGCGTGCTGACCACCGATGCCATGTCCGTCATCACCGACGACGGCATAGACCTGATCGTGGAACTCGTTGGCGGAACCTCCATTGCGCGCACCTTCACGCTCGAGGCGCTCAAGCGGGGCAAGCCCGTCATCACCGCCAACAAGGCGCTGCTGGCCGACCACGGCGAGGAAATCTATAAAACCGCCCGCGAAAACAACACCGGCATCTACTACGAAGCTTCCGTTGGCGGCGGGATACCGATCCTGCGCTCCCAGCGCGCCGGACTCATCGGCAACCGGATCGAAAGCATCTACGGCATCCTCAACGGCACCTGCAACTATATCCTCACCCGCATGGAGCGCGAAGGCCTGCCGTTCGACGAAATCCTGGCCGATGCCCAGGCGCTTGGCTATGCCGAAACCCCGCCCGATCTCGACATCGACGGCATCGACACCGCCCACAAGGCCGTTGTGCTCGCCTCGATGGCCTATGGCGCGCCCGTTCCCATGGAAGCCTGCCCGACCAAAGGCATCCGCGGCCTCGCCGCCTCCGAAATCCGCAATACGGAGGAGCTCGGCTACCGCATCAAGTTGCTCGCCATCATCAAGGAAAACCACGGCGAGGTGGAACTCTCCGTCGAACCGGCCCTGGTGCCGAAGACCCACATGATCGCATCCGTCAGCGACTCCTTCAATGCCGTGTTCGTGAAGGGCGACATTGTTGACGACACCATGTACTACGGACGCGGTGCAGGGCGCCTGCCGACCGGTAGTGCGGTTATTGGCGACATCATGGAAGCCGCATCCGACAAACTCAACGGCAAGGGGGTTCCGGTGAGCGTTACAATGATGCTCCAGAAGTCCGAGCTGGACTATTGCGCCCCCGGCAGCATCGAGAAACGTTGCTACATCCGCCTCTGCCTGGAGGACAAGCCGGGGTCCATGGCGAAGGTCATGAATATTTTCGGCGCGCACAACATCAGCATTGCCTCCGTCGTCCAGAAGGAACTGCACGAGAGCGGCTGCGCCCCGGTGGTGATTCTCACGCAGAAGGCCAAGGAGTCCGAGTTTGTGGCGGCCATCGCCGAAATCGACGCGCTCGATGTCTCCACCTGCACCCCCATCCGCATGCGCCTCGAAGACTTCGAATAAACAATTAACCACTAAGACACAAAGGACTCCAAGCTTATCAGGAATTGGCCTTTGTGGCCTTCGTGTCTTTGTGGTTCAAAACGGTGAATAGTATGAAAGTTGTAAAATTTGGTGGTTCCTCCGTGGCGAACGCGGAGCAGATTTCCAAGATCATTGATATCGTCACGGCCGACGCGGACCGCCGCATCGTTGTGGTCTCCGCGCCCGGCAAACGCCACGGCGACGACGCCAAGGTGACCGATCTGTTGATCGCGCTGGCCACCGCCGTGCTCAACGGCGAAAACCATGAATCCGCGCTCAAGGCCGTGGTGGATCGCTATGCCCAAATCCAGCACGAGTTGGCGTTGCCGAAGTCGGTGGTTGAAACCATCGAGGCCGACCTGCGCGGCCGCATCGGAAGCCGCGGCTCCAACGATCTCCAGTTCATGGACACCATGAAGGCCTCCGGCGAGGACAACAATGCCAAGCTGATTGCGGAAGCCTTCACCAAAAAGGGCCATCCGGCCAAATACATCAACCCCGGGGAAGCGGGCATGCTGCTCTCCGATGAATTCGGCAACGCCGAAGTGCTGCCCGAATCCTTCGAAAAACTGGCGGCCCTCAAGGGCGAATCCGACATCGTCATTTTCCCCGGTTTCTTCGGCAGCACCAAGGCCGGCGATGTGGCCACCTTCCCGCGCGGCGGTTCCGACATCACCGGCGCCATCCTCGCGGCGGCCGTGAAGGCCGAGGTCTACGAAAATTTTACCGATGTCGATTCCGTCTATGCCATGGATCCGCGCATTGTCCCCAATGCGCCGGCCATCGACCTCATGACCTACCGCGAGATGCGCGAACTGGCCTATGCCGGGTTTGGTGTTTTCCACGACGAAGCCATCATTCCAGCCGTCAAGCACGAGATCCCGATCTGCATCAAGAATACCAACCGCCCCGAAGCCCCGGGCACCCTGATCGTGCCCGAGCGCAAATACGAGCAGACCGAAGTAGCCGGCATTTCCAGTGCCGATGGCTTCTGCGCCATCTATATCGATAAATACATGATGAACCGCGAAGTCGGCTTCGGCCGCCGCCTGCTGCAGATTCTCGAAGACGAGGAAATCTCCTACGAGCACACCCCGTCCGGCATCGACAACATGTCCATCATCCTCCGCTCCGAAGAACTCGGGAAAAAGGAAAAGACCGTGGTCGAGCGCATCACCAACGAGCTCGCTCCCGACGCGGTCTCCGTCGAGCACGGCCTCGCCTTGCTCATGGTGGTGGGCGAGGGCATGCACTATGCCGTCGGCCAGGCCGCCAAGGCCACCAACGCGCTCGCCGAGCATGGCGTCAACATCGAGATGATCAACCAGGGCGCCTCCGAAATCAGCATGATGTTCGCCGTCAAGGAGATCGACCGCAAGAAAGCCGTTCTAGCCCTTGGGCACGCCTTTTTCGGCTGATTCCTGCCCGTTTCGGCGGGATGAAAAATTTTCGCTTTAGGGCGTTGACTCGCATCGATCCGATGCGTATAAATTCGCCCTTCATCGCACCCGTGGTGAAATTGGTAGACACGCAAGATTCAGGTTCTTGTGCCAGCAATGGCGTGATGGTTCGACTCCATTCGGGTGCACCACTCTCATAAGTAGTTTGCTACAAGGCGGTTGCGAAAGCGGCCGCCTTGTTTGCTGCATGTCTGTCACATATAGGTGAGAGATATGAAAGTTCGATTGAGTCACATTCATCAGCGTGGAAACACGTTTTATTTCCGTTTGATTATTCCAGAAGATCTTCGGATTCACTTTGGCGGGAAGCGGGAGATCTCGAAAAGCCTCCGAACGATAGATCCGTTTGCAGCTTTCGCTCAGGCGTGTGAGTTGCGGGATCGGTATAAGAGGCAGTTCCATGCATTCAGGCATGGTTCAACGATTCCGGCAGAGCAATGCATCCCATCCGATTTCTTGATGCCGTTAAACATTGCTCAGCTTAAGCCTCGCAATGAAGCACCATTGCTGTCGGTGGTATTGCATGAGTTGTTGCAGTCGAAGCCATGTAAGAAAACATCCATATCGGCTCGCAAGGCGGCGGTCAGGCTTCTGATTGAGTGGCATGGCGACCTGCCTGTAGACCACTACACCAGAAAGATGCTTCTGGAGTTCAGGGACAAGGGACTGCTTCGGCTTCCTCCGAACTTTTATAAGATCAATAGATATGTCGGTCGGCCTATTCGTTCGATTGCGGAAGAGTGTGAAGCCGAGGCCATGAAACCGGCAACGGTTAATCATAAGCTCGGCCACATCAACACAGTCTTCAATTATGCCGTGAAGTATGGATACCTCGATATTAATCCGGTCGTTGATCTAACGCTCTCGTTGGAAAAAGCTCCGAGCAAAGAACGGGATAGCTATTCTGTTGATCAACTTCAGAGGATGGTTAATCAACTGGCAGTGCAAACGGCATCTGGGGGCGATCTTAGGCATCAACGTTTCTGGGTAACGCTGTGCTGTCTGTACACGGGTGCCAGATTAAATGAAATTGCCCAGCTCTCGGTATCTGATCTCTGCGTTGTGGATGACATCCCTTGCTTCAATATAACGACGGAAGGGGAGGTAGCCAAGAGCCTCAAGAATGCCCGTTCCCGCAGATTGATTCCGGTTCATCCCGCTTTAATAGAGCTGGGGCTACTTCGATATCACGAGCAGAGACGTGCTGATGTCTCTGACCCTGCTATCCGGCCGCAATGACCGGTGGTTGTACTAAGCAGGCATGTAGCTATCGTGACTTTGTCAGCAAAGACTCGAACGAGGATGTTGAGATTGTCGGAATCAGCGGAGACTCACCTCAAAGCCTTAAATATTTTCAGCAGGCGGAAGGGCTTAATTTTACCTTGTTGTCGGTGCAGCAGGGATTGCTGTATCTCCGTTGCTGGCCATCGCTGGTCAAGGACTAGTGTGTGTCGGGTTACTGGTTGCTGGTGTCAGCGGATATATGAACCACCGCAACTACGGCACCCCGTGCGGGGCCGGATCAACGTTCGGCCTAGGTATGGCAGGTGTGGGCGTGCTCGTTTATGGCTCCAGCTTTGTACTGATGGGAGCCGGTGGTGTGGCTGTCGCAACAGGATTAGGTCTAGGTGCCTATTCCGGGGTGAAGGCCATCGCTGGGATGCGTCAATCGAAACAAATCATTAACCACGAACCATTATTGCTGGAAGGAGGTGACAATGAAAGCGGATGAGATTGTAGAACTGAAGTCGGGTATGTTGATCCATCCTGATGATCTGGAGCGGTATCTGGAGATGCGGAACGCCGTTACAAAGCGGGTAGACCGTATTGTGGCTGTGGCTCATCTGCTGAGTCTATTGCGGTACTGCGGTGACGATACCGTCGAGGTCAGTCCATCAGCGATAGCGGTTTTGGCTGATCTGGTGGATAGTGAGGCGGTCTCAATTCAGGAGACTCTGGACGAGTTCATATTCCAAGGCGATGCCGAATCAGCGTTAGCGGAATGACCATGCACGCCTTGCACGGGCTGAAACCTTGGCTTATCAGAAACCTATCCTACCTAATCAATACAGGGAAGAGATAGGTTTGCTATACGCTGTATATAGAGTCCGTGCAAGGTGAGCATACGGGGCTGTTGTCGATCCCATACCGACTAATCATCACTCCACGAATGCAATTCCAGCACCATCGGTGCTGCTTCGGGTGGATCTACGAAATCAGAATAACGCACCTCCTTTACCAGCATGAACCCTGGTTTTATCCATTCCCGATGTCCTGTTTCTGACCCTGTTGATCCGAGATCCTTTCGGTGGAGCCTGATGCAATCTGTGAATGTGCCGGCTGGAACGGTAATGTTTTCATAGCCCTCTACGGTGATGACTTCATTATGGCCGTTGGTCCACGTTGTTCCTGTTGGAGCCCTTTTCCACACGATGACTTCGTGCGTGTATTTTGGGTCACCCAGATACATCGTATCTCCTGTGATTCTAACAAAGCCATAATCGGGGCCTTGTTTTGCACCCAAAGGCATATCTCCGCTCCAGGAATAAGTCGTTGAGTATAGCAGGAAGGTATTGGTTAAGGCAGGGAGATAAGTAAGACCGTGCGTTGAAATATCGTTACCCCATACTTCCCCATATGAATTTGTGACCTGATAGGTGTAGGTGCGGTCCAGCGTGGGATCGATAATCAATCCGTTCGTGTAGCAGGAAACCCGGTAGAACATGGGAACTTCGACGGTCATGTTCGTTCCTGGGATATTGTTTAGTTCAGCCCATGTCCGATACCACTGAGCGGTGGGGGTAAGTGAGCTTGCCCACTCTATGGAGTAATGGGAATTCGAGGGCGTGGTTGCAGTAAGCTGACCGTTGCTTTCAAGCGAGTCAATGTAAACCATCTGTGCATGGAGCACGGTGGTGCAGGCGATGGTCAGTACCGCTGTGAGTGCTGCTTTGGCTTTCATCTAATACCTCCAGTGCCCTAAACCCCTAATTGGGGATATACTCCTTTGCTTGAGATTGGCAAGGGGGAATGTGGGGGTCGATACAACCATTTAAACGGTCTGCGATTTCACCCGATGATTATAACATTTCCGATGGGTCTTCATGTAGGCATTGACCTGCTCGTCATTCATTTCGTTGATCACTCTGTTGGCCTCGGAAATAGGGAGGCTTCGCAATCCGTTTAAAGGGCAGTCGCTTACCGGTATGCCGTGGGGGCATTCCATGGTCAGCCCTTTGATCCAAGTTTTATTATTAAGAGCACGGTTCATTTTGACCTCCATGCCACCTAAAAATAATATTTGGCACCTAGTGTTACCGCTGATATTTCAAGCTCGTTCTCATCTCGTGAACCGCTTATTTCAAGCTCATCAATCAGGCTGGCAAACTCAACGACTATAGCGAGGTTATCTAGAGGAAAGACTTCAAAGCCGAGGCCATAAGAGTAGCCAGCTGTGTGGTAACTTCCTGTCTGGCCACTATCGGCGGGGGTACCTTCAAATTCTGTTCTCGTAATACCAAACAGACCATAAACTTTTATCCGGTCATGAAGCGGTAAGATTCCCCGGATGTAGAGCCCCCATATTTGTGTCAACTTCACCTTATCATTGAATCTGTCGTCATGGTCGGAAACGACCCCCGTCCCGACAGAACCTTCCAGTGCCAGATAGGGATTCAGTTCCGCTCCCAGTTTCCCCCTGACTGCTCCCAGATTCGCTTCCCCTCCATAATTAACTGTGTCGATAAACATATAATCCAGTCCACCGTATGGCCTGAAGTTTGGAAGCTCGGCATTTGCGACGGTGACTCCTGGTAGCACCATCATTCCAATCAGTATTATTTTCAATTTTTTCATCTCACACCTCCATTTCTGTCAAACTCCAAGAGCGATGAGCTATCGCTTCTTTGGAACTACCATGACTGTATCAACCCCCATGAGAATCTGACCGTTTGGAGTCTGTCCGATCAGGTATGCTTGAGTAGATGTATCGCTTAACTGAAGTTCCTGTGTGAGGAAGTGAAGTAAGAGATCTATATCCCCATCCTGATCGACATCTTCATACGCCGTATGCACTGGAGATGCGCCGGCGAAACGTACGGTGGCAGGGGCAACAGCTGGAGCGTCAAACCCTTCTGTCGTTATTATGGCAACTGATAGCTGCCCCTTTGATTTCAGGTTGATGGGGTTAGTGTCGGAGCCGGGCTTGATATCGATCGTAATCGTAGATGCCTGTAATTCGTAGGCTCCCATGTCCACAATGGGAGTGCCGTCAAGGTTTCCGTCCCTGATGCGAGTACTTCCGTCTAGATCAGACAATGAATAAACAAATGCGTTTGTTCCTGAATCCAGACAGGGTGACGTCATGAGTAATCGGTAATTTCCAGAAAGCGGATCAATGAATTTCGGATCACTGTTGATGTTTCCATTCACTCCTGCTGTCAGTTGCGGGGAGCAGGAGAATGCAACATCACTGTCAGCGGTTATGTTTGGATTACTGCCAGCAGTATTACCATAGACTATGGAGTTGAGAATCGTTGATCTACTCACACCACCACCGACGGGAGCCTGATTGCTGACAATTGTGCAATTGATGATATAGGAACTGCCTTCAAGACCTCCGTATTCTCCTCCTCCCTTGTTGCCTGCGTTATTGCCGGCAATCAGGGTGTCGGTAAGCATGGAATTGTGCAATAAACGCACACCACCTCCGTCCCGTGCGGTTTCATTTCCAAAAAAAAGACATCGGGAAACATTAATCGATCCACTCTGCGCATTGCACAGCAAGCCGCCGCCGTCCAATGCGGATGTGTTTTCGTTGATGGTGCAGTCTTCAACGGTGATTGATCCGTTTGCGCCTTCGTTCATTTTGAGCTGAAGTCCTCCGCCATTGTTGCTGGAACGATTGCTTTGAACCAAACAATTCTTAATAAGGATGGAGCCGGAAGCCCCTCCCCATATTACAGTCTGGATTCCGCCGCCAAGATAGTCCGCCACGTTGTTCCGGATGATGCAGTCTTGAACGGTTGCAGAGCAGACTTTTCCGTTACCAGCGAAAATACCGATGCCACCCGCAGTGCCGGGAGATTCATTGTTCTCAACAATGCAGTTGGATATGAATACGTTGTTATTCCCGAACGCATAAATGCCTCCACCACGAGTTGCAGCCTCATCTGCGTAACCGCCGGTAAAAGTCAGCCCCTCCAGTGATATGCTTCCGGTGCCAGAGGATAAAGTGAGCACCCGGCAGTTGCTGTTGGCATCAATGATTACGTGACCCGGCCCGTTCACACTCTTTACCGATAGTGTTTTGTAGATTTTAATCTGAGACGTAATGTTATATGTTCCGTCAGCAATAAGTACTGTGTCGCCCGCTGCAGCTATACTAACCGCAGGCTGTATATCGTTAGCTGCCGTAGCCCAAGTGGTGTATGGAACGGCTGGTGTCGGATTGCTGATATCCACGTAACGTGTATCAGCCAGTGAAAGGTTGCATGTGCAAACGAAACATACGACTGCGCTGATAGTTGCTTTAGCTGAATTTCTCATCTCGTACCTCCTATATGTTCCCAATTCCCCTCTCTATTTAAGACATGCGAGTTTTTCACAGCGAATGCCTGATTGTTTTTCGGATTTATTCTGTATCGAGCGTTTCATCTTGCACCTCCCCTAAACTCCTGTTCGGAGATATACGCCGATTGTGAAGGTTGGCAAGAGAAAATGAGGCTGTCTGAATAGGTAAGTGAATGCCTGTTTAGGTAGATTTTTTTAAAGTTATGACCACCCCTCACCCGGGTGGTCTTTTTCATTCACACCAACCAAAAGGAAACCCAATGAATACACTAGAACTCAAAAATGACAAACACACCCGTGCCGACTTTGCCCGCATGAAGTCCGTGCTGGCCTGTGCCTCGAAAGACTCCACTCGTCACGTCATCACCAAGGTACTGGTGGAAAAGACCGAAACAGGCATCACCATCATTACCACGGACGGCAAACGGATGCGCAGTGACAGCTTCAACCTCGAAGCCGAAGCGGGCATCTACGACATCAAGATCAACTCAGCCAAGGCTGTATTTCTGACGCAATGCGAAGAGGGGCTGGTCTTCCCGAATTACCGGCAGGCGATCCCTGATCACACCGATGAGGCGGCCCATTCCTTCACAGGAACCGGAAGCAGGTTTGTGCTATGGGTGGCCTCGTCACTCGGATGCTACCTGGATCCAAAACTGATTGCCTTGGCTGATGATGAATTCGTTACACTCCATATCCAGAAAGACAACCCGAACCTGTTTCCGGTAGTGCTGAAAAACGACCAGACCACATTGGTCGTGATGCCGTATCGGATAGACAAGCATTGGGAACAGCAAATCGATGCCATCCTGACTGAACGGGTCATGAAGGCGATGGAAGAGAAGGAAACTGATGCCATAGCGGCGTAGAAGCAAACCACAGCAATGACGACAGGGCCATCCATCACGGGTGGCCTTTTTTGTAACCAACCAAAGGAAATCCAATGAGTGCATATCAGAAAATAAACCAGATGATTACCGACCGTCTAGTAGAGCGGATCGAAGCGACACAAGAGCTGCCGTGGAAGAAACCGTGGACGAGTCTCAGCTTAATGCCGAAGAACCTGGTCACCAAAAAGAACTACCGGGGAGTTAACGTATTCCTTTTGCATATGCTGGGCTATTCGAGTCCGTACTTCCTGAGCTTCAAACAGGTGACGGCGTTGGGTGGGAAAGTCCGGAAGGGTGAGAAGAGTTGTCCTGTCGTGTTCTGGCGTTTTGTGGAAGCACAAGAGCAGGATGACCCCAAAAAGGGCTATGCTTTTCTTCGCTACTACAACGTGTTCAATACAGAGCAGTGTGAAGGACTCGAAGGCAAGGTGCCGGTGGTGGAGATCCCGAAACGGGAACATACACCGCTGGAGATTGCAGAGGATCTAGTGAAGTCGATGCCCAATCCTCCCGTGATCAAACATGGGTGCAGACAGGCGTCGTACTCGCCATCGCTGGATCTAGTGAGCATGCCTGATCCTGAATCATTCGAGTCCGGAGAGTCGTATTATTCTGCCCTCTGGCATGAGGTTGGTCACAGCGTAGGCCACGCCAGTAGAATCGGTCGGAAAGCCATCATGGAACCGTCGGGTTTCGGCAGTCATGGCTATTCGCAGGAGGAGCTGGTGGCTGAGATGACGGCAGCATTCCTTTGCGGTTACTGCGGGATTCTGATGTCCACCGAGACCAACCAAGCAGCATACCTGAAAGGCTGGCTGGAACGTCTGAAGTCCGATCCCACGATGCTTGTGAAGGCAGGTGGTGAGGCCCAGAAGGCGTTCGATTACATTATGGACGCCAGGGTTCAGGAGCAACCCGTAGAGCTGCAGGAGGCGGCGTGATGGGCTATCAGGCTGAACTGCTGCAGGAGGCCCGCAAGGCCATCGAAGAGTGTCCGGAACAGCGTTCCAAAATCATCGACCTCTACACGATGGCGGTCGATGAAATCGAAGACGGTGGAAGCGAATCCCATGAATATGAACTGTTCATGGGTGAGCTGAATGAAATCAAACAAGTAAAGGAGTAATCAATGGATGACGACTACATCGTCCTCGACCAGTACGGAAATTACTGGGCCGGAAACCGGTGGAGTGAACTGCCCGATAATGCCGTAAACCTGACGATCCAGAATGCTGCCGAACTGGTCATGGATAACCTGCCTGCTGATATTCTAGTTGGTGAGGGAGACATGATCAAAGTGTGGCTGGGGTTTGAAGGGGACAGCGTGCGAATCTGGGTGGATTACCCGGACGGTCTGAGGTCATATCAAAAGCGGTCTGAAGCAATTCAGTCTATCATCAACCACACGGGGAGTCGTTAATTCGGCTCCCATTATTTTTAACACGAATGGAGAATCAAAATGAGTAAACCAAATGAATACGCTCAGGCTTGCCTGGATCGCTTAATTCCGGAGCTGACAGGTCTAACCATCACCGGTGGGGCCGTTGATGATACAGGGGAATACTGGGGCTTTACCGCTGAGTGGAAACAGGGAAAGAAAGTCATCTGGGTAAATTGTGACCCTGAAGGCAACGGGCCGGGTTTTCTGGAGATCGAGGAGGGGTAACTAAAGCCCAGCTTCACCCAGCAGCTCACTCGGCCTGCACTTGAAGGTATCAGCAAACCTCACCAGCGATTCAATGGTGAGGTTCTGCTCTCCACGTTCCACCTTGCCGACATAGTTGCGGTGAACACCAACCAGCTCAGCCAGCTTTTCCTGGCTGACATCGAGCTCCAGCCGTCTTTCACGGATGGCTGAACCGAGCATCTTCTGAGGTGATTCTCTACGTGTGTTCACGGAGAAAAGAACACCATCGTACTGCATTTTTATCTACACACTATAATGGTGTATCTGATAGGTTTTGTTCCTGAGTGGGAACTTTGTGGGCCACTCAGGGAGTGGCTGTGTTTAATTAGAGATAGGGGAAAGAGAATGAAACGAACTGTAATGTTACTGGTCTTGATGCATGCCGGGATTGCCTGTGCCGAGGATGCCAGGGTCTACTGCAATGGATCGAAAACTACGCTGGAGATAGGTGGGAAAGTATATGAGAGTGGTGACGCTGAGTGGAGGGTTATTCCTGAACAATTTCTTGGTCGGAAAATATCATTCGCATAAAGTTTGCATGTATCCTGAATCAAATATATAAGTGTACGTTTTTTCTGTGGGTAGCATGTCGCATGGGGATAAATTGTAAATGAGTCTCGGGGAGAGTAGGGGTGTTATTTGAGTATGAGTTTGCATGAGGCTATGTTGAGCAACCATCGTTGTAGGTCAAATCAACTACAAAAAACCCGGTTGGTGTGTTTTGTATTTCTTACTGGCCTGTCCCTCGCAACTCATGCCCGAATCGGCGACACTAAAAAAGTTGCCGAATCCCGATACAAATCCAAGCCAACGATATACATCAAGAACGCGAATGGTTTTGAAACTGGCAGCTACAACACCGGTTCTTTTTCGATCTGCAACTACTATCTTGATGGATACTGCGTCCGTTGTACCTACACGAAGCTCTTTATCGCAGACACATCCCAGAATATCTTAATGGATGAAATGAAAGAAATCGTTACGGCTGAAACCAAAAGAGGGGAGTGGAAGCCGATCAAGAAACCTAACGATACCGGACTACTGTATTTCGATCCGACCTATGCCAAGTTCCAGCACTCAAACGGTACGATCATGACCGTGAACCGTCGTAAAACTCAGGTCGATTTTGTTACGCCTCTCTACAACAAACAGCTTGAAAAGGTAGCCTACCAGAAAGAAAAAGACAGGTTAAAGAACCTCTCAAAATTCTAAAAAAAGGATTTAGTTTGGGTCTACGTATTTTTTTATGGGAGCAATCCATAGCTTATGTGCCAACGGCACAACACAACTTAGCCTTGGACGCAGTCCAAGGGGGCTGGCGAAAGAGAAATATTTGCCCTGAATGGGCAACACAAGACGGCTGTTGTGCTGCCCCTACAGGGCAGAAACAGGGAATACCCCGAACCATAGGGCTTCGCCCCATGCTAAACTGTGTTGTGCCGTTGGCACATTTTTCCCCACAAAATTCCACGAAGAACCTTTAGTTTTGGCGTGTTTAGTGTTTTCTCCGTGTCAGTTGACTTCTATGTCCGCTATCCGTGATTGCGCGGGTTGTTCACCGCAAACCGCCCCGTGCGGGCATATCTATTCGGTTTCAGGCCGTTCCTTGCGTTCAGGTAGGCTGGAAGGATTCTGCGGGTGAAATTTCATCTATAGGTATAGGGCATGTGTTTGCCCGGCAAGTGGCCAGGACGATCCACGTGCAAAGCCCGCTCCTTCGAGCGGGCTTTTTCGTTTGTGGCGCGGGCATTCCTGCCTGCCCCATATGGAACGGCGAAACTACAGCACCTTGGTCTTGGTTTTGAGTCCGGCCTTTTCGGCGGCTTCGACGGAGCAGAGGACGGAGACGGCGTTGTTTTCGAAGGCTTTGTTGAGGGTTTCGCCGAAGGCGTTGAAGTGGGCTTGCGTGGTGGCGAGCACTTCGTCGCGCAGCTGCTGGCGCTCGGCGTCGGTGTAGTCGAGCAGATGGCGCAGGCAACTGGAATATCCCTTGGAATCCGGCAGCTGGTAGGAATCGAGCTGGCCGATGGCGCCGATGAGGGCGCGGGTGAGTTCGTCGTCGGAGAGCCGCAGGTTCTTGAGGTAGTCGCCGGTGGCCTTGTAGATTTCGAGCGAATTCTCGAGGTTGGGATCGCGGTAGGAGGCGAAGGTGAAGACGCCGGAGCGTTGGTCGAACGAGCACATGCCGCCATAGGCACCGCCCTGGACGCGGATCTTTTCCCAGAGCCAGGCGGTCTGCAGGTAGCGGGTAATCACCATGGCCGAGCCGTGCATCTTGTAGCCGGCGTCGAAGAGGTTGGCCGCGCAGCCGACATAGTTGACCATGGTCGGTGCGGTGAGGGCTTCGGAGGTGGGCAGCTCGCCGCGCTTCCACTCCTTTGAGCTGAACGTTCCGGTGGACGGGAGGTTTTCCACGAAGCGGTCGAGGTCGTGGAGCACATCGGCCATGGATGCGGGGTCGACGGTGACGTTGATCAACATGTTGCTGCGGTCGAGCAGGGTTTGGCGGATCTTTTCGAGCCGCTGGTGGACGGAGTCCCAATCCTTGTCCATGTCGCTTGCGAGCTTGCGGATGAAGAAGAGGGCTTCAACGCCGCCCATCTTTTCGCTCACCCAGTGCGCTTCGTTGTGGTGCGCCTTGAGCCGGGTCATGACAGCGGAATGGCCGCGCGGCACGATGGCGGTCTCCATTTCGGATTTATGCTCCAGCACGATCTGCTTGAAGCGCTCCTGGTTGTTGAAGTCGGGCTGCAGGAGGACATCGTGCAGGATATCGAGCAGTTCGCGGGTCTGGTTGGCCATGCATTTTCCACGCAGGAAGAAGCGGGTGACGCCTTTTTCGGAATCCTCTACCGCGGAAAGGAACGGGGTGCCATAGATGCCGCCGGTCTTTTTGGCGATGCGCTGGGAGAGCGAGACATAGTCTTCGTGCAAGGTGCCCATTTCGAGCAGGGCGCTGCCGAGCAGGGAGGCGTAGGGGATGTCGTCCTGGTCGAGGCCATGCAGGTCGAGGCCGATATCGAGGTAGAGAATGCCGTTGGTGAAGAGGTTGTGCTTCACCACCGTGGTGCCATGCAGATCGACGGTTTCGCGCTCGACAATGCGCACGGTTTTGTCGAGGTCGTCGCGGTGGAGCAGCGGGATGGAGGCCAGCGCTTCCTCGGAATCGGGGGTTTCCTGCATGTCCAGCAGGCGCTTGGTGTTGGCGACGATTTCGTTGAGTTCGTCGCCGGACATGCCGGCCTTGATGCTGGCCAACCGGTCTTTTTCCTCGTTCTCGACCTTGGCGGCCTGTTCGGCATCCGGCACAAGTGTGATGGTGGAGCGGTGGGTGTTGTCGAGAAAATAGGCGCGGATCATCTGCTCGAAATAGCCCTCTTTCAGCGCATTCTGCTTCAGGGTCTGCAGCGGCTGTTCGAAGGCGATCAGCTCGAGCGGGTCGGCTCCGTAGTTCCAGGCGTTGAGCGATTTCAGCCAGAGCGACAAGCCGCGCGGGAAGCCGCCGGAATTGTTTTCGCGCAGCTCGAACTCGAAGGTGTTGAGCGCCGCTTCGATGTCGTCCTTCGAGATGCCCTGGTCCGCGAGCTCCTTGAAAGTGGAGAGGATCAGCGCCTCGGCTTTTTCCAGGTCGTTGGTTTCCACGCCCTTGAGGCCGATCGAATACATCATCTGGATCATGTGGGTTTCAATTCCGCCGCCGGTGATGTCCTCGCCAAGGCCGGACTCGATCAGCGCCTTGCGCAAGGGCGAGGCGGGGGTGCCGAGCAGGATGTGGTCGAGCAGGTTGACGGCAAAGACGGTCTCCGCATCGGTCGGCGACGGGAGCATCCAGTTGACGGTGAACATCGGTTTCGGGTTTTCATCGTCGGCCGAGACGGCGTAGGGTTTTTCGACGCGAACCGGGGCCGGCAACGTGCCTTGCAGCTCGATGCCGGACTGGGGATCGATCTTTTCGTAGTTCTTCAGATAGTCCTCCAGCAGGGCGAAGCGCGCCTCGGCCGGATCGTCGCCGTAGAAAAAGATGCGGGCGTTGGAGGGGTGGTAGAACGAGTCGTGGAACGCCTTGAACTGTTCGTAGGTGAGGTCGGGAATATGCTTCGGGTTGCCCCCCGAGTCGCGGCCATAGGTGGTGTCGGGATAAAGCGACTGCTGCGAGGCCTCCATCAGCAGGGAATCGGGCGAGGAATAGACGCCCTTCATTTCGTTATAGACCACGCCCTTGAACTTGAGCTCGTCCTCCGGCGACTCCAGTTCATAGTGCCAGCCTTCCTGCATGAAAAAGTCCGGCGTGATGCGCGGGTGGAAGACGGAATCGAGATAGACGTCCACCAGGTTGTGGAAATCCTTCAGGTTTTGGCTGGCGACCGGGTAGCAGGTTTTATCGGGATAGGTGAAGGCGTTGAGGAAGGTTTGCAGCGAACCCTTCAGGAGCTGGACGAACGGATCCTTCACCGGGTATTTCCGCGAGCCGCACAGCACCGTGTGCTCCAGGATGTGCGCCACCCCGGTCGAGTCCGATGGCGGGGTGCGGAACGCGATCCCGAAACACTTGTTTTCGTCGTCGTTCTCCATCGAAAGAATCTCCGCGCCCGTCGGGACATGGCGGTAGATCTTCGCCATCGTGTTGAGTTCCTTGACCTCTTCGGTGCGTACCAGTTCGAAATTCTTCACTATGTTCTCCTGTTCAAAAACTCATATCATTAACGAAACCCCGTCTAAACATCCACACAATTGACGGGAAATGCGCAATGCGGAATAAGCAAGAATGCAAAAACCCGTAAAAAGAAATGGTTGTAGTCGGGTATGGTTGCTAGTGTTCCTCGATCTTGCACAGGGAGACGCTTTGAACGGTCGATTTTTAATAGTTATTCCCGTGTTTTTTTGCGCGGTGCTGCTGGGCGTTGGGCTGAATGCCCACCGGTTGCCTGGCATTGCTGACGCGCCGCCGGATTCCGTCGATTCGGTTCCTTCCGCGAAAATCTACACGCACGAGGTGGCGGAGGGTATGTCGATCCAGAGCGGTGCCTTGCCCGGGGTGAGGCTGGTTGAGTTCGACTCCTGCCGCATCGAAAAGCAGCGGAAGGGCGGGTTTTCGTTCGGGGCCTTCAACATCCTGGTGATCGATCAGCTCAAGATTGCAATTCCCCGCAAACAGGCCGGGGCCGGCGGCGAGGGTGGCCTGCCGGCCGGTTCGGGATTTAATCGGGACGATCTCGAAATTGAATTCCGCAAGATCCTTTCCGCCTATCCCCGTTTTTCCGCGCTCGAAATCCGGGGGCTTTCCGTCGATCTGGCAGGGCGCGACGGCGGGCTGGTGCGCGTGCTGGAGGCCGGGCTGGCCACGGCGGGGCGGAACAAGACGCTGGAGCTTTCGACATGTGAATTCCTGACCGATACCGGCTCGCGCATCCGTTGCGGGAAGGCATCGATGGCCTTGGAACCCCCGTTCGCGGTATCGACGGAGCAGGGGGCATTCCGCGTGGCCGGTTTGCTGGATGGACGCGATGCAATGTTTGCACGATATAAACAAGGAGCAGTGGAATGAAAAAACGAATGTGTTGGTTGGTTTGTCTGATTTCGGCCCTCGGGGCCGGGGCGCAGGAAATTGCAACAACGGCGTTGCCGGAAGGCGATGTGGGGTTGCCGTACAATGCAACCCTTACGGCATCGAACGGAACACCGCCCTATGCCTGGAGCTGGTCGCGGTCGTGGAACAACTTTCCCTATGAGGTATCCTCGCAACCCAACAGCTTTGCCCCGGTGGGGACGGCGCAAGGCTGGCAAAGCACCTGGACGGACTGGTATCTGCCTTTGCCGTTCGCCTTTCCATTCGGGGATGAAACCTATACGTACTGCTATGTCGGTTTAAAAGGCGACATCCGTCTGGGGGACTGGGATGCCACGATCTACGTTCTCCAGGAGGACATTGATACGACTGCCGGCGATGTCTATATCCTGACCGAGCCTGGTGCGATTACCATCCGGTGGGACGGGGTTTCCTATTGGGATTCCCTGGCTCAAATTTCCCTGTCGGTCACCCTGCATTCCGATGGCACCATGGTCATGAAGTATGGTGCAGGCAACAGCTCGGGCGGGGAAATCGGTCTGAATGGCAATGGAACCTACTATACGCACCCATCCAGCTGGCAACCCATGAACTATGCCCCGGACATCGTCTTTACTCCCGTAGTCCCGGGCCCCGTGGTGCACGGGTTGACCCTGTCCTCCAACGGAGTGATTTCCGGAACGCCGACCGAACCCTATAACGATGGCGTGGTGGTGACGGTTGAAGACGATTGGGGAAACACCGACCAAAGATGGCTGCCCCTGCGAATCCACGCCGACCGCGACGAGGACGGCATGCTCGACGTTTGGGAAAGAAGGATTGTGGACGACAATCCGGCCGATGCCATCACGAACGTGGCCAGCGTCTTGCGCGACGACAACTATGACGGCGACCTCTTCTCCAACATCGAGGAACATATCCTTGGTTTCGATCCATTGGTGGCCGATGGCAACGTGCCGGACACGATGGAAGAGGGGTTGAGCCTCCTGGGCATGGCGGTCACCAACGATCCCGATGCGGCGCGCTTCAACCTGATCGAAGAATGCTTTGTGACGGTGCTGGCCACCGAGCCAACCAACCACTCCGCGCGCGTCTTCCGCGCTCTGTCACGTCTGCTGAACCTGACGAGCGCCGATGATCTCTACGACCTTGCCGAACAGTTCGGCACCACGCTCAACGGCAACTTCGTGGTGACCGGCGATTTCGATTTCGATACGGCGCCGCTGCTCGACGTCGTCAGCGATGTTGCGTACACCAATATCCTGCAGGCCCTCGACGCATCCTTTGCGGATTTGGAAACGATCCCGACCAACTGGACGGGGGCGGTGGAAATCTCGACCAACTATTTCCCGGTCGATGAAACGGTCCATGCCGACATTGGCGACCTGACGATGGGCAAGGCCATCCTCATGGGCGCCCGTTCCTGGTTGCACACGTTGCACGCCCAGAAATTCAATATCGATTATGAAAAGATGGTCGTCCCCCTGGAGGTGCCCCAGACGGCGATTACCCTGGATGGTTCCATCGGCGACTGGGCGGGGGTCCCGGTGCAACTGCAGGGTTCTCTGGATGGCAGCATCGACTATGTGAAGGGGGCCTGGAACGGTTCGTCGGTGTATATGCTGATGGCCTTCAACGAGGTGCCGTTCGATTTGATGGGCGCGGATGCCACCATACGGCTGGGGCTGGAATCCAATGTTGAGGTTGCGGTTTTCCCGGTTTGGGGCTACACGAACATTTGGTTTTCGGCAACTGCTTCGAATACGCAGGATATTGCCTGGATCTACACCAACGGGCTGCTGGAGGTGGAAATCCCCGTGCCGCCCTCCATTGCCGTATCGAATGCCTGCATTACCGATGCCTATGCCGAGTTCGGTGAATATGTGGATTATGGATGGGGCTGGCATTGGGAACAGCGCGATGGCGACGATGTTTATTCCCCGGAAAACCTGCCCATCGATGTCTTCAAGCAAAACCATCCGGAGTTCCTCCAGTCGGTGCGCCTCGAGGCGGAGCTGGCCGTGGCCAAAACCAATCTGCAGGAGGCCATCGATCTCGCGCAGCTCGCCGATGGATTGATCCAGGCGCGAACCGATATGCTGATGCACTTCATTGAATACGATCCATCCAACATTACCGAGCGCGTGGAGGCCTTTACCCGGATCCAGCAGGCCGAGGACAGCCTCTATGCCCCGGTGCAGTTCGTGGTCACCAACGATCTGGGCGAAGTGCAGCTCGACGAGCTGGTTCAACTCGGCGCACTCTACCAACCGACCTATCTGACCCGCGCGATGGCGCCCGAATTTTGGCAAATCATGGACCAGCCCATGATGGATACGCTGCCCGATCCCACCTTCGGCGGCATCTTGCCGAACATGACCGAGGGGCGGAAGATGGCCTACCTGTGGAAGATCGATGCTCCGACGGATTGGGACGACGACGGCATTCCCAATGGGTGGGAGCTTGAATACTTCGGCAACCCGACCAATGCCATGGCCGATGCCGACGGCGACGGCGATGGACAGACCACCGGCGAAGAGTTCCTCAGTGGTTCCAATCCCACCAACGGTGCCTCCTTCTTCAAGGCGGCCTATGCGCCGGCAACGGGTGTGGTGTCGGGCATCGTCATTTCGTGGCAATCGGAAGAGGAGCGCGTCTACGACGTTCATTGGACCCCCGCGTTGGACGAACCCTTCCAGCTGCTGGCCACGGGCATTCACTTCCCGCAGGGTAGCTATACCGACACCGTCCATGCCGCGGCCTCGCAGGGCTACTACCGCGTCCTCGCCCGCATGCCCGGCGGCAACGACCTCGATGCCGACGGCCTGCCGGACGATTGGGAAGGCATGTATTTCGTCGATTATTCCGCCGCCGCCACCGGCGACGGCGATGGCGACGGACAGGACAATATCAGCGAATTCATCGCCGGCACCGATCCCCGCGATGGCGGCTCGTATTTCGCGGTTACCGGGGTCGAGCCCGATGCCGCCGGCTTCGTGGTCGAATGGATCTCGGTGCCCGATCGCTCCTACAGCGTCAAGTGGGCCCCCTCCGCCGGCGGAGCGTTCCGCACGCTTCAGACCGGCCTGGCCTATCCCGCCAACAGCTTCACCGACACCGTCCACGGGGTCGAGTCGATCGGCTTCTACCGCGTCGATGTCGAACGGGTGGAGCCGCCGACGGTTGAAGGCTATTGGTCGGTGGAAACCTTCGATGGATCGCCCCTTGATCCCGGGGAATACTTGAACATTGAATTCTATTCCGATGGCTACTTCGACTTTTGGTCGGACAGCGATAGCGGGGGAGGAACCTACACCCTCACCGGAAATGCGTTGCAAATGACGTTCTATAATGGCCTAAACCTGGAAGGCACCGTGGAAGGGGATACCATTTCCGGAACGCTCGATGAATATGGAACGCCATACTCGATCACCATCCAACGTCAATAGGGGCTGCGCGCACCAAGTAGGGTGACATCCATTTGCACGATCGTCAGTTTGGATGTCACCTTTTCGCGAAAACCGCTGGCCGATTCCCCTGCACTGTTGCCTGTCGATCCATGGCGATTAGCGTTTTTCTGGCCTGATATCCGTCCAGAGTTCGATGTTGGGGTGATCCCCCAGCGCGATGCCGGCGGGGATGGACTGCGGGTGGGTGAGCAGGGTGTTGATGATTGCGCGCTTGGACTCGCCGGTAACCAGCAGGATGATCCGTTCCACCCGTTTTAAGAAGGCGGGGGTCACGCTGACGCCCTGCATGCCGTCCGGACGGTCGGTGTAGAGGGCAAGGGGGCCGTTTTTCATGTTGGCCTGTTCTTTGGTGGAGAACCCGGCGGTGTGGCCATCGGTGCCCATGCCAAGCAAACCGAGATCCACAGTGTTCATTCTCTCGAGTCCTTCGTCAAAGTGGTCGGCGGCGGCCCGGACGGAAAGCTTGGTGTCCACTTGGAGGAAGTGGCCGTGGCAATCCAGGGCCTGCAGCATGGGAAGCAGGTTGTGGGCGTTGTTTTTTTCGGAACTGAACGGTTCCATGCGTTCGTCGCTCAGGAATAGGTTGCGTTGCGGATGCACGGGGCAGGGCGCGGCGGCCAGGCGGTTGTAGATGACATAGGGCGTGGAGCCGCCGCTTAGCATCAGGTTGCCGGAGGTGGAAAGGGTTTTGCGCAGAAGCTCCTCGGTTTCGAGAATCAACGCGTCTGTCGAGTCGAAGGTGCGTGTTGTGATCATGGGTAGGATAGTGGCCAACCCCCGCGAGAAAATCCACCGAATAATTCCTGCGGCTGTTCTGCGGGAACCGTCCCTGCAAAACGATTTGACGATCGTTAATCTGGTTGGGCTGGTGCACGGCTTCGTGAAAAGAGGCCACGCATCTGACCACGGCCGTCGTCAGATGCGTGGCCTGCGGGGGGCTCCCGTTCATTTTCCGTTTGCGCCCGGATGTTTAATCTTGCACCCTCCTTGCATGATCAAAGCGATACTCACAGGCCTGCTCAAATTTGTTTCCATTTGTCCATTGTCCGCTGCGCGGGGCCTGGGCCGCTTTGTGGGCTTTGTTTTCGGCCGGGTGCTCCGCCACCATCGCGAGGATGCCTTCGAGGCGTTGGAGCGGTCGATTCCGGAGCTGTCGCCGGCCGAGTGCAAAAAAACCATCAACACGATGTATCGGCTTCAAGGGGTCCATTTCCTGGAAATGATGTGGTATTCCATGCGCGGGCTTGAGGCTGTAAAGGCGGCGGTCGAGGTGGATGGTTTGGAGCATGTTGAAACGGCGCGCGAGCGGGGTAAGGGTGTGCTGGCCCTCACGGCCCACATCGGCAATTTCGAGCTGATGCCCATGGCCACCGCCGCCCTCGGCTATAAACTCAGCGTGATCGTCAAGCGCATCAAGAACGAGGCCGTCAACGAGGTGGTCGGAAAGCTGCGGACGCATGAGGGGCTGAGTTTTCTTGCCACCGATCATGCCTATCGCGACTGCCTCAAGGCGTTGAGGCGGAACGAGGCGGTGGGTATGATCATCGACCAGAACATGACGCGCGACTCCGGGGTGTTCGTGGATTTTTTCGGCAAGCCGGCCTGCACGTCGCCGGGCCTGGCCTACATGGCGGCACAGTCGCAGGCCCCGGTGGTTCCGGTATTTATCTATCGCAAGCCGGACGGCGGTTTCCGGCTCAAGGTTCATCCGCCGCTGGACCCGCCGGAAGATCGCCAGCCGGAAACGATCCACGCGGCCACCCAGCTCTATACCAAGGTGATCGAAGATGCGATCTGCGTGGCGCCCGAGCAATGGATCTGGATGCATCGGCGCTGGAAAACGGTGCAGCTCGAAGGCCAATCGGGCAAGGAGCGCCTGAAGGATTGACCGTAGGTCGGAGGAGACCGATATGGACGTGGTTCAGGGATTGGTTTTTATCTGTCTGTTTCTCATCGGGCTTTGCGCGATTGCCCACTATTTCCGCAACTCGCCCTTGCCCTATGTCGGGTGGGTGGTGCTCTTCGGCATGGGCTATGGAATCCTGCAAAAGTTCACCCTGACCGATTTGCCCTGGATCCACCTGACGCCGGACGTCATCCTCTACATCTTCCTGCCGGTGCTGATCTTCGATTCATCGCGCCATTTGGTGCTCAAGGTTGCGCGGGAGGTGGCGCTGCCCTCGGCCCTGTTGGCAACGGTGGGCATTCTGGCGAGCATGTTTGTCATGGCGGTGCCGATCCGCCTCTTTTCCAATCTTCCGTGGATCGACATCCTGTTTTTCAGCGCCATCATGTCGGCCACCGATCCGGTGGCGGTGGTCGCCATCTTCAAGGTGTTTCCCGTTCCGGAAAAACTCAAGATGCTGGTCGAGGGCGAGTCCCTGCTGAACGATGCCACCGCGGTGATCCTGTTCTCGCTTTTATTCGAGCGGGTGATCCATGGCCACGAACTGATCTTTCGGCAAGGCTTGGTTTATTTTGTGCTCGCAGTGGCGGGGGCCACGCTCATCGGCATCGCCGGAGGCTGGGGCTGCATGATCCTGCTGCACCGCTGGAAGGTCTTGAAAGACCACTTCATTGCGCCGCTCATGCCGTTGTTGTTCATCTATCTCGTATTTTGCGCGGCGCAGGCCTGGCTCGATATTTCCGGGGTGATCGCCGTGATGGCGGCGACACTCGCCATGAAGATCGTCAGCGCCCGCTATCCGCAAGAGGAAATGCCGAAGCATATGGAACGGGAGTTCTACCGGGGCTTCTGGGATTTCCTGGGCGAGCTCGCCAACGCCATCCTTTTCTTCATGCTCGGCGCCGAGATCGGTGCGCATTCCAACGAAGTTGCATGGCGGCTGCTGATCGTTTCCCTGGTCTCGCTGCTGGTGGCGCGAAGTGTGGTGGTCTACGGGTTTGGCCTGCTGTTCCGCCTGCTGCGGATCAGGCTGCCCGTGTCGTGGCTGCATGTCCTTAACCTCGGCGGCCTTAAAGGGGCGCTTTCCGTGGCACTGATCCTCATGATTCCGAAGGAGTATGCCTACCGCAACACCTTCCTGCTGGCGGCGCTGGTGATGTGCATTTTCACCCTGGTCGGCAATACGTTGGGCCTGCGTGCCTACCTAAAAAAAGCCGACCTCGCAGAGGCCGGCTAGTGGACTGGCATTCCGCCGAACCTATCTTTCGGTTAGGTTGAGCTTCTTGCCCGAGTCGATCCACTGCTGAAGGATAATCTTGCAATATTTGCTGACCGAGAGGTGCATCGACTCCGCACGGTCGGTCAGGTCGTCCGCCATCTTGGCGTTCATGTTGATTCCAATGGTCTTGGTGCCTTTTCCTATTGGGTTGGTTGCCATGGTTCTCCTCGTGGTTTTGTTGAGCGAAAATATATATTCGAAGCGCCAAACATATTCAAACGGTTTTCTCGGAAATATTACATGTTAACGTTTTCATGGTAACGAGACTTCTTGAAAGAAGATAACGACATCGGGGAATCGATATAAATCGCTCGATTCAGGTGGCTAGTTTAAACCCATTCTAAATAGGGGCGGCATCGGGAAACGGGGTTGCGGATGCCGTTCGCATAGGTATTATCCATGCCTTTGTGCAAAAACCAATAGGGGAAGATTCAGATTATGCTTAGCGAGTTCCTCGTAATCACGGTGGGGGCAATCCTGGTAAACAACTTCGTTTTGTCGAAGTTTTTGGGGATTTGTCCATTTCTAGGGGTTTCAAAAAAACTGGACACGGCCCTGGGCATGTCGGGCGCGGTGATCTTCGTCATGACGCTGGCCTCGCTGGTCAGTTCGCTGATCAACACGTTTCTGCTGGTTCCGATGAAGCTCGAATTCCTGCAGACGCTCGTTTTCATCGTGGTGATCGCCTCGCTGGTGCAGCTGGTGGAAATCATGCTGCAGAAGCTGAGCGCCAAGCTTTATGAAAGCCTCGGCATCTTCCTGCCGCTAATCACCACCAACTGCGCCGTGCTCGGCTGCGTGGTGCTCAACGCCAAGTCGGCGCCGGAATCGATCCAGGCCACCTGGTACGGCGCCACCATCTATGGCTTCTGTTCCGCGCTCGGTTTTGCGCTGGCGCTCATCCTCTTCTCCAGCCTCCGCGAAAAACTCGACCTCGCCGACGTCCCCGAAGCGTTCGAAGGCACGGCGATCTCGCTCGTCACCGCCGGCATCCTCGCCATGGCATTCCTCGGTTTCTCCGGGCTCGTTTAAGGATATAGGATTATGATGACTGCAATTATTGCCGTTGGCTTGCTTGGTGTTTTGCTGGGCGTAATTATCGGAGTGGTCGCGAAGGTATTCGCGGTCGAGATCGACGAGCGGATCGAAGGGGTCGGCGAACTTTTGCCGGGCGCGAACTGCGGCGGCTGCGGCTTCGCCGGTTGCGCCGACTTCGCCAAGGCCGTCGTTGCCCACGATGCCACGCCCGACCAATGCCCCGTCTGTTCCCCCGAAGACGTCACCGCCATTGCCGGCTATCTGGGCATCTCCGCCGAGGAAAAGGAAAAGAAAGTGGCGCTCGTCCGCTGCAGCGGCGACATCAAGAACACCGTCCGCTCCCTCTATAACGGCGTACGCGATTGCCGTTCGGCCGTGCTGGTGGCGGGCGGCGCCAAGGGGTGCGACTATGGTTGCCTCGGCTTCGGCTCCTGCGCCGATGCCTGCCCGTTCGGCGCCATCGAAATCAACGACGGTCTCGCCATCGTCCACAAGGAACTCTGCGTCGGCTGCGAAAACTGCGTGGCCGCCTGCCCGAAGGATCTAATTCTAATGGTGCCGGCCGCCACCGAAGTGCACGTCTACTGCAACTCGCCCGAAAAGGGCGCGGCCAAGCGCGCGGTCTGCCAGACGGCCTGCATCGGCTGCCGCAAATGCGTCAAGGCCTCCGGCGAGGAAGAGCACATGCTGGTCGATGGCTTCCTCATCCGCACCAACTATGAAAACCCGCCCGCCACCGAGCTGGTCGAGGCCGCCGCCTGCCCGACCACCGCGTTGCGCATCGATTCGCAGCACGCCGCCGGGGCCTACGCGAAAGAAGGAGCTTCCAAATGAGCGATAAGCCACGCAAGTTCAAAGGGGGCGTCCACCCCAACGATTCCAAGGCGCTTTCGGCCCACAAGCCGATCCAGGAAGCCCCGCTGTTTGATTCCTACAAGGTCATCATGCACCAGAACATCGGCGCGCCGCCCGAGCTGCTCGTCAAGAAGGGCGATGAAGTCAAGAAAGGGCAATTGCTCTGTAAGGCTGGCGGCTTTGTTTCCGTGCCGCTGCATGCGCCGACCTCCGGCACCATCAAGGCCATCGACAAGGTGCCTGGCCCCACCGGCATCCATGTTCCCTGCATCGAAATCGCGGCCGACGGCGAAGACGAGTGGGCCAGCCCCTTCGAACCCATTGCCGATTGGAAAAGCACCGATCCCGCCGAACTCAAGCAACGCGTCTGGGATGCGGGCATCGTCGGCATGGGCGGTGCGGGCTTCCCGGCGCACGTCAAGCTTTCCCCGCCGGAAGGCAAAAAGATCGATACACTCATCCTTAACGGCGCCGAGTGCGAACCCTATCTAACCGCCGACCACCGCCTAATGCTCGAGAACGCGGAGGACGTCGTGCTGGGCGCGGCCATCATTGCCCGCATCCTCGGCCTCGACTCCGCCGTCGTCGGCGTTGAAAACAATAAGCCCGACGCCATCGAGGCGTTGAACCAGGTGGCGGGTAAATACAACGTCAAGGTGGCGGCACTGCCCGTCAACTATCCGCAAGGCGCCGAGAAACAACTCATCTATGCCATCACCGGCCGCGAGGTGCCTCCGGGCAAGCTGCCGATGGATGTCGGCTGCGTCGTGCAGAACGTCGCCTCCGCCGCGGCGGTCGCCGATGCGGTTATCAAGGGAATTCCCTCCATCGAGCGCATCACCACCGTCACCGGAAAACCGCTGGTCGATCCCGGCAACTTCAAGCTGCGCATCGGCACACCGATCGATAAGGTGCTTGAACTCGCCGGCGGGATTTCCGAACAGCCGGCCAAGCTGCTGCTTGGCGGCCCCATGATGGGGATTGCACAGAGTACGCTCGGCGTGACGATCATGAAAAACACCTCGGGGGTGCTGCTGATCGCCAACGACGAGGTTTCGCAATACACCTCCGAGCCGTGCATCCGGTGCGGCCGCTGCGTCGACTGCTGCCCGATGGACATCCTGCCCGCCACCATTAGCCAGGCCGTTGAAAACAAGCGGTTCGATTGGGCGGAAAAACTGAATGTCATGGCCTGCATCGAGTGCGGTTCGTGCAGCTATTCCTGCCCGTCGCACCGTCCGCTCAACCAGCACTTCAAGCGCGCCAAGGTCGAAATCCAGGCCGGCCTCCGGAAGAAGGGTTAATTTTATGTCTGAAGAAACTCAATCCATTCGCTTGCCGGATCCGGCAAAACTGATCGTCAGCAACTCGCCGCACATGCGCGACAAGCCCACGATCGGTCGCATCATGTTCACCGTCGTGGCCGCCATGCTGCCCGCCTGCATCGCGGCGGTGCTCTTCTTCGGCTTTGCGGCGCTGGAGGTTCTCGCGCTTTGCGTGTTTTCCTGCGTGCTGGCGGAAGAGGGCTGGAACAAGCTGATGAAGCGCAGCTCCACCTGGAAGGACGGCTCGGCCATCCTTTCGGGCATCCTGCTCGGCATGAACCTTAACGCAGGTGCGCCGTGGTGGATCTGCCTGCTCGGCGGCATCCTCGCCATGATCCTCGGCAAGCAACTCTACGGAGGCCTCGGCTACAACCCGTTCAACCCCGTGCTGGTGGCGCGCGTCGGCCTGCTGATCGGCTTCCCGGGCATCATGACCACCTGGGACAAGCCCGAGCTCGGCCACTGGGCCATCGACGGCGTCACCGCCGCCACGCCGCTCGGCCTTGCGCCCGGCGAAACCTTCGTGAAGGACATGCTGCTCGGCAACGTCGGCGGCTGTCTGGGCGAAACCTCCGCCATCGCGCTTATCATCGGCGGTGCCATCCTGCTCTATTTCAAGCTGATCAAGTGGGAGGTTCCGCTGGCCTTCATCGGCACGGTCTTCGTCTTCACGGGCATCGCGCATGTCGTGCAGCCCGAAGTCTACCACTCGCCGTTCGTCCACGTTTTTTCCGGCGGCCTGCTGCTTGGCGCCTTCTTCATGGCGACCGACATGGTCACCTCGCCCATGACCCACAAGGGCGCCTGGATCTTCGGTTTCGGCTGCGGCCTGATTACCAGCCTCATCCGCCTCTGGGGGGCCTACCCCGAGGGCGTCAGCTTCGCGATCCTTTTCATGAATGCGCTGACCCCGCTGATCGACCGCGTCACCATTCGTAAACCCTTCGGCTATATCGCCCCTGTCAAGGAGGCCAAATAATGAGCGGACAAAAAATCAACATCCCCATGCTGGGGGCGTTTCTCGGTGGGGTTGCGGCCATTGCGGCCGGACTATTGTCGCTGGTCTACACGTCGACCGCCGAGGCCATCGCCCTGAACCTCCAGAAGAAAACCAACACGGCGCTGGAGCAGATCCTGCCCGCGTTCGACAACGTGCCCGCCGACGATACCGTCAGCATCCACTCCGAAATGGATTGGCCGGTCAAATACTACATCGCCAAGAAGGGCGGCGAGATTGTCGGCTATGCCGGCGAGGTGGTCACGCCCGAGGGCTTTTCCGGCAACGTCACCGTCATGGCATCGCTCAAGACCGACGGCACGGTCGATAAGGTGATTGTGACCGCCAACACCGAAACCCCCGGCCTCGGCACCGTCGTCACCGACCGCAAGGTGCAGAAAACCATTGTCGACCTGATCAAGGGGGGCGGGGCCGCCGAAGGGCTGGCCCCCAATAAATACCTCGATTGGTACGGCAGCAAAAAGGCCGGCGACGACCGCTGGAGCATTGTGAAGGACGGCGAGGCCGTTAACGGAAAGACCGGGGCCACCATCACCAGCCGCGCCATCTGCGGCGCCGTCCACGCCATCGGTAAAACCGCCGTCGACAACCTCGGTACCCTCTCCAAAGGAGCAGAATGATGATGAAGGAATTCACTAAAGGCCTGTGGAAAGAAAACCCGGTGCTGGTGCTGCTGCTGGGCATGTGCCCGACGCTGGCCGTCACCTCGAGCGCCACCAACGGCCTCGGCATGGGCGTGGCCACCATGTGCGTGCTGATGGGGAGCAACATCGTGGTTTCCGCTATCCGCAAGATTGTGCCGAAGAAGATCCGCATTCCGGTCTACATCGTCATCATCGCCACCTTCGTAACCATCGTCGACCTGCTCATGCAGGCCTATGCGCCCACCGCGCTCTACGATGCGCTCGGCATCTTCATCCCGCTCATCGTGGTCAACTGCATCGTGCTCGGCCGTGCCGAAGCCTTTGCGTCCAAGAACGGGGTGGGCAAGTCGATCCTCGACGGCCTCGGCATGGGCCTCGGCTTTACGCTCGCGCTGGTCGCCCTCGGCGGCACCCGCGAATTCCTGGCCGGGGGCTCCCTGTTCGAAGTGAAATTGATTCCCGGCTGGACGACCGACTTCATGCTGATGACCTCCGCGCCCGGCGCCTTCATCATCCTCGGCCTTTTCCTGGCCGGCATGAACGCGCTGAACATCCGCAAGGCCAAGGCCGCGGGAAAATCCTACAAACCCGCCTCCATGGATTGCTCCACCTGCAACATCTGCGACATGGAAAAATAGCCCAGGGCGCCTTGCCCTTCCCGGCAACCCATGCAGGGTTCGCCGGCTGCTCTTCCTAGCGATGTAGCTCGTTGATGGCTTCGAGGTTGGCGGCGCCGGGGCAGAGTTCCTTGGTGCCGAGGTCGCGCAGGGGGGCGGTGGTGGTGTTCATGGCTTCGTGGATTTCCTGGGAACTGGAGTCGATGAAGAGAATGCCGGTGAGCACTTTGTCCTGGGCCTTGTATTCCTGCATCATTGAAAGCGCGGAGCTACGGCTGTGGATGTCGTGCTTGGTCTCCAGCTTGTGCAGATTGATGACGGAGCCGTCGTGCATGGTGACGCGCTCGTCGGTGCCTTCGTCGTATTCGGCGGTGATCTCTTCGGCATAGGGCACATAGTCGACTGTGTTGGTGGAGGCCATGTGCTGGCGGATATAGTCGTAGGCCTTGGTGGAGCCGGGCGTGTTGTTGAACGTGACGCAAGGGGAGATCACATTGATGAAGGCGAAGCCCTTGTGGGCAATCGCGGCCTGGATGATCGGGACGAGCTGCTCCTTGTCGCCGGAAAAACTGTTGGCCACAAACGTGGCGCCGAGCTGCAGGGCGATGGCGCAGAGGTCGATCGGTTCCAGCGCGTTGGGCTCGCCCTTTTTCGAGGTGGAGCCGATGTCGGATGTGGCGGAATCCTGCCCTTTGGTGAGGCCGTAGACGCCGTTGTTTTCGCAGATGTAGACCATGTTGACGTTGCGGCGCACGGCGTGCACGAACTGGCCCATGCCGATCGATGCGGTGTCGCCATCGCCGGAGACGCCGATGTAGAGTAGGTTGCGGTTGGCCATGTTGGCCCCGGTGGCGACGGAGGGCATGCGGCCGTGGACGGAGTTGAACCCATGCGAGTTGCCGAGGAAATAGGTGGGCGTTTTGGAGGAGCATCCGATGCCGGATAGCTTGGCCACGCGGTGCGGCGGGATCGACATCTCGAAGCAGGCTTCGATGATGGCGTTGCTGATGGAATCGTGTCCGCAACCGGCGCAGAGGGTTGAGACCGCCCCTTCGTAGTCCTTGGAGGTATAGCCGAGGGCGTTTTTCGGCAGGTTCGGGTGGCGGAAGGCGGGGATTTTATAACTCATGACGTAGTCCTGATTCGTGATGCTTGATGGGTGATCGTACCGCAGGCGGGACGGCTTCGATACCGGTTGGGTTTGTGTGTTGATCCGTGTTCATCCGTGGCCTCTAGTAAAATTTGCTCCGTCTGCGGGGGGAGGTGGTGGTTTGGAGGATCCAGTCGCGGATCTCGTGGCGGATGAAGCGTGCGGTGATCGGGCTGCCGTCGTAGTGCAGCAGCGGGACGAGGCACTCGGGATCGAAGTCGAACTCGTTGATGAGCAGCGTCCGCATCTGGGCATCGCGGTTTTGTTCGACGACGAAGACATATTCGTGGTCTGAGATGAACTGCCCGACCTCGTCGGAAAAAGGGAACGACTTGATGCCCATGCTGTCGAGCGAGATGCCATGCAGGTTGTTGAGGTGGTGCAGGGCTTCGAGGGTGGAGGCCTCGGAGGTGCCGTAGTGGACGACGCCGACGGTGCAGGGTTTTCTGGTCTTGCGGATGACGGGCCTCGGGACGACCTGGCTGGCGGTATGCCATTTCTTCACCAGGCGCTGCATGTTGCCGATGTATTTTTCGCCGATCTCGGTATAGACGGCGTAGTCGTCCTTGGAGGTGCCGCGGGTGAAGAAGGCGCCTTTGGTGGGGTGGGTGCCGGGGTAGGTGCGGTAGGGGATGCCGTCTCCATCGATGTCGAGGTAGCGGCCGAAGCGTTCCTGCATGTTTTCAAGGTCGTCTTCGGTGAACACCTTGCCGCGGTCGTAGCGTTTGGTGTCGTCCCACTCAAAGGGTTCGGACATGTTGTCGTTCATGCCGAGGTCGAGGTCGGACAGCACCAGCACGGGGGTCTGGAAACGCTCGGCGAGATCGAACGCAGTGGCGGTGAACTCGAAGCATTCCTTCGGGGTGGAGGGGTAGAGGCAGATGTGCTTCGTGTCGCCATGCGAGGCATAGGCGGCCGAGAGCACGTCGGACTGCTGCGTGCGCGTGGGCATGCCGGTCGAGGGGCCCGCGCGCTGCACATCGATGAGCACGGAGGGGATTTCGGCGAAATAGGCCAGGCCGAGGAACTCGTTCATCAGCGAAAGGCCGGGGCCGCTGGTCGCCGTGAAGGCACGCGCGCCGTTCCACGAGGCGCCGATCACCATGCCAATGGCGGCAAGCTCGTCCTCGGCCTGCACGATCGCATAGTTTTTCTTGCCGGTTTCGGGATCCATGCGGAACTTGCGGCAGTAGCGGGCAAAGTTGTCGATGACCGAGGTGGACGGGGTGATCGGATACCACCCCGAAACGGTTGCGCCGCCATAGACCGCGCCCAGCCCGCACGCCTCGTTGCCGTCCATCAGGATTTTGTTGCCCACGTTGTCGCGCCGCACGACGCGGTAGGCGATGGGGCAGGCAAAGAGTTTCTTGGCCATGTTGTAGCCGGTCTCCAGGGCTTGCACGTTCGGTTCGATCAGCTTTTCCTTCCCCTTGAACTGCTCGGCGATCAAGGTTTTCGGAACCTCCAGCTCCATGTCGAACAGGGCCACGAGCGCCCCGACATACATGATGTTGCGGAAGAGCTGCCGTTGGCGCGGGTCTTCGTAGAGCTCGCGGCATTTTTCGGTGAGCGGCAGGCCGATGAAGTCGATGTCGTCGCGCAACCAGGCGGGGTCGAGCGGCTTGGTGGAGTCGTAGACGAAGTAGCCGCCTTTCTCCACCTCGTTAATGTCGCGCTCCATGCTCTGCGGGTTCATGCCGACCATGACGTCGATGCCGCCGCGCCGGCCAAGGAAGCCGTTTTCGTTGATGCGCACTTCGTACCAGGTGGGCAGTCCCTGGATGTTGGAGGGGAAAATGTTCTTGGGGCTGATCGGCACGCCCATACGGAAGACGGCGCGGCTGAACAGCTTGTTGGCGCTGGCCGATCCGGTCCCGTTCACATTGGCGAACTTGATGACGAACAGGTTGGTGATGATGTCGCGTTTCATGTTTTTGATCCGTGATGAGTGAGTCGTGATGTGTGCCGGAAGTGTTTCGAAGGAATGGTTTCACGCCTCATGCGTCACTCTTCACTTTCGGCTTGGGTGAAATGTAGAGGAACTTCTGCATATCCCAGGCGGAGGTGGGGCAGCGCTCGGCGCAGAGGCCGCAGTGGAGGCAGACGTCTTCGTCCTTCACCATCACGCGCCCGGTTTTTAAATGGTCGGAAACGAAGATGGCTTGGCCCAGGTTGAGGGCGGGGACCGTGAGTTTGCGCCGTAGAGCGGCTTCTTCTTCATTTTCGGTGAAGGTGAGGCAGTCGACCGGGCAGATGTCGATGCAGGCATCGCACTCGATGCATTTTTCAGCGGTGAAGATGGTTTCGACATCGCAATTGAGGCAGCGTCCCGCTTCCTCCAGGGCCGTCTTGGCATCGAAACCGAGTTCCACTTCCATGGTGTGGCTGTGGATGGCTTCGTCGAGATCGACGTGCGGAACCAGGTGGCGGGCCTCTTCGGTAACCATGCTGGCATAGCTCCATTCATGGATACCCATTTTCTGGCTGATCAGGTTGGTGCTGGGGTCGGGGCGTTCGGCCAGATCCTCGCCCTGGAGAAACTGGTGCATCGAGATGGCCGCCTGGTGCCCCTGCGCCACGGCGGTGATGATATTCTTGGGGCCGAAGGCGGCATCGCCGCCAAAGAAGACTTTCGGGTTGGTGGATTGATAGGTGTTCTCATCAACCACGGCCAATCCGATCTCGTTGAACTCGATGCCGATATCGCGTTCGATCCAGGGGAAGGCGTTGGCCTGTCCGATGGCCAGCAGCACCATGCTGCAATCCACCGTTTCGCTCTGGCCGGTGGGGGTGAAGACCTCGCGTCCCTCCTCATCGATGGAATATTCGATGACGTCGAACGTCATGGCCTTGAGCTGCCCGTCTTCGACCACATAGCTCTTCGGGTTGAGGTTTTCAAGGATGGGAATGCCCTCGGCCTGGGTGTCCTCGATTTCCCACGGCGAGGCCACCATGGCGGAGATGGGCGTGCGGAGCACCACCTTGACGTTTTCCGCACCGAGGCGCAGGGCGGTTCGGCAGCAGTCCATGGCCGTGTTGCCGCCGCCGAGGACGATGACGTCCCGGGGGGCTTTCGTGAGATGGCCGAATGCCACGTGCGAAAGCCATTCCACGCCGACCAGCACGTTCTTGCCTTCGTCGAGTTCGTAGCCGGGGAGCTTTAGCTGGCGACCGGTTGGAGCGCCGGAACCAACGAATACGGCATCGTAGCCCTTTTCGAGCAAGCCTTTGAGGCTTTCCACGCGGGTGTTGAAATGGGCATTCACGCCCATGTCGAGAATATAGCCGGTTTCCTCGTCGATCACCTCCGAGGGCAACCGGAAGGAGGGAATCTGCTGCCGCATGAAGCCGCCGGCCTTGCCGTGCGCTTCAAAAAGATCCACCTCGTAGCCGAGTGGCATCAGGTCGCGCGCCACGGTCAGGGCCGAGGGACCCGCGCCTATGAGCGCCAACTTGAAGCCGTTCTTTTCCTTCGGGATTTTGGGCATCAGGGAGCCGACCTCGTCCTTCATGTCGGCGCAGACGCGTTTGAGGCGGCAAATGGCGACGGGCTTTTCATCGATGCGTCCGCGGCGGCAGGCCGGTTCGCACGGGCGGTCGCAGGTGCGGCCCAGGATGCCGGGGAACACATTCGATTCCCAGTTGACCATGTAGGCCTCGGCATATTTCCCCGCGGCGATCAGGCGGATGTATTCGGGGACGGGGGTGTGGGCCGGACAGGCATATTGGCAATCGACGACTTTGTGGAAATATTCTGGATTACTCGTATTGGTCGGCTTCACTGTTCTCTCCGTATTACCTAGCTTGAGGCAAGTTAAAACACAGTCGTTTGACTATTTCAGCATTAAAATACCTAAATCGTACCATTTTTATCAACTTTCCCTCCAAAGCTCCTTTTTCCGAGAGGAAGGCGGCCTTTAGTCGGGAAAGGAGAGGGTAGGTATTCATGGCATTGCATCGGCGGGTATGGTATTCCGACGCGGGTCAACAGGAGAATATGCCATGAGCGGAAAATGGGTTGTATGGGGTTGGATGGTTGCGGGTGCCTGTTTCGGGGACGCCCGCCCCAACATGGTGTTTGTTTTTTCGGACGATCACGCAACGCAGGCGATCAGCGCCTATGGCGGCCGCTTTGCGGACGTTGCGCCGACGCCGAACCTCGACCGGATCGCGGAGCGGGGCATGCGGTTTAATCGGTGCATGGTGGGCAACTCGATTTGCGGCCCGAGCCGGGCAACCATCCTGACCGGCAAGCACAGCCACCTGAACGGGTTCATGACGAACGAGAACACGGCCTTCGACGGCACGCAGCAAACCTTCCCGAAGCTGTTGCAGAAGTCGGGCTACCAGACCGCCCTCATCGGCAAGTGGCATTTGGGCAGCGCTCCGACCGGCTTCGACCATTGGGACATCCTTCCGGGGCAGGGGTTCTACTACAACCCCGACTTCATCAATGCCGGCGGGCAATACCGCGAAATGGGCTACGTGACCGAGATCGTGACCCGCAAGGCCACGGCCTGGCTGGAAGAGGGGCGGGACAAGGGCAAGCCCTTCATCCTGATGGTTCAGCATAAGGCTCCGCACCGCGAATGGTCGCCTGCCCCGAAATACCTCAACGCGTTCGACGGGGTGGCGATGCCCGAACCCGATACGCTGTTCGACGACTATCGGGGGAGGGGAACCGCCGCCCGCGAGCAGGATCAAACCATCGCCAAGACCATGGAGCTTGGAAAGGATCTTAAAATCGAGCAGGACGATTTCAGCGGGCAGCTGGCCGCCCGCATTCATAAGCGGATGACCAGCGAGCAACTGATGGCCTGGAACGCCGCCTATCAACTCGAGAACCAGGCCTTTCTCAAGGCCAATCTTTCCGGCAAGGAACTTGTCCGGTGGAAATACCAGCGCTATGTGAAGGATTACCTGCGTTGCATCAAGTCGGTCGATGAATCGGTCGGTGAGCTGTGGAACACGCTGGCCAAGGAGGGCTTGCTGGAAAACACGGTCTTCATCTACTCCTCCGACCAGGGCTTCTATCTCGGCGAGCACGGCTGGTTCGACAAACGCTTCATGTATGACGAATCCCACCGCACGCCGTTGCTCGTCAGCTGGCCGGGCGTTACCCCGCCGGGCGCGGTCAACTCCGATCTCGTCTCCAATCTCGATTTTGCCGAAACCTTCCTCGGAATCGCCGGGGTTGAAGTGCCGTCCGACATGCAGGGCGCCAGCCTCGTCCCCCTGCTTTCCGGCCAAAAACCGGCCGCCTGGCGCGACTCGCTCTACTACCACTACTACGAATTCCCCGGCTGGCACATGGTGCACCGCCACGAAGGCGTCTACGACGGGCGCTACAAGCTGATGAACTTCTACGATCTCGGAGAATGGGAACTCTACGACCTCCTGGCCGACCCGAAGGAGATGGTCAACCAGTACGCGAATCCGGAATACGCCGCGGCCGTCAAGCGCATGCACCAGAAGCTGTCCACCGTCCGCAAGCAATACGATGTGCCGGCCAACCAGCCGCAGGATGTCTCCGCTCCAACCATGCGCTACCACTCCTCCTCCTTCCGCAAGCAGGCTGAAGAGGGCCATGGAACAAAGTAGGAATCCCGCCCGCCGTTGCCCCGAAAGCAAGCCGCGGCCCAATGGATCAATGCTCCGTTGGTGCCGAAAGGGTGCGGCAAGCCATTTTAACGCAATATAGTCTGGTGTCGGGGGGAACTTACAGGCAGGTTCCCCCGTTGCCGAAATTTAAACCAGCAAGGACGGATTGGCATGAAATCATTTAAAGAACTCGGCATTGCCGCCGACTATTGCAAGGGCTTGGCGGAGTTGAGCATCAACGAACCCACCGAGGTGCAGCTGAAAGCCATTCCGATGGTGCTCGGGAAACAGACCGACTTTATCGGGCAGGCCCAGACCGGCACCGGCAAGACCGCCGCGTTCGGGCTTCCGTTGCTCGCGGGCATCGATGCCTCGCAGCCGCACATCCAGGGCGTGGTGCTTGCGCCGACGCGCGAGCTGGCCAAGCAGGTGCAGAAGCAGCTGTTCCGTTTCACCAAATATGCCGAAAAGATTTTTTCGGAGGTCGTGTGCGGCGGCGATAAGATCGACCGGCAGATCGAAGCGCTCAAACGGCCGACCCAGGTGCTGGTGGCGACCCCCGGCCGGTTGATGGATCTGGTGCGCCGCAAGGCGGTCGATCTTACGCACGTGCGCACGCTGGTGCTCGACGAGGCCGACGAAATGCTGAAGCTCGGCTTCCGCGAGGATATCGATTCGGTCATGAAGCTCACCAAGGGCGGCCGCCACATCTGGCTCTTTTCCGCCACCATGCCCAAGGGCATCAAGAAAATGATCAGCCAGCATCTGGCGGACGACGCCCCGTTCCTCAAGATCGACAAGCAGCACATCGTCAATCCGAACATCCGCCACCACTATATCCGTTGCACCGAGGGCGAAAAGCTCGGGCGCATCGTCGATTTCCTCAAGGAGCGCGGCGAGCAGCGCGGCCTGATCTTTTGCCGCACCCGGCAGGATACGATCGATTTCGGAATGGCGCTCGAACCCCACGGCTTCTCCAACGTGGTGCTGCACGGCGACCTGATGCAGACCGAGCGCGACAAGATCATGCGCATGTTCAAGAAGGGGCGCGCGCGCATCCTGATCACGACCGATGTCGCCGCGCGCGGTATCGATGTCGAAGGGCTCTCTTTCGTGATCCACCACCAGTTGCCCGAAAAGAACGAATACTACACGCACCGCAGCGGCCGCACCGCGCGTGCGGGAAAAACCGGAATTTCGCTCGCGCTGATCACGCGCCACGATGAGAAGCGGATCGACCAGCTGGAACGCGAACTGAAAATCACGTTCCGCGAGATCGCCTAATCTTTTTATGGGACGGGATGATGTTATCCTGTCATTCAATGATCCTGTCCAACTACCTATGAGTGATGTTGTTCAAATCTATACCGATGGCGCCTGCAAGGGGAATCCCGGCGCGGGGGGCTATGGCGTGGTGCTGATCGCCGGTGCCCGCAAACGTGAGCTTTCCGGCGGATTCCGCAAGACCACCAACAACCGGATGGAGCTGCTGGCGTGCATCGAGGGGTTGCGTTCGCTCAAGCGCCCGTGCAACGTGGTGCTGACGAGCGATTCGAAATATGTGGTGAATGCCATGCAGCAGGGCTGGGCGAAAAAATGGCGCTCCAGGGGGTGGATGCTGTCGCCGTCGAAGTCCGCCAAGAATCCCGACCTGTGGGCGCAGCTGCTCGACCTGTGCGAAAAGCACAAGGTTGAATTCACGTGGGTGAAAGGGCACAGTAACCACCCGGAAAACGAGCGGTGCGACGAATTAGCGGTCGCCGCATCCGCCGGCCAGGATTTGCCGGATGACGAAGGTTTTGAAAACACGGCCTTGCCCGAGGGCGACCTGTTCAGCCTCTAAAGGAAACAATACGATGAAAAAGACATTTAACCTGACCCACCCGAAAATCAAATATCCGCGCATGGTCGAGGCCACCAAGAGCGAGTTGCGCAGATATATCAAGCGCGAGCGCCGCAAGGCGCTGCCGGAGGGGGTCGACTTCTGGGACTTCGATTGCAAATTCGGCGACACCGAGGCGACCGCGGAAGCCATTCACCTTTCGGAGATCGACGGCCGCATCAACGATGCTGAGCAACGCGGGCTCACCGCGTTCTATATCGAGGTGCTTCGCAAGGAAGGCATCCGGGCAAAGCCGGAGAAGGAGAACCCGGTGGCGAAGATTGAACTGCCCAAGCTCAAGAAGTTCGGCGAGGAATAAAGCCCGATGCACGAAAAACAAAAAGCATTCAAGCGCCCGCCCCGGAAGCACACCCCCAAGGGGCTCGAGATCCTCTATGAAGACCGGGACATCGTCGTTGTTGAAAAAACCGATGGGCTGTTGACGGTGGGCACGGAGAAGATCAAGGAAAACACCGCGCATTTTCTGGTGAATGAATATGTGCGCAAGGGCAACCCCAAGTCGAGGAACCGGGCCTATATCGTGCATCGTCTCGACAAGGAGACCTCCGGCATCCTGGTGTTCGCCAAGAGCGAAGAGGTTAAGGAGTTCCTGCAAAAGAACTGGCCGGGCACGCAGAAGAAATATGTTGCCGTGCTCTCTGGAACGCTGAAGGAAAAAGAGGGGCTGGTGACGTCCTTCCTGCTCGAAAACAGCGTGCACCGCATGTATTCGGTCCAGAAATCCGAAACCGGCAAGCGTTCAAAAACCGCCTACCGGGTGCTGAAGGAGTCCGAACACTTCAGCCTGGTTGAAATCGATCTCCTGACGGGGCGCAAGCATCAGATCCGGGTGCACATGGCGGACAAGGGGTGTCCGGTTGCCGGCGACAAGAAATATGGCGTCAAGGGCCAGGGCGTTAAGCGGCTTTGCCTGCATGCGGCCTCGCTCACCCTGGTTCATCCATTCACCAAGGAGAGCATGACCTTCGAGTCGGAGATCCCCCCATACTTCCACAACGTCATGTGCAAAAAACTGGAACCGGCCGAGGACGTCAAAACCGTTGACCCGGCACCGCGCGTTTCGGCTCCCTCGGCCACCGCCAACAAAACGGCCGGCGGAAAGAAGCCCCGCAAGACGAACGCCCAAAGAAAGGCGGCCGCCTTGAAGCGCGCGAAGAAAGATCAGCGCCGCAAATAGAGCTTGGCGCAGCCGATGGCGTCGGAGAGGGCTTCGTGGTGGTTGAGCGGAATGCCGAGGCGCTCGCAGCAGGTGTTGAGTTTGTAGGGGACGTAGCCTTTGGCCTTGTAGATGCGCATCGTGCATTCCCAGCGGTCGGCCAGGCCCAATTCGCCGTAGTGGAGGTCGTAATATTCCATCGTGCGCCGCAGCACGGAGCGGTCGAACACCTCGTTGTGCGCCACGATGGTCTGGTATTGCAGGCGTTTCCGGATTTCGGGATAGAGCTCCACGAAGGTCGGGGCATTGGCCGTATCCTGCGGACGGATGCCGTGCACCGCGATGTTCATGCCGAAATATTCATTTCCCGGCGGCTGGATCAGCGAATAGTATTCTTCCCGGATCTGGCCGTTTTCCACGGTCACAATGCCCACGGCGCAGGCGCTGCTGCGGCTTCCCGTGGCGGTCTCGAAATCGATGGCGGTAAAATTCATCCGCATAAGGTAGCCTGAAACCGCGCGCACTCCAACCAGGATATGGAGGTTGTCTCTTTTTTTGAGGGATGGCTGGATGCCGCACGGTGATCCCGCTAACCTGTTTGCGTCGTCAGGTGGTTTTGCAGAAGGGGATGAACTGGAGAATTGAACATGAGTGTCGAGTCTAGCATTGCAGCGACTGAATCTAACAAAAAACTGTATGAAGGGGTCTGTGAGCGGTTTGAGCAGATGGCTTCCTATGTCAACCTCGATGGCAAGGTGCATGCGATCCTGAGCCAGCCCAAGGCGGAGCTGATGATCCATTTCCCGGTGAAGATGGACGATGGAAACTACCGGCTGTTCAAGGGCTACCGCATTCAGCACAACAACTTGTTGGGGCCGTATAAAGGCGGCATGCGTTTTTCGCCGGAGGTCAGCCTGGATGAAGTGAAGGGGCTGGCCATGCTGATGACCCTGAAATGCGCCCTGGCCAAGCTTCCGCTTGGCGGGGCCAAGGGCGGGATCAAATATAATCCGAACGACCATTCCCCGGAGGAGAACCAGCGGATTACGCGCCGCTTCACGGTGGCGCTGGGCCATAACATTGGGCCCAGCTATGATATTCCCGCCCCCGACATGGGCACCAATGCCCAGAACATGGATTGGATGATGGACACCTACCACAACCTGTATGGCCGCAAGATCGAAGACAAGGCCGTGGTAACCGGGAAGTCGGTGGCCTGCGGCGGAAGTGTCGGGCGCGCCAGTGCCACGGGCTATGGGGCGGTCTATTGCCTTGAGGAGTGGGCGAAGGGGGAAAACCTCCCGATGAAAGGCACGACGTTTGCCATTCAGGGGTTCGGGAACGTGGGTTCGCACGCCGCCTTGAAACTCGAAGAGCTCGGCGCCGCCTTGGTGGCCGTGAACGACCACACCGCAACGCTGATCTGCCCCGGCGGGATTTCCGCGAAAGAGCTGGCCAGCCATGTGCGGCAACACGGCGGCATCAAAGGGTTTATGCCGGAATGTGAAGTGGACGACCTCTCGCGGTTCTGGTCGCAGGAGGTGGAGTTCATGGTGCTTGCGGCCATGGAAAACGTGGTTACCCAGCTCAATGCGGACCTGATCCGCGCCGGGCTGCTTGTTGAAGGGGCGAACGGGCCGATCACAACCGAGGCGGAAGCGGTGCTGCTGGATAAGGGGATACCGATCATTCCTGACATTCTCGCTAACATGGGCGGCGTCATCGTCTCCTATTTCGAGTGGGTCCAGAACCGCAACAGCGAATACTGGAGCGCCGAAACGGTGGATGCGAAGCTGCGGGAAAAACTCATTGCGGCCTATCGGCAAGTCGTGGCGGTTGCCCAGGAGCAGGCGATCAGCCTGCGCCAGGCCGCCTATGTGGAATCGCTGAAGCACCTGGAAGAGGTCTACCTCAAACGCGGCGTCTGGCCGTGAGCCTCTCCAAGGCTTGATCGAAGCGGGATGGCCGGCTGCTAGCCAAACGATTCGCGCAGCAGCTCCTCGGCGGCGGATTTCCACCCGCTGGAAAAGGATCTGTTCGCGCGGACGTAGAGGCGGCGGGAGACGGTCAGGCCAAAGGCGTCTGCCGAGGCAAAGCGGTCGAGCAGGTGCGGTGGATGGTTGCGGATCGCCGCCGCCAGTTCTTCGATCAGGTTCAGCGGTTCCTCGAATTCCGGCACCAGGACAAACTGCCACAGCCCGTCGGGCTCGGCGGTGATGGCGCGGTTGATCAGCCCGGCGATGGCGGCGCGGTGGCTGAATAGGTCGGCGCCGCAGATGAGCAGGGCGCGCCGGTTCGTTTTTCCGGGGACGGGGTTGCCGAGCTGTTCGGTGCCCATGCGGCATTGTTCGTGGAAGAGGCCGGAGAGTCGTTGGGCGCAAAAGCGCGGCGTGACGGGGTCGGCGGGCAGGTTGGGGTGTTCGTCGAGCAGGATTTCGATGTCGCGGATCCCTTCGGGCGAGAGGTGGTCGGTTTGCCGGATGCCATAGGGGGGGAGGGCGCCGTGCCGGAACCCCCATTGTGCGGCCTGGCTGCGCAGGACAGTTCCGGGCAAAACCAGGGTTTGCATGCATTGCACCTGGACGGCGTCGCCGAAGGCCAGCCCCCAGTCGAGGCTCCGCCGCACCTCGTCGGGATGTTGCCCGGGCAGGCCATACATGATGTCGAGCACCACATGCACGCCGGCATCGCACAGCGCCCGGATGCCCGCGCCGGTTTTTTCGAGCCGGGTGGGGCGGGATACGTTTTCCAGTACCTGGGGATCGATGCTCTGCACACCGACCTCGACGGCGGTAAAATTGGCGGCGCGCATGAGTAGCGCCTGTTCCGTCGTCAGGGTATCGGAGCGGATTTCGGCAAAGAAGGCGAGGTGCCGATCCGGGTTCACCTCGGCGAGGGCGGCCAGCAAGGCGGTGAATTTGGGGCGGGCGTTGAAGGTGGGGTCGACAAAGCGGATCTCCTTCGCGCCCAGCTCGCGGAAGCGCCGGACACGCGCAATCACCTGCGGGATGGTCAGCATGCGCAGGCCGGTGTGCAGTTGGTAGTAGCGGCAATAGGAGCAGGTGAGCGGGCAGCCGCGTACGGTTTCGAGATAGACCACGGGGCGGTTCTGCACGCATTGCATGATGGTTTCCTCGGCCGGCTGGGCCGCGGCCAGCTCGACGGAGGGCGGGGGGGCTGAACCCCATTGTCCGTCGTGGCAAAGCGTCTCGAAGTCGATCGGTTTCCCGGTTCGCCAGGCGTGAAGCAGGGCGGGGAAGACGGCCTCGCCCTCGCCGGTCACCACGGCATCCAGGGCGGCGTTGGAAAGCAGGGGGTGCTCCTTGGCGGTTTCCGGGCCGCCGGCGACGATCTTGATGGCGGGCCGGGCCGTTTTCAGCAAGGCGGCCAGCCGCAGGGTGCGTTCGATGTTCCAGAGGTAGAGGGTGCAGGCAAGAATGTCGACCCGGGTGGCGAGGATGGCGTCGGCCAGCCGGTGCGTGTCGAGTTCGTCCCATTCGGTCGGGGCGAAGGCCGAGGTGTGGAAGCCGTCCTCGGGGCTGCGCCTGAGCGCGTGGTCGAGATAGGCCCCGGCAAACGGAAAGTTTTCCCGGTCGGTTTGGGTGTCGTTGTCGAGCAACGGCAGCTGGAGATAGAGAATGTGCGTCTTGGCCATCCCGGGAACATAGAGGGCGCAACGCGGGGAAACGAATCGGAAAGCCGTTTTTTTTCGTGTATTCGCGGCGTTTGGCCTGTAGATTCCGCGCTTCATTTTTTAGGAGAACGATTCATGGCAAAGCAGAAGAAAACGGCGATTACCCCGACGCGGGACGAGAATTATCCGGAATGGTACCAGCAGGTGGTGCGTGCGGCCGAGTTGGCCGAAAACAGCGATGTGCGCGGCTGCATGGTGATCAAGCCCTGGGGCTATGCGCTGTGGGAAAACATCCAGCGCGGCCTGGACAAGATGTTCAAGGATACCGGCCATGTGAACGCCTATTTCCCGATTTTCATTCCGAAAAGCTACCTCGAGAAGGAAGCCGAGCACGTGGAGGGCTTTGCCAAGGAGTGCGCGGTGGTCACCCACCACCGCCTGGAGCAGGGCGAGGACGGCAAGCTGCATCCGGCCGGCGAGCTCGAGGAGCCGCTGATTGTCCGCCCGACCTCCGAAACCATCATTGGCGCAACCTATGCGAAATGGGTGGAGAGCTACCGCGACCTGCCGATCCTGATCAACCAGTGGGCCAACGTGGTGCGCTGGGAAATGCGCACGCGCCTGTTCCTGCGCACCGCCGAATTCCTCTGGCAGGAGGGCCACACCGCCCACGAAACCGAGGCCGAGGCATGGGAGGAAACCCGCAAGATGCTTGAAGTCTATAAAACGTTTGCCGAGGAATTCATGGCCATGCCCGTGTTGACCGGCGAAAAGACCGCCGGCGAACGCTTCCCCGGCGCGGTGAGCACGCTGTGCATCGAGGCCATGATGCAGGACCGCAAGGCGCTGCAGGCGGGAACCAGCCATTTCCTCGGCCAGAATTTCGCCAAGGCATCGGGCATTCAATACAGCAACCGCGATGGCGGCCGCGATTATGCCTGGACGACCTCGTGGGGCGTTTCGACCCGTCTGATCGGCGGCATGATCATGACGCACGGCGACGACGACGGCATGATCATGCCTCCGCGCCTGGCCCCGAGCCACGTGGTGATCCTGCCGATCATCCGCAACGAGGAGGATCGCGAGGCCATCCTGGCCTACTGCAACGAGATTGCCGCCAACCTCCGGAAACAGCGTTTCCATGAGCGGGAGGTGGAAGTGGTTGTCGATAGCCGCGACATCAACGCCGGGGAAAAGGGCTGGGGCTGGGTCAAGAAGGGCATCCCGGTCCGCGCCGAGGTGGGGCCGCGCGACATGGCGAACAACTCGGTCTTCATGGCGCGCCGCGACACCGGCGAGAAGCAGGGCATCGACAAGGATGCCTTCGTGGACGGCATTGTGGCAACGTTGGAGGACATCCAGCAGGGGCTCCTCCAGCGGGCATTGGCCCACCGGGCCGAAAACACCCGGGAAATCGATTCCTACGAGGAGTTCGTGCAGTTCTTCACGCCGGAAAACAAGGAGCGCCCGGAAGCGCACGGCGGCTTTGCCATGAGCCATTGGTGCGACGGTTCCGAGTGCGAAGACAAGATCAACGACGAGCTTTCCGTGACCATCCGAACCGTTCCGTTCGACCGCGCCGAGGGCGGGGCGGGCGCGTGCATCTGCTGCGGCAAGCCGAGTTCCGGTCGCGTGGTGTTTGCGAAAAGCTATTAATTAGTACGTATTGCGTATTGCGTATTGCTTGCAAAGGGCTGGTTTCCTAGATTGTTCTGATTATGCGATTATTTCAAAAAATATTGTCTTTGATGGCGTTGCTGGCGGTGTTGGCCGGTAGCGGCTGCCGCTCGAAGTCCGAGGTGTATGTGATCGAGGACCAGGGGAAAACCACCTGGCGTGCGACCCTCGACAAAAAGATGGATACACCGTCCGAGCAGTGGGCCCATGCCTGCAAGACGCGCGACAAGGGGTTCCGGAAAAAGGCCGATCGCCAAATGCTCTACCTCTTCCGGCGTTGGCCCAACAGCAAGGAGGCCCCCCGGGCGGCCCGGGCGCGCGCCGATATGCTGTTCGAGCGCAAGAAGTGGAAGGACGCCTTCAATGCCTATCAATATCTGATCAGCAACTATTCCGGCCAGATGTCCAATTATGATTCGGCGTTGGAGCGCCAGTTCCAGGTTGCGGTGAAGGTGATGAACCGTCGCCGGTTGCGCTGGATCCTCGGGGGCTACCGCGCGCCCGAATATGCCATCGAATATTTCGAGGAGGTCATCCGCAACGGGCCTCAGTGGGAGCGTGCCCCCGAAGCGCAGTTCATGATCGGCAAGTGCAGCCAGGATGCCAAGGACTATGAACTTGCCATCAGCGCCTATGGCGTGCTGGGCTATCGCTACCCGGAGAGCGACTATGCCGAAGAGGCCGCGTGGCAGCAGATCGACTGCCTCGTCAAGCTCCGCAAACAATTCCCGGCCAACTCCGATGTGCTCGACCGCACCCTGGTCGCCACCACCGTCTACCTCTCCTCGTTCCCCTCGTCCAAGCGCCGGAGCGATATCATCCAGATGCGCAACGAACTCTATGAGGTGAAGGCCGGCAGGGTGTTCAACGAAGCCGCGTTCTATGCCAAAGTGCCGAAGGAACCCGAGGCGGCGATCATCTACTATGAAAAGATGATCGAGGAATATCCCAAGAGCCAGCTCGTGCCGGATGCCGAGGAACGCATTGCGGAACTCCGGGCGTTCCTGGCCTTGCCGATCAAGGCGCGCACCCCGAATGCCCCCCGTTCCAAACCCCTCCCGTTCACAAAGGATCCCCTGAATGCCGAAAGCTAGGTTGATACGATGGTTGCTCGGGGCGTGGGGGCTGGTGGCCTGCGCCGCCGCGCTCGATATGGATATCCCGAAGGAGATCCCCGACGAACCCTTCGATATCACCGCCGCGCGCATCGAGTATACGAACGAAACCATCATTGCCAGCGGCGGCGTGACCGGCCGCTTTGAAAATGCCGTGATTACCGCCGACCAGGCCTCGGGCAACACCCAAACCGGCGACCTGCGGCTGGAGGGCAACATCCATTTCGAGCGCGACAACGTGGTCTGGGATGGCACCGAGCTCGACTACAACTATATGAGCCAGACCGGGGACTTCGGCCCGTCGTCGCTGAAGTTCGACCCCGTCCTGATGAGCGTCGACCATGTCGAGCGCGTCTCGACCAACACCTATCTGATGCGCGGCGCCACCTTCACGACCTGCGAAAAAGACCATCCCCACTTCCATCTCCGGGCGAAAGAGGCCTATCTCATCGACGACGAATATATCAAGGCGAAGGGCGTTACCGTCTATCTGGGCGGTGTGCCGGTGTTCTATTGGCCCTATTGGCGCCATAAGCTTCAAAAGGGAATCCTCAGCTTCGAAGCCGGAATCAGCAGCGAGTGGGGCGTCTATGGAATGGTCAAGGCCACGGTGCCTTGGACGCCGTATTTCGAATCCATCACCGACCTCAACCTCTACAGCGACCGCGGCGTGGGCGTGGGCCAGGGTTTCTCCTGGGAGCACCCGAAGGCCATCGGCAAGTTTGCCGCATTCTACCTGAAAGACCAGGATCCCCATTCGAAATTCGACGAAGCGTCGAGGATCGGGCAGGAGATCGGCGACGACCGCTACCGCTTCAAGTTCGAGCACCTCCAGCGCTTCGACGACACCTTCTATGTGAACACCAAGCTCAACTATCTGAGCGACCCGGCTATCATTGAGGAATTCTTCAAGGACGAATACCGCAGCTATGCCCAGCCCGAAAACTACATGTCGTGGGTCTACGGCAACAGCACCATCGGCACCGAGGCCTTCGCCAACCAGCGGCTGAACGATTTCTACGACAACACCGACCGCTGGGAATATTCGCTCGATCTCTACCGTACGAAAATCCCCGGCACCCCGCTCTACTTCCAGAGCGAAAACGCCATCGCCGACCTCGACCGGACCATCGGCACGCTGAACACAAACGATGTGCCCTACGGTGCCGCGCGGCTCGATTCCGCCAACACCGTCTTCCTGCCCGGCCGGCTCGGCTTCCTCAGCCTGGTGCCGCGGGCCGGCTACCGCGCAACCTACTATTCCGAAACCGTCCCCGGCGGGGACGAGCTTCGCAACATTCCCAGTGCCGGCATGGAGGTTTCGTTCCAGGCCAACAAGGTGCTTTCGGAGCGCGAGCGCTGGTACGGCAAAGGTTTGCGCCACAAGATCGAACCCTATGCCGACTATATCTACCAAGACAGCTCCGCCGCCCCCGGAGAACTCTACCAGTTCGATTCCATCGACACGCTGCAGGACGAAAACAAGGTGAAGCTCGGCCTGCGCAATGTGCTGCAAACCAAGCGCGACAACCGCGTCTCGCGGTTCATCGACCTCGACCTCTATACCCACTACCTCATCGAAGACCATGGAACCGGGAACGATTTCGACTCCCTCTTCCTCGATGCGCGCATGCCCCTCACCAAGCGGCTGATGGTCGATGCCGAAGGGGAGTGGGACTGGAACGAAGGCCGGGTGCCCTTCTTCGATACGCGCCTCTCCTACAACAAGAACGATATCATCTTCGGGCTGGAGCATCTCTACCAGGCCGACCAGAAATCGTTGTGGACCCCGCGCCTGGACCTCTATCCGAACGGAAAATATTCACTGGAATTCTACGGGCGCTACAACGACCGCGACGACGATCTCCAGGAGGTCGCCGTGATCGGCTACATGAACTGGTGCTGCATGCGCTATGGCCTCGGCTACCATCTTTACGACGAAGACGAACACCAGATCATGTTCTCGGTCGGTCTCTCCGCCTTCCCCGAAGCCAAGATCTCCAGCGGCTTCTAGTGCTATGAAAAGTATAAAGCTACGTCAGTTTTCACCACAGAGAAACCAGAGACACAGAGCATCCTAATCCTCAGTGCCTCAGTGTCCTCTAGCGCAGCGGGTGGTGAAAATTGGTCAGGAAAACAAGAAATTCCGCTGCGGGCGCATTCCCCGATGCCTATTTCTTCTTATCCTTCACGAACACCGTGTTCCTCGATCCCGTTTTGCGGCGATCGATGTCGAACAGTCCAATGCCCTCGAACAGCAGGGTGAAGGTTTTGAAGCCATATTTGCGCGGATCGAAATCCGGATACTGCCGCTTGACCAGGCTTCCGCAGGTGGAGAGCACCGCCCAGCCGTCGTCGTCCGCATATTCATCCACGGCGTTCCGGAGAATGTTCACCAGCTTGGTGTCCTGTTTCAGCGTCTGCTGGTCGGGCCTCTTTGCCGCGGTCTTCTGGGTTGCTTTCTTCGCCGTGGGTTTTTCCTCTTCCTCCTCCGGAAGCTCGAGCACCTCGGTCAGGATAAAGTCGTCGCAGGCGTTGCGGAACGCCGTGGGCGTTTTGCTCTCGCCAACGCCGAATACGAAAATCTGCGATTCCTTCAACCGCGAGGCGAGCTTGGTGAAATCGCTATCGGAAGTCACCAGCGCAATGGCGTCGAACTGCTCGGTATAGAGCAAGTCCATCGTATCGATAATCATCGCCGCATCCGACGAATTCTTGCCCTGCGTATAGGAAAACTGCTGCACCGGATTGATCGCCAGCTCGTTCAGCGGCGTCTTCCAATTGACCAGATGCTTGCTGCTCCAGTCGCCGTAGGCCTTCTTTACAATGATGTGTCCATGTTTGGAAAGTTCGTTGAGCACCGGCCCGAGCATCTTGTGCGAGGCGTTCTCCGCGTCGATTAGAACCGCGATTTTTTTCGCTGTGTCGATATCTATCATAGGTCTCCCTTTCTTTTGAAACCGGAACCCTACAGCCCATCCCCGCATTCCGCAAGCGCAACGGTTGCACCTTGGCCCCAAACATGGAACTATTAGGCGTTTTGAACCAACAAGGAATGGCTATGGGCAAGGATATCATCAAGCAGTGGGGGTTTCCCCTGGACAACATTTTCCTGGCGGCGGGGCCGTGCAGTGCGGAGAGCGAGCAGCAGGTCCTTGAGACGGCGCATGCGTTGACGGAAAAGGGTGTCGGCTTTTTCCGGGCCGGCATCTGGAAGCCGAGGACGCGGCCGGGCAGCTTCGAGGGCGTGGGCCTGAAGGGGCTCGCTTGGATGGATCGCGCCCGTAGCGAAACCGGACTGAAGATCGGCACCGAAGTCGCCGAGCCCTCCCACGTGGAGGCCTGCCTGGAATATGGCCTGGACGTGCTTTGGGTCGGCGCCCGCACCACCACCAATCCATTTTCCGTCCAGGCCATCGCCGATGCCCTGCGCGGAACCGATGTGCCCGTCTTCGTGAAGAATCCAATGAGTGCCGACACCGGGCTCTGGGTCGGCGCAATCGAACGCCTGGCCAATGCCGGGCTCACCAAGCTCGGCGCCATCCACCGCGGCGTCAGTTCAGCGCTCGAAATGCGCTACCGCAACGCGCCGGCCTGGAAGATGCCGATCGAATTGATGCGCCTCATGCCCGAGGTGCCGATCATTTGCGACCCGAGCCATATCTGCGGCAAAGCCAGCCTCATTGCAACCATTGCCCAGGAAGCGATGGATCTGTTGTTCGACGGCCTCATGGTCGAGGTGCATCCCGACCCGCCCAGCGCGCTTTCCGATGCCGCCCAGCAACTCACCCCCGCCCAGTTTGTTTCGATGGTTGCGGATCTGGAGCTTCCACACGAACAGAGCAACAGCGCCACGTTCCTCAACCGCATGAGCGAACTTCGCGAGGATGTCGATGAGCTCGATAGCAACATACTCGAGCTGCTCGGCAAGCGGATGGACATTGTGCGCGAGATGGGGCGGCTCAAGACCGAGCAGAATGTATCCACGCTCCAGCCGCACCGTTGGCAGGAAATCGTGCAGGATCGCGTCAACAAAGGCATCGGGCTCGATCTGTCCGAAGACTTTGTTCTGCAGGTCATGCAATCCATCCACGAAGAGGCCATCCGCCAGCAGGAAGCCGACCGCGTCGAAGGGGCCGGGTAAACCACCCCGGAAATCAAGACTAGGCATGTGGAATCCATGCCACTCAATTATCATACTTATGCAAGTAGGATATTTGATCCTGTCCAATAATAGCTTGCCAAAAGCATGTATCATACTTATGCAAGTATGATGTTTTTGTTCTTGTGGGCGTCTGCGATGGGGGATTTAACGCCTGTTGTTTCGGCGTTGGGCGAATCCCCGGAGGGTCGGCCCGCGTGCGGGGCAACCCGTGAACCTTAATTCGGGAATGGAACCACGGATGAACACGGGTGGACGCTGATATACAGGAAGATACGAAATTTATTCCACCCTCCCTATGGGTTTGGATATCGGTTCTGCATATCCTGTTATGGTATCTGCACTACTATCCGTCAATTTCTGGTTTTCCGGACAAGTTTTCACCACCCGCAGCGCTAGAGGACATTGAGGTTCAGAGGATTAGGTTGCTCTGTGCCTCTGGGATCTCTGTGGTAAAGAATCCGAGTCTTCGGTGTTCATCAGCGGTTCATATCCGTTTCAAGGGTGAATGAATGGCCGCCGTTCCGGTGGTTCCGGAAAACTGGCCGAGGGCGGAGCGGCAATCGTACCGCGTCACGCCTGCTCCACGCATAGCCCGCCCGCAACGGCCTGGTCTTGTGCGGATTGGCGGTCTGCCTGCCCCGGCCTCTTTCCTGCCATTTATGGTTCTTCGTGGAATTTTGTGGGGGTAAATGTGCCAACGGCACAACACAATTTAGCATGGGGCGAAGCCCTATGGTTCGGGGCATCCCCCAATTTCTGCCCTGTAGGGGCAGCACAACTTGCCCATTCAGGGCAAATATTTCTCTTTCGCCAGACTCCTTGGACTGCGTCCAGGGCTAAGTTGTGTTGTGCCGTTGGCACATGAGCTATGGATTGCTCCCATAAAAATCTACGTAGACCCCATTTATGAACGAATCTCCCGTCGGCCTGTCACTATAAGCCCTATCCAGGCGTTAAGGATGTATATGAAGAAATCCCCATTTATTGTCTGTTGTTTGGTGCTGATGACCGCCGGGAGGGCGGCCATGGCTGGTTTTTACCTCGATTCTTTGGCGAGTGCGCCCGCATCGGGCGTGGTCATGGGTTCGGGGGAAACGATCGCCCATGTGGTGGCCAGCTCGCTGGTGGGGGGAACCGGGGAAAAGATTGCCCTCACGACCGGGGCGCAGGGCAAGGCGCATGTCTTCACCGTGGGGGCGGGCGAGTTCTGGGCGGTCGATTTCTTTGCCTTCAAGGTCGATGCCGGCACTATCGGCGAAAGCAACCTGAAGATCGTTCGCTACGACCAGGGTTTCTCCAGCAGTGCGGACGATTCGACCGTGCTCGCCGAACACACCTATTCCGGTGGCGAGGTTGCCGCCGCGAACAACGACTACCTCTACTATGAATTCGATCCCATCGTCTTGACGGGCGGGCAGCATGGAACCACCTATGCGCTGGCCTTTTCCAATGCGGCCACCTCGGTGGAACTCAAGGCCTATTTTGATACGTCGGATGCCTATGCCGATGGTTTCTTGGCGCGGAATTTTTATCCGGATCTATCGGGGTCGACGCGCGATTTTAATTTTGCCATGGGCAACAGCGGGGCGGTTGATTTAAGCGAGGTGGTGTTCGCCGCCGACTTCGATGCGTCCACCGCGATCAGTGGTTCCGTAAGCGCCAATGCCTCCGAAGCGAATCTGAATGCGGGAACGGCGGTTGGTTCCTGGGCGCTGCCGGATGTGAACCCCGGCGCCCTCATTTCCGATGGCGGATCCAACAACGCCCTCATGTTCGACCGCGTGACCTCCGGCTCCATCTCCAACACCGTTAATGCCGTCTTCAGCCGTGGCGTGGATCTGGCCGGGGGCGAAGCCCTCGTGCTCGAAATGGATCTCTACGCCGCCCGGCAGGCCAATGGCCAGCGCATCTATTTCATGCTGGAGGATGCCGCAGGGAACCGTGCATACGAATGCTCGTTCCGCATGAACAACAACAAGGATTTCTTCACGGTCAACTCCTCGGGGCAGATAACGGGAGCCACGGTAAACGGAACCGGAGTGAACAACGGATTCAAGAATCCGGCGGTGGATGGCTACCTCAACTGGGGCGCCACCATGATCCGTGTGAAAATCGAAGTGGGCAGCCAGCCTTCCCAGGCCGGCAACCGGGGCGCCACGCTGAGCATCGACTGGAACGGCGACGGCGATTTCCTTGATGGCGGTGAATTGGTCGATGCGGATTTTGGCGCGCGTTCCTCCGGTGTTTCGGAGATCGGCACCCTGCGTCTGGCCAACGACCCCTCGGTCAGTGGCGGCGCATGGATCGATAACATTTCGGTGACTGCAAAGCCGGGTTCGGTCTTTGCGCACCCCAACCATTTCAACCTCGCCAAGTACCAGGCTGCGGCAAGCGATAGCCAGAACTCGGCCACGCCGAAGCAGTTCGCCACCGATGGCATGGTGGCGCGCGACAGCCGGTGGATCACGCCCAGCGGCGGGCCGCACTGGCTTGAGCTTGCGTTGGCCGCCCCGATGACGGTTGGCAGCGCCCACCTTTTCAGCGGCGCCCAGGATGGCTACGCCATGGCCGACTTTTCGCTGCAATACCACGACGGCGCCGGCTGGGTGGATATTCCCGGCGCCGTGTTCGCGGGCAATGCATCGATCGATCTGAACATGGCATTCGATGCACCGGTAACGGCCCAGCGGTTTCGGCTCTATACAACCGACAGTGTGGCCCGTGTAAAAGACCTCGCGCTCTATCCGCCGACGGCCGATGGCTCCATGGTGCCTTTCGGAACGGATCTGGATTTGAACTTGGCGAAGCTGCGCCAGGTGGAAGCCTCCTCCATCAGCGGGGCAAACTATCCCAAGCTGGCGGTGGATGGCTATGCCGACGATGCCTCCTGCTGGGTCGGCGACGCCGGTACGCAGGAGCTGGAAATTTCGTGGCTCCAGGCGGAAAACATCCGCGGGATCCATCTCTATTCCGGATGGGAGGGCCAACCGGGTACGCAGATTCAAAACTTCAAGGTGGAGTATTGGAACGGCACCGCGTGGGTCGCCTTCGCCGGCGGGGCAATCGCAGGCAACACGCGGCTGGAACGGGACGTCCGGTTCGATGTCGCGGTGACCACCTCGAAAATCCGCATCCAGACGCTCGATGCCGGCGCGCCGCGCATCCGTGAACTGGTGGTGCTTCCCGAAAACTTTGAGTCCGGCTATCCGCTTTGGACGGATGTGAAGGACGAGGCGCCGCCAACGGAAAACTTCCTGGATTATGACGATGGATACCATGCGGTCGAAAACCGCGCCACCGGCCAGGACTTGAACGCGGATGGGTTCCAGATCCTGCTGAATATCGGGACGGATACCTATCGCCTGCGCAGCAAGGCATCCGGCGACTGCCTGGAGGTTGCGCTGGCTTCGCTGGCGGAAGGCGCGCCGGTCGTCGAGGGAACCTATTCCAGCATGCCCCACCAAAAATGGCGGCTGGTGGATTCGGGCGACGGCACCCATTTCCGGATCGTCAACGTCTGGAGCGGCAAGGCGCTGGAAGTGGTGGACAATGCGGCCGTCCAGAAGGGCATCACCTCCGACGCCTCCCAGGAATGGGCGTTCAATTACCAGACCCATGTCCCGAAAAAAGGGCAGGTGGCCTTTTTCCACTACAACGATATGTATAGGCCGAACTGGTTCTACAGCTGGAGCGCCACCGCCGAAAACGACTGCGAATACGGCGACTACCATCCCATGCAGTGGGGCTGGCTCACATCGGACACGCCGGTGATCCTGCGCGACCAGCCCAAGTGGTACGCCCGCTCCCAGGTAACCTGCGCGATGGGCTTCAACGAGCCGGACAAATCCGAACAGTCCAATATCCCGGAAGAGGATGCCGCCGACCAGTGGCCGCGGCTGGAGCGCATGCAGTTGCCGTTGGTTGGCCCGTGCCCGGCGCAGAGCAACGGATCGTGGCGCCAAAACTATGAAGCGATGGCCGCGGAGCGGGGGCTGCGTTCCGAATACATGGCGCTGCACTGGTATGCCGGCTGCAACGGGGGCAGTCCGCAAAACATCATCAATGTCATCAACAGTCTCTACAGCGCCTACGGGAAGCCCATCTGGATTACGGAATTCGCCGTGAAGGACTGGAGCGGAACCTCCACCGGATGGAACCGCAACGACAACTTCAACTGGCTCGCCGAATTCCTCTGGCGCGCGGAAGGCATTGCCCATCTCAAGAAATATTCCCTCTTCGAGTGGGGCACCGAGGACAACAACGACGACCCCACCGTGAACGATGCCCCGACCATGGGGCTGCATGTCCGCAACGATAAGACGGATCCCGGCTGGGAGGATCTGAGCGAGTGCGGATTGCTGCTGGCCGGCTGGGACGGCGATACGACGATTCGCGACACCACGGCCTACATCATTCACAACAAGGGGCGCTCCCTGCGCTTGATTGACCATCCGGCCAGCAATACCGTCACGCATGCCAATATCCTGCACCGCATCGCCACGGATCAGTTCATGCTCCAGTCCGCGCCGGGCGGTAAAAAATATATCGTCGGCATCAACGACGGACGCCGCTTGCATTACAACGGCTCCAGCGTCGGGCTCTCTGCGGCCGGAACCACCGGCAGCGCAGTGGAATGGGCGCTGCAGGAAAACCAGCATGGTTGGTTCTTCATCAACCATCCCTCGACCGGCAAGCGGTTGCGCATCACCAATTCGAACGTGATTGATGTCGATGCCAACACGAACACCGCCGACAACCTGCAGTTCCGGTTCATCAAGCCGGCCCGCCCGATCAGCCTCGCGGAGGTGCAGCCGCTTCCCTATGCCGAAAGTTTCGAACACGGCTTCGGCGGCTGGCGGCAATCCTTGGCCGACGATTACGACTGGACGCGCAACAGCGGCGGAACCCCGACGGCATCGGCCGGCCCCAGCGGCGCCTCCGACGGCGACTATTATCTCTATGCGGAGGGGCATGACGCGGGTTCATATAAAACCACCTCGGTGCAATGCGTCTTCGACCTCAGTGCGGTCTCCTTCGCGGAGCTCACCTTCGACTACCACATGTTCGGCATCTATATCGACTTCCTGTCGGTCGATGTTCACGACGGTTCAACCTGGACGTCCAACGTCTGGACGCGTTCGGGCCAACAGCACGCCAGCAGCGAAAGCGCGTGGGCGAACGCGGTGGTCGATCTGGCGGACTATGCCGGCAACGCCGCCGTAACCATCCGGTTCCGGACGAAAAACACCCTTTGGAACTCGGCCGACCCCGCGATCGATAACATTCGCTTGGAAGGCGGCGTCCTCTCGGTATACGACCAGTGGGCGCTCGATGCGTTCGAGGGCGCACCCATTGGAACCGACACCTCGGCCAACGGCAATCCGGACGGCGACCCCAACTCCAACGAACTCGAATGGATCTTCGCCACCGATCCGCTGGCGGCCGATTCTCCCGTCACAGCCCTGTCGTTCAGCGATCCAAACTTGGTCATCACCTACACCCGCCGCAAGGTGGATGGCATCAGCGTCTATGCCGAATGGGCTCCGGAGCTCGATGCCACAACCTGGGAAACGACCGGATTCCTCGAAGTGGTCATTGGCGACGACGGCGAAGTGGAAACCGTGGCCGTGTTGATCGAAACGGATCAAGACAAGAAGTATGTCCGGCTCCAGGTTGCGCATTGATCCCACGCCTGCTCCACGCATTCATCTGTCTTCAACCGAGGTTCCATTCCCGAGTTAAGCTTTATGAATCCTGAGCCCCTGTGAGGAGGGCGAGCTTCCATCCGAGGGCGGCCGTTCCCCGACCGACCCTATCCCCGGCACCGATTCGTTCTGCCTCAAATATTTCTGCCCGAATCCGGCCTCATGGGTGCTTCCAACGGAGCGGGGGCTTTCTTGCCCCCGTCGGGGACAGGAATGTCCCCGCTCCCGCACAAGACAGGAATCGGCACCGTACCGCAGGCGTCCCGCCTGCCCCGCCGAGCGGGCAACCACCGCGCGCCCCAAAACCGCTCGTTATCTTCTGCATCAAACCCTTGTATTCTCAGCCTTTTCCAACGCCATTCGGAACCTCTTGGATGACCCTTAGTTCATCAAACACAAAGATCAAAGGACCCCTTTGCCAAAAATGACGATTTAGGCGGCCTGACCCCTTTTCCGCTGTCTTGGGGGATCGTGAAATATTGGTCTTGAGCCGACCAAACATCGCAGTATATCGGGAGTCCATCTCTTAACACCTCAAGTGCGATCCCAATCAGTTTATCCTGATTCTTCTTCTTGATTCCAATCATTGAAAGGTGCCACGACATGGACTCCCCGAATCGTTGACTTTGTAATGTGGGAATAGATGATTGGATAATATCGTTGATAAAGGCGATGTCAGACTGATTTGTAACAACCCATTTACTATCGTTTTTTGAAGGTGATGTATTGTCCCCAGAATCGAAATAGAAAATGGTAATCGACTCGATATCCTCTGACTTCATTTCCAAGCTTGAGGTCGAAGATTCTGGTTCCTTGGATGATGGTTGTTTGCCACACCCAGAAATGATGAATGACGCTATGATTAAAATTATGATCTGTTTCATTTATTCCTCTTCGAACGTTCAGGATGAGTCTTTTTGCAAACGACTATGCCTAAAAAAAGGGCGTTGTCGAAATAGACTCAATCCTCTTGTTATGCAGTTCCTATTCGTTTTTCTACTTCTGCAATTTCACTGTGCGCAGCTTTACTTTGATTAAGCCAAAAGGAGCTTATTATTTGATCTCCGATTTCTTTAATGGAATCATCCAGATAACTCAAAAAGATCTTAGTCCGATGAACACGTTCATTAATATGAATGGTGTCAACCATGCCTTGCCGTTGTGTTGCATCGAGGATTGGCGTATCTAAAGACATCGCATCCAAATATTGAAATACGTGACATAAATGGTGCAGGTGAAAATTACCTAGAGAAGTAAGGCGAAATCTTCTGTGATGATTGTCGCCTTCTTCACTTAAAATAGACGGAGTGATCAAATGTTTAGCCTCCAATCTTCGGAGAGTATCGTCTATTGCCTGTAGAGAAAACCCGAGACCACTTAAATAGGTAGTTAAGTCTCGACGCATTGTGAAACCTCTCGACGGCCCATCCGGCGAAATACGTGAAAGGTAATGTAAGCAACTAAGAGATAAAAAATGCTCTGCCCGTTGATCATGAGTGATATCGAATAAATTTATAAACGGAGATTCGATCTCATAATAATGCCGATATTCACCATAGAGGAGGGCTTTAATCCCCTCAAAATCAGGGATAACATAGCTTCCATCCTTATTGATTATGTCTAAGATCTTCTTTGTATCAAGGTGACCACTACACAACACATTTTTTGCAATGTCCAACAACCTTCGGATATTCCCGTTGGAAACAGCCTCAAGAAGTGGGATTATCCCGTGACGCTTACGAGCCGCAAATTCGCATGATGCAAGGAGAGTGCTTACATCAGGTAATTTCATGGTGATGTTAGGGTTGTAGCCATCAACGGTTGCTGAGGTGAGTCGTTTACCATCCGCGATAGACTTAGCGTATGCATAACGTCGTTTTAAGACCAGTGATAAATCCGGATTTGAAACCGTGAATGTCGTTGGCGCGATCGCATCTAGTACACCACCTTCTCTGGATCTGTGAAAAGTATCCGGCCGAAGGCAAATAAATGTCATGCTTGCCCAATCCCTTGCCATAGCAGATGCACGTAAAAATGCTTGCTCCTGGATATCGACCTTGCGTCGATCAAGGTTGTCCATAAATATTGCCACGGAACATCGACGGCCTTTTTTTAGATGGTGAAAAACACGAGTTAAATAGGCATGCCTGTCTTCTAATATCCGTTCAATATTCTCTAGTTCATAGACCTTATAACTATCGGGATCCTCTTTCGCGAGCATTCCGCGGGGAGTTTTCTTAAGCCTCTGTAGCTCTGGGTTCAACACGCCCCGGACAAAACGATCTTCACATATGTCGATATCATAGAGGTCTAAAAGCTGCCGCTCTATTTCATCATAGACGTAAGTTGGGATTTGCGATGATTCGTCGGGCCGGTCGATAAAATTGATATCCAACTGAATAAAACTTGAAAGAAGGTCTGATGCGGCCACATGGCGAAGATATTTAAGAAAAGAAGTCTTTCCCCTGCCAACATGCCCCAAGATCACGAACGGTTTTTCAGAAGGCAACTGCGCAAGCTGTTGAGGAAGTTTATCTATGCTTTGAATTTCATGCTTTGTGATTATAGCGTCTTCGGCAGACCTCTTAACTATCAATTCTTTAACAAGGGCTATAGCATCCAAGTGATTTTCTGGACTAACATAACAGTTGTTTACAAAATCTGAAGAACCTTCATCTTGAGCCATAACTTGCCATACATAGTCTAAGATATATGACAGTTCATTTTGGAATACATTTCGTGTGGCTAGCTTTGGATAACCCGTAATTTTAGATGAGGCTTTTGGGGGCGCAGGTCGAAGCAGAATATCTAAAAGAGTCTCATCAATGGAATGTTGGGTTAGTTTTTCTTTTGAGAAGCACTGCCAGAATGATCGGAATCGGTTTTCGATAGCCTCTGGAGACTCAAATACAAAAACAAGACGCTCTGAGAGATCTTTACCCTCTACGAAAGTTAGAGTTAGCAACCATTGATGACCATTTGTTATTGCAACATAATGTGCTCCGAGAGTTGCGGCGTAGCCGATAGCTTGTTGCAATGCATCGGCTGCATCTTTCGACTCTGACGCAATAAATCCAAACGAATATGGCCTATTCTCAAGTGCTTCTGAATTAACTGTAAATGTTTTTTCAGAGCGCTTAGCCTCAATGACTAACAGGCGTTGACCTTCTACGCTACATACATAATCGGCATATCCCTTGGCTCTGCAATACTGCTCAGGGTCAACCTCTTCTTTTTCCCAATCAAGAATATCAAAAAGCATGGTATCAATTGATTGCAGTCGGGTTTTGGCTTCGTTCGCATCAACGGGCAACGCGGTGAATACTGATTTCTGTTTTTTGAAGTCAGAAAATGCAATGTCTATATAGTCATTTTTCATATTATTCTTTGCATAACGTTCAGCGTGACCCGCTCGGGAATTAATCTTTGCCTGACTCAGCGGGCGTTTTCCGAGTAGGGTCAACGCTCTGGGTACGCCTGGCATGAACACAAACTAATGGGGTTCGAGTCCCCTGCGCGTTGCCCGGCTGTCCGCTGTTCCTTTCATTGGGAACGACGGTAGCCGAAGCGCTAGATGAAATCAACTGCGGTCTCGCGAGGGATCGTGGGGAGGAAGATGGAGATCAAAACTGTGAGCCGACGAACAGAAATCGCATATAAGGCTGAGGAGGTGGATGAGGTTGCCCAGCATGCCGAAGTCCGGGGCAATACCTCTACGGTAAATGCGGCGGTTGTGCAGCGGAAGTCTGTGTTCTTATCCGGGGAGGCCTGCGGGATATGCGTTCCGGCAACGGAAAGCGGCGGCGGCAGCAATGTCGTCGTTACTCCCGAAGGAGTCAGCAGAGGCCATAGTACCGTTGACCTGACGGGAAGGGCTGAACGCAAGGAGCGTGGACGCCCCCGTCGCGAAAGGAGCCTTCGATGAAGCCGTATGGCGGAGAAGTTGCACCCTGCGCGGCGGACCAAGCGACCCCGCATGATGAACTATTGGAACGGGTGCTCGACTTGGAGAACATGCGCAAGGCATGGAAGCGGGTTAAGGCAAACAAGGGCGCGGCGGGCGTGGACGGGTTGTCCATCGATGCCGCGTTCGGGTTTATCCGCCAGCACTGGGAGGGTATCCGTTCATCGTTGGCCAGCGGCAGGTACAAGCCTGCGGCGGTGCGCCGCGTCGAGATACCGAAACCGGACGGGAGTAAACGTCCGCTAGGGATTCCGACCGTGCTGGATCGTGTGATCCAGCAGGCCATCGCACAGGTTTTAACGCCGCTGTTCGATCCGCACTTTTCGGAATCGAGTTATGGCTTTAGACCCGGACGCTCCGCGCACGACGCGGTGCGGCAGGTAAAGAAGCTGTTCCGCTCATATTATCCGATCGCGGTCGATGCCGACCTCTCTAAGTTCTTCGACACCGTGAACCACGACCCGCTGATGCGGTGTGTGGCGAAGCGGGTGAAGGACGAACGAGTGCTGAAACTGATCAGGAAATATCTAAAGGCGGAGATAATCGCGGATGGGCTGTCCATACACCCGGGCAGAGGAGTCCCGCAGGGCGGCCCGCTCTCGCCGTTGCTCGCCAATATCCTGCTCGATGAGCTGGATAAGGAACTCGAAAGAAGGGGACTCAAGTTCGTGCGCTATGCCGACGACTTCATCATCATGGTGAAGACCAAGCAGGCGGGCGAACGGGTGTTTTCCAGTATTCGGAAATTTCTGGAGCGCGAACTTTTGCTGGAGGTCAATGAGACCAAGAGCAAGGTCGCACGCCTCGACGAATGCACCTTCCTCGGGTTTCAAATCATACGCGGAAAGATCCGCTGGAGCCAAAAGTCCGAAAAGGAATTCAAACGGCGCATCAAGGAACTCACCGGTAGAAGCTGGGGCGTCTCCATGCAATACCGTTTGAGGAAGCTGCGCGAATACATGCGCGGCTGGATGGGCTACTTTGGCATCAGCGAATACTACAAACCCATTCCACCGCTCGACCAATGGATACGCCGGAGATTACGGCTGTGCTATTGGAAGATGTGGAAACGCCCGAAAATGCGTCGGCGACAACTGCGCAAGCTCGGCATTGACGAGCGGCAGATCAACATGGTGGTCAGTAGCCGCAAAGGCTATTGGAAACTATCGCGCACGCTGGCAACGAACATGGGCTTGGGCAACGCGTGGCTCAAGGAGCAAGGACTGGTCAGTCTGAAGGAACAATGGTCTCGGATGCACTACCCGGACTCGGTTCGCCGCTAGCACAGGGCGGAACGGAAACGGACGGTGCCTTGCGAACCGCCAAGTGCGGACCCGCATGCTTGGTGGTGTGGGGAGAGGGAGCTAGTCACTCCCTCTTACCCGATTTCGATCCTTTTTTCATTTCGTCAAGAATCCGTTTTTTCCGTTTGTTGATGTGATCAAAATGTAAAAACATTTCATCAATCGAAAGTGCAATGTCTGCCTCCTTCAGGGCATCTTTATATCGTTCAAGCTTCCTGTAGCTTTCCATCTTATACATATGCGCTATGCCAACACCCATCCGCCAATCAGGAAAAGATTCGATGTATCGATCAAGGACTGTGAGGAAATACGTTGGGTTTCTCCGACAGTCATTGAATGCGATACTTAATATGACATGAGGTGTGGATCTGTACTTCTCTTTGCTTGCCATCTCGAAAAGGTCATCCATCGAAACGTCATTAAGATAATATAGAGCTTCAAGAGCGGAACGGCTGACTGAGGAATCACCTTGTTCAACCGCTTTTTTTAGGACAGGAAGAGCTCTCTTGTCCTCCATTTTTCCCAAATATTCGGCTATTTGACGGCCGTAGGAGACTCCGCGTGGCGGGGATTGTTTACGCGACCCGTCTTCTTCTTTTTCATACAAGTTGTCGGAAAGCAGTTCTATATAGGCAAAAAGGACTTTTTCATTTTTTGTTTGTGCCAAAATACTGCCACAACTCTGCCACTTGTAGCCTTTGGTTTTTACAATTTCCAATAAAGGATCAATTACTTCTTCAGGGTTCTCCTTCATAAACCTACTTGCCTTCAGGACGGTATTGAAGTCGGTTCCACGTGTTAGATAAACCTCCATCGCATGTGTAGCATTCGTAAAATTATCAGCATATGAAGAGATGCTCTGGATTAGTGCTAACGTGATTATGACGGGCTTAACAAATCGCATGATGTTTCCTGTGATATTTTTTCACATTCATCCCATAGGTGGTGCTGACGGAGAGTAAAACCCCGTTTTTGTTAAGGTTTCTGATGTCCGATTCATTTAGTCAATTCCGATTTTTTGTTGAAGGTTAACCATGGTTCCGCGCTTTGTGCATATGGCTGTCCCACAGCTCTTAGACAAACCCCGGCAGATACGCCTGTTCCGGCGCACCCCGTATGCGGCCGGGCGGTTTGGCTGTCCCATAGGAATCCAGCAAGGCGGGCAGGTTCCACCGGCGCCAAAGCACCGCGCGCACAACAGTGAACTGCCGCTTGAAGCTGTGCTCCCATCCGTGCATGAACGCGAGGCAGCGCATCAGCAGGTGGACCAGCAGCCCCATCCAGATCTGCCAGCGCACGGCGTTGGCGCTGTAGCCCAGGAAGTCGGAGAGTTGGAGCGTCTGCTTGATCTCCTTGAAGAACACCTCGATGTCCCAGCGGCAACGGTAGAGTTCGGCGACCGTCCACGCGCTCCACTCCAGGTGATTGGTGATGAAGGCGATTTCGACATCCTTGCCGTTAATCTCGACCAGCGCCACGACCCGGCGCAACTCGCACGGATAGGCTTTCTTCGATGCTTCGACCACCATCTCGATGACCTCGTCGCGCAGGATGCGCTTGTGCCCGGTGGTTTCGAGGGTGCGCACCACCTTGTACTGCATGTTGTCCTTCGCCCGGCCAACCCACCAGACACCGCGCACCGTCAGCTCGAAAAGATTCTTGAACTTGTTGTAGTCCTTGTCGTACGCGGCGATTTCACCGGGTTTGAGCTTGGCGCACAGGCTTTGGGTCATCGTGCTGTCATGGTGCTTCGCCGTTTCGATGATGGCGCACCGGGGCAGGAAGCTTTGCAGGTCGAGGCGCAGGTGGCACTTGGCCGCAGCCTTGCGGCGGCGATGCTTCGCCCAGTCCATGCAGTTGGCGACGAGCTGGATCGTGGTCGAGTCCAGCGCATGGATCGTCTTGCTGAAGCGCCGGAGGTATCCGCGCCGAACCTTGCCCTTCGCGAAGCCCGGGACTGTATCCATCAGATGCTTCATCATGCACCAGTAGAGCTCTTCGGCCATGTCCGCGTTGCGGATCTTGTTCGCGTGGCTCAGGTTGTTACGCGACGGAGGAACCGCGCCGCGGATGGTAGAGAGCGCCGCCGCGTTCATCTGGAGCGCGTCGCACACATCGTTGAGTCCGAGTGCATGGGAGAAGTGGGCGTACAGCAAAGAAACCACATGGCTCCACGGCGTGTACGTCCGGCTTTGAATGTCCACGCCATGCTTCTGCGCAAGGCTCGACACCATGTGTCCGGGAATCAGATTGCACAATTGTTTCAAGGTTGTATACCTATGTCCGGCTGGCTTGTGTTTATGTTGTTTTTTCATACCCTCCGAGTGGAGGATTTCAACGGCACATGCCAGCCTTTTTTTTCAATATCTATGGGATGACAATGATATTTTTTCATGATCGAACAGTTGATTAGGCAGAAACGGCATCTGCCTATCTATTTCCTTAACAGGCCTTTTTTTATGTGATAGGTAGAATGCATGGCTAAAGAGCATGTGAAAAGAAAAATGTCGGGCAAAGAGCAGGTGTTCTGGGGCAAGTATGCCGAGAAGCTCGCCAAATACGGGGTCTCCGGCCGAAATGCTGAGTGGCATGTGCGGCGTGCGCAGGAGTTCGTTTATGGGCTGGACGGGCTTAAACTGAACGCTGTGTCTTCTGCCTATCTCGATTCCTATCTCGATGTGTTAGGCAGAACGCCCGGTTTTAAGGTCTGGCAGTTGCGCCAAGTCATTTACGCACTCAGAATCCTGTTTCTGGAAATGACGGAACTGGACTGGCCGGCGGCCTACGACTGGAAAAAAGGGTCAGGCCGCCTAATTCGTCATTTCGGCATTCAACTCCCATGGCAGGCCGTCTTTTGACTCCTCAACCGCCCGCACAACGGAAAGCGCCGACGCCGTCGGCGCACTTGTATGTTTTCCAACCAACTCAAAACAGGTAGGGAAAAAGGATTTTGAGAATGAATTTCTATAGCGTCGGAGAAATCCTTTTTCCCGTGAAAGGGGTTGTGCAATCCTCGTAGAGGAGTGCCTCCCCCGGCCGGCCAGCCGGGAGAGGTTCCCGTCCGGTGAGATCGTCGCGCACTGGTTCGCCTTGGGCGAACGTCCTGGAGCCCGGATCCGCCGGATGGTTGCCATATTGAACTCGAACTGTTGCATGAGCCGTACGAGCGAGCTCGCATTAGCAAGTAGGAGCAAATATGAACATGGAAAAAGTATACTGCGGCGTCGATGTTTCCAAGAAGCATCTGGACGCCTTCAATGGAAAAACAGCGCGGCGCTTCGACAACACCTGCGAGGGTGCCACGGCGCTTATGAACTGGGCGGGCAACGCCCACTATGTCTTCGAGTCCACGGGAGGCTACGAACGCATGGCCGCCTGGATGGTGATGGCCGCCGACGGCACCGCGAGCATCGTGAACCCGTCGCGTGTCCGGCACTTCGCGCTGGGCATGGGGCAGATCGCCAAGACCGACCCGATCGACGCGCGGATGATTTGCGACTTTGCGTCGCACACCGAGCCCAAGCCGTCCAAGAAGCCTTCCTCTGCGCAGCGTAGGCTCACCGCTCTCGTTGACCGAAGGGTGCACCTGAGCGACATGCATACGGCCGAGAAGAACCGCTTGGGAACCGCCGACGAGCCGGAGATGATCAGACTGATCAAACAGCACCTCAAATGGCTTGAAAAGCAGCTCGAGAAAATCGAAGCGAAAATCACTGACACCCTTGCCGAAGACGCAACCATGACGAAGAAGGCCAAGTGCATCCAGTCCATCAAAGGTCTGGGCATCGTCAATGCGGTGACACTGCTCGCCCATCTCCCCGAGATCGGCACGCTTTCGCGCAGGGAGATCGCGTCGCTGGCGGGACTCGCTCCCTTCAACCGGGACAGCGGGGGCAAGTCCGGCAGACGGCATGTCTGCGGAGGAAGGCGCAGGCTGCGCTCCTGTCTGTACATGGCTGCCATGAACGCCAGGACATACAACCCCGTTCTGCGCGAGTTCTACCAGCGTCTGGTAAATGAAAACCACCGCCCCAAAATGGTCGCGCTTACGGCGGTCATGAGAAAGTTGCTCATCGCCGCCAACTCCGCCGTTAAAAATGCTGAAATTTAGGTTGCTGTTAAGCACTGTTGCTCCAGGGCTGCTGCGCCGCAAAATTATTCTGCCACCAAATCATTCTGTCAAATAATCCGCCCGCACCGTCCTTGCGTTTCCCTGCGCGATACTTGACCGCCGTAGCCTTGGCGAAGGAAGTTTGCGGCGAATAACGATCCGGTGCGGCGGGCGGCTCGGATGGAATCGTTGCTGGAGGGACGCACGCCGTGCGCCCGGGCGGACGGCGTCCGCCCCTCCACGGGCGGCTCGATTGGAACCTCGCCCTCCAATATGTGGAGCGGGCTTTCTTGCCTGCTCATGGCCGGGCTGGGCAGGATTTTGGCAAAATGATTCTCGGTGCGGACGGAGAGATTTTACAGGACTATTTATAACAGGACCATTTCCGGTGCGGGCGCAGGGGAAATTAGTGTTCATTCGCGGTTAAGCAAATGATCCTGTCATTCCATGATCCTGTCATTCTATGATCCTGTCTTGTGAATTTTGCGCCTCTTCGTGGCCATCCCAACGCCTGCGATGCCTTGCTGGAGGGGCGCACGCCGTGCGCCCGGGCGGACGGCGTCCGCCCCTCCACGAACGGCTCGGATGGAACCTCGCCCTCCAACCATTTTTTTTCACAAGACGATTAACAACAGGACTATTTCCGGTGCGGGCGCTGTGGTTCAAAAAATCCACCCGCACCGAAATAGTCTTGTCGTTCAATTGTCCTGTAGAAATACCATCCGCACCGGTTTTTAAAGCGGCGTGGCCTTTCAGTTCCCTCCGTACTCCAGAATTAATTCCCGCCCCGTCTTTGCGTTTCCCTGCGCGATGCTTGACCGCCGTAGCCTTGGCGAAGGAGGTTTGCGGTGAATAACGATCCGATCTGGCGGGCGGCTCGGATGGAACCTCGCCCTCCAGTTCGTTGCGACGGGGTCTCAAAAACGGTGCTGACGGATTTAGGCAAAATGATTTAGTGCAAAATGATGCGGTGCGTACGGGATTGGGAGTCATGGAACACACCGAAGACACGGCAGGGGAAACTGGAGGGGCGTTGGCCTCAACGTCCGATAGGGGGGCGACGGTGCTCCGCGCTGTCGTGAAAGAGTAGACCTGTCCACCCCAATCAGCTACAAAGGGTCGGTTTATTTCGCACTGTTTACGAAAGGTTGGCTATGAAGCGTGAAAACTGGAATCGATTGGCGATCACCGTGCTGCGGGTGGCGGTCGGGTGGCATTTCCTCTATGAAGGCCTGAGCAAACGGGCTGCCGAGGATTGGACGGCGGCGGGATTCCTGAACCATGCCACGGGGCCGTTTGCGGGGTTCTACCATGGGCTGGCTTCGTCCGAGGCGTTGATGGGCGTTGTGGATTTTGCAAACGTCTACGGCCTGATTGCCATCGGGCTGGCGCTGTTCCTGGGCTGTTTCATTCGCGCCGCATCGGCCTCCGGGGTTGTTTTGCTGACGCTCTACTATTTTGCCTATCCGCCATTCGGGGCCACGTTGATGGGAGGGATGGAAGGCAATGTGTTTATCGTTAACCGCATCTTTCTCGAAGCCATGGTGCTGCTGGCTTTGTTCTTCATGCAGGAGAAGGGATATGGGCTGCATGCGGTCGAGTTTTCCAAGAAACCCGCCAAGGCCGGGCAGGGCGGTTCGTCCCGCCGGGAATCGCTGGCCAACCTGTTCACGCTTCCGGTGCTGGGGCTTATGGGGTTGGGCGGACACCGGAACCACAAGGAACACGGCGTGGATGTCATGTCCGGTGCAACCATCACCGTTGGCGCGGTTGACATCGGCGAACTGAAGGGCGAGCTGCCGAAAGGCAAACTGGGCAATCACGAAATCAGCCGTCTGGTGCTGGGCGGCAACCTGATCGGCGGTTGGACGCACGCGCGCGACCTGCGCTATGTCTCGAAGCTTTCCCGGGCCTACAACACCGAACGCAAGGTTTTCGAAACCCTGCAATTGGCGGAGCAGGCCGGGATCAACGCCATCAACATTGGATTCCCTTCGAACAAGGTGCTGAAGAAATACAAGGAGGTTACCGGCGGGAAGATCAAGGTGATCTCGCAGGTGGCGCCGCACGAAGGCGACTACCTGAGGCGGATCGATGAGGCGATCGATTTCGGTGCCGAGATCATCCAGGTGCAGGGGAATTGGTGCGACTGGCTGGTGCGCGATGGCGAGCTCGATAAAATTGAACTGATGCTCAACCACATTCGCAAGCAGGGCCTCGTTGCGGGGCTGGGCGCACACACGACCGATTCGCTGGTTGCCTGCAAGAACGCCGGCATTGTTCCCGACTACTACATGAAGACGATGCACCACGACAACTATTGGTCGGCCCATCCACGCGAAAACCGCAAGCCGTTCGAGGTGGACGGCAAGCGCAGTCTCGACCACGACCAGTTCCACGACAATTGCTTTTGCCCGTTCCCCGACAAAACCATCGAGTTTGTCGCCGATGCCAAGGTGCCGGTGATGGGCTTCAAGGTCTTGGCCGCCGGTGCCATTCGACCGGAGGATGGTTTCAAGTGGGCATTCAAGAACGGCGCCGATTTCATCTGTGTCGGCATGTTCGATTTCCAACTCGTGAACGATGTCAACATTACCATCAAAACCCTGGAAAAGCTCAACGGCCGCGAGCGCGCCTGGTTTGCCTAATGGGTTGATCGCGGTTCGGCAATGCGGCGATTCTGAAGTCCGCGAGCGATAGTTCACTTTCCCATTGGGGCAACCGATCTGCCGGGCCTTGGATTTGCACGAGTGGAGGTGTGCGATCCGCAAGTCCGTTGATCTTGGTCCATAGTGTTGTGTCGCCCCAGTATTGGGGTGGCGCGTCGGCGGACGCAACGGAGGCAAAGATGGAGCCCGGTGTTTCGTTTCCTTCCCCAATGGCGGCGAGGGCAAGAGCCTCAAGCCGGCCCAATCCGTTCCCGGGGTTGGGCTTTTCCTGCATCCACCGTGCTACGGCGGCGGGAACCCAGGCCAAGGGCGCTTCGGCCATTTCCGACAGTTCTCGAAACAAGATGGAATCCTGGGTTGCAAAGGCCTTGTCGACCACCTCGGCAAACCGGAACGTTTCATCCGAGACCGGACACCGGCTGTCATAAAGGGTTGCAAGCTGACCGGGTTGCAGTTGCCCGAGCCCGTTGAACGGTTCAATCCCCGGGAATGCATCGACACAGAGGAGTTCCACGCTGCCAATCGCTTTTAGGCGTAGACACGTCAGGATATGCGCGAGCATGGACTGGTCGAAGAGACATGCATCGAACCACAAGACGATACCTTCATACGTTGCCGCTTTCGCCAGTTTGCGGTACTGGCTGTGCAGCGTCTCGAGAATGGGTTCCTTGCCCAATCCACCTGCGGTTGTTTCTGAAAGGAAGGCCGCGCGGGCATCGAGGCTATCCTCATCGGGCCAGCCGGGATGCCGGGGGCCGTCATACAGGATGTCGCGCCAAACCAACACCTCCCCGGGAAGTCCGGCCTCCGCCAGCCTTTCGCCCGCGCAGTCGCCACTTGTGATGTGAAGTGTGTTTCCCATTTCATTCCCTATCAACCTTGCCCGCCTCCTAAGCATCGCTGCATCCAGCGCAAGCCCGAATGAAGTATGTCGAGTTGCAGAGCGAAAGGTTCTGGCAACCAGTGTGGGTTGGTTGGTTTTGCCAGACAAGTAAAAGGCTTTGCGAAATGGCCGGACAGCTGGAGTTGGCAATTAAAATGGGATGGAGGGCGAGGCGCTGCCCGAGCCAGTGCGGACGAGGGACTCGGACAGCGCCTCGCCTTCCAATAAACCTGTCCTTCCGTGTTTTCTGTGTATGCCGTGGTTTACCCGTTTGGACGGTCTCGGAAGGCGGCGGGGGTGGTGTTGGTGACCAGCTTGAAGACACGGCTGAAGTAGGCGCGGTTCGGGAAGCCCGTGGCTTCGGCGATCCCGTCGATACTGGTTTGGGTGCCGAGCAGCAGGTGGCTGGCCTTGCGGATGCGGATCTGGTTGATGTAGTTCGCCGGGCTGGTTCCGAGGTGCTTGCGGAACAGCCGGTAGACCCCTTCCACGCTGACCCCGATCTCTTGGGCGAGGCGCTGGTTGGGGACTTTCAAGTGGGCGTTGTTTTCAATGAACCGGATGAGGTGGGTGAGTGGTTCGGGCAACGAGGGGCGCCACGCGATTTCCGGCCGGGAAATGAGCAGGTTCAGCAGGGCCAGGGCGAGGTGGTAGATCCGGTTGCGGTTCGGTGGCTGGTCGCCCGCGGCCAGTTGTGAGATTGACCGGATTAGATCCACCTCGGTTTTTTCGGGCGGGAGCAGGATGGGGATGGGTTGGCCCGGGGCCGGATTGCGGTTGTAGGAAAAATGGATCCAGAAGGACGGGGTGGGGTGCTGGCCGAGGCAGTGGAAGAACCGATGGTCGGGAATCAGGACGATATGGTCGGGGCCCAGTTGGTGGAATTCGTCGCCGAATACAATGCAGTGGGAGGGTTCGGAGTTATAGTAGACGCGCCAGAACGGGCTGAGCACGCTGGGAAAGTTCCAGTCGCTGTTGCAGGGGTCGTATCCGGCCTCGTGGAGGGAAATCCCGGCTTGGTCGGTTCCGGTTCCAAGGGGGTTGAATTCAATGCCTCGCCCTGAGAACGGATGTTCATAGGCCCCGGCGCGTTGCGTGATTTTGACAGCATTAGACATAACTTATCCAGTTGCGGATATAGACACACTTTCTGTTTTCGGGGAAGCTCATTCGCATGTATTCGTGAAGGGGCATTTGTAAATGAATTTCAAAACAATTGTTGCAACAATCGTGGTTGCTACTTCCGTTTTTCCGGTGGCCGGCGCGGCACCCTTCAAAGCCGACTGGGAATCGTTGAGAGCCTACGAGTGCCCGGAATGGTTCCAGGATGCGAAGTTCGGCATCTATGCCCATTGGGGAATCTATTCCGTTCCCAATGCGCCCGGGAATAGCGACTGGTATGGCCGCAACATGTACCGCGCCGGACATCCAAACCATGTCTTGCACGTGGAAACCTACGGCGCGCTCGATGAGTTTGGTTATAAGGATTTCGTGCCGCTGTTCACCGCGCCCAAGTTCAACGCCGATGAATGGGCCGACCTTTTTGTGGAAGCCGGCGCACGGTTCGCCGGGCCGGTGGGTGAACATGCCGACGGCTTTTCCATGTGGGCCTCGAAGGTGAATCCGTGGAATGCGGCGGACATGGGGCCGAAGCGCGATGTGGTGGGGGAGATGGGAAAAGCCATTCGTGAGCGGGGGTTGAAGTATGTGGTCAGCTTGCATCATTCATGGCACTGGGGCTGGTTTCCGACCTGGCAGGAGGGGACTGATTGTGCCGATCCCGCGAACGCCGGACTCTATGGCCCGAAGCTGCCTAAAACCGCACAGAGGCTTCCCGGCGGTTCCCTTTCCCGTGCGGCCTCGCCGATGCCTTCCGCCGAGTGGGAACGGGTCTGGCTGGAAAAGGTGAAGGAAGTGGTCGATGGCTATTCCCCGGATCTGCTTTGGTTCGATAACCGCGTGCAGATTCTGTCTGAAACGATCCGTCGGGAAATGCTGGCTTATGCCTATAACCAAGCGGATGAGCGGAAGCAGGAATTTGTGCTGACCTTCAAGCGCCCGGATTTTCCGCTGGGGGTTGGAACCGTGGATCTGGAACGTTCCCGCATGCCGGAAATCTATCCCGAACCCTGGCTCACCGACACGTCCATTTCCCCGAAAACGTGGTCATCCTCATCGGACATTGAATACTACAGCACCGAACGCCTGATTCATGATCTAGCGGATATTGTCAGTAAGAACGGTTGCCTGCTGCTGAATGTTGCGCCGCACCCGGATGGAACGATCCCGCCGGAGCAGCAGCGGATTCTTCGCGAGATGGGGCGCTGGCTGAAACTGAACGGCGAGGCCATCTATGGAAGCCGACCGTGGATCTATTTCGGGGAGGGGCCGACCGAAACCAAGGTGGGGCATCTTTCGGATATGAAATTCGACGGCTTTACCGATCTGGATATTCGCTTCACGACCCGCAACGGGCAGCTCTATGCCATCGCGTTGGGGTGGCCCGAATCCGGTGTGTTGTCGATCGAGACCTTCGGCACCGCCTTTTACAATCATGGGATCAAGGGCGTTGAGCTGATTGGCCACAAAGGAACCCTGGAATGGGAGCGCAGGCAGTGGGCGCTGCAAATCAAGCTGCCGGAGAAGAAACCGTGCGCGCATGCCTATGTGTTCCGCATCATGCGTTAATCAAATGAGGGGAAAGTGTAATGAACCATATCGAACGTTTCATCGCCACCATTGAACGCAGGCCGGTGGATCGGCCGGCAACCTGGCTGGGCCTGCCGACCACGGCGGCCTATGACGGGCTATTCGAATATTTCGGAGTTAACAATGTGCTGGAGCTGAGTCTGAAGCTCGACGACGATGTGCTGCCGATCGAAATGCCATACCATTCGCCATCGGCGGACGCCATCCATATGGCGCTTGATTTTTCAAGCCACGGCAAGTTGGAGAACGAGGAGCGCACGCTGGGCGAACACGGCTTTTTCGAAGGCGTGGAGGATCCGGCACGCATCAACGACTTCGACTGGCCGGATCCCTCAAACCATATCGATCCCGATCTGTGCCGGAAGATGGTGGACGAGCTTCCGGATGACCGCGCGATCATGGGCATTCTCTGGTCGTCGCACTTCCAGGACACCAATGCGGCCTTCGGTATGGAAGAGGCCATGATGATGATGTATGACTCGCCGGAAATGTACCATGCGGTCATCAACCGCTGCACGGACTTCTATATGGAAGCCAACCGGGTTTTCTACGAAGCGGTGGCCGACAAGATCCATGCCGTGCTGATTGGCAACGACATGGGCAGCCAGCAGGGGCTGATGGTGTCGCCGGAGCTGTTGCATGAATTCGTGACACCATGCAATATCCGTCTGATTGAACAGGCGAAATCCTATGGGCTGAAGGTGGTTTATCATTCCTGCGGCGCGGTCTCGAATATTATTCCCGACCTGATCGAAAGCGGCGTGGATGTCGTGCACCCGATCCAGGCATTGGCCGCAGGCATGGAGCCGCAGGGGCTGAAGGACAGCTATGGCGACCAAGTCTCGTTCTGCGGCGGCGTGGATGCGCAGAACCTGCTGGTGAACGGTACGCCCGAAGAGGTGGCCGCCAAGGTGCGGGAACTGCGGAACATCTTCCCGACCGGATTGATCATCTCGCCCAGCCATGAGGCCATCCTGCCGGACATTCCGCCAGCCAACCTCGAGGCGCTGATGCGAGCGGCCAAGGGAGCCCAGTAATGCATGGCTGAACGAATCGGGGTGGTTTATCCGCCTATTGGTCGGCGCCGGAAGGGACGCGCTTCGGTTCTAAAGCAACGATCCCGCAAGATCGGCCAGCTCGGAGCGCTCGCCCTTGGTCAGGTTGACGTGCGCATAGAGCCGTTGCCCCATCATTTTTTCGATCAGGTAGCTCAAGCCATTCGAGTGGCTGTCCAGGTAGGGGTGGTCGATCTGGAAGATGTCGCCGGTAAACACAATCTTCGTCCCTTCGCCCGCGCGGGTGATGATGGTCTTTATTTCGTGCGGGGTGAGGTTCTGTGCTTCGTCGATGATGAAGAACGTGTTCACAAGACTGCGCCCGCGGATATAGGAGAGCGGCTCGATGATCAGCTTGTTGTCATCGACCAGCTTGGAAACCTGGCTGCGCTTCGTATCGCCCTGGGCGTGTTCGATGACGGCAAGATTGTCGAACAACGGCTTCATGTAGGGATCGAGTTTCGACTTGATGTCGCCCGGCAGGAAGCCGATGTCCTTGTTGCTCAGCGCCACGATTGGACGCGCCATCAGAATCTGGCGATAGCTTTTCTTCCGTTTCAGTGCCCCGGCCAGGGCGATGAGGGTTTTCCCGGTGCCGGCCTTGCCCGTCAGGCTGACGAGCCGGACGTTGTCGTTAAGGATGGCATCGAGCGCGTAGGTCTGCTCGGAGTTGCGCGGGGAGATGCCAAAGGCCGGGACTTTGTCGACATGTTTGATCACATTCAGTTCGTCATCATAGACGGCCAGCGCTGATTTCCGTTCGCCGCGGAGGATCAGGTATTCGTTGGGCACAAGCGGGCGCTCGACCGTGAGTTCGGCAGCGGGAAACTCGTAGGGCGGCGTGTACATCAGGTTGATCAGTTCAGGATCGACGTTCTCCTCGATGCGGGTGCCGGTGTAGAGCTGCAGGATATCTGAAACATGGTCGTTTTTATAGTCCTGTGCCATCAAGCCGACCGCCTTGGCCTTCATGCGCAGGTTGACGTCCTTGGTAACCAGCGTCACCTCCCGGTCTGCAAACTCCTTGGCCACCTGGTAGCCGATGTTCAGGATATGGTGGTCGGGTTTTTTCTTATCGGAAAAGTTGGCGGAAATATCGTCGTCGAACTGGCGATCGAGCTTGATGCTGATTTTCCCGCGCCCGGTTCCAATGGGAACCCCGCCATTGAAAAGTTTGTCTTCGGCCAGCGAGTCGAGGGTGCGTGCAAACTCGCGGGCATGGAAGTTCAGCGAGTCGTTGCCTTTCTTGAAATTGTCCAGCTCTTCGAGGACGGTGATCGGGATGACGATGTCGTGTTCGCCAAATTGGTTGATGCAGCTGCTGTCGTGGAGGATTACGTTGGTATCGAGAACAAAGATCTTCTTCAGGGTCATGTTGCTGTTAAACCTTTCGTGTTTTCGGTTGGGTTCGGTTCCTTCGGGCTTACGCCTCCTTTCCACCCGTGGGTTTCGCATCGTTTACTCGCCTAATACGCATAAATTTTGCTTCAGCAACCAATCCAAGTCAACCCGCAATTTGTGGGGGTTGTGTTAGCGCGGCACAAGATGTTGTGCAACAGGTGGCTATGCAGGTTGCTTCTTACTGCGTTTCACACCTGTGCAGGTGTGGTATCGGCCCGACTTCCCAAGCACACTTGCGCAAGTGTGCTTGGCCTCATCGGATAAAACGGCTAATAAGCATCCGGTTTTGTGCAACAAGGCGGTAGAGCGCATCGAAGACGATTCGCAAAATGGGCCAGCCTGTTGGGGAAACCAACCACCCGAGCCCAATGGCCCGATAGGCCGCCCTAACCGCCTCCATGCCCGATGCCATGGAGCCGTCGGGCAAAACCGCATGGATTCGTGTTTCCAGTGTCTGGAATTCAATGCCGGTATCCTCCGCTTTGAAATCCGGGGCCCGGATGTCGATGAATTCCAGGGAGCGTTTGGCGTCCCGTCGTTCGATAAAGGCCACCTTCCGGCAGCAAATAGGGCAGTTCCCGTCGTACAAAAGCTGTGTTTTAAGGGGGTTTTCCATGGACGGATCGTGCGTTTTTCCGGATGGAATTGAAAGTAAATATCGCTCGGTATAATTCTTGACCTTATCTTTTTAAGCTTGTAAATTGCTGTTAATTCGACAGTTGCATCACATGGGTGTGGAGGAGCTATATGAATACAATGGCAATAGTGGTTGCGTGCGGAAAGGAAGAGGAGATTGCGCCGGGGACGGAGGCGGCATTTCTTACCTTGGGCGATAGCCCGATCCTGGCCCATTCGTTGAAAACCCTCGAAGAGGCCTCGGTCATCGATAGCGTAGTCGTGGTGGTTGGGAAAGATCGGGTGGATGCCACCATCCATGTCATCAAGCGCTTCGGTTGCACCAAGGTGAGGGGGGTGGTGGTTGGCGGAGTGAACCGCCTGAGCACCCTGCGCACGGTTTTCAGCAAGATCCAGACGGAACCCTCCGTGGTTGTGATTCACGAGGCATCCCGCCCGTTCCTCTCCAAGACCGTGCTGGCCGAGACCATCAAAGGCGCCAAGCGCTATGGATGCTCCATTGCCGCCCACAAGATACCCGACGCAACGAAATATACCCCCAAGGGCATGCGGGTTTCCGAGACGCTCGACCGCAATACGGTCTGGTCTGCGCAAACCCCGCAGGCGTTCAAGGCCGACGTACTGAAAAAAATCATCGACCCCAAGACCCGCGGTGTAAAGATTGTCGACGACGAATCGGAGTTTGTTCCCGATTCCTCGGAGGTGTACATGGTGGAGGCGGGCTACGCCAACATGAAAATCAGAAGCAAAGCCGACCTTGGCATTGCAACGGCTCTCTTGAATGCCCACCTGACCGGCAACGATTCCAAGCCCCGTGCAGTTTCCATTGCTCGCTAAACTCAACGCCCGTTGGCGAGGCGGAGCGCGTTGCGGAAGGGGAGGCCGGCCGCACGGATCTTTTTCTGGGTTTCGGTCATGTCATACTCGATGCGCCGGATGGTAATGAGCTGGTTGTCGAGGTCGTAGATCACATAGGCCGATTTGGGGTTTCGGTCGCGCGGTTGGCCAACGCTGCCGACATTCACCAGATATTGGAATCCCGGCTTCACTTCCAGGGTTTCGTAGAACCCCTTCTCGATGGATGTTCCCTTGACGAAGGCGAGGGGAACATGGGTGTGGCCAAAAAAGCAAACCTGGTTGAACTGGTTCCGGAAATTCGAATCGGCCGCTTTCCGCTTGAAGATATAGTTCCAGCGGTGGGGATTGCTTAGCGAGCTGTGTACGATGGTGAAATTTTCGATGTCGATGATGAGCGGCAGGTGGCGCAGGTGCTTGCGCTCGAAGGGGGAGAGTTGCTTCCGCGTCCAGCGGATGCTCTTCTGGGCCATCGGGGTGAACAGCTCCATCGACTCGTTGCACGCGGCATAGTAGTCGTGGTTGCCCTGGACGATCTTGCATTTGAGGGTGCGGATCATTTGCAGGCATGCCTTGGGGTCCGCGTTATAGCCCACCACGTCGCCGGTGCAGGCATAATGCGTAACCCCTTGTTCATCTGCATCCTTCAGCACCGCCTTGAGCGCCTCAAGGTTGGCGTGGATGTCACCTAAGATTGCATATTTCATTAATACGTAATTCCAAACCTGTCAAATTCTCCGGTCGCCGCTTCCCAGCGCACCTGCTCCGCCGTGATGTTCCTGCGAAGGCACGAGCCCCGGACCGCATGGAGCAAACCGACCAGCTCCTGCTCGGCTCCCTCGGAAACCAACTCCACATCGCCGTCCCAAAGGTTACGGACAAAACCCGTCACGTCAAACGCTTCGGCGGCTCGGCAAACCGTGTAGCGGAAGCCGACGCCTTGAACCCTGCCGGAAAAAACCGCGCGCATCCGTTTGCTGGAACCACCGGAACCCATGGCTTGTTTATATCGCATCCCATGGACGACTTCAAAGTTCCAATACTTGGAAAAAAGGATTTGTCCTGCTCGCTAAACATGCAGAATAACGCCATGTCAATCAGGATATTGATCACGTTGATGGCAATGGCAACGGTCGCCCAGGCCGACTGGCCGCGGTTTCTGGGGGCGGGGTGCGATGGCAAATCCAGTGAGGCTGGGCTGGAAACCGATCTGTCGAAGGTCGAGGTGGCCTGGGTGCATCCGCGCGGCGAGAGCTATTCCGCGCCATCCATTCTCGGCGACCGCCTGATCCACCATGGCCGCTTCGGGGACGTGGAACGGATCGAGTGCCTGGACACCGCCACGGGCAAGCCGCTTTGGGCGGATGAAGTTCCAACCACCTACCGCGACCGTTTCAATTATCTCTCCGGTCCGCGCGCCAGCCCTTCCATCGAGGGCGGCCGCGTCTACACCCTGGGTGCGCAGGGCATCCTCTGCTGCCATCAACTCACGGACGGAAAACGGTTGTGGCGGCGGAAGCTGATTGAGGAGTTTAAACTCGATACGGAGTTTTTTGGCTTCACCCCCTCGCCGCTGATTGAAGGGGATTCCGTCATCATCAACCTCGGCATGGGGAAGTGCGTGGCGGCCTTCGACAAGATGACCGGCAAGACGCAATGGGTTTCCGGCGACCAATGGGGGCGGAGCTATGCGAGTCCGGTTGCGGCCACGATGCATGGGCAACGCGTCTTGCTGGTGTTTGCCGGCGGCGAGTCCAATCCGCCGGTGGGTGGATTGCTCTGCATCGATCCGTCCTCCGGTAAAATCCACGACCGCTTTGCATGGCGCAGTCCACGCCATGCCTCGGTGAATGCCTCGACGCCGGTGGTGGACGGCAACCGGATTTTCATCTCGTCGTCCTACGATGTCGGCGGGGTGATGCTGGAGGTGTTGCCGGATTTCACCTTCAAGGAAGTCTACCGTACCAAGGCCTATGCCTCGCACTGGGCCACGCCGATTTTGGTGGATGGCCATCTCTATGGCTTCGCCAACAACAAGCTCGTTTGCATGGACTGGAAAACGGGGGAGCGGGTTTGGCGTGTGGTTCCGAAGGTGGGCGACGCAGCATTTGAATCGCCGGAAACCGGGACATACGGTGCAAGCAAATATCGCCCGCCACCGGGCGAGGGCGGATTCGGCATTGGCTCGCTGGTCCATGCCGATGGCCGGTTCCTCTGCCTTGGCGAAAACGGACTGCTGGCCTGGATGAAGCTAACGCCGGAGGGCTGCACGATCCTTTCCTCGCGCCGCTTGTTCAAGGCCGACCAAACCTGGACGGCACCGGTGCTTGGCGATGGTCGGGCCTACATCTGCCAAAACCTTCCGGGCAATGGAATCGAGCCTGGTTTAATTTGCATCGTTCTAAAACCAATAAGACAGGAGCAGAGTGATGGAAAGTAGGTTTGAAGAGCGATACCAGTCGGGGGATCTCCCTTGGGATCATGGCATGGTTGATTTTAATCTGGTCGAAACCGTGGCCGGTGCGGGAATCAAGCCATGCCGGGTGCTGGACATCGGATGCGGAACGGGCGACAACGCCATTTGGCTGGCGGAACAAGGATTCGATGTTGTGGGTTGCGATCTCTCCACAACGGCAGTCCGGTTTGCGAACGCCAAAGCCGAAATCGCCGGAGCTCGGTGCCACTTCATCGTTGCTGATTTCCTGGCAGGCCACATGCCATCGGTCCCGTTTGGATTCGCGTTCGACCGAGGCTGCCTGCATAGCATTCCGGATGCACTTGGAAGAAAGGCCTTTGCCGAAAGGGTGGGCGGCTTGCTGGAGCAGGGAGGCTTGTGGCTCTCGCTGGTGGGCAATGCGGACGAGCCGAAGCGGGACGTGGGGCCGCCCCAGCTCTCGGCCGTGGAGCTGGCATCCTTCGTTGAACCCTATTTTGAAATCCTCTCCTTGAAATCGGGGCTGTTCGGCTCCGACCAGCAAACGCCACCGCGTGCCTGGATTTGCCTGATGCGCAAGCGTTGAATAGACGTTATCATCAGGGTTCGGCGGTCTTGTAGAAGAGGGCGTCGTTGGTTGGCAGCTGCTCGCTGAACCATGCGTTGCCGGCACCATCGAGGGTCAGGCGCGCCCGGTCGATCCATTGTTGTGCACCAAGGCTGGGTGCAGCGCTAAGCTTAAAGCTTTGATAGGCCTTGCCCTGGAAGCCGATCTCGACCATGCCATTGTTCACCACAAGGTTTGCCTGGACGGACTGGTCGTTGAGCACGGCGGATACCGCCCTCCATGCATTGACACGACCGGCGCCGGTCTTGTTGTCGAAGCCGGGCTCGCCAATGTCGTCCGCCGTGGTGCGCAGGATGGCCTTGACCTCGGCCGGTGTAAGCGAGGGACTGGCGGTCAGCATGAGCGCAACGATGCCCGCCACCTTCGGGGTGGCGGAGGAGGTTCCGCTAAAGTCATGGGTATAGTCGGCGTCGATGCCCGAGCTGCCGGAGTTGTATCCGCCGGAACCCTGGATGTCGGTGGTATAGCTCCAGGTGGTGGGGGCGCACACATCGGGGCCGCCGTTGTTCGCATAGCTCGATCCCCAGTCAAACTGCCCATCGCTACTGGCTGCGCCCACGGGTTCGTCGGTGGGGCTGGAGCCCCCGACGCAGATGATGGCCCGGTTGGTGGCCAGGGAGGCGGGAAAGGCCACATGGTAGTTGTTTGGGGAGGTGAGCGGGCCGTTGCCGGCGGCGAAAAGCAGGATGCAACCGGCGGCGATGGCATCGTCGATCGCGTCCTCGATATCGGTTGAATAGGCGTCGTTCCATCCCCAGGAGTTGCTCAGGATTTTGGCGCCGTTCGCCACGGCCACATCGATGCCCTTGGCCAGGGAGGCGGTGGAATCGTTGCAGGCGACCGCCATGATCCCGACGCCCGGGGCCGTGCCGATCACTCCAATTCCATTGTTGCGGATGGCCCCGGCCTCGCCGGCGCAGGCGGTGCCGTGTTCGTGCCGCGGGCCACCGCCCGGGGAACCGTCGTCCTCGTAGCCCGCAACGATGTTCAGGTCGGGATGGGTGAGGTCGACGCCGGAATCGACGATGGCGAGCACAATGCTACTGGAGACTTCCGGCACCAGCAACCAGGCCTCGGGGGTGTGCAGGTCGTTGGCATCGTTGCCCAGCCCGGCAATCTGGCCCGTGTTGCGGTGGCTCCATTGACGCGCGGCGTAGGGGTCGTTGCCCGGTGGAGCGAGGTCTACATCGGTTGTGGCGACGAGGCGGATGTCGTCGAGGTAGCATCCCTCGCGCGGGGCGTTGCCGTCGGACTGCCAGGAGAAGCAAAAGTAGGTCTGTTCCGTGAGCAGGTTGGGGGGGACACGGTACAGCACTTTTCGCCAGCCGTCTTGCGTGGTTTCGTCGAGGGTCATGTCGTCGGTATGATCGACGAAAAGCTCCCGGGCATCGGCCGAGCTGGAGGCATTGTCGAAAACCGAGAGCATGGGGAAATCGCCGCCGACTTGGTTGACGGTGTAGAACCATGCCTCGATGTAGACTTCCTCATATGGGACGAGATTGTACGTGGGCGAAACCAGCCAGGCCGACATGTTGTTGTCCGCCGGTCCCGGCGCGGGGTAGTGGCTTTGTGCGCAGTAGAGCGAATAGGAACCTCCGTGGGAGCGGTGGGACGTGCCAAACCACGTTGCCGGGGAGGTGCCCCTCGATTCGCTTGTCCACCCCCCGAGGCCGGATTCGAAGTCGAGGGATGCCAGCGTTGTCCAGACCGGCAGCGAGCTAGCCGCCTCAACCAGGGCGTAGGCCGGCGCCGGGGCTGGATCCGGGCGGAGAAGGGGAACGGAGGAGGCGGCATTGCGCTCTTCCGGCAAAATCATGAAATTGGGTTCCGCGAACTCGATTCCATCCAACTCCGAAAGGGCGACCGAAACCGGGAATGCGCGCCCGCCGGATGGTTTGTCTATCGTTACGATAAAGCGGTCTTTGCGGTGGTGACTAATGGCGACCAAGCCCTGGTCGGCGCCAAATTGCTGCAAAAACTGCTCCGCTTGCTCCGTTGTTGTGGCGACTTCGAATCCAACGATCACCTCGTCGGTTGGAACGAAGGTCGATAGGCCCAGCTCAAATACCGGTTGCCAAGCGGCCTCGGTTTCCACGGCGGCGGCCTGTTCCTGCTGCACAATCCGCCGGACACTCGGTTGAAGTGCAACTTCAGCCCCCTTGAACCGGTAGCGGTATTCCTCCGCCTGGCAAAATACCGCGCCGGCAAACAGGGACAAGCAAAGCAATATGCACCTATTTTCGTTTTTCACCACCAACTCCTTATTCCTTGAATTGTCGGGGATGATAAGTCTTGCGTGATCAAATTGGAATTGTTTTTTAGTTTTAATAAGCTTGGGGTTGGACGCGGTTGGCACTCCATTCGGCGGCTGACTGTTGCCTGGGCGATCGGTTGCGGACCATCAAGCATTGCCACGCATTGAACACACTTCGGAAGGGTGCAACTTTGCTCCAACTCTTTTGATAAAGAAGATGTCAAATTGAAATTAAATTGCATGGCTTTATTGTTTTGACAAACGGTGGACTGGGTTGTATCCGTTCTCAACGGCTGAAGCGGAAAGGTAGCGGATCGGAAATCTCTGGATTCCGAACGGTCGCTCAGCCCGTCGCCCGGTTGGTTCTGGTTCGTTGCCGTTTGTCGATGCCGGAAAGTGCAGGCAGGGTGCCTGTGCGTATGAATTAACCTGCATTACTGCTGGCATACGGGAGGGCAGAATGAAGACGGCAACACATCGGGGAATCCGTTCCGGATTCCTGTTTACAATCATCACCACACTCGCACTATTTGCGGGAACCTACGCATTCGCGCAAGGCACGGCATTCACCTACCAAGGCCAGCTCGACGATGCCGGTGTTCCGGCGAACGGTAACTACGACATCCGTTTCTCGGTTTGGAATGCATCGTCCGGGGGTTCCCAGCTCGCGGGGCCGACGACCTACGTTGGCGTCCCGGTAGGCGGCGGCCTTTTCACCGTGCAGCTCGATTTTGGTTCGAGCGTATTCTCCGGAGCAGACCGCTGGTTGGAAATCGGGGTGCAGACGAATGGGGGCGGTGGATTCACCACGCTTGCACCGCGCACCAAGTTCACCTCCACCCCCTATGCCATCCAGGCCATCACGGCAGCCGGTGTTCCAGCCGGAGCGATCGGCTCTTCGGAAGTGGTCAACGAAAGCCTGACCTCGTCTGACCTGGGGCCGAATTCCGTCGGGACGTCGGAAGTCATCGACAACAGTTTGCAGGCGGTGGATCTTGCGCCCAACTCGGTGTATGCTTCCGAAATCGGCACCGATGCCGTCGGTGCATCCGAAATTGCCGCAGGCGCAGTGGGCACGGCCGAGATTGCCGATGCCAACGTCTATGCCGTGGATCTGGCCAACGACAACGGGTCGTTGTCGAAGGTGACCTCGGGTACCATGACCGACTCCGGTACGACGATCGGTATAAACACAACGACCCCCGACGCGGTGCTGGATGTGTATGGAACGGCCTACATCAGTTCAACTACGGACGGCATCGTGAACATCGGCAACTCTGCCGGATTCCATCTCACATTGGACAACAACGAACTCCATGGACGGAATGGAACCAATCCTTCCGATCTTTACCTGAACGACTTTGGCGGCGATGTCTACATCGGCCAAAGCACACTCCGGGTGGATACGGATCAAGACGATGTTTATGTCGTCGATCGATTGACGGCTGGGTATTTCGTCGGCAACGGCTCCGGTCTCAACAACATCGGCACAGCCGCAGTGGCGGATGGCTCGCTTACAACGGATGACCTGAACCTAACCAGCGTCGATGCCCGCTATGTCGAGGTGGCCGGAGATACCATGACGGGCGACTTGCTTCTATCCAGTGCAGGGAACTCGGCGGATCTCTATATTAACAACGACTATCCGTTCATTTTTTTGGACTCGGACAGCGGTAACGCCGGCCTGAGCTTCAAAGACAATGGAACCTACACGGGATGGCTATATGTACGGGCAACCGACAACGTGCTTGCCATGAGCGCGGGAGCGGAATCGGGCGTGGTGAACGACCTCACCATCCATCCGGATGGACGCGTTGGCGTCGGCCGCGTGGCGACCGCGGCGAAGTTCGAGGTGGAGGGCGATGTTGATCTATACGACACCGACATCGATATTTACGCGACCGATGGCAGCAAGAGTGTAATGATTAATGGCGACACCGCGGGAGCGGTTTACCTATACAACACCGATGGCGACCTCCGTCAGTATACCTATGCATCCACCTACGGCTACTCGTACTATTATAATGATACCGGAAACAGCAGTATCTATATTAGTGGCGACGTCTATGACGGAGGATACATGCGGCTGGAAAATGCCGCCGGTTCCAGCCGGGTCTTGCTGTATGGAGATTATTTGGGCACCGGCGACGGGCGGGTTATTACGGACGAACTCCAAATAAACGGCGGTTCCGATCTCTCGGAGCAGTTCGACATCGACGGGCATTCGAGCAAGGTGGAGCCCGGCATGATCGTCTGCATCGATGCGGATAATCCGGGCAAACTGGTGGTCAGCGGCAAGGCCTACGACCGCACGGTGGCCGGCATCGTTAGCGGAGCGGACGGCGTGAAGCCGGGGTTGCTGATGCAGCAGGAGGGGACGGTGGCGAGCGGTGAATATCCCGTGGCGCTGACCGGCCGCGTCTACTGCAAGGCCGATGCCAGCCAAGCGGCCATCGAACCCGGCGACCTCATCACGACTTCGGATCTTCCAGGGCACGGCATGAAGGTGGACGACCCTTCCCGCGCGCATGGCGCCATCATCGGCAAGGCCATGACCGGGCTGGAATCCGGGCAAGGGCTGGTTCTCGTTTTGGTCTCGTTGCATTAACCGGAGCGACACGCCATGAAAACATGCACAAATAGCATAGCGCGGCTGCTCTGCCTGCTGCTGATTGCAGCCATACCAGTTCGGCAGGTTTGCGCTCTTGAACTGCCCATTCGGGTCTCGGTCAACTTTATCCTCGACGCATCGGACAACCGCCCCGCCACGGGCGACCTCAACACCGATGCCGAGGTGAACGACCAAGTGACGCGGGCCAACGAGATCCTCGCCGAGAACGGCACGGAATACAAATTCCAGTTGCTGGGCATCAACGAGGTGTTCGGGGAAGAGGAATTCTACAATCTTCCATCGGGTGGCAACAACGGGGCCAACCGCGATGCGATTCGCGACGCGGCCATTGCCGACCCGACCACATGGCATTGGAGAACCGATGCCATCAACATGTATATCAACGGGAACGATGTGGGTTATAGCGCCATATCCGACTTCCCGCCGAACAACAACATCGTGCTGTTCAACCAGTACGCATACGATCCGCTCATGTTGCATGAAACCGGGCATAGCGTGAACCTGTACCATACCCATTCCAGCACCTTGCCGAACGGGGATGGCTGCACCGACACCTTGCCCGATAACCAGAACTGGACCCGGGATCAAATTGCGCAGAATTCATACGCGTTGAATTACGACGATTGCTCGGCGGCGCAGAAGGCCTTGGTGGACAACACCTGGGAAAACCTCATGTCGTACCACGACGTGGACAACACCCACATCATCACCCCGCAGCAAAACAACCGCATGAGCGACCAGACCTATGACGACCGCAACTGGTTGCTGACCGGCACGCCGGTCTACATCAAGGACGGGGCGACGGCGACGGGGGCGAATGGGTCGTGGGACAATCCATATCCCACCATCCAGTCGGCCATCAGTGCCGGGCAAGCCAACAACCGGACGCTGGTGCTGATGGCCAGCGGCTCCCACGACGACCCGGCATCGGTGATCGATACCAACACGGATCTGATCACCCGCCAAGGCTCCTCCACCATCCAGGGAAAGGAGCGGGATTACGAGTTGGGGCATAACCTGGAAAACTCCACCAACACGGCGGTGGCGGTGCAGGTGGCCCTGGCGCAGCGGCTGACGCGCGAAGGCGACGACGAAGGATCATTGGCCGCGATCCGCCGGGCGGCGGAGCTTGCCAAGGGCAAGGACCGCCATGCCTTGTTGATCGAGATTGCGGCCCGGCTTAAGGCCAAGGAGGAATTCGACGAAGCCGAAACCTTCTATGCCAAGGCGGCCGCCGAGTCCGATCAACCCGGCCTGAAGAATCGCTTCGGGAAGAAGGCCGAGAAAATGAAAGTACTCAAGGCCAGGAAACTCGAACGCGAGAAGGAGAGGACGGCGGAAGCCGAGGAGGAACAGCCATGAAAAAACAAACTCTAGCAATCGCCATCATCTCAACCGCATTGGTGGCGTTGGCGCAATACTCCATCGATTGGTCGACCCTCGATGGCGGTGGCGGGGCGATGTCCGGCGGAAGCTACGCGCTGCGCGGCACCATCGGCCAGCCCGACGCCGGCAACATGGATGGCGGCAACTACGCCGTCCGCGGCGGTTTCTGGGTGCCGCAGGCCGTGCAGGTGGCCGGTGCGCCATGGTTAACCATTGCCGTGGACGGCGTGGCGAGCGTCGAGGTGTCGTGGTATCCGGCCGATCCCAACTGGGTGCTGCAGGAAACCTTCAACCTGCAAAGCAACTGGGTGGATTCCGCCAGCGGATCAACCAATCCGGTTTCGATTCCCGCAACCGAGGCGGCCCTGTTCTACCGGCTGAGGGAGCTTTAAAACAGTGGAATTTCGGGCGCGCCATGCCGGTGCGCCCGGAGCCCCATGTTGAGCGAACGCGATGGGAAATAGGGGCCGGTGCTGTTTTCCGGTTCCGGAATATACAGGCATTGCGCCTGTGCGATAGGGTTAATCCGCAGTGCTGCTGGATACGGGAGGGCAGAAAATGAAAAAGGCAAGTCAGCGGGGAATCCGTTCCGGATTCCTGTTTGCAATCACCACCGCACTCGCATTGTGTGCGGGAACCGGCGCGCTCGCGCAAGGCACGGCATTCACCTACCAGGGGCAACTCGACGATGGCGGCCATGCGGCCGACGGTTCCTACGATATGCAGTTCAAGGTATGGACGGCTTCGGCGGGAGGATCGCAGGTTGGTTCCACCCAAACCGCCATCGGCATGCCGGTTGAGGGCGGCCTGTTTGCGCTGGAGCTTGATTTTGGGTCGGGCATCTTCACGGGAGCTGACCGTTGGTTGGAGATCGGCGTGCAGACCAACGGCGGTGGCGGATTCGCCACCTTGGTGCCGCGCACCAGGTTCACCTCGACTCCCTATGCCATTGCGGCGCTCTCGGCACAGGCCGCGGCAAGCGATCCTGCAAATTCGATTAGCTCCTCGGAAGTGGTCAACAACAGCCTTACATCGTCGGATCTAGGGCCAAACTCCGTCGGCTCGTCGGAGGTTGTCGACAACAGTCTGACGGCTGACGATCTTCAGGCGGGATCCGTGGGGGCTTCCGAAATTGCTTCGGGTGCAGTCGGTGCATCCGAAATCGGGAGTTGGGCCATCTCTGATGGCCACATTCATGCGGATGCGGCCATTCTGGGGGATAAGATTGTTGGCGGCGACCTCAAAGCCGGGCGCTTGAAAACGGGACAAGGCCACACGCTGTTTGGTTCGATGGCAACGATCGCCGGAGGGGAGGCCAATACGGCCAATGGCACTGCCGCCGCGATCGGCGGAGGAAAGAATAACCGGGCAAACGGAAGCCATGGTGCGGTGGGTGGCGGATTTGCCAACCTGGCCGATGGCGCATATGCGGCCATGGGAGGGGGCAACATGAACCGTGCAGACGGCGAATCCTCGGTTGTGGGAGGCGGGCAGGAAAACAGTGCCGGTTGGATATACTCCACAGTGGGCGGAGGCTGGTCGAACAAGGCCGACAGGTCATCGGCAACGGTTGGTGGCGGGGCAATGAATGTTGCTTCGGGTTCTTCGGCCGTGGTGGGCGGGGGGCATCTGAACACGGCCTCGGGATTTGAAGCGCACGTTGGCGGGGGGAGGGAAAATGCCGCAGTGGGGAGTTTCTCTTCTGTTGCCGGTGGCAAGGAAAATTCTGCATCGGGCGACAACGCAACCGTTGGGGGGGGTGAGCGAAACGAAGCGCTCTACTATGCGACGATCGGCGGGGGCATTGGCAATGTCGCTGCAGGTACGTGCAGCTTTATTGGTGGAGGCTCGGCCAATGTTGCATCCAACGACTACACGACGGTTGGGGGAGGCGTTTGGAACGAAGCAACCCGCAACGCGGCGGTGGTCGGCGGGGGCTGGGACAACCAGGCCACCAACAGCTTCGCGACGGTGCCCGGCGGAACCGGGAATGCGGCGGGGGGCATATGCAGCTTTGCGGCGGGAAACTATGCCAAAGCCCTTCACGAGGGCTCATTCGTCTGGGCCGACTATCAAAGTGTACCCTTCTATTCGACCGCGAATAACGAATTTGCGGCCCGCACCACCGGCGGTGTTCGTTTCATCACTGCGGTGGATGGAACGGGTACGCCAACCCTTACCGTTTATTTGCCGGCCGGCGGACTGGCCTGGAGCTGGACGAGTGATCGCAACCTCAAGGAAAATTTCCGTCCGATCGATCCGGTGGAGATTCTGCAAAAGGTAGCGGACTTGCCGGTGTCGGAGTGGAATGTTGTGTCGCAGGATCCCGGCATTAGGCACGTGGGGCCGATGGCCCAGGATTTCCGGGCCGCATTCGGCCTGGGCGAGGATGGCCTACATATCAATGCAAGCGATGCCAATGGCATAACCTTGGCCGCTATCCAGGGGCTGAACCGTAAGTTGGAACAAAAGGATGCGCAAATTCTGCGGATGGAACGGGAGCTGGCTGAACTCAAGCGAGCGGTTCATGCCCTCGGTGCGGAAATGATTTTGGAGCCTATCGGGAAACCCTAGGCCGGGTGCTTTTTCTGCCGCCAGGCGACAACTGGCCGTTGGCGTTCTGGGCGTGTGAAACAGGGTGGGTATGGTTTGGAAAGGGCGGCTATCGTTGCGATCGCCGCCCTTTTTTTCGTTTAAAACAAGGGGGGATGGAAAGCGCTTTTGGAATCCCGTGCATTTTTTTAATAATTATAATTGAGTGCGTATATCTTATGTAAAAATAAATTATTTTAATTAGACAAGATGTAAACAAAGGCGTAATGCTCCTCCCGTTGATCGGAAGAAAAGGGCCTTTTTTTAACCGAAATTTTGAGCTCTGTTCAAAGGTTCACATCGGTAGGCAAGCCATGCCCAATGCTTCCACGAGTGCAGGCGTCAGCCTGTGTCATGAGTCGGTAAACTTGAGTTATCACCTAAGGGAGGGTTGATAATGAGTACTAGAGTTCAAGATGGAATCCGGAGCGGATTCAAATCAGCAATCGTTGCAACGGCCGCACTGTTTGCGGGCACCTGCGTTTATGCGCAAGGCACGGCGTTCACCTACCAAGGCCAACTCGACGACGTCGGTTTTCCGGCGGATGGTAGCTATGATCTTCAATTCAAGGTTTGGGATTCGTCCGTTGGAGGTGGGCAGGTTGGAGGCACCCTCAATCAAATCGGCCTTCCCGTGGATGGCGGCTTGTTTTCCACCGAACTGGATTTCGGTGCTGTTTTCAACGGCGCGGACCGGTGGTTGGAAATCGGGGTGCAGACCAATGGCGGCGGTGGATTCACGACGCTCGCGCCGCGCACCAAGTTCACTTCGGCTCCGTATGCCGTCCGCGCAACAATCGCGGCCAGCGTGGCTGGTGGCATCAACGATGCGGATTCGAATCCCGCCAACGAGCTGAACACCAGCGTCGGGCTTGCGGGCACCACGCTGCAAGTCACGGATGCCGGCGGAACAAAGAGCGTGAACCTGGCCGCGCTGGTGAACGATGCCGATGCGAGTGCCTTTAACGAACTTAACTTCAGCGCCGGATTAACCGGTAGCACGCTGGGCATCACGGATGCCGGCGGAACGCTGAACGTTGATCTTTCACCGTTGGTGGACGACGGCGATTGGGCCTACTTCCTAGGAAGCGGTCTAAGCGGTTCGATCTACCGCAGTGGCGATGTGGCGCTGGGGCAGTATACCGATCCGGACGGCCATGGCCTGAACGTGCAGCAGTACACTGGCGGACATGGTGCCGTGCGGGGAGCAGATGGGTCTGGCGGCAGTGTGTATGCCGAAGGTTTGCTGGGCGTCTTAAGTCCAACCTTGGCGCCCGTTAGTTTTCCCGTCAGCACGGTCGTCAATGCCGGTGTGGTCGGCATCAAGCACGACCTGGGTAGCGACGGGGCCGCCGTTGCGGGTTGGAACAAGGATTCCGGCAACGTCAACTATGGCGCCGCGTTCGTGGCCGACGGTGCCGGAACGCAAAACATTGCGCTCTATGCCCGGGCCGAAAACGGTGCGGAAAACCTGGCCGGTTCGTTCGAGGGCGGCGTTGCTGTCGATGGCAACATGGCTATCGCTGGAGACGCGTCTATCGATGGCCTGGTGGTGATCTCCAACTCACTGACCGTCTTGGAACTTCATGCACCTTCGAATCCTATTCTCGAAATGCATGGTGGTGGGGATCGGAAGGCGTGGAGCCAAGCCTACAACGATGACTTGTATATCGGCACCGATCAGCCAGGTTCCATTATCCTGTATCCGGACTTCACAACCGCCCTGGTGGCCAATGACAGTGGACAGGTGGGCATCGGTACGGCGTCAACCTTTACCGAGTTAACGGTCAATGGTTCGGTCGGTTTCCCGAACAGCACCGATCCCATGCTGTATATCAATGAGTCCGGTACCTTTAATGCTCCCCGGGCCGTTGCGTCCCACTCACCGACCTATCCAGGCTGGGGAATGTTCTATGATGACACCAAGGACTCATTCGTATTCAGCTCGGACTCGACGAACGAAAACGCTGTCGCGATGGAGGTCGCTATCGGTGGCGATTTCGTGACGATCAACACCCGCACGCGGGCAAGCGGCTATGAGCTTTCCGTGGATGGGCAGATTGCCTGCGAAGAGGTGCTGGTGCAGGATTCGGGCAGCTGGCCGGACTATGTCTTCGAACCGGACTACAACCTGCGTTCCCTGGCGGAAGTCGAGGAGCACATCAAGGCCAACAAGCGCCTGCCGGGCATCCCCTCCGCCGAGATTGTTGCGGAAGAAGGCCTGTCGATCGGGCAAATGCAAAAGCGCATGATGGAAAAGATCGAGGAACTCACGCTCTACACCATCAAGCAGGAAAAACGCATCGCCGAACTCGAAGCCCGGTTGGTCGACTAGCCGGAGGAGGCATTGCCATGAAAACTGCAATAATTCTTAATCTAATGCTGGGGGTTGCGCTGGCAACGTGGGCAAACGAGCCCCCTCCTTCGCTCTTCCTCGGGCAGGGCGATGCGGTGATGTCCGCGCCGATGGAAGCCTTCGCCCAGCGGATACACATGCGGGCCACCACCAAGCGCATCCGAACCGCCGTGCTGAACAGGGCTTCGTTGGCGGCCGATGCTCTAACACTGAACCCGTTTGCGGATACGCCCATGGTGGCCGACAAAACCGATATCGGTTTCACCGGGGCGCGGAACAAAACATGGCTCGGCAACCTGCGCGATGGCAAGGGCAGTGTGGCTCTGATCATCAACGGCGACCGGATTAGCGGGAAGATAGCCTCCATGGATGGGGTTTTCGAATTGTATCCCATGGACGATGGCGCAGTGGCCATCGTCGAGTTGGATCAATCGGCCTTCCCGTCGTGTGGCAACGACGGCTCCGCCCGGCCAACCCGGGCGACCAGCCTTCCGGCAGACGCCGGCGATGCGGTTCCCGACGATGGGCCGCAAGGCGATGGCGCCCTGGGCGATACGCCGACGGCCAACCGGATCCGGATCCTGGTGGCCTACACGTCCAGTAGCCAGGCCAAAACCTTGGCCGACTACAACCGCACGATGCAGGAGCATATCGACCTGGCGATCGCGGAGTCGAACCAGGGCTATGCCAACAGCCTTGTGGCGGCGCGGCTGCAGCTGGCCTGCCTCTACGAAACCGGAGCCACGGAAACCACCGCCATCGAGAACGATGTCGATAATTTCCAAAGCAACGGGGACGGGTTTGCCGACGAAGTGCACACGTTGCGGAACGAATACGATGCCGATATGTGCTGTCTGATCGTGGATGGCCGCGACACGGCCTGGTGTGGTTGGGCCTATGGTTTCGACTACACCTCCGCCGCCAACATGTTCCAGTGCACGACGTATAGTTGCGCCACCGGCAACTATTCGTTCATTCACGAGTTCGGGCACTGCCAGGGCTGCCGCCACGACACCGACGGCACCTTGACTCCGTTCGCCTACGGCCACGGTTTCCGGCAGGGGAACACCACCTGGCGCACCATCATGGCGGTCACGGGGGGCAACTCCGCCACACGGTTGAACTATTGGTCGAATCCCGCAGTCAACTCGCCGGTCTCGCCCACGGTCGCCATGGGCACCGCCATCAACGGCGCCAACTTTGCGCAGGACAACGAAAGCGCACTGGATGACGGCGATGCCACCGTGGTCAACCACCAGACCACGCCCGTCACTTCCGTGGCGCTGAACGGCAACACGGTGAACAACGACGAGACGGCCGATAAGATCGTGACCGATACGCTGACTGTAGGAAGCTTCACGGCCAATGCCGGTTCGCGTGTCCGCTTGATCTCCGGCAACAAGGTGGTGTTGCAGCCCGGCTTCCATGCCCGGAGCGGCACGGAAACCCGGATCAAAATCGGCAGTCCGCTGACCAACTGAGGAGGATGGACATGAAAATCAAACTAATAGCTTTCGCTGTGTCGGTGGCCGCCCTGGCCGCCATGGCGCAGTATTCCATCGACTGGTCGACGATCGATGGCGGCGGCGGAAACTCCGCCGGGGGTAGCTATACCCTGCGCGGAACCATTGGGCAGGCCGACTCCGGCAACATGGCCGGCGGTTCCTATGCCGTCCACGGCGGCTTCTGGGTGCCGCAGGCGGTACAATCCGCCGGGGCCCCGTGGCTGGACATTGTGGTGGATGGCGGAACCAATGCGGTGGTTTCCTGGCTTCCCGCCGATCCCGGTTGGATTTTGCAGGAAACCTTCAACCTCCAGAGCAACTGGGTGGATTCCGCCAGCGGATCAACCAATCCGGTTTCGATTCCCGCAACCGAGGCGGCCCTGTTCTACCGGCTTAGGGAGCTCTAGGGCGCTAGCGTTCCGGGCGCGTGAAACAGGGCGCGTCCGGTTTGGAGAGGGCGGCTGCGTAACGGTAGCCGTCCTCTTTGAAGTTCAGCAGGCCATCGGCATCCTTCACGCGGTTTTCGATGATGAAGCGCGCCATGGTGCCGCGCGCCTTCTTGGCGAAGAAGCTGATGATTTTGAACTGGCCGTTCTTTTCATCCTTGAAGACCGGCGAGACGATCGGTTTGTCGAGCGTGCGTTTGTCGATGGCCTTGAAATATTCGTTCGAGGCCAGGTTGACCAGCAGGTCGCCCGGAGTCCGGTTGAGTTCTTCGGTGACGGTCGCCTTCCAGAACTCGTAGAGATTCTTTGCGCCGCGCGTTTCGAGCGGACGGCCCATTTCAAGGCGGTAGGGCTGGATCAGGTCGAGCGGTTTCAGCAAACCATATAGGCCGGACAGGATGCGCAGGTGGTTTTGGGCATAGGTCAGGTCGCGTTTCTTGAGCGAAGACGCGTCGAGCCCATCGTAGACATCGCCGGTGAAGGCCAGCACCGCCTGCTTGGCGTTGGCGGGGGTGAAGGGCGGTTGCCAATCCTTGAAGCGCTGGCGGTTGAGGTCGGCCAGTTTTTCGCTGACCGCCATGAACTCCATCAACTCGGCCTTGGACATTTTCCGCACCTTGGAAACCAGCTTCTGCGATTGGTCGAGGAATGCCGGTTGCGTGAATTCGGCAACCTTGCCCGGTTCCATATCCATGCTTTTGGAGGGGGATAAAACAACGATCATTTGAACTCCTTTCTTTGCAATGGGCACAACGTACCGTGTTCAAAACATGAAATCAAAGGCTTCTCTTCGTTCAAAAAAGGTGTACAACGCATTCATGAATGCGATTAATCCTCTCCTCACCAGTTTAGTCCTGTTTTCGTTGTGCGGTTGCATTTCGGTTCCTTCCCCCCAAACCCAGCAGGGGGCCGGCCATCGGCACAACGCATCGGGTTCCCGCGAAGCAGCCCTTTCCCAGATCAACCAGGCCACCGATGCCGAACAGGTCGACCAAGCCATTGAGGCCTTGGAAAAAGTGCTGGAACAAGACACCACCGACCTCGAAATTTTGGCGAGGTTGAGCAACCTTTATATTTTCAAGGGGGCGGCCTACGAAACGAGCGTGCGCAAGAAAAAGGCAGCCTATGTCAAGGCGCTGCACTTTAACGAGATTGCCATGATGACGTCGCCGGAGTTCCGTCGGGAAATCGAAGCTGGAAAAAAAACGTGGGACGCCGTCGCCGTGCTCGATGAAACATATTTGCCCGCCATGAGTTTCTGGGTAACCGCGCTCTTTTATCAATTCGATGAATGCCTGAATAAAACGCTGAAACCTTTCAACCTGCGCTGGGTGCGCCGGGCGGAGCAGGTTCTGGCGCGGGCCTATGCGCTCGGTCCGGACTGGGGCGGCGGCCAGCTTCATTTCACCTATGGCATCTACTATCTCATGCCGGCCATTGCCGGCGGCGACATGGAAAAATCGGAAGCCTATTTTGAAAAGGCGGTGGCTTGCGGTCCGGACTGGTTGCTGAACCGCTGGGGCCGGGCGCGATACTACTATGGGAAGACCGGGGACCGCGCCGCCGCCATGGCCGACCTGCAATGGGTGCTAGCCCAGGATGCGGCGCAAGCCCCCGGCCCCGTTTTCTGGAACCTCTATTGCCAAAGCGACGCCCGCGAGTTGCTGGAAAAGCTACAGTAGTCGGTACGGACGGAAAAAATTCCAGATCACTTTTGCGGCATCATATCCGCGCATGGCTTCTGGAGCGTCCTCGCGGTTGGTGAACCAGGGCCCCGGCCACATATGCCCCCAATCTTCGAGGAACTCGACCCGTACTTCCGCCGTTGTGCCATTGTTGCTGTTCCAAAACCTCTTGGCCGCTGCCACCGAGGCATAGTGGCGTCCATTGGCTTTTGCCGGGCTCGCGCCACCTTGGAGCGGCACGATGTCGTCGGCCTTGCCGTGCAGGATCATGATGGGTAGGGGGCGCGTCGGCTGCGGAGGCGTCCATGCATCGTCTTCGCCTTCAACGGTGCTGTCGATGGCTGCGGCGAATACGGCTGCGGCGGCAAGGCGTCCGGTTTGTTCCGCCGCATAACGGTAGGCCATCATGCCTCCGTTTGAATAACCGATCAGATAAATGCGGTTTTTGTCGATGGGGCACGCCTGTACGGCATTGTCGATCACGGCGCTGATGAAGCCGACGTCATCGACGTTGTCTTTTGCCGCCTTGCCACAGCAGTGCCCGGCATTCCAGTGCTGAAGCTGACCGAACAGGCCGATGCCGTTGGGATAGGCCACGCTGAATCCCTCTTGGTCGGCCAGTGCGCTGAACCCGCTTTGCCGTTCCATCTCCTTCGCCGTACTGAATGCGCCATGTAGCACAACAACGAGTGGCCAACCGTTGGGTGGCATCGTTTCGGGAATATGCAGAAGATAGCTGCGGGACAGTCCGTTGAACTTGATGTCCGTTTTTCGTTTGTAGGTGCCGTGTTGCCATTGCTCTCCTGATCGCATGGGACTCTGGCAGGAACAGAGCAACAAGGCGAAGGCGCTGGTGGCAAGGGAATAGTTCACGGGCTACTCTTTTTCAAGCATATGCTTTATGGAGGCGGAATAGAGTTCGGGTTCGATGAGGAAGGAGTCGTGGCCCTTGTCGGATTCCACCGTAATATATTCCGATTTCACGCCCGCCTTAACCAGCTCTAGATGGATGGCTTCCTGTTCCTCGGGATAGAAGCAGACATCGGAGCTGATGCTGAAGACGAGGTATTCCTGATCGCGGCAGCCTTCAAACAGGTCGTCGTAGGTGGCGCATCCCGAGTCGAGCAGCAAGTTGAAGTTGCTCCATCCGGAAATCAGGTTGAGGTAGGTGTTGGCATCGAAGCGCCGCACCAGCTTGCGCCCTTGGTGGAGGATGTAGGATTCGAGCGGCGTCTTGATCTTGTACCATGAAAATTCGTCCTGCTCCTGTTCGCACTTGTCGGTCATGCGCGCCTCCATGTCGTGCAGCGAGACAAAGGTCTTGTGCGAAATCATGCGGGCCAGCGCCAGCCCGCGCAGCGGGGCGGGGCCGTCATAGTAGTGCCCGTTGCAGAAGTTGGGGTCGTTTTCGATGGAGAGGATCTGCTCCAGGTTGTGCACCCGCGTGAGGGTGGTCGAGTGCAGGCCGCAGGCCACGGGAATGATGCGGCCGACTTTTTCCGGATAGCGCGTGGCGAAATTCATGGTCAGCAATCCGCCCAGCGAGGAGCCGACCACCGCGTGGAAACGGGCAATGCCCAACTCGTCGAACAGCGGGAGCTGCGAGTCGACAATGTCGCCGAAGGAAATCTGCGGAAAGTCGCCGCCGTAGGGTTTGCCTCTTTCCGGATTGATGGAGGCGGGGCCGGTGGAGCCGTAGCAACCTCCGAAAAAGTTTGCGCACACCACGAAGAACCGGTCGGTGTCGATCGCTTTGCCGGAACCGACAAACCCATCCCACCAACCGGGCTGGCACTCGTCCGTCCATCGGTCGCCGATGCCCGGAACTGCGGGGTTGAAACCCGCAACGTGCTGGGATCCCGTAAGCGCGTGGAAGACCAGGATCGCATTGTCCTTGGCCTCGTTCAGTTCGCCGTAGGTTTCATAGGCGAGTGTAACGGGGCCGAAGTCGGTGCCGTCGTGCAGCACCAGTCGCGATTCCTCGTCTGCGCCGTAGGTGAAAAACTGTGTTCTAACTTCCATTGCATCCCCACAAAAAGGCCACCCCCGCAGGGATGGCCCTGTATTCCGGTAACCGGCTGATTAGATCTTTGCCAGAGCTTGGTCAATATCAGACAGGATATCGTCGATATGTTCAAGCCCTACGGAAAGGCGGATCAGACCGGGGGTGATTCCGCCGCCCGCCTGCTGCTCCGCGGTGAGCTGCGAGTGCGTTGTGCTGGCCGGGTGGATCGCCAGGCTCTTGGCATCGCCAACGTTCGCCAGGTGCGAGAAGAGTTCGAGGGCTTCGATAAACTTGCGGCCGGCTTCTTCGCCGCCCTTGATCTCGAAGACCACCATGCCGCCGGCTCCGTTGGGCAGGTAGGTTGAAGCCTTATCATCATAACCCGCATACTTGACCCACTCGACCTTGTCGCTCTTCTTCAGGCGTTCGGCAACAGCCAGACCGTTCTCGGAGTGGCGCTCCATGCGCAGGCCGAGGGTTTCGATGCCCTGCAGCGCCATCCAGGCGTTGTCCGGCGAAATGCACGCGCCGAGGTTGCGCAACGGGACGAGCCTCATGCGCAAAATGTAGGCGAGCGGCGCCAGGTCGCCGAGATCGGTGGCGTAGCGGATGTCGTGGTAGCTCGGATCCGGCTCGGAGAGCAGCGGATGCTTGCCGGTTGTCCAATCGAACTTGCCGGAATCGACCACCGCGCCGCCGATGGCGGTGCCGTGGCCGCCCAGCCACTTGGTGAGCGAATGCACCACGATGTCCGCGCCGTGTTCAAGCGGGCGCAGCAGGGCGGGGGTGGTGAAGGTCGAGTCGACAATCAGCGGAATGCCGTGGGCGTGCGCCACGTCGGCAATGCCTTGGAGATCGACCAGTTCCAGCGCGGGATTGCCGATGGTTTCGCAGAAGACCGCCTTGGTCTTTTCGTTGATCGCCGCTTCAAAGTTTTTTGGATCGGACGGATCAACGAATTTCACGTTGATGCCCATGGAGGGGAGGATGTCGTTGAACTGCGTGTAGGTGCCGCCATAGAGATTGTTGGCCGAAACAATCTCGTCGCCTGCCTGCGCCAGGTTGATGATGCTGTAGAAGATGGCGCTGGTGCCGGAAGCGAGGGCGAGGGCGGCCGCGCCGCCTTCAAGCGCGGCAATGCGCTGCTCAAGCACGTCGGTGGTCGGATTCATCAGACGGGTGTAGATGTTGCCTAGCTCTTTCAGGGCGAATAGGTTGGCCGCATGTTCGGTGCTGTCGAAGCGGTAGGCCGCCGTCCGGTACAGCGGAACGGCTTGCGATTTCGTGGTGGCTTCCGGGGTGTAGCCGGCGTGCAGGCATTTCGTTTCCAGTTTGCTCATGGGTTTCTTTCCTTTCCGTTTTTAGAACCACAGATGCACGCAGATTTCAAATGGAAGTAAAAACAAAACTCCCTAATTGGAGGGCGGAGTCTTGAAGCAAACAAGCCATCATCATTCGTGTCAATCCGTGGTTCACAATTTTCCATGGCGGAGTGGGGGATACTCTGAGGAAAGACACCGAACATTTTCCCTTTATGGGGAACACATCGTTGCTTTGCGCAGCAAAGCCTGGCCTTGGCACCTTAGCGAGTTCTCAGGTTGCCGGGCGATCTCAGGGCCAGTTCCCTCACGCCGCTCTCAATGTTTAAATATGAGCAACACGGTAGTGTTTTGCGGGAATTAGTCAAGCGGGTTTTACGGGGTTTTACTAACCCTTGATCCGTCGCGGTATAGGGGGGCGAGCGAGTCATTCCACTTCCACGCGCTGAATATCGCTGTCACGTCTGTACTCACGATCGTGAGGACGGACGTGATTGATATTATTGGCCGTTGCTCCCTTTTTTCTCTGCAATGGCCTTGCGGAGCAGCTTGAGTTCGGCGGGTTTGGCGCGGCGCCATTCGCCGGGTTTGAGCTCGTCGAGCCGGATGGGGCCGATGGCGATGCGCATGAGGCGGAACACCTTTTTGTCGAAGTGCTCCATTAGGCGGCGAATGTGCCGGTTCTTGCCTTCGCCGAGGGTTATGGTGTATTCGACACCCTGTTTGGTGTGGCGGCCTTCGTCGATGGCGAGCACGCGCAGGGTTTCGCCGCCATTGGGGATGCCGCGGGTCATTTTCTTGAGCTGGTGGTAGCCGAGAGGTACGTCGATCCATACCTTGTAGATTTTTTCCACATGGTGGCTCGGGTGCATCAGGGCGTGGGCGAGGTTTCCGTCGTTTGTGACCATGATCAGCCCCTCGCTCATGAAGTCGAGGCGGCCGACGGTGTAGACGCGTTCGGGGAGGTCGTCGAGCAGGTCGAGCACGGTGGTGCGCCCCTGCGGGTCGTCGGAGGTGCAGATGACCTTCGGCGGTTTGTTGAGCAGGATGGTGACGGGCGGTTCCTTGGCCAGGGTTTGGCCGTTGCAAACCACGGTCTGCGTGTCCGGGGCCACCTTGGTGCCGAGCTCGGTGACGGTTTTTCCGTCAACACTAACCCGTCCGGCGGTGATCAGCGTTTCGCAGAAGCGCCGGGAGCCGAGGCCGCAATCGGCCAGGTATTTCTGAAGTCGTATCTGTTCCTGCATGGGGCACCTAATAAAAAAAAGCACTCCCGGCTGCGCCTGGAGTGCTCTGCAAATCAATCCTACTCCGAATTAATCTTCGGGCTTGGTTTTCGGCAGGCCGTGTGCGCGGTCGCCTTCTTTCCAACGTCCGTCTTTCTTGAGGCTTTCGATTCGCTCGAAACGCTTGAGAACGTTGCGTTTGGTGCGGATCTTCGCCGCGCCTTTCAAACTGCTATGCATGGACATGATAAACTCTCCGTCGTTGGTTTTTCAAAAATGATCGCGGAACTTAACCCCTGATGGTGGGGATGTCAAAGACTAACCTTGGCATTTTTTAGAATTGGGTCTGGCCCGTCGGGCGGTTCCGGGAAATGGCCGAAAGCAAAAAAAAGGCTCCCCGAAAGGAGCCCCCTTGGTCAGCCTTATTAATAACTAACAAGGAAAATCTATTTTCTTTCCTGCAGCGTCAGTTTCTTGCCGGAGGAAAGCCATTCGGTCAGGATTACCTTGCAGTATTTGCTGGTGGAAAGATGCATGGAGCACGCGCGCTTTTCCAGTTCATCTGCCATTTCCTTGGACATGTTAATACCGATGGTCTTTGTGTTTTTTCCAATAGGATTTGTAGCCATGTAATATACCTCGTTGTTTGTTAAAGAATGGTTAGTAGTAATATGTACTAGCTCGGCAGTCTAGTAAAAAATACTAAAAATTCATGAAGGATTCGCTTTACCCCGGGCTTTCTCTTTGAAAGTCTGTTCGGCCTGGTCGGTGAAAGAGCGAGTAAAGGTGGGGGGTTCCATGTGGTGGATCTTTGGGAAAAGGAAAAAAGAGCAAGCTCCGGAATATACGAGTATATGGAAAGAGGACTTTTCCGACTGTGTCACATCGGATTATCTTCCCCAGTATTCGGTGTGTCTTTGCGGGAACAACCGGAGTTGCCGCCACCTGGCCATGTATGCGGGCATGGAGCTGTGTAGCAACCCGAACCACAAATCCTATATTCCTGAGGGATCCGAGCCGTTCGATCCGCACAAAAGGCAATTTAACACCTAGCCGGTCTTGCCTTGCCCGCGGAGCATGTCTATGTTCCGCGCATGTCCGAACAAGACCAAAACAGTACAAAAGGTCGTGTGGCCATCGGCATGAGCGGGGGAACCGACAGCTCCGCCGCCGCCGCCATGCTTGTTGACCAGGGGTATGAGGTGATCGGCCTGACCGCCCATATGTGGAAGGATGGCTCCCGTTGCTGTTCGCTCGAGGATGTCGAGCGTGCGCGCCGGGTGTGCGCTTATCTCGACATTCGCCACTATGTCGTCAACGCCCAGGAAATCTTCACCGATAAAATCGTGGATCCCTTTGTCGAGGCCTATGCATCCGGGCGAACGCCTTCGCCCTGCATCTACTGCAACTCGTTTGTGAAGTTTGGCTTTTTGATGGATCGGGCACTCCAGCTGAATTGCGACCATCTCGCCACCGGGCATTATGCCTGTGTCCGGAAGAAGGACGACGGGATGTTTCATTTGCTGGCCGCGCAGGATTCCAACAAGGATCAATCCTACTTCCTGCATCGCCTCAGCCAGAAGCAGCTCGCATTCCTTCTCTTCCCGTTGGCCGACCTGCCGAAACCGGAGGTGAAGGCTTATTCCGAGGAGCGCGGCCTGCCGATCGTGCCGCGCGGCGAAAGCCAGGATCTATGTTTTGTGGAGGAGGGAAAACTTCCCGATTTTGTCGAACAGCGCGATCCATCGGTTATGCGGCGCGGCGAAATCCACGACCAATACGGAAACGTTGTCGGGCATCATGACGGGTTGCACCGCTTTACCGTGGGGCAACGCGGCAAGCTGGGCATTGCCCTGGGTGAACGCATGTACGTTAAGCGGCTCGACAAGGAAAACAACGTGGTCGAGGTGGCCCCGCGCCCCGGCGTCATGAAGTCCGAATGCACGCTGGCCGATATCCACTGGATTTCCGGGAAGGCTCCCGAGGGCGACTTGCACTGCGAGGTTCGTCCGCGCTACCGCTCCAACGGGGCCGTCGCGACCGTCAAAGTGGGCAATGGAAAGGGCTCGGTGGTCTTCGGCGAACCGCAGTTTGCGCTGACCCCGGGCCAGGCCGCCGTTTTTTACCGGGATGGCGAGGTTTTGGGTGGCGGTTGGATCGACGAAGTCCCATAGAACGTATCCGTCGCCGTTTCTTTAGCCGGTTTCTTCCCCGTCCAGTTTTCGCTGTTGCCGTTGCTCCTTCGTTCGTAGGCGCAGGTCTTGGAAAAAACCCTGCATGACGGCTTTGCAGTCGGCCTCCATCAGGCCGGCCTCGGTTTCAACGGCGTGGTTGAGGTCGGCCTCGTTGAGAATGTTGAACTTGGAGACGGCGCCGCCCCGGATGGGGTCGGTCATGCCCCAGACCACCTTTTTCATGCGGGAGAGCACCAGTGCACCGGCGCACATCGGGCAGGGTTCCTTCGTCACATACATGACCGCGCCGTTGAGCCGCCAGTTGCCGACGGCCTGGGTGGCCTGGGTGATGGCGAGCACTTCGGCGTGCGCGGTCGGATCCTTCAGGGTTTCGGTTTGGTTGTGCGCCTTGCCGATGACCTCGCCGTCCAGGACGATGACCGCCCCGCAAGGCACCTCGCCCTCGGCGGCGGCCTGTTCGGCTTCGCGCAAGGCCATGCGCATAAAGAGGGTGTCTTCTGAAAAGTTGTCCATGGGGGATAATTCGTACTGCGTATTGCGCATGCCTGTCAATGCGCGACCTTTCCGCAGGGTTTTAGTTGGGGATGATGACGTTGAGGGCGCTGGGAAGCACTTCGATGTGAACTTCGGTTTCGGCCTGCAGGAGTTCGCCGTCGACCTGGATGGGCGAGGGGGTTTCGCGCCGCACGGTCATTTTCTTGAAATGCCGGTTGGTGACGAGCGGATGGTGGTGGAATGTTTTTTCGATGAAGCGGTGCACTTGCGTGAGCACCAGCGGCACATCCTTTTTTTCGATGGCGACGAGTTCGAGGTTCCCGCTATCGGCCTGCGCATCGGGGGCCACGAGGAAGTCGCTGCCGAACTGCGAGAGGTTGGCCACCGTGAAGATGAGCGGGTGCTTGAGTTCCAGGAGTTCGCCGTCGAGATCGACGTGGAAGGGTTGCGCCCGGTATTCGAGCAGCTGCTGTGCGCCGGCCAGCACGTAGGGCACCAGGCCGCGGAAGGGGTATTTCTCGAACGATTCAACCAGGGCCGCGTCCCAGGCCATGCTGCAGGTCACGAAAAAAAGGCGGTTGTTCACTTTGCCGACGTCGATCGGGGCGGTATGGCCGTGGAGCAGCGCCTCTGCGGCGGCGACGGGCTGCAGGGGAATCTTGAAATGCCGCGCGAAACCGTTGCCGCTACCGGCGGGGATGACGCCGAGGCTGACGTTGGTGCCGACCAATTCGCAGCCGATGGTGTTCACCATGCCATCGCCTCCGACCACCAGCACGGTATCGATGCCGTACTCGATCGCGCGGCGCACCTTGGCGGCGCCGTCGGCGGCGGATTGGCTGAATTGGTAGAAGACGTCGTGCTCGTCGTTGTCCCACGCATTTTGTACGGCGGTAATGTAGCGGTAGGGGCCGCCGACGCCGGATTTGGGGTTTATGAGTACGAGCACCTGCTTCATGGGATCATCCGTTTTCCATTCTTCGGAAGGGTTTGTAGCACACGGGTTGCGGCTTGTGAACCTTGGGCTTGCGCGTTGCCTCAAAAATAAATGACACCGTAGAGGTGCGGATGAGGAGTCGTTTGACTGCATTAATGGGTACCCTCTAATTCGGGGGTTGTCAAGGTGGGGAGGCAGTCGGGGAACCCGGGTTCCCCGACTGCGGCGGACTCGCCGGTTTTCTTCATTTTTTCGATCTTGCGACGTCGGCGCTGGATGCGATTGCCCAGCTCGAAAGGGTCGAGCGTTTCGTATTCGCGTTGCAGAGCAGCCTCCTGTTGTTCGCCAAGGATGCCGCTGACCTTCAGGCGGTCAAAGGGCGTGGCGGGGGCATCGTATTTCTTTTTGTACCGGCTTTTGACGCGAACCTTGCTTTTTAGCTTGAACGAGGGTTTGAAGAAGTTGTTGAGCCGTTCCCAGTCGCGGTAGAGTGCGTTGAGCTCTCTGATCATGGCCGGGTTGTCGAGCCGGTCGTAGCCGAGCAACTCGCGCACGTGCGTCCAGTTCTTTTGTTCGACATGGGCGTTGTCGTTCTTGTGGTACGGTCTGCTGCGTGTAAAACAGACGGGCTGTTTGCGTTGCAGGAAGTAGCGCGTGAGATGGTGGTTGAGGAACTCGCTGCCGTTGTCGCAGTCGAAGCCCAGGATGGCGAAGGGCAGCTTGTTTTCCACGTCGTGGGTTTGGTGCATCACGCCTTCAGCGCCTTTGTTCCAGACCGCGCGGGTTACCGTCCAGGTGCTTATGATGTCCGTATAGGTGATCGACCAGATGAAGTCCCCGCTCATCGATCCGCCACAGTGGGCTACTGTGTCGGCTTCGAGATAGCCGGGCCGGTCGATGTCCTCGGTGGAGGTGCGGATTGGGATCTGATTCTTGAGCAGCGAGCCGGGCTTGGTACCGGTATTGCGCCTTCGCTGGTACTGCGCTTTGAAGGGTTTGAGCACCCGGTCGATGCTTGCCGGGCTGATTCTCAGTAGCTTTTCACGGCATTCGGTCGATAGCGGTTCGTAATGTTTTTCATAGTGCTTCAGCCAATGTGGCATAGCAGGCTTGAGGCGCTTCCCGCACAGTTGTCCAGAACGAAGCCACAGAGTTTTGAGGGTCTTGCGCAATTCAGCAGAGTCGTACTCGCCTTTGCGGCCGCGTTTGCCCCTGGAGGGCGTAAACGAGTCGTTGAGCAGCTTGGTGGCATGCTTGCGATCATAGCCGCATACCGCGCATACTTCATCGAGCAACCGGGTCTTGTAGGCCTTTTCCGCGCGCCTATAGCGGCGTTTTTGTACCGCGATGTATTCCATTCTGGTTTCGCAACTCATCTCTTTCATCCTCCCTGTATACAGGGTGTGATTTTTTGTGAGTCAACGAATCCTTTCCGCCCGCATCCTATCGGATGCTTCGGTGTCATTTAATTTGAGGCAACTCGCTTGAATTGAATTTGCTCAATATTCATTGAACGTCTGTCCGCGTTTCCATAGATTCGTCGTCTTATGCTTGTTATGGGAGAAAGAAGATCGGGAGTTGTGAACGCCGCGGTGTTGCTGGGGGTGGTTTCGCTGGTGGCTTCGTGCACGAAAATCGGGAACTATGCCGAGAAACGGGCCGACAAGGCCGCCTACGGAAACATTGCCGGTGCGCAGCATGCTGGATTGGGCGGTGCCGATCCGTTTACCATCGGCACCAACGATGCGGGGCTGGTTCGCCAGTTGCTGGCCATGGATCGGACGCAGGAGGAGGCGGAGGTGCTTTCGTTGGCGGACACGTTGGCCGTGGCCATGGCCAACAGCCGTTCCTACCAAACGCGCAAGGAAAGCCTTTTCATCCAGGCATTGGGATTGACCGAAATCCAAAAGGACTTCAACTGGGACTTCAGCGCCTCGGCCAGCGCCGGGACTTCGTACACCACCAAGAACGATGGAACCGCCGAGAGTTTTGGCGACAACGGGGTGAACGCCCAGGTCAAGGCCGGGGTGACGCGTACGCTGGCTTCGGGCGCCAAGGTTAGCCTGGGCTTTACCCAGAACCTGCTTAAATACTACACCAACCCGGATATGTCGGATGGAAACAATGCGCTTTCCTTGAATATCGTGCAGCCGTTGCTCAATGGATTCGGCCCGCTGGTGACCAAGGAACCGCTGCGGCAGGCCGAACGCGACATGGTCTATGCCGTCCGCGAGTTCAAGCGTTACCAGCAGGATTTCGTGATCGATGTGGCTTCGCAATACTATTCCACCCTGCGGACGCGCGACCAGTTGATCAACCAGCGCAAAAACTATGAAAGCTCCGTGGCCAACCGCGAGCAGACCGAGTCGTATGCCAAGGCCGGGCGCATCGCCGATTTCCAGGCGGCCCAGGCTCTGCAGAGCGAGCTTGATGCCGCCGACAGGTGGTCGCTCTCGAAGGCAAGCTATGAAGAGGCGCTCGACGATTTCCGCTACACCTTGGGCCTGCCGGTCGATCTCAATATCATTCCGGACACCAACGAATTGGTGCGCCTCGAGTTGCAGGGCTTGGTGGAGATCGATATCGAGTTCGAGGAGTCGATGCGGTCGGCCCTCTCGAACCGTCTTGATTTGGTCAACAAGCGCGAGCAGGTGGAGGACCAGGAGCGCAAGCTGGAGATCCAGCGCCGTAATTTCCTCCCGGATCTGGATGTCTCCTACGATGTGGAGAAGCAGTTCGACAGCGCGGGGAAGGATGGGCCGCACGGTGGAACCGATGTTTCGCAAAACCTAGGTGTGCAGCTTGGCCTGCCGTTCGACTGGACGGAGAAGCGGAATAAATACCGCGTTGCCCAGATCGGTCTCGACCGGGAAATCCGTGGGCTGGAAGAGGACGAATCGGACGTGGAACGCGATGTGCGCGACCTGTGGCGCAAGCTGGAGCGCAACCGTTCCGTCTACAAGAACCGGCTTCTGAGTGTGCAGCTTTCAACGCGGCGGGTTGAAAACACCCAGTTGCTGCTCAAGCAGGGCAAGGCGCTGACGCGCGACCTGCTGGATGCGGAGGATGACCTGCTGAACTCGAAGAACGCCGCCACGATTGCGCTGGTGGACTACACCATCAACCGGTTGCGTTTCTGGAATGCGATCGAACGTTTTGAAATCGACCCAAAGGGAATGTGGTATGAACAGTCAAACGACGAAGAAACCATGGCAACGCCGTAAGCTCCAGATCGGGATTGGCATCGCCATGGCCGTGGTGGTTGCGCTTGTCCTCAAACCGGGCAAGGACGCCGACCGTGTCGATATGGATAGCGCCCACCTCTGCCGTGTGCAACGGGGCGACCTGGTGGTGAGCATCCTTCAGTCGGGCGAATTGAGGGCCAAGAGCAGTCGGGATATCCTCAACGAGGCCTATCGCGATGCCAAGATTATCGAAGTGGTTGAGGATGGCAGTTCCGTGACGAACGGCCAGCTGCTGTTTGAACTCGAGTCGAACGAGCTGATGGATCGTTATCTGGACCAGCAGTCCGATGTTGCCGAAGCCGAGGCGAGCCTGAAGTTGGCGCAGGAAAACCTCGAGATTGCCCGCCTTAAAAGCGCAACCGATGTGGAAAGTGCCAAGCTGAAGGTCGAACTCGCGGAGCTGGATCTGAAAAAATACAACGAAGTCGAATATACCCAGATGAAGGACAAGGCAGAATCGGATATCATGCTGGCCAAGGCGGAATATGAAAAAGCGCGAAGCGAACTCGAAGGCACGCAGGAGCTTTACGACAAGGGATATTCGAACAAGAACGACCTGGAATCCGACCGGCTCGGCGTGCAGCGCAAGGAGGTTGAGGTCCGGAACAAAACCGCCGACCTGAAGATCTTGAAGGAATACACCCACACCAAGCGGCAGAAGGAGCTGGATAACGCGGTGGTGAATGCGAAAGATGCGCTGCGGCGGCTTGAAAAGACCATCTTATCGGATATCGAAAGCAAGGAAGCTGCGATCCTTTCGAAAAAAACCCGGCTGGAAATCGAGCGGAACCAGCTCGTTACCCGCGAGGAACAGTTCGCCAATACCAAATCCTATGCCGATTTCAGCGGACAGGTGTTCTACCCCAAGCCCAACCGCTATGGGAGCATGGCGAAAATTGAAAAGGGCGCCACGATCCAGTACCGCCAGGCCATCCTATCGTTCCCGGATCTGAGCGCATGGGATCTGAAAGTCGGGATCCCCGAGGCGATGATCGATAAAGTGACCCTCGGGCAGGAGGCGGTTGCAACATTGGATGCGGTGCCGGGATTGATTCTTCGTGGGCGCGTGGAAAAAATCAGCGCCGTTCCGGATTCGCAAAACTGGTACAGCTCGGGCGTGAAAACCTATACCATCATGGTTGATGTTGCCTCGGACGCGGATGGCCAGCTAAAGCCGGGCATGTCGGCAACCGTCGAAATTGTGACGGATCAATTGCGGGATGTGCTTTATGTCCCGATCCAGTCGGTGGTTTCGAGCGAAGGGAAACACTTTGTCTATACGGTAAAGCGCGGACGCAAGGAGCTGCGCGAGGTCGGCATTGGGAAATACAACACGCAGTCCATCGAAATTGTTCACGGGGTGGAGGAGGGCGAAGAGCTGTTGCTCTATGCCGAGGTGGAACTCGAAGCCGATTCCAAATTGAAAAAGAGTCCGCTTGCCGAGGAATCCAAGGAAGAGGAAACCAAGGTTCAGGAATGAGCGTCCCGATCGTCGAGCTGAGAGATGCCGTTAAGGAATATGTGAACGGCTCTTTGCGGGTGACTGCCCTGCGCGGGATCAACCTGCGGATCGATCCCGGCGAATATGCCGTGATCATGGGGGCGTCGGGATCGGGCAAATCGACCCTGCTCAACCTGCTCGGGTGTCTCGATCATCTTTCCGGCGGCGACTATCTGCTGGGCGGGGAAAGCGTGGCGAACAAGACGGACGACCAGCTTTCGGAAATCCGTTCCCTGCGGATCGGTTTCATCTTCCAGTCCTACAACCTGATCCCGCAGCTCAACGTACTCGAGAACATCGAGGTGCCTTTGTTCTACCAAGGCGTTCCGGAGTCGGAGGCTCGGGTGAAGGCCGAAGCCCTTGCCGAGCGTATGGGGCTTTCAGACCGGTTGAAGCACAAGCCCATGGAGCTTTCGGGGGGGCAACAGCAGCGCGTCGCCATTGCCCGTTCCCTGGTGTGCGATCCTCTCCTAATGCTGGCCGACGAACCCACCGGCAATCTCGATTCCAAGACCGGCGCTGAAATTCTTGAGCTGATCGACGAGCTGCACGCCGAGGGCAAGACGATCGTGATGGTTACCCACGATGACGATATTGCGCATCGCGCCCAACGCGTGGTTCGCTTCCTGGATGGCAAAATCCTTTCCAACGATTGGAACGGGGCGCCGAAACCATGAAATCGATGCGCATAGAGCGGATGATCAAGCTGGCGGTCAAGAACCTCGGCCAGTATAAGCTGCGCGCCGGCTTGACGATGCTGGGCATCATTTTCGGCGTCTGTTCCGTGGTGGCCATGCTCAGCGTGGGCGAAGGCGCCAACCGTGAAATACAGGAAAAAATCCAGCGCATGGGCAGCCAGAACATTCTGCTTCAAAGCATCAAGGTCCCCTCGGAGGATAAAGGGGGCGGGGGGCGGCGAACGATGGTTGCCTCCTATGGCCTGACCTACAAGGATGCCTCGGATTTGTCGCGCTTTGTGCCCAACCTGGTGTCGAGTACGCCGATGAAACGGTTGCGCTACGATGTTCGCTTCAAGGCGCGGAAGCTGCAGACCGATGTGGTTGCAACCACTCCATGGTATCTGCGCGTCCAGAATTACCGCATGGTGCGAGGTCGGTTTCTCTCCAGCTCCGATATGGAATTCGGAACTCCGGTCTGTGTGATCGGAACCCGGCTCGCACGACTGCTTTTTGCCGGTTACGACCCCATTGGCCAAACGCTTTCCATCGATAACGATGCCTACACGGTGGTCGGAATCGTCGGCGATATTGCCCAGGGCGAATTGCCATCCGGGGGCGAACTCTGGCTCGATGGCGAAAACCAAAACGTCTACATTCCGTTGCGTACCTATCTCCAGAAGCGCGGCGACCTTTTCATGCAATGGGCAGACGGCGGCGGCACCTTCGAGAAGATTGAACTGCACGAGTTGATTCTGACGATCGACGAGCAGGAAAATGTGGTGCGCGCAGTCGATGCCGTACGACGGTTGCTCAAGAAAAACCATAAGAAGGAAGACTACAGTGTTGTGGTTCCACTTGAACTCATCCGCCAGGCGCGCGAAACGCGCCGGCTGTTCAATATCGTGCTGGGATCCATTGCCGCCATATCACTCATTGTCGGCGGCATTGGCATCATGAACATCATGCTGGCGACCGTCAGTGAACGTACCCGCGAGATCGGCATCCGGCGAGCGCTGGGAGCGCGCCGCCGCGATATCGTCCTCCAGTTCCTCATGGAGACGTTGATCCTCTCGATCTCAGGCGGGGTGATCGGGTTGGTTTTTGGTGCCATCATTCCTCTGGCCATAACGGCCGTGACCAATGTGAAAACAGTTCTGACCTTCCCCGCATTTGCCGTTGCCTTCTCGGTCTCTGTTGCCGTTTCGGTGGTGTTCGGCATCTATCCCGCACGCCGTGCCGCCATGATGGACCCGATCGACGCGCTTCGCCACGAATAGGCGGGGTCAGCCCGGAGCGGTTATGGCATTGAGCCGAAGGTTCCGGAGGCTGCACAGTCCTTGCCAGCAGTTTCCGGGGAGTTTCCGTGCCCCGGTTTTCCGACGTTCCCCGAATAGATCGCGATGCCTTTCGAAAACGTCTTCAACAAACAAGCGGCTCCCAACGGCCACTCCATCGGAAAAGTATCGGATTCTACATCGAAGTACTTCCTGGAGGCATAGCTCCCCTCCTTCTTCAATCACCTGCTGAACCTTAGCTTTGTTGAATCCTGGCTTTGATTCCGATTCCTCTCCGCGCATAAACAGCAATTTCCGATAGCTTGAACCAGCCGTGCGCCACGAGAGCCCTTGCCCGTGCATATCGAGCAGTTTCATCAAACCGGCACGGCCTTCATTGTTTCCCGCAACCGATTCTGCATAACCACAATAGCGGTAGTCGCGCGGATCATCAACCAAACCGGCCCGTACCGGATTAAGGTCGATGTATGCGGCCATCGTAAGTAGGGTGGACTCCGAGCTTTCCACCAGGACGCTCTTGAACCGCTCTTCCCAAAGCGTGCCTCGACGGGCATTGCGCCGGTTGTACCACTTTGTGAAGCGTTCCTTCAGCTCCTTGCTGAAAGCCGATAGGTTTCCCATTCGGGATAAGTATTGGTTCCGCAGTTTGTTTAGCCATGCCTGATTTCCGGTTTGTTCCGAATAGGCTCTGGCTTCATTGAACTCCGCCAAAATTTCAAGCGCCCGGCGAGGTGGGTAGAACTGCATGATCCGGTTTTTCAGCTCATCGTCATCAATGTGTTCCGCATGGGGGATCTCCACCAGAAGGTGGAAGTGGTTCGACATGATGCAATAGGTCAAGATCCTAATGCCCATGAAATGCTCGAGTTTGCGCATGCTGTATCTGAAGAATTCCTTTTCTTTGTCGCCGAAGACAAAGTCTCCATTAACAACACGAGACATCACGTGATAATGGTTGATCTGTCGTTCTCCCAATATGCGAGGTTTTCTCATCACGAAAAATAAGAGCACCCAGTCATTGCCTTGTCAATAAATTATGTGCCTGTCACCTTATATGATTTCATCAAAAAGATTGTGTGCGAGATCTATTTGGCTACTCTTTGTGAATGACTGCGATTGGGGCAATGGGAGAACATGAGGTTATTCGTCGTTTGGTTTCCATGCTTGGAGATGATGCCGGATTGCTGGTTGGTGCGGGGGATGATTGTGCGGTTTGTTGCATGCCCGGAGTCGGAATGGACCAGGTGTTTACGACCGATCCTGTTGTTGAGGGGGTGCATTTCCTGCATGGGGAAATCCCAGAGCGCATTGGCAATAAAGCGGTTGGGCGTGTGCTGAGCGACATTGCGGCCATGGGGGCCCGGCCGCAGTGGTTGTTGGTTAATGTGGTCGCAGCCCCCGGCACAGAAATGGAGTATCTTGAGGGCATCTATGTTGGTATGAGTGCACTTTGCAGCCGGTTCGGCGCAACCATTATTGGTGGCGACCTGTCCAAGGGAGCCCAGCTTGAACTCCATCTTTTCGGAACGGGTCTTTTGCCATCGGGTAGTGCGTTGTTGCGTTCCGGGGCCAAAGCCGGCGATTCAGTTTGCGTTACCGGTGTCCTCGGCGGAAGTTCGGCCGGAAAGCATCTGGATTTTATTCCGCGGGTGGAGGAGGGCATTTTCCTGCGCGAGACCGGGCTGGTGAACGCCATGATGGATGTCAGCGATGGGTTGGCGACCGATCTTCGCCATATCCTTGCCCAAAGCAAGGTCGGCGCAGACTTGGATGCGGAGGCAATCCCTGTGGTAGATGGACTGAATGCAGCACTTTACGATGGTGAGGATTTTGAGTTGTTGTTGACGACCTCTGATCCTGGATCGTTGCAGGCCCAGTGGAAGGATCGCTTTGGCTCAGGGTTGCCACTGATTGGGAAGATCACCGAAGAGGGTGGGGTCTTGCGGTTGGATGGGGAGGTCGTGGAGTCGAAGGCATATGAGCATTTTTCAAATCATAACCAAGGAGAGCGAAATGAGTGAGCTGAAGAGCAGGATTACCAAAGGCCTAAGGCCCCTGCAGCTGGCTAGTCTAGCGAGCATCACGACCGATGGTCTCCCGTGGACGCGCTACGTGATGATCGGGGGCGACGAAGAACTCGTTTTGCGTTGCGCCACTCATCTGGGAGCTCGGAAGGCGGAGCAGATTAGGCAGAATCCGGAAGTCCATTTGACCTGCGGTGTGCTGAGCCCGTTGGATATGAGACCCTATTTCCAGGTTCAGGGTAAAGCGGAGATTGTGACAGATGCCGCCACGAAGGATGCATTCTGGAACCCTTCGCTGGAGTCCATTTTCAACGGCGCGGATGATCCCAACTATGGAGTGGTGGTCATCAGGCCCTATCGGATCGAATTATGGACACCGCCGGAAATGCAGCCGGAAGTGCTCGAAATGGGATGAAAATAGTTCAGGTTTTTCCTAAGGGTTTTTCCAATGGCCGGAACTTGTATTCCGGTCATTTTCATGAATACTAGTCCGTTCGTTTTGAAAAGAAGAATCACCAATTTCTGGAGCACCAATGGCGGATAATAGGTCGTTTGAGTCGACACTTCACGATATCGTTTACAGTATCGATACGGGCACCGGCCTGAAAATCATCCGGGTGACCCTCTATGTTCTTCTCCTGCTTGTGATTGTGATGGTCTATACGGCCACGCAGTTCCGTGGGTTGAAGACGGAGGAGGCCATGGACTATGCTCAGCTTGGGCGCAATATGTCGATCCAGGGTGGCATGGTTACCAAGGCGGTAAGACCGTTGACCATGTGGAAGGTGCAGCAGCGGACCGCGGGTGAAAATCCCCTGATTGCCGGGCATCCCGATATGTACCATGCCCCGGCGTATCCCGCATTGTTGGCTGTGGGCTTCAAAATGTTCGATTTCATCGGGGTGGATCCCTTCGCCATGCCGGAAGGCGGACGCGGTGTGGCCATGGATGCCGAGCGCTGGGTGATTCTGCCCTTGAACCATTTGTTTGCCATTCTCACAGGCTGGATCGTGTTTTCCCTGGGCAAGCGCCTGTTTTCGCGTGAAATCGGTTTTATGGGCATGACGATTTATTATTTGAGCGATCTGGTCTGGCAGGACTCGATTTCGGGATTGAACCTATCCATGGCCATCTTCTTCATTGCGGCCTCCTTTCATGCCTTGGTGGTCTCGATGTTGAACAAGCGTGACGGCGATCCCAAGCTGTACTGGATTACCCCGTTCATCGTATCGATCTTCTGTGCCGCGATTGCTTTTCTGACGCGATATATTGCATTGGCTGCGGTGCCGGGGCTGTGCCTTTTTGCTTGGCTGATGTGCGGGCGCTTCCGCGGAGGAACCCGCTTCGTCGTGGTTTTCCTCTTGCTCTACACCATGTTGATCACGCCTTGGCTGGTACGGAATGTCAAAGTAAGTGGAAATCCCGCCGGGATGGTGGGCTATACGGCATTGGCCGATTCCCCGCGCTTTCCGGATAACAGCCTCGATCGCGAATACCATCCCGACATTGCTCCCAGCAGCATGGTTACTGCGTTGAAGCAAAAGTGGATCCTGAACTATTCAGGGAAACACGATTCCGTCATCCCGGCCCTCGGCGGCGGCATCCTGATGGCCATGTTCATTGTGACGTTCTTCTATCACTTCGTCCGGCCCCAGGTGAATTATTTGAGGTGGGGCCTGGGGATATCGCTCTTGCTCATGGTGGTACTGGCCGGTTTCTTTTCGGAGTCCTCCATCCATATGATCCATGCGTTCTGGCCTTTCATCATTCTGTACGGGTTGGCCTTCTTCTACATCCTCATTGATCGTCTCGACCTCGGGGTGCGCATCTACAACCTTGGCTTGAAATGCCTTATCGTTGTGTTGGCAATCATTCCGTTCGGCCTCACGCTCATGCCTCCGCACGAAAACCACCCCTATCCGCCATACCACGCACCGATCATTGCCCGCGTTGGTGAAATGCTTAATGAACGCGAAGTCATGTGCACCGACATGCCCTGGGCAACCGCGTGGTACGGCAACCGCGTCTCCATCCTGCTTCCCAAGGATCTCGATCAATTCTACGAAATCAACGACTATAAGCAATACATCAGCGGCATGTACTTCACGACCATCACGAAGAACAAGCCGTTCGTGAAGCAACTGCTCGATGGTCCGGAAAAGAGCTGGCTGCCTGTCATGAGCGGTCGACCCCCGCCTGACTTCCCGCTCAAGGAAGGGGTTGCGCTCAACCGGCAAGACCAGATATTCCTGAGCGACCGCGATCGCTGGTCGGGTCAGAGCGCGGCTACGCCGGCTGCGGAATAAAGAACACGGAGGCGATTCGCATGCGTATCGTATTCATGGGGTCGGCCGAGCTGGCCGTGCCTTCCCTGCGCGCCATTTTGCAGGGAGGGATGGACGATGTTGTGGGGGTGGTCTCGCAGCCCGACCGGCCGGCCGGGCGCAAGCGCATGCCAACGCCGTCTCCGCTCAAGGCCTTTGCCGAGCAGGAGGGGCTGAACGTCATGGTTCCCGAAAAGATCGGCGATCCCGATGCCGTGGCCGCCTTGGCCGCGCTGGAACCCGATCTCCTGGTGGTGGTTGCCTACGGCCAATACATTCCGCAACGGGTGATCGAACTAGCCCGGTATGAAGCAATCAACGTTCATCCATCGCTATTGCCGAAATACAGGGGGGCGGCACCTATTCAGTGGGCGATTCTGAACGGCGACGCGCAAACGGGCGTCAGCATCATCTATCTCGCAAAAAAAATGGATGCCGGAGATATTCTTCGCCAGGAAACCTTTCCGCTCGGGGTCAACGAAACCTCCGCTACCCTGCACGACAAGCTTTCCTTGCTTGGTTCGGAATTGTTGCTCGAGGCCATCGATGATATCCGCAACGATACGGTCGCCCGGACGGTTCAGGATGAAGCGCAGGCGGTGGAGATCCGCAAGCTTGCCAAGGAAGACGGGGCGATCGATTGGGCGCAGTCTGCGGAAGCCATCCGGAACCGCATCCGTGCATTCGATCCGTGGCCGGGGAGTTTCTGCAAGCTACCGAACGGGGAGGCCCTCAAGGTTTGGAAGGCCGAGCTTGAAGATGGGCGGGGCGATCCCGGCGAATTGCTGGACGATCAGCTGCTTGTGGCGACGGGCGAGGGAGGGCTGCGCATTATCGAGGTTCAGCCTCTCGGGAAGAAGCGAATGCCGTCGGCCGCTTTCCTGAATGGATCCCCCCTTGCTGCAGGGTCGCGACTCGCATAGCCGTGGTTGCGCAATGCGCACGATGCAAAAAAAAACAATCCTTGGAAATCGCATCCTCTACGGATTTCCAAGGATTGAAAAACAAAGCAAGGCCGGGTGGAAACCCAGCCTTGAAATGGATCAGGCAATCAGTGCCTATTTCTTTTTGTGACGATCCGCGCGACGACGCTTGCGACGTTTGTGGTTCGACATTTTGGTCTTACGCCATTTTTTGATGGTACCCATGTTTTCTCCTGATTGTGTCTTAAAAGGGCAAGTACAATAGTTATGCCACTACTTTATTCAAGCTAATTTCAATAATTCCTTCAGCGCCCGCACCCTTGAGGTCCGGGATGATTTCGCGTACAACCGACTCGTCAACCACGGTTTCGATCGCATACCAACCTTCGTCGGTGAGCGAGTTGACCGTCGGGGAATGCAGGGCAGGCAGCAATGCTTTAACGGTCTCGAGGTTTTTTTCGTTCACATTCAGCTTCAGCAAGACCTTGTCGTCGGCATCCAGTGCAGCCTTCAGCAGCAGGGCAATCTTTTTGAGTTTCTGCTGCTTCCACTCATCCGCCCAAGCGTCCTTGGAGCAGAAAAACTGGGTGTAGGATTCCATCAGCGTTTCAACAATCTTCAGGTTGTTGGCGCGCAGGGAGCTACCGGTTTCGGTGATGTCGACGATCGCGTCGACGAAATCCGGGACCTTTACTTCTGTTGCGCCCCAGGAAAACTCGACTTCGGCCTTCACGCCGTTCTTTTCGAGCCAGCGTTCGACGATGCCAACGCCTTCGGTGGCAATTTTTTTACCTTCAAGGTCTTTTACGGAAGCGATTTCGGAATCGTTCGGAACGGCCAGAACCCAGCGGATGGGGCTCTTGCTCTGCTTGGAGTAGACCATGTCGCAGAGGTTGACCACGTCGGAACCGTTGGCTTCAACCCAGTCGAGGCCGGCAATTCCGGCGTCGAGCATACCATGCTCAACATAGCGGCTCATTTCCTGAGCCCGCAGAATGCGGATTTCAATCTCGTCGTCGTCGATCGACGGAAAATAGGAGCGCGATCCGCCCTTGATGCTGAATCCAGCCTTCTTGAACAGGGCGTACGTCGATTCCTGCAAGCTGCCCTTCGGCAATCCAATAACCAGTTTCTTCATAAATCCTTTTCCTTTGTTGGTTTGGGAAAGCGGGGAATATAGAGGAACAATCACGGGCGTCCAACCCCAGATTGCAAAAAAGTTCCCGCGAACGCATGGCCGTCCGAATCCGCTTGTTCGGTTCCTGGAAAACCTCTATTTCTATAGGCATTTACACCACAGCACCCGTGGCGCAATTGGATAGCGCATCTGACTTCGAATCAGAGGGTTGCAGGTTCGAATCCTGCCGGGTGCGCCAGTTTTCCCTGTTGTTGGGGGAGCTTAGAACCTGCGTCCCTGGGCATTTCCGCGCATGCGTTGCTGTTTGGGCATGGGCGGATTTTCCAGGTAGAGGGCGAACCACTCTTCGCCTAGCCCGGCGTTGGAAAACTTTTTCACGTTATGGTTCGAAAGCTGTTCCCAGTTCCGGGCAAAGGCTTCGTTCCCGGTGCTTTCCATCGCCTTGTTCAGCAGTTGCCGGGCCTCTTCCGTTTTGCCTTCTTTCATATAGACCCAGGTCATGACGCCATAAAGCAGCGTGGCCCGGCTTCCCCGGAACCATTTCAGGCGGCGATTGAAGGTTTTCTCCACGCCTTCGCTATCCTCGTTTTTAAACTGCCGCGCCATTTTCATGGCCACCTGCATAGGCTCCATCATCAGGGGGCCGGTGAACAGTCCCCCCGAAGCAATGAGTTTGTCGACTTCGTCAAACTCCTTGAGTTGGTAGAGGAACTGCAGGCGCATGGTGGCGATTTGCCGGTCCATGAGCAGGTTCCACTTCTTGAAGGTCTCGAATCGGTCGATGAATTCGAGGGATTTCTTCGAAATCTCTTTCTGGTCGCTCTCGATCTGGCGCTGGATGAGTTTGATGTTGCCTCCGGGCTTGCTTTGGAATTGCTGGACTTTGCGGTTGATTCGCTTTTGTCCATCCAGGACAAGTTCCTCGAGCTCCTTCTTCACCGCCTCCGTCCTTTTCCGGACAAAATAGCCAATGATGAAATGCGGGGCGAAGAAGCCGGCAATGCCTGCGGCAATCGTCCCCCCCGTGCTTACATTTGTGGTGATGCAGGCGATAATGCATGTGACAGAAAACGCCACCGATATGAGCAGTGCGAGCATGGTCTGCTTTCCTTGTATTTAAATTTAAGTTCCCGTTAGGCAGGCTAGGCGCCTGAACGATTCATAGTAAAAGGCGGGAATTTACAATGCTCGGAGGCAAATGTCACCCGTTGAGATGGAATCGTTTGTCCGGCAGGATACGACAGGCACCGTAATCTCGCGGTTTTGGATGATTGGATGGGAGGAATATTGGAATTCAGGAGGAAACTGCGATGCGAAGGTAGATGGGTTAAACCATCCAGGTGACATGGCGTTTTTTTCGATGCAGCTGTTGCAGTCATCCAGCAATCCAAACATCCACCAATCCATTCGCAATCGGTAGGATTGCGAGCCGGAAACGACTTTGCAGTTTTTTTTGCATCGCCCCTTGACTCGGAAAATGGAATGGGTACTATGTGCGCTCCTTTCAGGAAAATGGGCGTTTAGCTCAGTTGGCTAGAGCACCTCGTTTACACCGAGGGGGTCGGCGGTTCGAGACCGTCAACGCCCACCATTTTCAAGGGCTGGAGCTTCGGTTCCAGCCTTTTTTTTGTGCCCAGTGAACGGAGAAGAAAGATGAGTGATTTTCCACAATGCCCGAAATGTGGTTCCGAATATGCCTATGAAGACCAGGGAATGATGGTTTGCCCGGACTGTGGGCATGAGTGGGGGCCGGGTGGCGAGCCGGCCGAAAGCCCGGACGGACTGCGCGTTCTTGATGCGAATGGAAACCTGTTGGCGGATGGCGATGCGGTTACCGTTGTGAAAGGGCTGAAGGTCAAGGGGGCTTTCTCCGACTTGAAGGTGGGCACCAAGGTCAAAAACATCCGCTTGGTCGAGGGCGACCACAACATCGACTGCAAAATCCCCGGCTTCGGCGCCATGCGGTTGAAATCGGAATTCGTAAAGAAGGCCTGACAAGTCGGCGGCAAATCCTCTTTGCGGCCCTTGTTGGTTCCCGTATACATGTCCCGATGATTTTTCGGCGGATGGCATGGCGGAGCAGAGGCTGGAAGAGCTTTTTGCCGACGGAGCCGGCAAGTAAAGGGAGCAGGATCATGAAGCATTGGGTGGTGTTGGCACTATGTGCCGCGTTGGGAACGGCGGTTGCCGGAAAGCGGAACTTTGTATTCTTTCTGGTCGATGATCTCGGGTGCCGGGATCTCGGATACGAGGGGAGCACCTTCCACGAAACACCCAACATCGATGCGTTGGCGGCCTCCGGCATGCGTTTCGACCAAGGCTATGCCGCCTGCCAGGTTTGCAGCCCGTCGCGCGCCAGCATCCTGCTCGGCAAGGCCACGCCCCGCCACGGCATTACCCAATGGATCGGTTCCGCCCATGGCATGAAATGGAACCGCAACGATCCGGTCATGCCGGTGGAATATGTCCACAACCTACCGCACGAAGACACCACCATCGCGGAAGCCCTGCGCGCCGCAGGCTATTCCACCTTCTTTGCCGGAAAATGGCACCTCGGTTCCAAGGGGTCTTGGCCGGAAGACCACGGCTTCCAGATCAACATAGGCGGATTCGATGCCGGTTCCCCCAAGGGGGGCTATTTTTCACCCTATAAAAACCCGAACATGGAAGACGGCCCCAACGGCGAGTTGCTGACCCTGCGCCTGGCCGAGGAAACCGCCTCGTTCATCGAACAGAGCAAGGGAAAGCCCTTCATGGCCTACCTCTCGTTCTATACCGTCCATGGCCCCATCCAAACCACCGAGGAACTCTGCACCAAATACCGCGACAAGGCCAAGGAGATGGGGCTGGCCGACAACGACACCCGCTTCAAATTCGACCGACGCCTGCCCGTGCGCCAGGTGCAGGACAACCCGATCTACGCCGGCATGGTGGAATCGCTCGATACCGCCGTCGGCATCGTAATGGACAAGCTCAGGGAAACCGGGCTCGACAAAAACACGGTCGTCATCTTCACCGGCGACAACGGGGGCGTTTCCTCCGGCGATGCCTATTCGACCAGCCTGCTTCCATTCCGCGGCGGCAAGGGCCGCCAGTGGGAAGGCGGCATCCGCGAGCCCTACATCATCCATGTTCCCGGCATGACCCCACCCGGTTCATCCACGCAGGTGCCGGCCATTGGGATGGACTTTTATCCCACCATGCTCGAACTCGCCGGTCTCGATCCCATGCCGAAGCAGCACGTCGATGGCGTTAGCCTGGTGCCCGTGCTCAAGGGCGGGGGCATCAAGGAGCGCGACCTGTTCTGGCACTACCCGCACTATGGAAACCAGGGGGGTGAACCCTCGTCGATCATCCGATCCAAGGATTGGAAGCTCATCTACTACCACGAAGACGGACGCAGCGAGCTCTATAACCTTGCCCTGGACATCGGTGAGCAGCACGAGATTTCCTCCCTGCATCCTGAAAAAGTGGATGAGCTAGGCAAGCGGCTGAACGAATGGCTGGCCGAAACCGGCGCCACCTTCCCCGCGCGCGACCCGCGGTTCTCGCAGAAAGCGTTCGATGCAAAGATTGCCAAGGCGCGTGACGACCGGATGCCCAAGCTGGAAAAGCAACACGCCAACTTCCTCGACAAGTCCAAAAAACCCAGCCCCGACTGGTGGGGCAGCACGAAGGATTAGCGGCGCAGGTGTGGTGCCGCAAGGGTGCTTCGCGGGCAGGGGACAGATGGTGGTGCCGCTGAATTGAAGCGGATGCATCATTTCTGAACATGCGCTAGATGACAGGCGATTATCATACTTGCATAAGTGTGATATGTCATAATGCTCATATATAGAAGGCGGAACCGGAATACCCTACTTGCATAAGTATGATGTTTTCCGTCGTGCGGACTTTGCCAGATCCGGACTTTGCCGTGGCGCTGTGCTTCGCTCCGGGTTTCTCCGGGGCAAGACGTGCGCCCTGCCTCTCTACCCTTCGCGGCGGGCGGTTTGCGTGAAGGTTTCGGGCGGGATGCCATAGACGCGTTTGAAGACGCGCGAAAAGTGGTAGGGATCGGCAAAGCCGACTTCTTCGCCGACCTGCTTGATCAGCAGGTCGCCGGCACTCAGCAGATCGGCGGCCTTGCTCATTTTTAAACGGGTGAGCAATTGCAGCGGCGATTCCTCGGCAAAGCGTTTGAACAGGCGCGAGAGGTAGGCCTGGTCAACAAAGCACGCGGCGGCGGCGGTTCCGATGTTGGGCAGCTCAAGAACGTTGCGTTCGATGTATTGCCGGCAACGCAGGTAGGTTTGCCAGGCGGGCGAGAACGCGGCCGCAGGTTCCATGGCATAGTCGTCGGCCTGCAGGATGAGCTGCCGCAGCAGCAGGGCGCATAGGGCGGCGCGGTTCCGGCTTTCGGTGTTTCCGGTGGTGATCAGGTTTTCAAAGATGCTTCGGATGCGGAACGGGCGCGAAACAAACAGCGGCTCGCCTTTGCTGAAATCGGTACTCTTCATGAGTTTAACGAGCTCGCTTCCGGAAAAATCCACGAAGTGTTTCAGCATCGGATTTTCCGGATCGGTTTCAATGACATGTTTCGTTCGCGGGCCGTAGCAATAGATGGCGCCGGGGCGCAAGGGATAGGTTTTACCGTTCATGGTCAGCCTGCCGCGCCCGGAGGAGACAAACTCAATCGAGAAATAGCGAAAGCTGTTCCGTTCTATCCGGTAGCTGGGCGAGCATTGCTCGCGTCCACCGCAAACCACGACCTCCTTTGCACTCTTCTCGGGGGTCAAATTTAGATAGTAGTATTCCCCGGATGTGACCTGGGTGGAAATGAAGGGGGCTTCGTTTTTCAGCATATTTTACCGGTTGCGGGTTGTTGTGTTCGGAACGTGGTTTTTTTGATGGGCCGTGTAAAGTCAAAAATGTCCATCATATGGTCAAGTTGGTGCATTGGCGCAGTGGGGACGAGCCGCTAGCTTATGCACTTCATGACTGCGCAGGGGATGCCGCGCGCCGTTTTTGGAAAACAAGTTAACCAACCAAGGAGAGCATCATGTCAGAAGAATTGAAAACCACGTTCGTCATGGCGGAAGATGGCGTTGACCCGAACATCGTTCCGAAGAAAAAGCTGAACAATGGCGAAGCCATGCCGGCCATTGGCATGGGCACGTTCGGTTCCGACCGTTTCACCAACGTCCAGATCGCCAACGCGGTGGTCGGCGCGGCCGAATTCGGCCAGCGCGCATTCGACTGCGCTTCGGTCTATGGCAACGAAAAGGAGATCGGTGTTGCCCTGAAAGTCATCCAGGATGGCGGCGTTCCGCGCGAAGAGCTCTACATCACCTCCAAGGTCTGGAACGACATGCACGGCGAAGGCGAAGTGATCAAGTCCTGCAAGCAATCGCTCGAAGACCTGCAGCTCGACTACCTCGACCTCTATCTCGTCCATTGGCCCTTCCCGAACTTCCACGCCAAAGGCTGCTCGGTGGATTCCCGCAGCCCCGACGCCAAACCCTACATCCATGAAAACTTCATGAAAACCTGGGCGCAGATGGAACAGCTCGTCGAAATGGGCCTCGTCAAGACCATCGGCACTTCCAACATGACCCAGGCCAAGATGGAGCTGCTGCTGCGCGACTGCAAGATCAAGCCGGCCGTCACCGAAATGGAGCTGCACCCGCACTTCCAGCAGCAGGCGCTGTTTGATTATTACGTGTCCAAGGAGATCCAACCCATCGGCTTCTGCCCGATTGGCTCCCCGACCCGGCCCGACCGCGACAAAACCGAAACCGACACCGTCGATATCGAAGATCCGGTGGTTAAGAAGATTGCGGAACGTCTCGGTGTGCACCCGGCGGTGGTCTGCATCAAGTGGGCAGTCCAGCGGGGCCAGATTCCAATTCCGTTCTCCGTCTTCGAACCGGAATACCGCTCCAACCTCAAATGCGCGTTGCCGGACTATATGGCCATCTCCAGCGAAGAAATGACCGAACTCGCCGCAATCGATAAGAATTGCCGCTTGATCAAGGGTCAGGTATTCCTATGGAAAGATGGACAGACCTGGGAAGACCTTTGGGACGAAGACGACATCATCGCCGACTAGTTCCAACGGTTGGAAAAAGGGAACCCGGCGGGGTGCCGGGTTCCTCTCGTTGATCGCAGGTCTGTTTTTAAACCTAAGGAGAAGAGATGGATAATTCAGGGAAGAAAACACCGGTGGTTCCGCCGGAACTGCTGTTGACGTTTGTTTTGGTAACGATCCTGTTCCCGCTGTGGGGGTTCGCCAACGACATCACGAACCCGATGGTGGCGGCGTTCAAGAACATCCTGCTGCTCTCCAACTTCGAGAGCTCGCTGGTGCAGGCGGCGTTCTACGGCGGCTATGCGCTCATGGCGATCCCGGCGGCGCTGTTCATCAAGAAGTTTTCCTATAAGAAGGGCGTGGTGCTCGGCCTGGCGCTCTACTCGTTCGCCTGCCTGATGTTCATTCCCAGCGGCCTGGCGATGTCGTACCCGCTGTTCCTGCTCTCCTACCTGATCATGACCAGCGGCCTCTCCTTCCTGGAAACCACCGCCAACCCCTACATCCTTTCGATGGGCGACGAAGCCACCGCCACGCGCCGGCTCAACCTCGCCCAGGCGTTCAACCCGATGGGCTCGATCGTCGGCATGTTCGTGGCCAGCATGTTCATCCTCGCCAGCCTCGACGGCACCAGCGAGACCGCCCGCCGCCAGATGGAGACGCTGGCCAAGGAAGGCACGCCCGTCCACCTGCAGGAACTTGCCGGACAGATCGGCACCGCCGACGCCCTGGCCGCGGTGGTCGCCACCGCCGACTGGCAGGACAGCAAGAAGCTCTACAAGAAGGCCGGGGAACTCTCGGCGTCGTTGAAAGACGGCACCTTCCTGCTCGACAACGCCAACGCCGCGCAGGCCGACGAGGTCGCCGCCGCCCTCGCCGCCCAGCCCAAGGGCAACAAGTTCAAGGCCGCCGCCGATGCCGTGGCCGTCGTGCTGCAGATCAAGGGCAAGCCCCAGCCGACCCCGGCCGAAGCCCAGCGCAACGATCTATTCGTCGGCGACCGCGGGCTGGAGCTGACGCTCGCGCTGAACCGGGAGCAGCCGCTGCTGGCCCAGGCCGGCGAGTGGGAAAACATCGACCAGCACTTCGCCGAGGCCGTTGCGCCCGCCGCCGGGCTCGCCGCCATGTTCGGCCCCGCCGCCACGGTGGACGCCGCCAAGGCCACCGCCCTCGTCGCCCAGGTCCGCCAGGAGCTCGCCGCCGCCCAGGGTGCGCTCGAAGGCATCCCGACCGACGGGCTCAAGGACTATTTCGCCGCCGCCGGCACCGGCCTCTCCACCATCCAGAAGGCCGACCTCGGCATCGTCTCCACGCCGTATGCGCTGATGGGCGGCTTCCTGATCCTCGTCGTGGCGCTCTTCGCCTGGAAGCTTCCGGCCAAGACCCAGGGCGAGCACCAGGACGACCAGGGCGGCATGGACGTCGGCGGCACCGTCAAGCGCCTCTTCAAGAACGCCACCTACATCGAAGGCGTCGTTGCGCAGACCTTCTACGTCGGCGCGCAGATCATGTGCTGGACGTTCATCGTGCAATACGGCTCGATGGAGCTCGGCCTCTCCAAGGCCACCGCGCAGAACTGCAACATCCTCGCGATGGTCATCTTCGTCTCCAGCCGCTTCGTCTGCACCTTCCTGATGCACTACATCAGCTCCGGCGCGCTGCTCACCATCCTCGCCTCCGGCGCGATCCTGCTGACCACCGGCACGATCTTCGTGGAAGGCTACGCCGGGCTCTACTGCCTGATCGGCGTCAGCGCCTGCATGTCGCTGATGTTCCCGACCATCTACGGCATCGCGCTCGACGGCCTCGGCGACGACGCCAAGCTCGGCTCCGCCGGGCTGATCCTCGCCATCGGCGGCGGCTGCATCATGACGCCGCTGCAAGGGCGCATCATCGACCTGCCGGCGATCGACCTCGGGTTCATGGAGCTCGCCAGCGTGCGCGCGTCGTTCGCGCTGCCTTTGATCTGCTTCGTCGTGATCGCCCTCTACGGCTGGCGCACCTTCAGCATCCACCACAAGAAAGAAACCGTTTAAACCACCAAGGAGAAAAACAATGCTTAAAGGAATCAACCCCATCGTTAGCCCCGACCTGTTGAAGATCCTGTCCGAAATGGGACACGGCGACGAAATCGTTCTGTCCGACGCCCACTTCCCGGGCCATACCTTCTGCCCGAAGAACGTCCTGCGCGGCGACGGCCTGCAGATTCCGGACTTGCTCGAGGGCATCATCCCGATCTTCGAACTCGACAGCTATGACGATCCGCTGATCATGATGGCCGCCGTGGAAGGCGACGAGCTCGATCCGCAGGTGGAGGCCGACTACATGGCCGCCATCAAAAAGGATGCCCCCGACGCGCCGGCCGTTAAACGCATCGGCCGCTTCGAGTTCTACGATCGCGCCGAAAAGGCCTATGCCTGCGTGATCACCGGAACCACCGCCAAATATGGCAACATAATCCTCAAGAAGGGTGTAACGCCGATTGGGTAATCGTTAACGAGTAATTCGTAATGCGTAATTTTCAATGGTTACGCATTACGGGTTACGCATTATTTTCATGAAAACCATCTACTTTATCCGGCACGCGCAGAGCGAAGCGAACCTCAAGGATATCCTGGCCTCGCGGCAGGACTTTCCGCTGACTGAAAAGGGCTTGGCCGACGCGCAGGCCATCGCGGCCGAGTTTGCGGCCATCGGGAAGCTCGACCGCATTGTCTGCTCTCCGCTAACCCGTGCGCAGCAGACGGCGCAACCGATCGCGGAAGCCTTCGGGCTCGAGGTCGAAACGGATGAGCGGATCACCGAGCAGGAACTCGGTGTTTTTGCCGGGATGACCTACGCCGAGCTCGACGAACGTCCGGACTACATGCACGACCGCACCCGGCGCTGGACGTGGGTGCCCGAAGGCGGCGGCGAATCCTACGAAATGATCGCCCGGCGGCTGGAACCCTTTTTCGCAGACCTCGCAGACTTCGAAGGCGGCCATATCCTGTTCGTTACCCACGCCGTCACCATGCGCATGATCAAGGCAACCCTCGAACAAACCCTTCCCGAATACCCCCGCGAAATCGCCAAGAACGGCGAGATCTGGAAAACCCAATTTACCAGACTCGGCGAGACCCACACCGTCGAATCCATTTTTCTAGGAGATGCCAAGAACGCCGTCTCCCGCGCATAATTACGCATTACGAGTTACGTATTAAAAAAACCAAAGGTTTTAAAAATGGCCGAATATATCATTAGTGTGGACGTCGGAACATCAAGCTGCAAGACCGTGCTGTTCGATACGGATTTCAATGTGGTGGCAACGGCGCGCAAGGCGTACGATACCAGCTATCCGCACCAGGGCTGGGCGGAGCAACCCGCCTACCAGTGGTGGCGCGCGCTCAAGGAAAACACCAAGGAGATGCTCGAAGCCAGTTCCGTCGATCCAGCGAAGGTCATTGCCGTCGGTATCGATGCCTTTTCGACGACCGTGCTCCCGGTCGACAAGGACGGCGACCCGCTTCGCCCGGGGTTGATCTGGATGGATCGACGCGCCTCGAAGCAGGCCGACTGGATTGCCGAAAACCTCAAGGAAGAAACCTGGGAGATCAACGGCAACGTTTCCGATGCGGGCAACCCGGCGCCGAAGATCATGTGGATCAAGGAGAACGAACCGGACGTCTACGAAAAGACCCACATGTTCCTGCATGCCAATGGCTATCTGGTCTACAAGCTGACCGGCGAATATTCCATGGATAAATCCGAAGCCGGCCTTTCCCAGTTCTGCAACACCAAGACCTGCGAATATTCCGATGTGCTGCTCGAGGGGTGCGGCATCGACCGCGAAAAACTTCCGCCCATCTACAACTGCACCGACGTGGTGGGCCACGTGACCGCCGAGGCCGCCGCTAAGACCGGCCTGCTTGAAGGCACGCCGGTCATCGCCGGTTCCATGGACAACGTCGCCGCCGGCCTTGGCGCAGGAGTTTCCAAGGGGGGGGAGGTGTTTATCTCCGGCGGAACCGTTACGACCAACAACGTTTGTTTGGACGAACCGAAATACAACAAGAACCTGCATGTCTATCCGCACATCGTTCCCGGAACCTGGATTACGGCCGGGGGGGTCGATTTTGGCGGCGCGGGCATCAAATGGTTCAACGAGGAGATTCTTGAATCGAAGGAGGGCTATGCGCATCTCGACCAGTTGATTGATTCTTCGGTCACCGCGAAAAGCTCCGTCATCTTCCTGCCCTACATGGTGGGGCAGCGTTGCCCGATCTGGAACGACAACACCTCCGGGGTTCTCATGGGGCTCAAGCCGACCACCAACCGGCAGGATCTGGTGCGCGCATTAATTGAGGGAACCACCTACGGCTCCCGCCATGTGCTTGGCATTGCCGAGGAGGAGGGCGTGGAAATCAGCACCGTCAAGATCACCGGGGGCAGTGCCAACTCCGCCACCTGGGTGCAGATTTTCTCGGATGTCATCGGCAAGCCGATCGAGATTCCGGGGGCCGTCGATCTTCCGCCGCTCGGCATCGCCATTGCCGCCGCCTATGGCGTGGGGGCCATCAAGAGCTTCGAGGAAGCCATCGGGAAGATTGCCGTTCGCGCCCACTTCGAACCCAACGCCGAAAACCACCGGTACTATGGCGAAATGTACGGAGTCTTCCGCAACCTCTACGAAAACATCAGGGGCGAATACGACGCCCTCGCCGCGATCGACCGAAAGTTCGGCAAGTAGGCGAAGTCATTTGACGGGATAACAGGATGAACTGGATTTCTTGCAACGGCAAATTGAAGCAAAATAATTTGGTGCAAAATGAGGAACTGTCAATGCGCGCGGAGAGACCAACATTTTGCATTAAATGATTTTGCAAAAACATCCCGTCGATCCAGTAATCCGGGCTAAATATTTTATATAAGAAGAGCAATTAACCCTTGGAGAATTCTATGAGAGCTGCATTGCGAAAAGGCATCAAGAACGTCGAAGTCATCGAGATGGAAAAACCGTCCCCCGCCGCCGATGAGGTGCTCATCGCGGTGAAATCCTGCGGGATTTGCGGGTCGGACATTGTCCGCATCCAGGAAGAGAATCCGCGCTGGGACGAAATCGTGCTGGGTCATGAATTTGCCGGCGAGATTGTTGCCGTCGGCGAAAGCGTCGAAGGGTGGAAGGTGGGCGACCGCGCCTCCGCCGCGCCGCTCATGCCGTGCATGAAGTGCGACAAATGCGCCCAGGGCAACTATTCGCTCTGCAAGGGCTACAGCTTCATCGGTTCCCGCGTTCAGGGGGCGTTCGGTGAATTCCTGCGCGTTCCTGCAAAGAACCTCGTCGCCATCGGCAACCTTTCCTACGACCAGGCCGCATTCATCGAGCCGATCACCGTCTGCCTGCACCCGATCCTGCGCCTCGACAACCTGCTCGGCAAGGATGTCGTCGTAACCGGTGCCGGCACCATCGGTCTGCTGGCCATCCAGATTTTCAAGGCCATGGGATGCCGCGAAATCGTTGCCTCGGATATTTCCGAAGGGAAGCTCGAAATGGCGAAGGCCATGGGCGCCACCATCGTCTGCAATCCGATCACCGAGCCACTCGAGGACGTTTGCGCGCGCGAACTTGAAGACGGTGCGCATGTCGTATTCGAATCCTCCGGCGCCGGTCCGGCCAAGATTTCCGCCATGCAGGTCGCCCGCGGCCGCGGCTCCGTCCTGCTGGTGGGAACGTCGCATGCGCCGATCACCTTCACGGCCCCGCAGTTCGAGGCGATCACCCGCAAGGAACTCAATGTGGTCGGTTCGTGGATGAACTATTCCGCGCCGTTCCCCGGTGCCGAATGGACGACCGCCGCTTGGATGATGGAAGCCGGTCTCGTGAAGGTTGACGGCCTCCAGACCCACACCTTCCCGGTCGAGCAGATCCAGAATGCCTACGATGTCATCTACAACAACGAAGAGTTGTGGGCGAAGGTGATGATCAACTTCTAAATCGCTTCGCGATTTAGAAGATCTCAAATCTGACATTTCAAATCTTAAATCTCCGAAGGAGTAATAATGAGCGCTGTAGATAAATATGTACAAATCCTGGCCGACAACCGCGCCGGGAAGGGGACGGGCATCTATTCCGTCTGTTCCGCCCAGTCCACCGTTTTGGAAGCGTCCATGCTTCAGGCGAAGCAAGACGGTTCCATCCTGCTGATCGAGTCGACCTCCAACCAGGTGGACCAGTTCGGTGGCTATACCGGCATGAAGCCGGCCGACTTCGTGGCCTATGTCCATGGCATTGCCGATAAGGTGGGCTACAGCAAGGACGACATCCTGCTGGGCGGCGACCACCTCGGTCCGAATGCCTGGCAGTCCGAAAACGCCGAGCCGGCCATGGCCAAGGCGCTGGAGCTGATTGCGGAATACGTGAAGGCCGGCTATCAGAAGATCCACCTCGACGCCTCCATGTTCTGCGCCGACGATGCCGGCGACCGCCATCAACCGCTGGCCGACGAGATTGTTGCTTCGCGCGCCGCCGCCATGGCCAAGGTGGCCGAAGAAACCCACGCGGCGTTTTGCGCGGGCCAGCCGAAGCCGGTATACATCATCGGCACCGAGGTTCCGATTCCCGGCGGTGCCCAGGAAGAGGAAGAGACCGTCACGCCAACAACACCCGCCGACGCCATCAAAACCATCGAAGTCACCAAGGCGGCGTTCGAGGCCGAAGGGCTGGCCGATGCCTGGCAGCGCGTCTATGGCGTTGTGGTTCAACCGGGCGTCGAGTTTGGCGACGACCAGGTGTTCCACTACGACCGCGAGGCCGCCAAGGGCCTCAGCGATGAAATCATGAAGCAGGATCGTTTCGTCTACGAAGCGCACTCCACCGACTACCAGTCCGAAACCGGCCTTTCCAAGCTGGTGGAAGACCACTTCTGCATCCTGAAGGTCGGACCGTGGCTGACCTTCGGCTACCGCGAAGCGCTCTTTGCCCTGGCCATGATCGAAGAGGAAATGCTGGCGCCACGTGGTCTTGAAACCTCCAAACTGCGCGAAACGATCGACGCGGTGATGGTTGAACAGCCGAACTACTGGAAGAAATATTATCCGGGCGACGAAGCCACGCAGGCGTATAAGCGCAAGTATAGCTTTTCCGACCGTTCGCGCTACTACTGGCCCAACGAAAGGATCCAGGCGGCGGTTGCGAAGCTGGTGGCCAACTTGAAGGAAACCCCGATCTCGTTGTCGTTGCTCAGCCAATACATGCCCAACCAGTACAATGCGGTGAGCGAGGGCAGCATTGCCAACGACGTGGAGGAAATCATCATCAACCGCACGCAGGACGTCATCGGCATCTACGCCCGCTCCTGCAACATGTCCAAATAACCCGCCCGCAAGGGCGTTGCACGAGGCCGGTTCTCCGTCGGGAGCCGGCCTTTTCTATGCCCCCAGCCCGTATTTCTGGTATTCCTCGATGGCGTAGCGGTCGGTGCAACCGGCGACATAGTCGCAGACCGTGCGCCATAGGCCTTCGGTTTCGATCCGCTCCTGGGCCTTGTTCCCCATGGTTGCGGGATGTCCGATGTAGTGCAGGAACAGCTTGCGCATCATGGCAACGGATTGCTTGGTGGCCTCGGTCACCCCTTGATGGTAGTAGAGGTTCTCGAACATGAAGGCGCTGAATTCGCCGAGGATGCTTTTCATCTCCGCGCCAAAGTCGACAATGCGCCGCGGAGCGGACATGACATCGCGCATGGATTGCGGGTTGAATTCGTCGAGCGCCCGGTTTGCGTGGTTCACCACATCGACCACCTGCAATTCGAGCATGGTGCGGATGGTGGCGCGCAGGAACTGGAATTCGGAAAGGTTGGCGTAGCGCGCCTTGGTTTCGGCGGCGGCCCGTTGCCAGAATTCGGTGGTTTCGAGTTGCGCGAGGGTAACGATGCCGGCTTCGAGTCCGTCGTCCACATCGTGCGCATGGTAGGTCATGTCGTCGGCCAGGTCGGCAATCTGGGCTTCGAGGGATTGGAACGGGCCGATCGGGTGGCCGTCGAGCGCGGCACCTGCGCTATGCGCCTCGTGCTTGAGCAATCCGGCTCGCACCTCCCAGGTCAGGTTGAGCCCGCGGAAGCCGGGGTAGGGCGACTCCACCACTTCGATGTTGCGCAGGCTCTGGAGGTTGTGGTCGAAGCCGCCTTCGTTCTTCATGAGGTCGTCGAGCACCTTTTCACCTTCGTGGCCGAACGGGCTGTGGCCGAGGTCGTGCGCCAGGCAGATGCTTTCGGTGAGGTCTTCGTTGGCGTTGAGGATGCGCGCCAGCGTGCGGCCCACGGCGGACATTTCCATGGTGTGGGTCAGCCGCGTGCGGAAGTGGTCGGCGGTGCCGTTCACAAACACCTGGGTTTTGTATTCGAGCCGGCGGAAGCAGCGGCTGTGGAAGATGCGGTCGCGGTCGCGCGCGAAGCACGAGCGGAGCGGGTGGGGGGGGTCTGCGTGCTTGCGGCCGAGGGTGTCCGCGCTTTTCGAGGCGTAGGGGGCGAGTCCGGTGGTTTCCAAATCTTCTAGCTCTTTTCTGGACGGTGTTTCGTTTGTTTTGTAGTTTGTCATTTCTTTATACAGTCAGTTGTCGGGGCAGTTCATGTGTTTTAGGTGGGAATGTCAATTCGTTAACTAGGGGGAGTTCGATGCACTGGTATTATGTGAAGGATGGGGACAAGGCGGGGCCGATTGCGGATCGCGACTTTCCGGACTTTGTGGCACGGGGGGAGGTCTCCGATGAGACGCTCGTTTGGAACGAGACCATGTCGGATTGGATGCCCTACGGGAAGGTGCCCGACACCCTGGCGGCTGGTATTGCGCAGGCGTCGGTTTCAACCGGGCCGACCTGTTCCATTTGCGGCAAGGAGTTCGCCGCCGACCAGTTGATCGATTTCGAGAACGCCCGGGTTTGCGCCGGCTGCAAGCCGGACTTTATCCAGCAGATCAAGGAAAACGCGGAAATCTCCGGCGAAACCGTCATGCAATATGCCGGCTTCTGGCGCCGCTTCGGCGCGGTGTTCATCGATGGCATCATCATGTATGTCGCGAACCTGCCGATTGGTTTTGTGCTGGGCATCATGATGCCGCTGCTGACCGATGGAAGTGAACCCGGCGCCATGTTCTGGGTCGCGTTTGCCGTCATGTATTTGTTGCAGCTGCTGATTCCGGCGCTCTACATGATCCTGATGCACGGCAAGTATGGCGCAACCGTGGGCAAGAAGGCGCTGGGCATCAAGGTGGTCATGTCCGATGGCAGCCCGTTGTCGTATGGCCGGGCCACGGGGCGCTACTTCGCCTACATCCTCAGCGGCATGATTCTCTACATCGGCTACATCATGGCCGGCCTCGATGACCAAAAACGCGCCTTGCACGACCATATGTGCAACACGCGGGTAATCTATAAATAGGCGCCCGATGAACCGGTTCTGCATCAAATGCCCAACGTGCGGACACCCGTTCGCGGCCCATCTCTACAACCATGGAGATGCGGCCGCCCCTTGCGATGTATGCAAAACCAAGCTGACGATCCATGCGCTGCCGGCCCTCTACCGGCCAATCGGGAAATCGGCCGAGGCGCTGGAGGCCCGGCTCAGCGAAGCGGTTTGTTTCCACCATGCCGACAAAAAGGCCGAGCAGGTGTGCGATGATTGCGGGCGCTTCCTTTGCGGGTTGTGTTCTTTGCCGATTGGAGAGGAAACCCTGTGCGCATCCTGCCTGGGGCTCCGTCGCAAATCCGAGGGCATGCATGCCCTGAAGCCGAAGCAAATGCGCTTCGACAAGCTGGCCATGATGCTTTCCGTGGCGTCCGTGGTCATCATGCTGCCCATGTGGTTCACGGTGGTGGTTCCCATGGGCGTTGCCCTGGCCGGCATCTATGTCGCCATTCGCTATTGGAAACGCAAGCCCGAGCTCGCGGCCGGGTTCCGGGCCCGGATGGTGGTGGCGATTCTTCTCGCCATCGGCTCCTCCGCCGGCTCGGTGCTGTTCGCCCTGTTCATGTTCAGGACCCTAACCCATGGATAAGTCGGTGGCATACGAAACGTTTTCGCGCCGGACCGGGGCCGTGGTTGCCCACCACCGCATGTGGAAGGCCCCGGATCATCTGATGGTGGTCAAGGAGTTCGGCTGCGCCGAGGAATACAAGCGGTTCTACTTCACCGACATCCAGTCCATCGTCATCATGCGCACGCCGGTTTATCTGTTGTGGGCGTTGCTCTTGCCCGTGCTGCTGCTGTTCATGGTGGGTTTCATGTTTTCAGTTGAAAAAGCCGGCTTCCTGGTCGGCTTGTCTTGTGCCACCCTGGTCATTTGGTTCATCCATATGCTCAAGGGCCCCACCTGCAAATGCTGGCTGCAAACCGGCATCAACCGGGAGCGCCTGCACATGTTCAACCGGGTATCCGCCGCGAACCGGTTCTGGAAGCGGGTCGAACCCCTGCTTCGGGCGGCCCAGGGCGAGTTTTCTCTCGAAGAAATGGAGGCCGAGGGAACCCGCCCGGTGATTACTGCGAAAAACACGCCGCCTCCAATCCCCTCCGTGGCGCAAGTCGAGGCGGTTTGAACGTGGCAGACCTGCATCAAGCCAAATGCTTCCATCACCTCGCACGCGAGGCGGTGGCCCGGTGCCCGGAGTGCCGCAACTATTTTTGCCGCGAGTGCGTCACCGAACACCAAGGCCGCCTCGTATGCGCCTCCTGCCTGCAGAGGCCCGAAGAAACCAAGGCCCGCAAAACCGCCAGCGTGTGGAACCCCATTGCAAACACGTTCAAGGCCGCCTTCGGCATCCTGCTGGCCTGGATCTTCTTCTATGCCATCGGCCAACTGCTCCTGCTCATTCCCGATTCGTTCCATTCCGGCAACATCTGGAGGTCGGTGTGACGCGCCGGGGAAAAAACAGCGAGACCGAAGGGGCGCTCGACCTCATTGAGCGCGCAGTCCATCTGTTGCGCGCGGTGCCGCTGCAAACCATGCTGTTGTTCCAGCTCGGTGCCATACCCTATTTGCTCGGCATCCTCTTTTTCCTGGCCGACATGTCGGCCAGCCCCTTCGCGGGCGACCGTTGCGCCGGGGCGGCGCTCGGCGTTGGCCTGCTCTACATCTGGATGCGAACGTGGCAGGCCTTCTTTTGCCAACGGCTCTCCAGCTTCCTGATGCAGGCGCAAGGCGAGTCCATCACTCCAAGGCGCTTCCTGCGGATGTACCGGTTCCATGCCATCTATTCCTCCTGGGCGCTGGTGCTGGTTCCGTTCTCGGCCATCGTGGCCATCCCGTTCGGCTGGATCTATGCCTATTTCAACAACCTATGCATTGTTGACCCAACCGCCGGCAGGGAGTCCACCGCCACGGCGCGCTCCATGGCAATGCCCATGCCCCTGCAAAACCACACCATGGTTGCCGTGGTGGTTGGCTTTGCCTATTTCGTGGTGCTCAACCTCATTACCGTGCTCGCCTTGGCTCCGGGTTTGCTCAAGTCGCTGCTCGGAGTGGAAACCGAGTTTGCGCGCAGTTGGTACTGGCTGGGCAACACGACGTTCTTGGCCATCGTGGTGGGTTTGGCCTATCTCGTGGTGGAGCCGCTGGTGAAGGCCGTCTATGTGCTGCGCTTCCATGCCTGCCAATCCATCGAGACCGGTGAAGACCTGATGACCGACCTCAAGCGCATACCGCCGCGCCGCCGCGCGGCCGGAATGGTGCGCACCGGACTGATGGCGTTGCTGTTGTTCGGGACAACGGAACAGGCTAAAGCCTGGACTACATGCACCAATGAAAACACTGCGCAATCGGAAGATGCATGTAGTCCACCCTTCAGGGTGCCCGGTAACCAGGAAACCATCGATAGCTCGGAGCTGGACGAATCGGTCGACCGCGTCATGAAAAACCGCGAGTTCACCTGGCGCATGCCGCGCGAGTTTGTCGAATCGGATGAGGAGAAGGGCTTTTTCGGCACGTTCATGGATTCGGTTTTCACGTGGATGGAATCCACCGCCAAATCCATTGGCGAAGCGTTCGAGCGTTTTCTCGAATGGCTGGGCGATCGCTTTACGCCCTCGCATCAGCGGAAAGAAAAAAGCAGCGGGCTTGATCCTGCGTTTTTCAAGGGTTTGTCCGTCCTGCTGTTGATCATCCTGTTGGGCGTCCTGGTTGTTTTTCTGGTTCGGGCTTTCCTGGTACGCCGGGCGCCGCCCCCCAAGCTGGAGGAGGCGGAGATGTCTACCATCAAGCTGGATCTCGACGATGAAAACGTGATTGCAACCATGCTCGCGGAGGACGAATGGATTGCCATGGCGCGCGAGCTTTCCGCCCAGGGGGACCTGCGCAAGGCGATGCGTGCCTGGTTCCTGGCCGGGCTGGCCTTGCTGTCGCGCAAGGAACTCTTGGCCATCCTGCACTCCAAGTCGAACCTCGACTATTGCCGCGAACTGGATCGCCGCGCCCGCCGCTGCCCGGACGTCGTTCCGGTTTTCGGCGAAAACATAGCGCTGTTTGAACGGGCCTGGTATGGCCTGCATCCGGCAACGGCCGAGGATGTGGGGCTGCTGGAACACAACATGGAGAGGTTGCGCCATGGCGTCGAAGCGTAACGGAGCGTTGCTGCTGGTGGGGGCGTTGCTGGCCGGACTGCTCGGTGCCGGGCTCTACCAGCTTTTTGCCTTGCGTTTCGATTCCGGCGACATGTATCCACCCTATTCCTCGTTCCGCGCCGACCCGCAAGGCGCGAAGATTTTCTACCAATCGCTCGTGGCCCTTCCCGATGTGGAGGTCGTCCAGCAACTCAAGCCAATGGAGACCAACGATGTTTCCGGCACAACGGCGCTGTTTCTGGGGTGCAACAGCCAGTCGTTTTTGGACGATGCCGAGGAGGAGGTTGTCCCGTTCATCGAATCCGGCGGTCGGGCCGTGGTTGCATTCCGCCCGGTTGAGCCGCGCATCGGAAAACGGCAACCGGCGAGCTCCACCAACGAGTGCAGCTCCTGCGCAACGAATGCGTGCGACGAGTGGAGTGTCGAGCTGGAGCAATACACCCGCAAGGAGTTGAAGGAGCTCGATCAGGGAATATACGCCTTTTCCGAAACCGATGGGATGTATCCCATCCAGTGCCATTCCGCGCTTTGGTTCGGGGAGCTCGGCGAAGAATGGAACGTGCTTTATCGCTACCTGGAAAACCCCGTCGTGATCGAGCGCCAGTGGGGCGAGGGCACGGTGGTGCTCCTGGCCGATAGTTTCATCTTCTGCAACGAGGCGATGGTGACCGACCGGAGTACGGACTTCCTGGTTCGCCTCCTGGGTTCGCCGAAACGCATTCTGTTCGACGAGATGCATCTGGGCGTAAGCAGCCAGGAAGGGGTGATGATGCTGGTCAACCGCTACCGTATGCAGGGCGTCCTGTTTGCCTTGCTCCTGCTCGCCGGGCTTTTTGTCTGGCAGCGAAGCTCCAGCTTCATCCCGCGTCATGAAGACGATTCGGATTCGGGGAATATTGGAACCGGCGTCCGCTCGCTGGACGGTTTCACCAATTTGCTCATGCGGCATATCCCGCAGAAAAAGCTGATGGAGGCCATGATCCAGGAGTGGAAGGCAACCTTCCGGCGCACGCCCTCCATGCAAGGGCGGATGCAACGGTTGGAGTCCGAACTCAAAGGGATCGATAAAAGCAAGCACCCGGTCGAAATCCATAACCGGTTAACGAAGGTTTTGAACGAAAGGAAATAGCCATGGCGTATACGATTGAACAACTTCAGGAAGTGCTGGCGAAAGCCAAGGCCGAAATCGCCAAGGTGGTGATTGGCCAGGAGGAGGTGGTCGATAAGGCGCTCATCGCCATCGTCACACGCAACCATGCATTGATCGAGGGGGTGCCCGGCGTGGCGAAAACCCTGCTGGTGCGGACGCTGGCCAAGGTGCTGGGGTGCGACTTCGGGCGCATCCAGTTCACGCCCGACCTCATGCCGGCCGACATCACCGGAACCAATATCTTCAACATGAAGACCAACGAATTCAACCTGGTGAAAGGGCCCGTTTTCACGACCTTCCTCCTGGCCGACGAAATCAACCGTGCCCCCGCAAAAACCCAGTCGGCTCTGCTTCAGGCGATGCAGGAACGCTCGGTGACCATCGATTGCGAAACGCACCGGCTCTCCTCCGACTTCACCGTGTTCGCCACGCAGAATCCGTTGGAGTACGAAGGCACCTATCCGCTGCCCGAAGCGCAGAAGGACCGCTTCATGCTCAAGATCGCCATGGATTGCCTGGGTAAGGAGGAGGAGGTTGAACTGGCCAAGCGCAGCCTCGGTGCGGATGCTCCGGAAAATGTGCTGGAGTCGGGGGCGGTCCATGCCGTGGTTCCCGCCAACGAGCTGGGGCAGATGCGCGAGGCCCTTGGCGCGGTGGCCGTGCGCGACGAGCTCGTCGATTATGCCGTCAACATGGTGCGCGCCACGCGCGATGACGACAGCACGCTGGTCGGCGCAGGCCCGCGCGCCACCCAGGCGCTCATTCTGGCGGCGCGCGCCTATGCCGCCGTTCAGGGGCGCGACTTCGTGACGCCCGACGACATCAAGACCATGGCCGAACCCATCCTCTGCCTGCGCATCATCCTGCGCCCGGAATACGAGATTGAAGGCATGACCGTTTCCGAAATCATTGAACGTATCCTACAGGAAATCCCGGTGCCGCGTTGATCGTTCCTTCGAACAGATTGCTGGTTGCAACCGCCGCGGTCCTGGTGCCCTATGCGGTCGTTGCGGCATTTTCCCCGGCCGTGTTCCTGGCCGGAGCCATTGGGGTCGGGGGGCTACTTTTGCTGGTGCTGGCCGATGCGGCCGCAAGTAGTCGCCGCTTGGTTGGGGTCGAGATCGAGGCGCCCGGAATCGTGCGGCTCTCGAAGCGGGTGCAGGGGGCCATCGAATTGCGCGTGAAAAGTGTTGGCCGGTCGTTCAAGGCCATCCGCTTTGGGCTGCCGCTGCCGGCCAGCGTCACGTCCGACCGCGAACATTTCCGGATGGCGCTGCCGAAGGCGGATTGCTGGTACAAGCTCAAATGGATGGTCGAACCGATCGACTGCGGGAAATATGTGCTCGATAGCTGCTGCCTGGAAGTGCCTTCGGCGCTGGGCTTCTGGTGGGTTCGGCGCCTGGTGCCGGTCGATTCCGAAATGCGGGTCTATCCCAACCTCCGCCGCGAGCGAAAAAGCGCGGCGGCGCTCTTCCTCAACCGCGGCGACTATGGCGGCCACCTCTGGCGGCAGGTCAGCAAAGGGCGCGAATTCGAGAAGCTTCGCGAATATATCCCCGGCGACACCTATCAGGACATCCATTGGAAAACCACCGCCAAGCGCCAGCACCCCGTCACCAAGGTCTATCAAATCGAGCGCACGCAGGAAGTCTACGTCATTCTCGACTCCTCCCGCCTCAGCGCGCGGCGGGTGCAGGTGCCGGATACGGACGAGCAGGTCACGTTGCTGGAACGCTACATCGGTTCCGCGCTGATGCTCGCCGTCGCCGCGGAATCGCAGGGCGACCTCTTCGGCCTGGTCGAGTTCGGCTCCAAGCCGCATCTCTTTCTGAAGGCTTCGCGCGGCAAGGCGCATTTCGACACCTGCCGCAATGCACTCTACACCCTGTTGCCCGAAGAGGCCTCGCCCGATTTCGACGAGCTCGTCTCCTTCGTCCGCACCCGCCTGCGCAAGCGCGCGCTGCTGGTGTTCCTCACGAGCCTGGACGATGCCGCCGAAGCCGAGCGCTTCAAGGAGAGCATCCCGGTGCTGAGCCGCCACCACCTGGCCATCGTCAATATGATGAACCCGGAAGGCGCATCGCCGCTATTCACCGGCGAACCCGCCGGGGCCGTCGCCGAACTTTACGGTCGCCTGGGGGGCCATATTGCCTGGCGAAAACTGCACGAACTCGAACTCCACCTGCACAACATCGGCGTCCAGTTCAACCTGCTCGACAACGAACACCTCAGCGCCGACTTGGTGACACAGTATATGCAGATCAAACAACGCCAGCTAATTTAGAGGATGCAATTGAGAATGAAGAAATCAGAATTAAGAATGGGGGGTCTGCGACGCCTTTGTTTATTTAAAGGCCAACGCCGCCTGAGTTCTACAATTCTTCATTCTTAAATCTTAATTCTTCATTTGGAAAACCCATGATCATCAATCTCCAAAGTTTCATTGATAAGGAACAGCCCGTCTGGGATGAGCTGGAGGCGTTGCTGGAACGCATCGGGCGCGAACCGTTTGGTAGCTTTAATCTGGAGGAGCTCAAGCAGTTCCACTATCTGGCCGAACGCACCTCCGCCGACCTCGTCCAGATCCGGGAATTTGTCACCCAGACCGAGCTGCAAACCTATCTCGAATCGCTCGTCTCGCGCGCCTTCGGCGAGATCCAGGAAAAGCAGGCCAACAGCATGCGGTTCCGCCCATTGCACTGGTTCTTCAAGGTCTTCCCGCAAACCTTCCGTCGCCGCGCGCGTTGTTTTTCGCTGGCGCTGGCCATCACCGCGGTCGGTTCGCTCTTTGGCGGCGGGGCGGTCATGTTCGATCCGCAAGCCAAGGCCGCCCTCATGCCCTTCAGCCATCTGCACGGCGATCCAAGCGAGCGCGTGGCCAAGGAGGAAAAGCAGGAAGACGTCAGTATGGAAGGCAAGAGCACCTTCTCGGCCCATCTCATGACGCATAACACGCGCGTGTCGATCCTCCTCATGGCGCTGGGGATTAGCTGGGGGGCCGGAACGATTATTCTGCTGTTCTACAACGGCGTCATTCTTGGTGCGGTGATTGCCGACTACCTGATTGCGGGCGAGGGGGTTTTCCTGACCGGGTGGCTCTTGCCGCATGGCAGCGTGGAAATCCCCGCCATCCTGATTGCCGGGCAGGCCGGGCTGCTCCTGGCCAGTGCAATGGTGGGGTGGGGCAACCGCCTTTCGATGAAGATGCGGCTGCGCGCCATACTGCCGGACATGGTTACGCTGATCGGTGGCGTTGCCTGCCTGTTGGTCTGGGCGGGTTTGGTGGAGTCCTTTTTTTCGCAGGACCACGAACCGGCGCTGCCCTATGCCGTAAAAATCGCCGTCGGCTCGGTCGAGCTGGTGCTGCTGTTCGCTTTTCTCATGTTCAGTGGGCGGGAGGTGCGCGATTAACACCAGGTTCCATACGCTGAATATCCGTACGCCGGAGGGCGTGGTCTTTTCGCTGATGCTCGCCAGTCCGGTCGTCCGCATGCTCGCTTGGATCATCGATATCATGGCCATCAGCATTGTCACCATGATCGTCCGCTTCGTGCTTGCCCTGGCCTTCATCATTAGCCTTGATTTTGTGATGGCGCTCTCGATCATCGTCTATTTCGTGGTTACCGTTGGGTATGGTATTTGCCTGGAATGGTTGTGGAACGGGCAGACCCTGGGCAAACGCCTGTTGCGTCTGCGCGTCGTCGACGAGGGCGGGCACCGCCTGCACTTTAGCCAGATTGTTGTGCGCAACCTGCTGCGTTTTGTCGATTCGCTACCCATGTTCTATTTCGTCGGCGGCGTCACGACGCTCTTCAACGCCAGGGCCCAGCGGTTGGGGGATCTTGCGGCGGGCACCGTCGTGGTGCGTCAGCCCATGATCGCGTCGCCGGATGTCGATCAGCTCGGCGGGATTAAATACAACTCCTTCAAAGACCATCCCTATCTGGAGGCGCGGCTCTGCTCCCTGGTAACGCCCCGCGAAGCCTCGCTCGCGCTCTCCGCCCTCATGCGCCGAAACCAACTCGACCACGCGTCGCGCCTCAAGGTCTTCCGCGAACTGGCGCAGCATTTCAAGGAGCTCGTCCAATTCCCGGCGGAGGTCACCGACGATATCTCCGATGAACAATACATTAGAAACGTAGTCGGCAGCGTCTACCGCCTCAACGAAACCCCCATCCATTCCGGACGGAAAAACTGACGGCCGTCAGTTTTTCCGTCCGGCTGGTTGGTGAAAGGAAGGATCATGCACGAAAAAACAATCTCGAAGAAAACGGTCTATGAGGGGCGCATCCTGAATGTGGATGTGCTGGAGGTGGAGCTGGAGGATGGGCGGACGTCGATCCGCGAGATCGTGCAGCACGGCGTGGCGGTGGCGATTGTTCCCCAGCTGCCGGACGGTCGTTTTGTGTTCATCCGCCAATTCCGCAAGGCGATGGAGCGCATCTGTTTCGAGGTAGTGGCCGGCAATTGCGATCCCGGCGAGGCCGAAGAGGTTTCCGCCGCGCGCGAGTTGCAGGAGGAAACCGGCTATTCCTCCGAATCGCTGGAGCTGCTGGGGCCCATCTATCCGAGTGTCGGCTACTGCACCGAGCGCATCGATATCTATTTCGCCAAACTCTCCCCCGGGCAGGGCGCAACCGCCTTCGATGAAGATGAGCGCATCGAAACCGTCATCCTCTCCGAAGCCGAGATGGACGAGATGATCCGCACCAACCAAATCGCCGACGCCAAAACCCTCGCCGCCTGGATGCTCTACAAGGCCAAGAAGGGGTGAGCCGGGAAGATCGTGGGATTTGCCATGTCTAGATTACTCGTCACATTTTCGATTCTGGTTGTCTTACTCACTGGTTGCGCAACGACGGCAACAAAGAAGTTAATAGATCTGGGGCAAGAAAGCCGAAGGAACGAGATTTCGTCGATAAGGCATCTGGGCTATCTCTATGAAACCGGTGACGGAGTCGAGCAGGACATCGGCAAGGCCATTGCGTGGTATCGCAAGGGAATCGAGGAGGATGATGCCTGGTCGCAATGTAAAATGGGCGAATTGTATCGAGACGGACGAGGCGTTGAACAGAATTTCAAGGTTTCCGCCGATTGGTTTCGTAAGGCTGCGGAACAAGACGATACCCTTGGGGCCTATTTTCTTGGGCGTTGCTTCGAGTATGGACTGGGTGTGGAGATCGATGAGTTCCTTGCTTTTGAATGGTATCATAAAGCCGCTCTTGATGGACACTCTGGCGCCCAGTTCAAGGTCGGGTATTTTTGCGCCAATGGGATTGCGGTTGCCCGGAATGAATTCGAAGCCTCGCATTGGTATGCCTTGGCGGCGGAACAGGGAAGCGCCTCCGCCAAGAACAATCTCGGGCGTTTCTTTGAAAATGCGGAGTATATCGAAAACCATCTCGAGTTGGCGGCCTGCTGGTATGAACAGGCCGCAGAACAGGGAAACGCCGAGGCCCAACGCAACATCGCCATTTGCTATAAACTCGGAACCGGCGTCGAAACCAATTTGCCCAAGGCCATTGAGTGGTATACGAGATCGGCTGCTGGAGGAAATGCAAAAGCTCAATACAGTCTTGCCCAATGCTATCGAAAGGGAATCGGCACGGAAACGAATGCTGTCGAGGCGGTGAAGTGGTTTCGCGAGGCAGCGGAGCGCGGCCACGTTAAAGCGCAATACAACCTTGGATGGGGGTATGCCCATGGCTATGGGATTGAGAAGGATGCGGCCATGGCGATCAAGTGGTATCGTGTTGCGGCGAAACATGGGCATGTGTCGGCCCAGTACAACCTTGCCCAGCGTTATCGTTCTGGTGAGGATGTGGATGTTGATATGGAGCAGGCTGTGTACTGGTATCGCAAAGCGGCCGGTCAGGGGCACGTAAAAGCACAGAATTCACTGGGCTATCGCTATAAGAACGGTGAAGGGGTGGCGCAAAACCATGAACAGGCGGTCTACTGGTTTCGCGAGGCTGCGGAGAAGGGCTATGCGAGCGCGCAGGACAGCCTGGGCGAGTGCTATTACAACGGAGACGGCGTGGAGAAGGACTATGCGCTGGCATTCGAATGGTTTTCCAAGGCGGCGGCGCAGGGCAACAAGTATTCCCAGAACTGGCTTGGGGACATGTATGCCAACGGGCAGGGGGTGGAGCTGGATATGAACACCGCTTACGAATGGTATTCGAAGGCCGCCGCGCAGGGGCACGAGTCCGCTGTTCTGCAACTGGAGTCCATGGGGACGCACCATGGTTTTACCCAGCATGGGAACGCGGAATGAATCGGGGACGTTTAATGAAAGAAGGTTGTTTGGGCGTGGGGTTGTTGCTGTTCGCCTTGGCCAGTTCGGCGGGGATCGATGAGTTTTGGCAGACGGCCGAGCAGGGGGATGCCGAGGCGCAATACCAATTGGGGCTTTGCTACCGTCGGGGGGAAGGAACCGAAACCAATTTCGTGGAGGCGGTGAAATGGTTCCGGTTGGCCGCGGAGCAGCAGCATGCAATGGCGATGTATAGCCTGGGTACACGCTATGCCGAGGGGCAGGGCGTGGAAACAAACCTGCAGCTGGCCATCGAGTGGAAAATGAAGTCCGCCGAGCTGGGGTATGACAAGGCGCAGAATTCCATCGGCTACCATTATGGTGTCGGGGAGGGGGTGGACAAGAATCCGGCCGAGGCCAAGCGCTGGTATGCCCTCGCGGCGGCGCAAAGCAACCGGGTTGCCCAATGCAACCTGGCCGGCTATTACCGGCGTGGCGATGGCGGGGAGGCCAACCATGTCGAGTCGATGCGATGGTACCGCGCCTCGGCCGAGCAGGATTATCCCAAGGCACAATATTATCTGGCACACGGCTACTCGAGAGGGGAAGGCGTTGAAAGGAATGCCGATAAATCCTTTGCCTGGATGTATCGCGCGGCCACCAACGGCTATGCGAACGCGAAATATTCGCTGGGCTATCACTATGAATATGGCAAGGGCACGGCGACCAATCTGCAAGAGGCGGTGAAGTGGTACATGGCGTCCGCCGAAGGCGGAAGCCAATCGGGGCAATATACCTTGGCCAATTGCTACCGTCGGGGACGGGGGGTGGAAACCAATATGGTTGAAGCGGCCCGGTGGTACCGTGCGGCGGCGGAGCAGGGGTATGCCAAGGCGCAGTTTTCGCTGGGCGTTCGCTATGACTATGGCGAGGGCGTTGAAAAGGATGACGTGCTGGCGGCGGAGTGGTATGCCAAGGCCGCGGAACAGGGGCACGTTGATGCCATGTATAATCTGGGGCTTTGCTATCAATATGCCGATGGTGTGGAGGAACATCCGGGGAAGGCCTTTGAATGGCTCCTGAAAGCGGGGGAAAAGGGGTCGTCGTCGGCGCAGGTCAAGGTGGGTTGGTTCCATGAATCTGGATACGGGACAGAGACCAACCTGGCGGCCTCGGTTGAATGGTATTCAAAGGCGGCGGCACAGGGCGATGCCTATGGGCAATACAACATGGGGTGCGCCTACGAGGACGGGCTGGGGGTGCAACCGAACGCCACCAGTGCGTTGGCCTTCCTGCTCAAGGCGGCGGAGCAAGGGCACGCTTCCGCCCAGGTGAAGGTGGGCTATTATCTGGACGAGGGAATTGCCACGAACCGCGATGATTTTGCGGCAGTGGACTGGTACCGGAGGAGCGCAGGGCAGGGCAACCGTTTTGGCGCATACAATCTGGGGCAGTGCTACGAATACGGAGAGGGGGTCGAGGCGGATCCCGTGCAGGCTTTCGAATGGTATCGCAAGGCGACAGAGCTCGGCCACACGACGGCCATGTATGAATTGGCGGTGTGCCATGATCAAGGGTTTGGAACAGCGACCAACCTGCCGGCGGCGATCAAATGGTACACCGCCGCCGCCGAGCAAGGCGTAGCCAGCGCGCAGCAGACCATGGGCTGGCACTGTGAAAAGGGCATTGGCGTGGAGCAGGATTATTCGGAAGCCGGAAGGTGGTATCGGCTGGCGGCAGAGCAGGGGAATCCCACCGCGCAGAACAACCTTGGAGCCATGCTGTGCAACGGATGGCTCGGCGATCCGGATTTCGAGGCAGGCGTGCGGTGGTACATGAAAGCGGCGGAGCAGGGCAATGCGATGGGGCAGTGCAACCTGGCGTGGCGCTACCGGAACGGCGAAGGCGTGGCGACCAATGCGGCCCTGGCGCTGAAGTGGTTCCAGCATTCGGCCAGCAACGGCCATGCGAACGCGCAGAACGAACTTGGCAATACCTATTATTCTGCCAAGGGAGTGGAGCGGGACTATGCCGAGGCGGCGAAGTGGTATGCCGCCGCCGCGGAACAGGGGCATGGCTGGGGGCAGTACAATCTGGGCTGGTGCCTTATCCACGGGCAGGGTGTGGCCACCAACCTCACTGCCGGTTTCTCGAACTATCTGCATGCCGCCGAGCAGGGCGTCGATAGCGCGCAGTATCGGCTGGCCGGTTGCTACGACGATGGTGTTGGGGTTGAAACCAGTCTGACGGAGTCGGTGCGCTGGTATCGCACGGCGGCCGAACACGGCCATGCCGACGCGCAGTATGCCATGGGCTGGCGTTGCCGCAACGGCTACGGAACCGAGACCAATATGCAGGCGGCGCTGGAGTGGTACACCAAGGCCGCCGAACAGGGGTCGGCACTGGCGAAGAACAACATCGGTGCGCTCTATGCCGATGGGGATCTTGGCGAACGTGACTATGCGATGGCGGTCAAGTGGTACCGCGAGGCAGCGGAAGAGGGGTGCGGTCAGGCGCAATATAATCTGGCGGTGCGCTACGAACTCGGGCAGGGCGTGGAGAGCAACGACGCGGCTGCGGTTGAGTGGTACACGAAGGCGGCGGAGGGCGGCTATATCTCCGCCCAGTGCGAAATGGGCGACCGTTGCTATTCCGGGCTCGGCGTGGAAAGCAACGGGGTGCTGGCCGTGGAGTGGTACCGGCTGGCCGCCGAACAGCAATCGGCCGGCGCGCAATACATGCTCGGCATTTGTCATTCCCTGGGCCGGGGCGTTGCGGAGGATGACACCGAAGCCTTCCGCTGGTATCGGCTGGCAGCGGAGCAGGGGCACTTGAAGGCGCGTTACCAGATGGGGGTGGCCTATTATTGGGGCACCGGCATTCGGCGCAACCAGGAGCGGTCGGCGCAACTTTTCCGCCAGACGGCGGAGGAAGGGCTGGCCGATGCGCAAAACGATCTGGGGTGGGCATACGATCATGGGCATGGCGTGGCACGGAATTTGGAAAAAGCGTTCAAGTGGTATTCGCTTGCGGCGGAACAGGGCAAAGCCGCCGCGCAGAACAACCTGGGCGTGGCCTATTTTAACGGCGAGGGCGTGACGCAGGATTATGGCAAGGCGTTCGATCTCTTCATGCAGTCGGCTGCACAGGGCTATGCCGAGGCCATGCGCAATGTGGGGCTGTGCCATGAGCAGGGGCACCATGTTGCAAAAGATTTGGGGCAGGCCTTGGAGTGGTTCCGCAAAGGAGCCGATGCCGGAAGTTCCGGCGCGCTGCTGAAGTTGGGACTCTTCCATGCCAATGGAACCGTGGTGCGGAAGGACATGGCGCAGGCGGCAAGCTGGTTCAGGTTGGCGGCGGAGGGCGGCAACGATGTTGCGCAATGCCGCATGGGCCTGTGCCTCGAGGAGGGTGACGGGGTTGAGAAGAATATTGCCCGTGCCGCAGCGTGGTATGGCAAAGCCGCCGAGCAGGAAAATGCCAATGCCCAGTACCGTCTTGGGCTCTGTTTTCAACGAGGCGACGGCGTTCGGCAGAGCGACCGCAAGGCGGCGAATAATTTCCGCAAGGCCGGCATGCAGGGGCAAAAGGAGGCCCAGTTGGCTCTATCCAAATGCTACCTCAAGGGGCGCGGTGTAACCAAATCCTACCGCGCCGCCTGGCAATGGTTCCTTGCATCGCAGAAAAAATAAGGCCATGGACAAAACCCAATACAACCCCGCAATCCACAACCGCCGTTCGATCCGGCTGAAGGGGCACGACTAGGCGGGCGGCGGCACCTATTTCATTACGGCATGTGCGCATCGCGACGCCGGGGAAATCTTTGCGTCCAAGGAGGTCAGGGAAATGGTTGGCCGCATTTGGGAATCCGTAGGGGCAGGCCTTGTGCCTGCCCAAGAGGGCACCCATGAGGGCGCCCGTACGTGGTGATGCCCGATCATTTCCATGCGTTGGTGCACATTCCCAAGGGCGGGAAATCGTTCGCCGCCGGAAAAGAAAATCCTCGACCGGTTGCTGGCGCGCGGCGACCGCATCGTCTGCTGCCCGGCGGGATGGTGGATGAGCGGGTGAACGGACTCAGATTTTAAGGTTAAGGCGCGGGAGGTAGAGGCGCTGGCGGTCGGTTTCGCCGGGGAGGAGGTTTTGCTTGCGCCAGGGGAGTTCGGTGCGGGCGGTGGCGGGGGTGTCGCGAATCTGCAGGGCGGTGCCGGCGCAGACCTTGTGCTTGCCGAAGCGCGCGTTGATTTCGTCGATGGTCTTGGCGAGCCGGTCGAACCGTTCGATCTTCAGCCGATCGTCGAAGAGGTCGAACTGGGTGCTCTCGGCGGATTCGAGGCGGGTGAGCCAAATCTGGGTGGTGCGGTATTCATGGCCGGGGCGGAACACCTTTTCGAAGAGCTCGCGCACCATCGGCAGCACTTCCTGGGTGGAGTCGGTGGCGCGGTTGAGCCGTGCGCCGAGTCCGAGCTGGTTGTAGTCCTTGAAGCGCAGCGAAACATGGATTTCCTTGGTGCGCTGCTTGTGGCGGCGTAGCTTGATGAAGGCCGATTCGACGTTGCGCACGAGCTTGGCATAAACGAATTCCTTGTCGGCCGAGGGCGTGGTGAAGGTTTTTCCTTTGCCGATGCAGACGTTGGCCGGCTTGGGGTTGGGGGTGACGGGCAGGAGGTTGACGCCGCGCAGCTCGTGCCAGATTTCGAGGCCGGGTTTGCCCAACATTTTCTGCGCCCATGTTGAAGGGCGCAGGACAAAGTCGTAGGCGGTGTGCAGGCCGTGCTTTTGCAACAGGGCAACGGTGTTGCGCCCGAATCCCCAGACCTCCTCGAGCGGAATGCGCTGGAGGAAGAGGTGGATGTGCCGCCCGCGCACGGCGGTGAAGCCGTGCGGCTTGCGGTAGTCGGAGGCAATCTTGCACAGCCCCTTGGAGAGGCTGAGCCCGACCGAGACCGTCAGGTCGAGCTCCTTGCAGATGGTCTCCTGGATTTTTTTCGCGATGTCCGGATAGGACATGTGGTGGAGGCGGCGCAGGCCGGTGATGTCGGCGAAGCCTTCGTCGATGGAATATTCCTCCACCGCGGGCGTGTAGCGCCGCATGATCTCGAACATGCGCTTGGAATAGATGCTGTAGCTTTCGTAGTCGCTCGGCAGCACGACGAGGTCGGGGCATATTTTGCGCGCCTCCCACAGGCCGACGCCGCGTTTGATGCCGAGTGCCTTGGCTTCATAGCTGGCGCAGGCGATGATGCCGCGTTCCTTGCCGCTCACGACCGGGCGGCCTTTCAGGTGCGGGTGCATGGACTGCTCGACCGATGTGAAAAAGGCGTCGCCGTCGATGTGCAATATTGCCTGCGGGAACGAGGCGTTGACGATGGGTTGTTCTTGTTGCATGGACTTGGGGTGGAGAATTCACAGGACTATTGATGACAGGACTATTTTTCCCGCGCTGCCGGGGGAGGAAGGAATAACGACAGGATGATGGAATGACAGGATTATTTTTGCGGGGGGAGGGAGTCATTGTGTCATTCAATGATCCTGTCCAAAATAATCCTCAGTTTTTCCAGGGAATAGTCCTGTTATCCATTGTCCTGTAAAAATCCGATAGTTAGCCGGGTTAACGGATTGTTTGTCCGGCGGCGCATGTAGTTGAGTTTGAGCGGGAGGGACTGGAACTGGATGGTTCGGAATCCCTGTTCGGGTTCGCGGTATTCCCGGGAGGGTGCCTTGGGTCGCCGGTCGCCGAAGTGGGCTTCGAGGCATCCGCTGAGCGAGTTGTAGGTTGTCGTGCGCTGTTTCATGTTTTTCTCCAAAATTATTTAGCGTATTTGCGGACGACGGCCTTGACGATGCCGCCGATGCTGAGGGAGCGTTCGGGGCGCATGCGGGTGTAGGCCGAGTTGGCGGGGTCGAGGTAGACGCCGGTGGCATCCTTCCCGAAATATTTGAGCGTCCATTCGCCGTCGATCTGCGCCACGACGATGTCGTTTTGTTTCGGGACGCCGCCTTTTTCCACCAGCACCAGGTCGCCGGGCTGGATGCCGGCCTCGATCATCGAATCGCCGCTGACGGTTAGCAGATAGGTTGCCTCCGGGCGGCGGACGAGATATTGATCGAGGTTGATGGTATCGACCAGTTCTTCCTCGGCGGGCGAGGGGAAGCCGGCCTGTACGGAGCCGAGCAGCTTGGTGGAGCCGGTGATTTTGGTGGTCAGCACAATGCGGCCATTGGCGCTTTTTTCGAGGTAGCCGAGTTCGAGCAGTTTGTTGACGGGGGCGTAGACGGCGTTCTTGGAGCTGTAGCCGAACAGCTCCGCCATCTCGGCATAGCTCGGCGCCCGCCCCTCCGCCTCGTGGAAGGAGCGGAGCTGGTTGATCTTTTCCGATAAGTCGATTTTGCGGGGCATGAAGTCTCCTGTTGTTGGAAATATAGATAACTGAACGATCGTACAGTTTCAAGGATCTTTTTATCCAAGGATTGGATGATGGCAGGATTTGCTGGGTAAACCGGCGCTCTGTCTTGACATAAAGCCCGCTTTCCCATAGACAAATCGGCTCTGATTTTTGAGACGGCATCTAACTAATGGAAAAAATACTATGAGCGAAAAAGCGAAGATCATCTACACCATCACCGACGAGGCCCCCGCACTGGCGACCCGTTCGCTGCTACCCATCATTGCGGCCTACACCTCGGCCGCCGGTGTTGCGGTTGAAACGCGCGATATTTCCCTGGCCGGGCGCATCCTGGCCGTCTTTCCGGAATGCCTGAGCGACGAGCAGAAGGTCGGCGACGCGCTGACCGAGCTGGGGGAGCTCGCCAAGACGCCGGAAGCCAACATGATCAAGCTGCCGAATATTTCCGCCTCGATCCCGCAGATGAAGGCGGCCATCGCCGAGCTGCAGAAGCTCGGCTACGCGCTGCCCGAATACGACGATCCCGCCGCCCAGCCGAAATACGACAAGATCAAGGGCTCCGCCGTCAACCCGGTGCTGCGCGAAGGCAACTCCGACCGGCGCGCCGCTTCCGCCGTCAAGCAATACGCCAAGAACAACCCGCACCGCATGGGCGCGTGGTCGGCCGATTCCAAGTCGGTTGTCTCCAGCATGTCGGCCAACGATTTCTTCGGTAACGAAAAGTCGGTCACGATTCCCGAAGCCACCAGCGCGACGATTGAACTGGTTGCCGCCGATGGCTCCACGACGGTGCTCAAGGACGGTCTGGCATTGCAGGCTGGCGAAGTGCTCGACGGCACCTTCATGGGCGCCCGTGCGCTGGAGGAGTTCCTGGCCGGGCAGGTCGCCGCCACCAAGAAGGCCGGCACGCTCTTCTCGCTGCATATGAAGGCCACCATGATGAAGGTCTCCGACCCGATCATCTTCGGCCACTGCGTGAAGGTTTTCTATAAAGCCGTGCTCGACCAGCATGCGGACGCGCTGGCCGAGGTTGGGTTCGATGCCAACAACGGCATCGGCGATCTCTATGCCAAGCTCGACAACCTGCCTGCCGACAAGAAGGCGGAGATCGAAGCCGACCTGGCCGCGCTCTACGAAACCGCACCCGACCTGGCCATGGTCGATTCCGACAAGGGCATCACCAACCTGCACGTTCCGTCCGATATCATCATCGACGCCTCCATGCCCGCCGCCATCCGCGCCTCCGGCCAGATGTGGAACAAGGACGGCAAGCAGCAGGACACCAACTTTATCATCCCCGACCGCTGCTATGCCGGCGTCTATGCCGAAACCGTCGACTTCTGCCGGCAGCACGGCGCGTTTGATCCTGCCACCATGGGCACCGTCCCCAACGTCGGCCTCATGGCGCAGAAGGCCGAGGAATACGGCTCGCACGACAAAACCTTCGAAGTGCCCGCCGCCGGAACCGTCCGCGTGGTCGATGCCGAAGGCAACGTGCTGATTGCCCACGAGGTGGGGCAGGGCGACATCTGGCGCGCCTGCCAGGTCAAGGACGCCCCGATCCAGGACTGGGTCAAGCTGGCCGTCAGCCGCGCCCGCGCCACCGGCGTGCCGGCCATCTTCTGGCTCGACGAAAACCGCGCCCACGACGCGCAGCTGATCGAAAAGGTGAACACCTATCTCAAGGATCACGACACCGAAGGGCTCGACATCCAGATTCTTCCGCCGGTCGAAGCCACCCGCGTTTCGCTCGAGCGCGCCAAGGCCGGGCAGGATACCATCTCCGTCACCGGCAACGTGCTGCGCGACTACCTGACCGACCTCTTCCCGATCCTCGAGCTCGGCACCAGCGCCAAGATGCTCTCGATCGTTCCGCTGATGAACGGCGGGGGGCTCTTCGAAACCGGCGCCGGCGGCTCCGCGCCCAAGCACGTCCAGCAGTTCGAAAAGGAAAACCACCTGCGCTGGGATTCGCTCGGCGAATTCCTCGCCCTCGGCGTTTCGCTCGAACACCTCGCCAACGTCTTCGGCAACGAAAAGGCACAGATCCTCGCCGACACGCTCGACGCGGCCAACGCCAAGTTCCTCGAGGAAAACAAGTCGCCGTCGCGCAAGGTCAACGAGCTCGACAACCGCGGTAGCCACTTCTACCTCGCGCTCTACTGGGCCGAGGCCCTCGCCGCGCAGGACGCCGATGCCGACCTCAAGGCGCGCTTCGCCAAGCTGGCCGAAGCACTGGAAGCCAACGAGGACAAGATTGTTGCCGAGCTGATCGACTGCCAGGGCGCGGCCATGGACATCGGCGGCTACTACCGCCCGAACGACGCCCTCGCCAACGCCGCCATGCGCCCCAGCGAAACGTTCAACACGGTGCTGGCTGCGCTGTAGATTTGCTTTGTTTCCAGTTCTTGATCTGGTTCACTTCCCGTGTTGAACGGACAGAAGTGACAAAACCGTCTGATTTCAGGTGGTTCAAGACTGGTTTGGGGCATGGAAGAAAAGCGGCATGTATTGAGTTCCGATTCGTCGGAACGGATTTTCGGGAAGCATAGCGGTTTCCGAAAGCTGAGGGCGTATCAACTTGCGGAGCTGTGCTATGATTTCACCTGCCGGTTTTGCGAGTTGTATATCCCGCCGAAGGATCGGCACCATGACCAGATGGTGCAGGCGGCGCGAAGCGGTTTCCAGAATATCCGTGAAGGCAGCGAGCTGAGTGCCACAACCAAGAAGCTGGAATTGAATCTGACCAATGTTGCGCGTGGTAGTTTGGGGGAGTTGCATAAGGACTATAAGAAATATCTGGAGCGCAAACATCTTCCATTATGGGAAACGGAGAATGCGACCCTGTTCGGCGAAGCGCGGAACCTGCGTCCCGAGAGTTTGGCGGAGGCCGCTGGCTGGATAAACCGGTCGGATCGGCAACAGAGCCGCGAGGAGCGGGCGGCGAACCTCGGTGCAGTGCTTTCAGCCCAGGCGCATTATCTGGTTGAAAAGCTTTTGGCTCGGCAGGCTGAGGATTTTGAGTCGGACGGAGGCTTTTCTGATCGGCTTTACAAGGCTAGAACAAACCATAGACAAAATGGACAGAACGGGAAAGGCGAATAAACGGGTTATGTCCCTTTTGTCCGTAATTGAAGCAGCTTTTCCAATGGTTGGAAGCGACGGAGCTGCATCCGTTGGTGGCCGGTGCGGTGTTCCACCACGAGTTTGAATTCATTCATCCGTTTGAAGACGGAAACGGAAGAATTGGGCGGCTGTGGCAGACATTGATTCTGAGCCGCTGGAACCCGGTTTTCGGCAACTGAACTGATGAATGAGATTTCCTTGCCGATAAAGGAAAACGCGCTGTTGCGAGTTAATCTAAATACCGCAAGGAATGGCTTGAACGGGGGAATGGGCTACCTATAATCCCCGGTTCGTTAAAATATAGGTAAAAATTATGGGAAAAACACTGTTTGAAAAAATATGGGACCAGCATGTCGTCAAGGAATTGCCCGGCGGCGAAGTGCTTCTCTACATCGATCGCCACCTCGTGCACGAAGTCACGAGCCCGCAGGCGTTTGAAGGTCTTAAGCTACATGGCCGCAAGGTGCGCCATCCGGAGCTGACCTTCGCAACCACCGACCACAACGTACCGACCGACAGCCGTGTCCGTGCGGATGTGACGGATCCGATTGCCGCGGCACAGCTTGATGCGCTTCAGCAGAACTGTTCGGACAACAACATCACCTTCTATGGCATGGAGTCCGACAAGCAGGGCGTTGTGCACATCATCGGCCCGGAGCAGGGCATCACGCTGCCGGGCACCACGGTGGTTTGCGGCGACTCGCACACGGCGACGCACGGTGCGTTCGGCGCCATCTCGTTCGGCATCGGCACCTCCGAAGTGGAGCATGTGCTCGCCACCCAGACGCTTCGCCAGAAAATGCCGAAGCAATACAAGGTTGAATTCAAGGGCAAGATTCCGACCGGCGTCACCGCCAAGGACCTGGTGCTTGAACTCTGCGGCAAAATCGGAACCGCGGGCGGAACCGGATGCGCATTCGAATTCTGCGGCGAAGCGATCGAGGAGCTTTCGATGGAGGGCCGCCTGACCGTCTGCAACATGGCGATCGAAGCGGGCGCGCGTTCGGGGCTGATTGCCCCCGACCAGACCACCATCGACTACATCACCGCCGAAGACCGCCCGTTCGCCCCGAAGGGCGAAGCGCTGGAGGAATCCATCGCCTATTGGAAGACGCTCTTCTCCGACGACGACGCGAACTACGACAAGGTGCTCGTGATCGACGTTGAAACGCTTGAGCCGCAGGTTACGTGGGGCACCAGCCCCGGCATGGTGACGGGCGTGAACAGCACCGTTCCGGCCCTTGACGCCGTGGCGGGATATGCACCGGAAGACGTGCGCGCCGCACTGGACTACATGGGCCTTGAGCCGGGCATGAAGATGACCGATATCAAGATCGACACCGTGTTCATCGGCAGCTGCACCAACGGCCGCATCGAAGACCTCCGCGCCGCCGCGAAGGTGATGGAAGGCAAGAAGGTTGCCGACGGAGTCCGCGTGCTGGTGGTTCCGGGCTCCGAAAAGGTTCGCTACCAGGCCGAAGCCGAGCGCCTCGACCGCGTGTTCCACGAAGCGGGCGCCGAGTGGCGCTATGCCGGCTGCAGCATGTGCCTGGCGATGAACCCCGACAAGCTGAAGGACAAGGAGCGTTGCGCTTCGACCTCCAACCGCAACTTCGAAGGTCGCCAGGGCCGCGGCGGCCGTACCCATCTCGTTAGCCCGGCCATGGCCGCAGCAGCGGCAATTCACGGACGTTTTGTGGACGTAAGGGAGATCGACTAATGGAAAAGTTTGAAACATTCACAGGAATCGTTTGTGCGGTCGACCGCGCGAACATCGATACGGACGCGCTGATCCCGAAGGAGCACCTGAAATCGATCAAGCGCACCGGCTTTGGCCCGGCGCTGTTTTCCGACTGGCGCTACACCGACGACGGTTCCGACAACGCCGGCTTTGTGCTGAACCAGCCGAAGACGCAGGGCGCCTCGATCCTCGTTGGCCGGAACAACTTTGGTTGCGGTTCCAGCCGCGAGCATGCCGTGTGGGCCGTTGCCCAGCAGGGCTTCAAGGTTGTGATTGCGCCGATCGAAGGCGATATTCCCGGCTTTGCCGACATCTTTCGCAACAACTGCGCCAAGAACGGCGTGCTGACGGTTCAGCTGTCGAGCGCGGACGTGGACAAGATCTTCCAAATGGCGGCATCCGACGAACCGCTGGAGGCGACGGTGAATCTTGAAGAGCAGAAGGTGGTCTTCGGTGACACCGAGTTTGTCTTCGAGGTCGAGCCGGCCGTGAAGGAAAAACTGCTGCAGGGCCTGGACGATATTGCCGAGTCGTTGCTCTACGAAGCGGACATCACCCGCTTCGAGTCTGGCCATCGTACGCAGATGACCGGCGCTTAGCCTTTCCAAGCATTGGAAGAACGGCTACAACTTAAAGCTTCCGGTTTCCGGGAGCTTTTTTTGTGCACATACTATGAAAAACTATCTGACAGCATCCATTTCCGCCTCCGCCGTGAGGCATAATATCCAAGTTCTCCGTGGGTTGATCGGCGAAGGCGTGAAGCTTTGCCCCGTGGTGAAGGACGACTGTTTCGGGCATGGGATGGACGTGCTCTATCCGGTGCTGGCCGAGCTGACCGATGGCTTTGCGGTGGCCGCACCGCTGGAGGCCTTGGAGCTGCGGAGCAAGGGATACCACGGGTTCATCCTTTGCTTCCTTTCCGCCTACTTTGATGATTTCAAGATCCAGGACGAGCTGGTCTGGCAGGAGATCACCCAGACCGTGATGTCGAAGTCGGCGCTGGAATCGATCCAGGCCGCCGCCCGGCGCGTTGGGAAGCGCGCCAAGGTGCATCTGAAGGTCGATACGGGCATGGGGCGTCTCGGCGTTCCGGCCCAGCAGGCGGTAGACCTGATTAAAACCATCAATGCCACCGACGAGGTGACCTTGACGGGGATCTATACCCACTTTGCCACGGCAGACGAAGTGGACCGAACCTCAACCTTCCGGCAGCTGGAGCTGTTTGAGTCCATCCTGGCGGAGGCCGGCAACATTATGCGGCACGCGGCCAACTCGGCGGCAACCCTGGATTTGCCGGAGACCCATTTCGACATGGTTCGCCCGGGGATTGCGGTCTATGGCTGCCATCCATCCGATCAACTGAAAAGCAACGTGGGGCTGCAGCCCTGCATGTCGGTGAAGGCGAAGCTGATCGCCGTCAAACACATTCCCGCAGGCAGCCACAGCGGCTATGGGCTCACGCATCGCTATGATCGCGACAGCCGCGTCGGCGTGGTGCCGATCGGTTATGGCGACGGCTATTTCCGGAACCTATCCAACAAGGCGGTGGTGCGCATCAACGGACGGGATGCACCGGTGCGCGGGCGGGTTTCGATGGACCAGATGACCGTCGATGTAACCGATATTACCGATGTGAAGGTCGGCGACGAGGTCGAGGTGATTTCGTCCGACCCCACCGCTCCGAACTGTGTTGAAAACCTGGCGCGGTTGGCCGGTACGATCCCGTATGAGATCACGTGCCACCTTGGCCATAACATGCGGCACGAGCTGGTGGATTAAGGCTGTAGTGCTTCCGCCGACTTCTTGAAAGCATCGGCGCAATCCGGGCAGATGCAGTGGCTGAACTCCATCTTGGTGTGCTGCCTCAGGAAGTGGTCGACATCCTGCCATTCGCCACCGTCGTCCACGATCTTTTTACAGGTGCTGCATAGGCTGTGGATGCCGCCGGGTTCCTTGACCTGGGCCAGCACGTTCTGCAGGCGGTCGTTGGTTTCTTCCAATTCGGTTTCCTTTTTGGAGAGGGCTTTTTTTTCCCGCCGCAGGAAGCCCATGCCGATGGCCGCCAGAACCTGCATGGAGATATAGGCCGGGGAGCTGGCCAGCTTAATGAAATCGCGGACGATCACATGGTTGCCGTAAACCAGATCCGTCAGCGGAACCAGAAGCATCGCCATCACCAGCCCGGTAACCGTTCCGAAAAACCAGGCGGCCAGGCCGACGATTCCGATTCCAAGGATATAGTAGGGTTGGTCGCTGGATACAAAAAGCCGAAGCGTCAACAGGTAGAGTGCTGTCGCAATCAACAATACCGCGGCTTTTAGTATCTTGTTCATACTTGTACCCCTTTAGGGATACTGTCCAGCAGATGCAAGACCTATGCCAGAATCGAAGCCGAACATCAGGTTCATGTTCTGCAGGGCGTTGCCCGCTTGGCCCTTCATCAGGTTGTCGATGTGCGAAATCACCCGCAAACGGTTGTTCCGTTCGTCCACATCCACCGTCAGGTTGCAATAGTTGGTGCCCCGGACGTCGGCGATGCTGGCGGGGGTCCGGGCATCCTGAACCCGCACGAAAGGATTGTTTTTGTTGAATTCCTTGTAGACTTCGAGCAGCTGTTCGCCGGTTTGGCCTTCAAGCGAAGCATACAGGCACGACATGATGCCGCGGCAAACCGGAACCACCTGGGCCGTGAAGGTAATCTGCACGTCGTCCTCGCCCAGCAAGCCCAACTCCTGCTCGATCTCGACCACGTGCTGGTGGCCGGCGAGCTTGTAGGCATTCATGTTGTCGTAGCGGTTCGGGTAGTGGAACGCTGCATTCGGCTTCTTGCCCGCGCCCGAAACCCCCGTTTTGCAGTCGCAGATAATGCTCTTGGTGTCGATGATTCCGGCCTCGACCGCCGGCGCCAGACCCAGTATGCAGCTGACCGCAAAGCAACCGGGATTTCCAACGATGGTCTGGGAATCGGTAACATCGTGCAGCTCCGGAAGTCCATAGACCGTTTCGGTCAGCAGGGCCGGGGATTTGTGGACGGGATCCAGCCCGATGAAGTTGGCATACTCCGCGTAGCGCTCAACGGTTCCGAAACGGAAGTCGCCGCTATAGTCGATCACCTTTGCGCCGCGCGCAATCTCTTCTTCGGCCGACTGCATTCCAACGCCGTCGGGCGTGGAATAGAAAACCACGTCGTAGTGTTCCTTCGTTTTGGGATCGTCGGGCGAAACGATAACGTCATCGCAAAACCCGCGCAGATGCGGGAAAACATCGCTCATTTTCCGTCCGGTGTCCGACAGGCTCACCAGACAGCCGATTTCCACTTCCGGGTGCTTCAGCAACAGCTCGGTAATCCCGACTCCGCCATATCCCCCCGCGCCAACAACTTTTGCCTTTATCATGAATCAACTCCTCATCAAAAAATGAGGGGAAAACCTAAACCACCGTCCTAAGCGAATCGACACAAAACTTCATCTATGCGACTCTGTTTCCATGAAATTCGGCCTATTATCCGACACCCATGGGAATTTGGAAGCCACCCGCAAAGCCGTGGAGGTGTTTCGCCAGTCCGGGGTTTCCGCCGCGTTCCATTGCGGGGACATCGGGTCATACGATGTGCTCAGCGAGCTCGCCTTTCTACTCGTCCCGGTGCATGCCGTGCTCGGAAACGTGGATGCCTATTCCAACGATTGGAAGTTTTTTCCCTCCGACGTCGGCATTCATCTCCATGGCCGGTTTGGTGACATCGAAGTGGGCGGGTATCGCATTGCCCTGCTGCACAGCGATGATTCGAGGGCGTTCAACCAGGCGGTTTCTTCGGGCGAATACGATTTTGCGTTCACGGGCCATTCCCACGAAGTCCACGATTACACCGAAGGGCGGACGCGTTGCATCAATCCGGGAACGGCCGGAAGAGGTGCGCCGAACACCTGCGCGGTGCTGGATTTGGATTCGGGGCTTTTGCAGGTGGCGAAACTGTAGCCCTGGCTTACGTTTCCCAGTCTTTGCAACGTTCGACGGCTTTTTTCCATTTCGCGAACCGGCTCTCGGCTTCGTCTTTGCCGATCTGCGGTTCGAACGTCCGGTCGACCTGCCGGATCGCGGAAATATCGGCCGCGTCTTTCCAAAAGCCGACGGCCAGGCCGGCCAGCGCCGCGGCGCCGAAGGCGGTGGTTTCAACCAGCTTGGGGCGTTCGACCGGAACCTGAAGCAGGTCGGCCTGGAGCTGCATCAGCAGGTTGTCGGCGCAGGCTCCGCCATCGACCTGGAGCGAGGGCATCGGCTGGCCCGTATCCTTTTCCATGGCGCGCAGGACTTCCAGCGATTGGAAGCAGATGGCCTCCTGCGCCGCCCGGGCGATGTGCGCTTTGCCCGTTCCCCGCGTCAGGCCAATGAGGATGCCGCGCGCATGCGGATCCCAATGCGGCGCACCCAGCCCGGCAAAGGCGGGAACCAAATAGACGCCTCCGGTATCGGGAACCTGGGCGGCGAGCTTCTGGATATCGGACGAGGATTCAATGATGCCCAGCCCATCGCGCAGCCATTGGACGACGGCGCCACCGATAAACACGCTGCCTTCCAAGGCATAGTTCACTTCATTGCCGCGCTGCCATGCCACGGTCGTCAGCAATTGGTTTTCCGAAACCACCGGTTTTTCGCCGGAATTCATCAGCAGGAAGCAGCCGGTGCCGTAGGTATTCTTGGACGAGCCGGCTTCGAAGCAGGCCTGGCCGAACAGGGCCGCCTGCTGGTCGCCGGCGATGCCCGAAATGGGGCACCCGCATTCGCACTGGAATTTATCGACCGAGCCGTAGACCTCGCTCGATGCGCGAACCTCGGGCATCATGCTTCTCGGAATGCCGAGCAGGCCAAGCAGTTCGTCGTCCCATTCCAGGGTGTGGATGTTGAAGAGCAAGGTGCGGGAGGCATTGGAAACATCGGTGATGTGCCGATGCCGGTCGTTGGTCAGATTCCAGACCAGCCATGAGTCGATGGTGCCGAAGGCCAGCTCGCCGCGCTCGGCCTGTTTGCGGGCGCCCTCAACGTTGTCGAGCAACCATTTGATCTTGGTGCCGGAAAAGTAGGGATCGAGCATCAGCCCCGTCTTTTGCCGGAACAGCGGTTCGGCGCCGTCGGCCTTGAGTTGGGCGCAGATGCCGGCGGTGCGTCGGTCCTGCCATACGATGGCGTTGTGGATCGGCTGTCCCGTCTTTCGGTTCCAGACCACCGTCGTTTCGCGCTGGTTGGCGATGCCGATGGCAACGATATCCTCGCAATGGACCCCGGCGTGGTGCATTGCTTTTCGCGCCGTGAACTGCTGTGTTTCCCAAATGTCGTTGGGATCGTGTTCCACCCGGCCCGACTGGGGGAAGTGCTGTTTGAATTCGCGCTGCGCCACCGCACGCACCGTGCCCGATTGATCGAACAGGATTGACCGCGAACTGGTGGTGCCTTGATCCAATGCCAGAACACATTTCATGGTCTGGAGTATAATTTCCCCATTCCGGATTTGAAGAACTAATTGCAAGGAATCCGGTTGCACCACGGCAATGCGTCCGGCCCCGGCCTTGGGGGGCGACCATTATCACACCTTGTGAGGTGTGATAATGGTGGTCTGCCGGAGGATTCCATGACATTTCTTTTACAATCCTTTTACCCCCTCATGACCACTGGTTCCGGAAACGGGCTAACCTTCTTTCGTAAATCGTTGACGGGCGACCGTGACAGAGGAGAAGGAACCTACTAGCATGGAGACAGAATGATGAATGCATTGGGCAAACAGTTGGCAGTGGCAGGAATGTTGGTGGCGGGGGCGGCGCAGGCGTTGCCCGAAGTGGTGTGCCGGGTGGAAATGGATCGGGATGTGGTCTTTGCCGGGCAAAGGCAGACGGCGGTGGTGAAGGTGACACTCGACGCACCGGTGGTGCCGCGCCGGGAAGAGCGTCCGCCGGTGAATCTGGGCATTGTGCTGGATCGGTCGGGCTCGATGGCGGGGGATAAGATTGAAAAGGCGCGGGATGCGGCGATTGCCGCCCTGCGGCGGCTTGGGGCGCAGGATACGTTTTCGCTGGTGACCTATAGCGACCGGATCGAGACCGTTGTTCCGGCGCAGAGCGCGTCGAACACCGCGTGGATCGAGCAAAAGATCCGGGCCATCACCACCGGCGGCAATACCGCGCTGTTCGCCGGGGTGGGGCAGGGCGCTTCCGAAGTTCGGAAAAACCTCTCCCGCGATTCCGTCCACCGCTTGCTGCTGTTGTCGGACGGCAAAGCCAATTCCGGTCCCTCCTCGCCGGAGGAACTCGGACGGTTGGGCACGGCCCTGCGCAAGGAGGGCATCTCGGTCTCGACCATCGGGGTTGGCACCGACTACAACGAAGACCTCATGACGCTCATGGCGCAGAACAGCGATGGCAACACCTACTTTGTTGAATCGAGCGCCGATCTGCCACATATCTTCAGCAAGGAGCTGGGCGATGTCCTTAGCGTGGTGGCCAGCCGGGTCGTCATTGAGGTGGAGTTTCCCGCAGGCATCCGGCCGATCCGGATCATTGGCCGCGATGGGCGGGTTGGGGCGAACACCGTGCAGGTTTCGTTGAACCAGCTCTATGGCGGTCAGGAAAAGTATGCGCTGATCGAGGTGGAGCTGCCGGAAAGCGCCGAGGGCGAGGTGCGCAAGGTGGCCGATGCCCGCTGCACCTACCAGGATATGCTCGCCAACCGTTCCAACACCACATCCGGCCAGGCGATGGTTCGGTTCAGCAAGAAACCGGAGGAGGTCGAGCAGAGCGTCAATATTGCCGTGGGCAAGGAGGTGATGCTCAACCGGGCCGTCGAGCTGCAGGCCCAGGCCATCATTCAGGCCGACAACCGCGACTACGACCAGGCTGCCGAAACCATGGGCCGGAACTCGGCTGTCCTGATGGATTATGCCGATCGCTACAACGTACCTGAACTCAAGGAAGAGGCGGAGACCTACCAGCGGCAGGCCGAAGAAATTAAACTGAAGAAGGTTTTGTCTCCGACGCAGCGTAAGGAAATGAAAACCCGCAACTATGAAATCCAGAACCAGCAGCAGTCATCGCTTCCGCAAAAGGAGAAGAAGGATTAGGAAACCCCCGGTCATATTCTATGGCGTGTTGCTGCTATTGCCCGCCATCCTCATTGCGGGGGTGGCGGCGCGCCTGCTTTCGCACGAGCAGGAACGGCTCGCCCGCGCCCACGAGGAAGCGGCGCGCGGAACGCTGCAAGCCATCCGGGATTCGGTGGACTATTCCGTTCGTTCCGCTTGCGACCAGGTTGCGGGGTTGTTGATCGCCTTGCGGAACGCGGACTATCCCGCCGGCCTGTCCGCGCTGGAGGAGCGCCATCCACTGGTTCGCAACGCATTTGTCTGGGAGCCGGGGGATGGATTGGTTCTGCCCGATCCCGCCCTGCCGATGACGCGGGAGCAGAAGGGATTTGCGACGCGTTATGGTACGTTGTTCGAGGGCATGCGTCAGTGGCCTGGCAGCGGGGATGACGACGCTGCGGAGCCGTCGTCGCTCAAGAGAAGCTATCGGCGCGCAAGCCCGCCGTCACCCGCTTGGAAGAGCGGCTGGATTCCATGGTTTTGGGAAGACCGCCTCTATATGCTTGGTTGGGTTGAGATGGGCGATGATGGGCGCTTCGGCGCGGAACTGGAAATGGCGGCGCTGCTTGCCGATCTGCTGTCTGGCTTGCCGAAGGAAATGCCCGACGGTCAAATCCTGACGCTCGTCGATGGCGGCGGGCGCGAGATGTACCGCACGGGCGATATCGGAAAAGGCGGATTCGAATCCGCCCTGCGCATACCCATCGGGGAAATGCTGCCGCACTGGGAACTGGTTCTATATACGCCGGACGGAACATTCCGCAGAGCCGGAACCGGGTTTGCGGTGTTGACCGCGGTTCTGGTTTCCATCCTGTTTGTCGTGCTCTTTGCGTCGGGCGGCCTGCTGTTGCGCGAGGCGCACCGCAACCGGATCGATGCCGAGCAAAAGACCTCGTTTGTCTCCAATGTCTCGCACGAACTCAAGACACCGCTCACGACCATCCGCATGTATGCCGACCTGCTCGCCGAAGGCCGGGTGTCCGACCCCGTTAAGAAGCGACGCTACCTTTCCACCATCGTTGGCGAAAGCGAGCGGCTCACGCGCCTGGTCAACAACGTGCTCGATTTCAGCCGGTTGGAGCAGCACCGCAAGAAATATCAAATCAGCGCGTTCGATTTGTGCGAGCTGCTGGAAGAGACGCTCCAGTCCCAGCGCATCCGGTTGACCGAAGCCGGAATGGATCTTGAGCTGGGGCATCCCGGCGAAGCCGTGATGGTCGAGACCGACCGGGACGCCATCCAGCAAGTGGTTCTCAACGTGGTCGATAACGCCATCAAGTATGCGGCTTCGGGGAAGAGGCTGTCGGTCCGGCTGTCATCGGGCACCGGGTGCCATCGCATTGCCATCGCCGATGCCGGCGGGGGGATCGGCGAACCCCATCGCCGCCGCATCTTCGAGCGGTTCTACCGCATCGATAGCTCCATCACCGCCAACCACCAGGGCTGCGGGCTTGGCCTGGCGATTGCCCACCGCCTGCTGGTTGATCTCGGTGGCGGGCTGGAATACGAACCCGCCGAAGGCGGCGGCGCGTGCTTCGTGCTCAAACTACCGTTGAAAGGGGATGCCGCATGAAATCCATTCTGATTGCCGAAGACGACGAAAACATCCGCACCGGACTCGTGGACCTATTCGAAAGCGAGGGCTATCGGGTGCAGGCCGCTCCCGACGGGAACGCCGCTCTCGATTGCCATGCCGCCGGAACGTTCGATCTCGTTTTACTCGATGTCATGATGCCCGGGAAAAGCGGCTACGACGTCTGCCGCGAAATCCGCAAAACCGATGCGGCCACGCCGATCATCATGCTGACGGCCAAGGGCGAGGAGATCGACAAGGTGGTGGGGCTGCAGCTCGGTGCCGACGACTATGTGACCAAGCCCTTCGGTGTGCATGAATTGATTGCCCGCACCGAAGCCGTCCTGCGGCGCACCATGCGGCCGGTGGATGATCGCAACGATCTGCCCGCCGAATTCTTGTTTGGCGATGCCCGGATCAATGCCAAGCAATACACGGCGGAGGTGGGGGGACAAGTCCATCCGCTCACCTCCCGCGAGATGGAGCTGCTACGCTGTTTCCATGGTCGCGCCGGCGAGGTGCTCAGCCGGAACCAGTTGCTCGACATGGTCTGGGGCGTCGATTATTTCGGCACCACCCGCACACTTGACCAGCATATTTCCCAGCTAAGGAAAAAGGTGGAGGCCGATCCCTCGTCGCCAACCACCATTGTCACGGTGCACGGCGTTGGCTACCAATACCGGGAATCCAGCAAGTAATCCGTTCGGACGTCCTTCATGGAGTGGAGCATGCTTTTCCCGACGTGGGGGAAGTCCGTTTCCAGCTCTTTCAGTAGGCGCTCGATCCGGGCGCGGTCACCGGTTTGGTCGAGCTGGTCGGAATAGTCGCATTTTCCGGTGTCGGGGAAGTCGTAGGCCGTGGCGCAGGTTTCGATCAAATCCTTCGGGGCATAGCAGAGCGGGCGGATGATGCGCTTGGTTCCGCCGTCGGCTGGGACGTTCGGCCCCATGGTTTTCAGGCCGGTTCCGCGGAAGAGGCCCATCAGCAGGCTGACGCATAGGTCGTCGCGGTGTTGGCCGAGCACCAGTTTGTTCGCTCCGATTTCGTCGGCATAGCCATGGATGAAGCCGCGCCGAAGGCGGGAGCAAAGGCCACAGGGCTTGCCTTGGGTTTGCTTCTCGATAATGAGTTGGGCAATGGGGGTTCCGATAATCCTGAGGTTCCATCCCTGCTCCTCGGCATAGGCGGCGAGCGGGGAATGGTCGATGCCCTCGAAGCCTTCGTCGATGGTGACCGCAAAGAGGTCGAACGTGACCGGAGCCCGCTTTTGCAGGCGGTCGAGCACATGCATCAGCATCATCGAGTCCACCCCGCCGCTAATGCCCACCAGCAAAAGGTCACCGTTTTGGATCATTTCATAATCAACAACGGCCTTGCCCGCGAGGCGGCAGAGTTCGGCATAGGTGTCTCCTCCCATGGATTTTATTTCCGACAATAACCGGGTTTGCGGTACAGGTTCATTTCCTGAATCTCTCTTGCACTTCCTCGAATACAGCATCGCCAGGGATGGTTTTTTCCTTGCCTTCCCTGATGTTGTTCAATCGTCTATGCGATTCCTCGATCCACGCACTTTCGATTTCGGTTTCGGTGGGGACGGTCTTAATATGCAATAGCCGATCGACCAGTGCCAACCGTTCATCGGTTGGCAAGTCCAGCGCTTCGTTGTAGATTTTTTCAGCCAGTGCGGTCATGGTGTGTCCTCGCTTTGTTTCGCAAGCATAATACCTGTCGTTGCGTTTTATCAATCCCGGAATTCCGGCGCCGCGAGGCCGTCGCCTTGGAGGATCGGCTTGATCCATTCGGGGACGGCGGGACGCGTGCTCGGCGGTGCTGGTTCCTTCGGTTTGAAGGCATCCAGGAAACCTTGTACTAGAGAACGCTTGGGCTGCCATTTTGTGGAGCCGAGCATGGTTTTCCATTCCGCGTCGTTGAGGCGCGTGGGGTGTGCGAATTCGTAGTAGGGCAGCAACGCGCCGGTGCACAGGATGGTTTTGCCTTGCCATGGGTAGAGCACATGCAATTTGCGCGGGCGGGCAATGCCGACGTGCAGGTGTTGTCCGGTGTTGATGTTGGAGTAGACGTCCACGATTTTCGGGGCGTCATCGCGGGGGTTTACATACGAGTTTCCTTCATGGAACATCAGATTGGCGAGAGCATGGCCATAGTTGCGGATATACTGCTCTTCCCGCCCGTTGAAGGTCAGGTTGCGCAGCTGCTTGTGGGCAATGGCTTCCAGTTGCCGGCTCATGCGCTCGAGATCGTCCCACTTTTTCGGAAGGTTGCCGTTGATGCTTTCGAGCATCGCCAAGGCTTCGGGGTGCGCACCGATGTCGCCGGTTTCGATGGCGTGCTCGATGATTTTCAGCCACGCCACGTTTTCCCGGTAGAGCTGGGCTGAACCATATTTGGCTTCCGATGGGGTGACATGCATCAAGGCATAGGCGGTAAGGAGCACGGACTGGTCGTCGTTGGACTGGTCGTGGAAGAAGTCGAGGAACTCGTCTTCGGTCTGGAAGGCACCGCACTTTTTCTCGAAGATCCGCAGGTTTTCGGCGGCGAGGGAATAATCGGCTTCAAGCGCCCCGCACCGCTCGATGGTGGACTTGGTTCCATAGGCCAGGTTCGCCATGCGCGCGAAGAATTCGGGGTTCGGCTCGACAAAGCCAGCGGGCTCTCCTGAGCCGCACATCCAGGACATGGATTGCTTGGCCTGGAGCGCCCAGGTGTGGCGCATTTGCACCCAGCTCCCGAGGAGGGTGTTGATGCTTTTGGTTTGCCATGCGTCGCCGTTTATAAATACCGGCGCGGCGGGTTCGGCGGGGGCGGTCAGGGCGCGCAGGACATGCAGGTAGTTGCCGTAGAGGTTGTAGCCGCGTGGGCGTCGGCGGGGAGTGAAAACATGTTCTTGAAAAAGGTCGGCATTGGCGTCGATCGTTTCCAACGTGAGGTTGTGATTGGAATCGGCCAGCAGTTTCCTTGCATGCGCCGATCCGAGGGCTGCCGCCACTTCCAGGCCTGTCGGGAGGGCGCGGTTCTCCACCTTGCTGGTTGTTTGCTCGAACAACATGGCGCTCGGGGTTTGGTAGGCGGAAAGAATCCGGAAAGCGGGTTCCGTGTCGTTGATTTTCCCCGTCTGTTGCTCTTGCGCTTGGTCGGCATATTCCATCCGCATCTTGTCCAGCTCCCCGCTGTCGAGGTTGACGCGAAGCCGGTATTCATTGATGGAGAAAACGTCGAGATTGTCGAGGCGGCCCAGGAGTAGGCTGTAGTCGATCAAGTCGGTTTCATATCTTGCGGGAGCGGCCTCGCTCAGCAGCAGCATGGCAAGCAGCTCTTCATCTTGGCTGATGCGGAACGGGATGGATTGGAGCCAGGAGAAGGCGCGGAAATAGCGGGATAGCTTTTCGGTTCGGGTATAGAAGCCGCGCGGCTTGTAGCGGTTGTAGTCGATGCCCATGAAGGAGGGGGAGGGCGTGCCGAGCCATTTCGGCATGCGTTGCCCGTTGCCCTTTTCGATCCGCGCGCACTCGTCTGCCAGGATCGCGTCGAGTTGCTTGTTGCCGGTTTGGAACGACTCATCAGCCAGCCGCAGGGCAATGCCGCAGACCAACCGGGCGCGCTTGCGCGCGGCTTCAAGCAGTTTGGGATCGCCCTCGATTTCCGTTCCCGCTTCGTCGAGCTTTTCCATGATGGTCCGGAGGAATTGCGGCAAGTGCTGCGCATTGGTGTTTTCAAGGCGGAAGATGGTCTCTTCGTAGAGCAGGTGGTAGGCGTTGAGCAGCGAATCGGAGGTGATGAAAACGGAGCCGCCACCGAGATAGACCGAGAAGACCTGCTTGAAGGCTTCGTCGACGACCAGGATACGATCCTTTTCCAGTTGCGCCATGGCCTGTTCGTCCAGCCCGCGTTTAGTTGCGGCGGCTTTCCATGCGGTGGATTCGCTGGTTTCCGCCTGGCGTGCGCAAAGCCCCAATAGTGCCAATGCCACTAGGCAATGTTTCATCGCATGCTCCCGGTTTGGTTACAGTTCATCGTGTCGGACTACTTCCGCAAGGCGGCTTTAATCTCACGCAGTTCCGGGGCCTTGAGGCCGAGGGCGAGGATGAAGTAGGTGCCGCCGCCGACCCCCACGGCGAGTGCCACAGCCGCCAGCTGCGCAAACTTGGGCGGGAGCAGGTTGGCCAGCACGGGTTGCGAGTGGCGGGCGGTCAGCCAGGCGGCGGCGGCCATGACGAAGGCGCTGGCGAGGTATCGCATAAAGCTGCGGGATATGGAGCGCCATGGGATGTTGCCCACCTTGCGCGCCAGCAGCATGCCGAGCACGGCCATGCCGAACAATTCGGCCACCACGGTGGAAAAGGCCATGCCGGCATGTTTCCAGTATTCGGGCAGGGTGAGGATCAGGACAATGTTCAGCACCAGGTTGAGCAGGACGATGTAGACGCCGATGCGCACCGGGGTTTTGGTGTCCTGCAGGGCGTAGAAGGCCGGAACAAAAACCTTGGCCGCACTGAAGACGATGAGGCCGGGGGCATAGAACACCAGCGCCCGCGCACTGAGCAGGGTGGACTGGGCATCGAAGCTGCCATTCCACTCGAAAATGGCGGAAAGAATGTTGGGCGCAAGAACCAGCAGGCCCAGGGCGGCGGGCGTCATGATGAACGCAAGGTGGCGCAGGGCATCGCCAATGGTTCGGCTCATGGTGGAGTGGTCGCCATGGGCCGCATGGGTTGAGAAGGTGGGCAGCAGCACGGTTCCCATGGCCGTGGCAATGATGCCCAGCGGGAAATAGATCATCCGTTCGCTATAGAAGAGGGCCGCCGGCGCCCAGGGCCCGATCCACATGGCCAGAAGGCGGTCGATGAGTACGTTGAACTGGGTGACGGCCATGCCGAGTGCGGCAGGCCCCATCAGCAACAACATTTGGCGGACGCGGGGATCGTTCCAGCGGCTGGAGAACTTGAAGGGGCATCCAAAGCGCTTGAGCGCCGGGAGTTGGATGAGCACCTGTGCCGCGCCGGCCAGCAAGACCCCCCAGGCCAGCGCCAAGGCGCGGTTGGAGGGGCTCTGGCCCACAATCGGGAAGACCACCAGCATGACCACGATCAGGATCAGGTTGAGCAGGCAGGGCGCAAAGGCCGAGGTGGCAAAATGCTTGAACGAATTGAGCACGGCCATGGAGAGGGCCGCCGTGCAGATCAACAACACATAGGGGAACATGATGCGCGCCAACTCGAAGGTCGTGATCCATTTTTCGGAGCAGCAGGGGAGTTTGATTCCTACCGAAAACAGCAGGACTCCGACAATGGCGATGGTGGTGAGAAAGGCGGCGGTCATGGTGACCACCTTGGCGGCCATGTCCCACGCCGCCTTGTCGCCCTGCTTGGTGCGCGTTTCGATGAACACGGGGATGAAGGCGGCCGAGAGGGCCCCTTCGCCAAACAACCGGCGGAACAGGTTCGGAATGGTGAAGGCCACGAAAAACGCGGACGCCATCAGCGAGGTGCCGAAGTGGTAGGCGATGATGATGTCGCGCAACATGCCAAGGCCGCGGCTGAGCAGCGTAAAGCTGCCGACCACGCCGGCGGAGCGGATAACCTTCGCGTCCTTCAAGCAGAGCCCCCTTGGTTTTGATTGCGTTAGGTGAACGAAAAAACTAAATGTAGGTCATTCAAAAGGGCAGATCAAAACAGAACGGATTCAATTTATGACAAATCCAGGCACCATTCTGATGGGCGATGGCGATGCCATCAAGGCGTCCTGCAACGAAATGGACCGGCTCCCGGTTGATTGGGACTTGAGCGACAAGCAGGTCGAGCCGGTGCGCAAATACCAGACCACCCTGAAGGAGTCGGCCACGATTTCCGGCCCCGGTACCTTCATGGGCAAGGCGATGCGCACCATCAGCTTCGAACCGACCAAGCAGGAGGGGTGGTGGCTCGACCGCACCGACCTGCCGCATACCCTGCCGATCCGGGTGGGTATTGCCAACGTTTGGACAACCGGGCAGATCGTGAGCAACATTGTTTTGCGAAGCGGGAATCCGCACAACTATGTGCGCATGGTGGAGCATATCGTCTCCCTGCGCATGGGCATGGGCATCGACAACATGATGATCAAGATCGATTCGGGCGATCCGCCGCTGTTCGAGCAGGGGAGCCTCGACTTGGTCGAAGCGCTCGATCAATGCGGGAAGGTGACCACGGACAAGCCGGTTCCGTATGTGACGGTGAAGGAGCCCGTGACCGTTGGCGGAACCTATGGCGATTTCGTGACGCTGGCACCGCCCGACGATTTGGACAATCCACAACTCACCGTCGATTGCGCCATCAATTTCAAGACGGCCATTGGCCAGCAGCGCATCAAATTCCCGGTTTGCGAGGAGCTCACGCGGATGGCATCGATTGCCCGCACCAACACCTCGCTGGCGAAGGTGGTCTACTGCGCAACGATCGGCCGCATCTTTGCGGATGTTCGGCATCTGGGCTACAACACCAAAAACGTGTCCATCGCCGGCAAGCGGCGCTACATGAACGAACCGCGCCTGATCCACGAAGGCAAGGCGCTGGAGGCGGCATGGCACCGGGCGGTGTTGGATCTGCTGGCGGCGATTGCGCTCATCAACAACGGCTTGTTCATCGGAAAGATCACGTCCTATAAAGCCGGCCACCGCCTGGACTGCGAGTTGGTTCGGCAACTTTATCTGAATCAAGTGCTCGTACCTTTGGAGGAATTGAAAAAATGAAGTCCTATCGAAAAGAACTCTGGTTCGAGGCATCCCAGCGCCGGCAGATCATCCACATCACACCCCAGATCGAGGAATGCCTGCGCGAGTCGGGCATCCAGGAAGGGCTATGCCTGGTGAACGCCATGCACATCACGGCGGCGGTATTCATCAACGACAACGAGGGCGGCCTGCATTCCGACTACGAGCGATGGCTCGAAAAGCTCGCACCCGAGAAGCCGTACGACCAGTATGCCCACAATGGCTACGAGGACAATGCCGATGCCCATCTCAAGCGCACCATCATGGGGCGCGAGGTGGTGGTGGCCGTAACCAACGGCCAGCTCGACTTCGGCCCGTGGGAATCGATCTTCTACTACGAACTCGACGGTCTGCGCAAAAAGCGCGCGCTGGTGAAGATTATCGGGGAGTAGGGGCAGGCTTCAGCCTCCCCATTACCACCACGCCTCCATCTGGACGCCGGCCGAGATGCCCTGCGTTTCGTTGCCATAGCCGACGGGGGCGACCATGCCTTCGAAGCCATCCGACCACGTGGCATAGGTGAGGAATGCGCGTATGGACGGGCGGGAAAAATGTTTTGCCGCCGGTTGGATCTGGGGGGCCAGCGTGAACTTTCCCACCACGCCCTCGGGGCCGCCCTTTTGGTTGGTGTAGTCGGCGCCGGCCTCGAAGGCCAGCGAGAAAAAGTCGTTGAAGTGATAGACCGGACGCGCACCAATGGAAACCCAATCGATGGTGTTCATGGTGTCGAAGCCGTTGTCGTAGCGTTCGTAGATGGCTGCGGCCTGCAGCGATAGCGGCGATCCATTGTCGATCACGATGTCGTCGGTGATTCTCAGGCGCATGGTATCGTCGGTGGCGATGCGGTTGATGTTGGTGTCGATGGCCACACCTTGGGGGGCGGTGATGACGGCCCGGAAGTTGTCCGCGGCCCCGGCGCCATACTGGATGGTGAAGCGGTTCGCCATTTCATCGGTCAAATCGGATTTGAGGATGGCGCCCGCCGCCCAGCCCAGACTATCTTCGATGGTGATGGTGTTGCCCGCCCCGTCGTCGAGCTGGTCGCCGGCAAAGTCGGCGAGATCCAGGGAGAGGGCCAGGGTGCCAATGCCCACCGGTATGTCGTACAGCCTGAAATCGAATGTGTTTTTGTTGAAGTGGTAGTTGTTCTGGTAGGTGGTTCCGTCCGAATCCAGTTCATCGATCGATCCCCCAAGCCAGGCGAAGGCCCATTTCATTTCGTCGCCCAGCTCCACATCCTCAATCCCGCCGCCGAAGCCGGCCATGTCGCGGAAGAAAAAGTCGTTGATGTGGATGTCGAGGTGTTCGTAGAAGCGGTTGCCTGCCCAGAACATGGCCTCCTTCTTTGCATCCCAGACCCCGCGGGCGCCGGCATAGGCCTCGCGCAGGGAGGTGGTGGTGTCGAACGCATTGTTGTCGGTGGTTGGCGTAACGTAGGCAAATGTCAGCTTGGTGTAGAAGTCTACGTTGTTATCGATCAAGGCCTGCGTCCGGAAGTTTTGCTGGAAGGAGGCTTCGATGTAGGTTTCGGCCTCGTTGCCCAGCCGGTATTTGGCGCCGGCGTTCGGTGCCTTGAAGGATTCCATGGCATCGCCGTTCCCGTTGGCGCCAAGGCCGGCCCGGAAATAGCCGTGGAACTCAAAGTCGAGTGTTTCCCGACCGGGGGCGGAAGAATCCGCCGCGGATTGGGTTTCCAGGGCCGCGATGCGGGCTTCGAACTCCTGGCGGAGCTGTTCGGTGGATTCGTCGGCATAGGCCAAGCCAACCGTTGCGATAACCAGACACAACATTGCATTCTTCATGGCATCCTCCGTAGGTTTTGAAACCAATATAGGAGAATTCAATGAATTTTCAAGAGTTGATTGCTCCGGGGCTAATGCTCGATAATATACATGTAGCCGCCGGAGCGTTTACGAAAATCGCCGGAGGCCAGGTTGCCGTCATCAAGCGTCTTATCAATCTTTTCCATCAGGTCTTCGTTCCAGTCGGGGCCGTAGACCGAAATGGCGGCTCTTATGCCGAATACACGGTGATCCCAGTCCCATTGGCCTCCGATCACCGTTTTCTCATTCCATCCGAAGGATTCCAGATAACTCGACATGCCCTTGGGCATAATCCCTGGCGTTGAGTCGGGCGGGTAACCCCCTTCTTCGATGGAATAGTTCATGAAAGCGTGGGCAACCGTCCGGATTTCGTGGGAAAAGCGTTTGCTCCGGGCCCGCTTGCCCGCTTCATTCAAGGAGGGCAGGGCAAGACTGGCCAATAGACCGATGATCGATGTGCTGATCATGATCTCCATCAAGGTGAATCCACGGCTGTTTGTTCGAAATCCCATCCTGCCGGTACTCAAGCATGTTGGATGCCATGATTGTTTTTCTTAATAAGTAGCCATTTTGCCGTCGCCGGGATTCTCAAATTTGGAAATTTGAGGGCTGGTCGGGCGAGTGCATGAGCAATTCGTAGAGCTGGCGGTAGTAGCCATCGTGCGCCATGAGCTCATCGTGCGTTCCCTGGTCAACCAGCTCACCATGGCGCATCACCAGAATACGGTCGGCATGGCGGATGGTTGAAAGGCGGTGGGCAATCACGATGCTGGTGCGGTTGGCCATCAGTTTGGCCAGCGCATCCTGGATGAGCATTTCAGTGGCGGTGTCCACGCTGGCGGTGGCTTCGTCGAGCACGAACAGCAACTCCGGATCCTGCGCCAGTGCGCGTGCCATCACCAGCAATTGCTTCTGGCCGAGCGACAACCCTTCGCCGCGCTCGTTCAGTTCGGTGTCGTAGCCCTTCGGCATGGCCTCGATAAAACCATGGGCATTGACGGTCTTGGCGGCACGGACCATATCCTCGCGTCCAATGCCCGGGGTGCCCAGCCCGATGTTGTCGGCCACGGTGCCGGTGAAGATGAACGGATCCTGGAAGACATAGCCCAGCCGTCCGCGCAGGTCGTGCTTGCCGAAGTTGCGCACGTCGATGCCATCGATCGTAACCGAACCGCGCTGCACATCGTAGAACCGGCCGATCAGGTTGATGATCGTGCTCTTGCCCGCCCCCGTTGCGCCGACCACGGCGAGCACCTGGCCCGGTTCCACTTCGAACGAAAGGTCCTTGATGACCCAGTTGTTTTCATTGTAGGCAAACCAGACGTTGTTGAACGCGATGGTGCCGGCAATGCGCTCCGGCGATTCCGGTACTGCGGGATCGTTGATCAGTTCCTCCTTGTCAAGCAGGCCGAAAACCCGCTCGACCGAGGCCATGGCAATCTGGAACGACCCCGCCTTGTCGGAGAGCGAACCGAGCGGGTGGAAAAAGTTGCGCACGTAGGCGAGGAAGGCGATCAGTTTGCCGATCGTGACCATGTCCGAACCCTTCATGATGGCAAAGCCACCTACGGCAAGCGTGATCAGGATGGCGATAACCTGCCCGCCTTCGATGGAGGGGAAGTAGAGGCTGAACCAGCGGACTTCGTCGAAGTAGGCGGTGCGGAGCTTCGTATTGCGGGTGTCGAAATCCTGCAACGCGCTGGCCTCGCGGTTGAAGAGCTGGATGGTGGTCATTCCGGTGAGGTCTTCCTGCATGAGCGCGTTGAGCTTCGATTGCCGGTCTCGGATATCGCGGTTCGCGTTGCGTAGGCGGGTGTTGATGAAATACATCAACGCAAACAGGAGCGGCATTGTTGCGAAGATCGAAAGCGAGAGGGCCGGGCTGAACCAGATCATGTAGCCCATGATGCCGAAAATCATGAACAGGTCGGCGATCGACCCCACGACGCCCTCCGTAACAAAATGCTGCAGCCGCTCGATGTCGGAGGTGACGCGCGTCATCAGCGTGCCGATGGCGGTGTTGTCGAAATAGGCCTGGTGCATGCGGAGCACCTTGCGGAACACTTCCAGCCGCAGGTCGTAGATGATCTTTTGCCCAATCCAGGCCGTGAGCATCGCCTGCGCATAGCGAACCAAATGGCCGGCCGCCGCCATCGAAATGTAGAGGACGCCGAGTCGTAGCAGCAATTCCATGCGCTCCCCGGGCGGGGAGCCGGAGTCGAGCAGGCATAGGTCGGTAATCCGTTGAAGCAGCACCGGAAGGAAGTTCACGACCAGCGAGGTGAACATGATCAGCGCAAAGGCCAGCGCAAGCCACCGCCAATACGGCGCCGAATAAGAGAGGAGGCGTCGGGCCATTTTCATGAATCCCCCTCCAGTCGTTCTTCCAGCTGCTGCATGGTGTTGAGCTCGGAATAGTAGCCCGGTTGCCGAATCAACTCCTCGTGCGTGCCGCGCTGGGTGATCCGGCCATCCTCGATCACGATGACCTCGTCGGCATAGCGCAGGGTTGAAACGCGGTGGCTCACGAAGAGCGTCGTGCGCTCCGCCATCACCGGCTGGAGCTTTTCCATGATCGCCGCCTCGGTCTGCGTGTCGACCGCCGAAAGGACGTCGTCGAGCACGAGGATCCTGGGGCGGCGCGCAATGGCGCGGCTGATTGAGGTGCGCTGCCGCTGCCCGCCGGAGAGGGTGACGCCGCGCTCGCCGAGCATGGTCTGGTATTGGTCGGGGAAATCCAGTACATCGTGGTGCAGGTGGGCGATGTCCGCCGCCCAGCCGATCGTCTCCATGTCGGCATCCACCACACCGAAGCCAATGTTGTGCTCCAGGGTACGGGAAAACAGCACCGGCTCCTGGGCGGCAAAACCAATCACGCCACGCAGCGCGTTCAGGGAAATATCCCGGATATCCGATCCGCCGATCTTCACCGCTCCCTGGGTCGGGTCCATCAGGCGGGCCACCAGCGAAACCAGCAACGTCTTGCCGCTGCCGGTCGGGCCCGTAATGCCCAGCGTTGTCCCCTCGGCAATGTCCAGGTTGATCCCGCTTAGGAAGGTTCGGTCTTCGATTTCCAGCTCGACGCCTTCGAAACGAATATCCCCGTTCGAAGGTCGAAGTTCAACGTTCGAGGTTCGATGTTCAAGCGACGATTCCCGTTCGAGAATCTCGCGAACCCGAATCCAGCTGACCTTGCCGCGCTGCGTCAGGCTCAGCACCCAGCTGAGCGCCAGCAACGGCCACTGCATATAGAGCAGATACTGGATGAACTGCGTCAGGGTGCCCACCGTCAGTTCGCCCTGCATGATTTTTTTCCCGCCCACGATGAAGATCAGGATGGTGCCGAGGTTGAACCAGAACGCCATGAACGGGAAGAGGCTCTGGCGCGTGCCCTGCATCCGCATCGTCTTGTTGATCAGGCCGGAGTTGAGATCCGCAAATGCGGCGTTGCGCCGCCGCTCCAGTGCAAAGCCCTTCAGGCAGCGAATGCCGGAAAAGCTTTCCTGCGAATAGTTCGAAACCTCCGAAACATGCTCCTGCAGCGCCTGCTGATGGCGGCGCATCACCCGCAGGATCAGGAAAAAGATCAGCACCATCGGCGTGAACAGCGCAATCACGATGCCCGCCAACTGCGCGTCGGCAATGCCCATGACGATCGATGCAAAAACAATTACCGTAATCGTCCGCGTGCCCTGGAGGAAGCCCTGGCCGATCGAGTCGCGGATAATATTGATGTCCGACGACATCCGCGTCATCAGATCGCCCGTGCGTTCCGAGCGGTAGTATTCCTGATCCAGCGTCGTCAGGTGGGCGAACACATCCCGGCGCAGCTCATATTCAATCTTGTGCGACATCTTTTGCGGGATCTGCCGCAGCCATCGCGAAAACGCCAGCGACACTACGCCGATCAGCAGGAAGGCGCCTAGATACTGCCACAGCAGTTCCCGCGTCAGCGTTCCCTCAATCAACCCGTCGATCACCCAGCGGATCACCACCGGCATCGCCAGGTTCGCCCCCACCGTAACCATCGCGCAAACAAACGTCGCAACGATTTCCTTCCGGTGAGGAATGAGATACTGGCTTAATCTGGTCGAGGGTTTGCTGATCGGGTTTCTCCTGCTTGATCGTCCCATCATACAGGTTTCCAATGGAAGATCACGTGCCGGAGACGGAATTTCTTTTTTCGACTCCTCTCGCTGGTTTCAGTTAACCCGACCATGACAAATACGTTGGCCGTATGACATAAATGTTTGTAACACTTTTCTAATCTCGTTTGCATTGACAGTAAGTATGTCGTGTTGCTATGTGGGGATAAGGTTGGTCTGGGGGAATTGTTGAGAAGGGGCGTATCACAGGTTGCCGGGATCTTTGCTTATCCAGCTCGAATGATTTTTTGTAATCATGCCATCCCTGTCGCGTTGTAATGGGTGGAATCAAAACCATGCGGTTTATGAAACGAAAGGATTGGGAGTTATGTTGACTTGGATTAAATGGAGAGCTGCGATTGCGCTGTTGTGCATTATTTCCATGGTGTCGTGTGGCAGGAAGGACGAGGGCTCTTCTCCGGAGGTCAAGATGCCGAAGGTGGAAAAGACGGCGTTGAAGGCGCTGTCGGCGGATGGTCGCAAGGTGCTGGCATTGATTGACGAGGGGCGGTTGGATGCGATCGATGATGCGCTTCGTGGATTGGAGCATAGCGATCCGGACGAGGCGCTGGTGCTCCGGGCCTGTGCCGACCTGTCCCGCGACTGCTGCTACAAGTTCAATCCGTCGGCTGCCGAATTTTCCAAGACGCTGGAAGAGATGCGGGGCATGCCTCATTTCAATATGCTCAAACAGCAGGTCGGGATCATGCGGCAGCAGGTGGGAGTGGTTGACCCTGTGTCCGATTTCGAGGCTGCGGCGGCAAGTGATCGCAAGTGGAAAACACTTTGGCCGGACTTGGCGTTCGGGCGCATGGTCCGGAAGTTGCGAGCCTTGGCGGCCGAGGGGGAAAGCCTGACTCCGTTTCCTGCAGGGGCCTTTTTTTCGCCGGATAAGCGCTATATAGCCAACGGCATCCTTGAGGGCATTTCGGAGCTTGACGGTGCGGTGCTTTTGGATTCCCCGCTCAAACCGAAACCCGAGCCCGGCATGGCAACTCTGATGGCAAAGATCCATTCGCCCTCCTACATGCAGGATCTGGCGATGGAGCGGTGGGGCGAGGAGCTGGTCGAAGAACGCGAATCGTACAAGCACTTTTTCCTGCCCGGGGTATGGTTCGAGGTGGTCGGTGCGGTTGCCGCGAGAGATTCCGGGGTGTGGAAGGAATGGCGCAAGGGTTTTGTTGACGTGGCGGAGTGCTATGCCCGTCGGGGGTGTTTTTCTTCTTCCCTGATGGTGTGGATGTGCATTTGGGAGTTCGACGGGGTTGAGTCCGGCAAGGTTGTCGACAACGGCTTCGACAAACTCGATGAATATGTTGAAACGGCAGGCTCGGCGGCGGAATCCCACGGTTTGATGGTGGCGTCCGGCTATTGGTGGGACTATGCAAACGCGGCCGGTTCCTCTGCCAACGGTGGGGATCGGTTGCTGGCACTGCTGAATAAAACCGCGCCCCGCAGCAGCATCCACGACCGGGCGGCGCTTGCCGTCCACGCCGAGTTGCCTTTGGATAGGGTGGATCTGCGCGTCCAGGTGCCGGACGTGCCGTGGGCGAGCAACGAAAAAGCGGTTGCTCTGCACGAGAAAGCTGCTGCGGTTACAGGCGATATGGAGAAAAAGAAACACCTGATGCTGGAGGCCTACGGGCTTGGCAATGCCGATGCCATGATGGCGGTGGGTGTGATGCACCTCTATGGCATGCTGCCGGACAACGACCATAAGGAAGCCATCCGTTGTCTGGAGCTGGCGGCAGAGGGGGGATCGTCCGCAGCGTGGAACCAGCTTGCCATCCTCCACCTCAATGGGCAGGGCTTCGATACCGATGCCGGAAGGGCGTTTCATTGCTACCGCCGCGCTGCTGACCTGGGCAATCCGGATGGGCTGCACAACCTGGCCGGCTATTATGAGTCGGACAACTGCTATAACAACCAGTCGCTCTCCCTGGAGTTGCACAAGGTTGCAGCGGACGCCGGCAGCGCCGCATCCTGTTTTGGACTCGGCTGTTTCCTTTTCAACGGTGCAGGTATGCCGGCTGACCATGCCGCCGCAGCGGAATGGTGGGAAAAGGGCGTGGCACTCGGTCATGCCGATTCAATGTTCAACCTCGGCCTCTTGTTGGCGGAGGGGGCTGACGGGGTGGTGCAAAATAAGCTGCGTGCCTTGGAGTTGGTGCAGCAGGCGGCTGCTTTAGAGCATGGCGATGCGCTCTGTACGCTCTATTTTGTTTTCAAGCAAGGGGGCAGCGGGATCACAGAGCAGCAGGCCATGCAATACTTGCAGGCCTCGGCCAACCAGGGCTGCCAGGCCGCCCTCGATGAAATTGCGCTGCTTCGACGGCAGGAATCCGCCCGCCGGGCGCACCAGCAAAGGCAACTGCAAAGCCAGCAGTACAACAGCGGGGGCTACTACGGCAACCAGGCCGATTCCTACGACCAGGAAGCAATGCAGCGGGCCATTGAATCGAACAACCGCCGGATGCGGAACTACCAGATGAACCAGTATAGGGTATATTAAGGTCGTTTAAGCTCCATTGATCCAAGTCGGGTTCCATCCGTTAATGAACATCAATGCGCAGATGCGGGCCGCACCAGTACGTCGGTATGGGCGGTGAACTTGGTCGAGGGGCGGGGCGGGGGCTCAATTCCTCATGTGTGGAAAAACAAATGAAAGGGAAGCAGGATGAAGATGAGCGAAATGAACATGTGGGGTGCGCGTCGCTCCGTATTGGCAATGGGCGTTGCAATGGTGTGCAGTGTTTTCTTAATGTCCGGTTGCGGTGGCGACGATGATGGCGGTGGAGGAGGAGGGGATAACTCCGATTTGGTCGGCACATGGGAGCTCACTAAATTGGAGGTAGGATCGACCACCTATGATTTTCCAAATGCCAAAGGATACTACCAGCGAACCATTTTGTCCGCTGACGGGATGTTTACAACGGAAGCGAACTTCTATGTAACCGATGTTGGCAGTCCGGCAACGGACGTTGTCTTCCATTCATATACCTACACCTCATCCGCCCAATACGAAGTGGAAGGTAATGACAGGATCAAGGTTACCGTACCCGGAAAATCCGAGATTGTTGAGTTTACAAGGTCGGGTAATACCATCACGAGCGTCGCAGAAGGCGGCTGGACAGCTACCTATGTAAAGCAATAATCCCCTTTGCCTGAGTCTTGGGCGACTACCGTCCGGGCGCATCCTCTTCCAGCGTTTGCGCTACGGGCTGGTCCTTTGGGTGGAGCCCCGAATACCATTACCCACGCTCCCCTTCGGTTTGGTGAATTTCGCCACTGTTGCCTTTGTTCTTCCCTGGTGCGCCATGTCGGTAGTGTTTGTTGTTCTTTGGGTTTGGGAACGGTTCTCGGTTCAATGATGCGTTCTTTGGTTAAGGGTGCATATTGGAATAGGTGAGAATCATTATAAGCCAATATGTGAAATGATATATAAGAAATTATGATTGCCAGTGCGGGGGAATAGAATTATTAAACGTAGGTTGTTTTGGCTTGGCCGTAGGCTCAAAAAGGGTGTGTTTTGATGCAGGCATTAACGAAGGAGACATGAGATGAAAAACTGGAAAATCATAATCGGATTGGTTCTGGCGCTGGGTGCCACGGTTGCGCAGGCGGCGATCACGGTGCCGGGGGCGGATGGTTCGGACGGCGCGTTGCTCATCACGGAAAACACGCAGATCGATCTTTCGCTGGCCACCACGGGCGCGTGGGACGACGCGGGCACGGGCAATGGCGTATACGACTCCAACAAGTGGGCGGTCGTCTTTAAATATTCCAGCGTGGTCGTCACCAACGGCGCCACGTTGACGTTTGCCAACCATCCGAGCCGCGCGCCGGTCGTCTGGCTGGTCAACGGGGATGTAACCATTTTAGGAACAGTCAATTTGGATGGGCAGGGCAGCATGCCCAGATATTCCAACATCCATGCCGAAGGCGGGCCTGGTGGATTCCGCGGGGGGTTGGGCGATGCCACAGGTCTTAGCCGTTCCGCCGGTCTAGGCGTCGGCGGCGGCCGGACGGATTTCTCCTACACCCATGGCGCGGGGGGCAGCTATGGCACCGTGGGTGAAAACAACACGGCGGCAGCCTATGGCAACCCGTCGCTCATTCCGCTCATCGGCGGTTCCGGCGGTGCGGGAAGCAACTCTGGCGATTGCGGCGGGGCGGGTGGTGGTGCCATCTTAATTGCCGCAACACAGGCCATCACCCTGAACGGAACCATTCGGGCAATCGGAGGTGCAGGCATAAGCTATAACGCAGAAGATTCCGGTTCCGGAAGCGGCGGCGGCATCCGGTTGGTGTCCGACAGCCTATCGGGAACAGGAAGCATAATTGCATATGGGAACACTGCATATTGGGATGGCGGTGAAGGCCGCATCCGCGTCGAACGCGTAACCAATGACGGCAATTTTTCCATTTCGCCCGACCCGAGTGTCCTCGGGCTGGAGTCCGGTGCAACCGCGTTGCTGTGGCCGCCTGCCGGAGCACCCGAAGTACGCATTGTTTCCGTCGGAGGTGTTTCGATTCCCGGCGATCCTCGGGCATCGTTCGGAGCCTATGGGGCCGATGCCGCCCTGCCGCAAACCAACAGCACGCAAATCGTGGTGGAAACCACCAACGTTGAGTCCGCTTCGCAGGTGCTCGTGCGCCTAACTCCACGCCACAGCGGGACCTATGCACAATATGCCGCAACGCTGTCCGCAACGAACAATCTCGATCCCCTGGTACTGCGCTGGATCGCCCAGCCCACGGTGAAAATTGGCTATTCGGCGGTGCAAGTCCGGGTCGTCCGTCCGTAGCGCATGCCTGCTTCCGGTCTTTTGGCCGGAAGCGCAACCTTGCAGGGAGATGCGCCGGATGATTTCGGGTAGAACTTTTTGGCAGGCTTCAAGAAGCAGCGCGTTGCGCGTTTGCATGTTAGCTGTCTGGGCCTTTCTTGCATTTTCGTCGTTCGGTGAAGTCCTCCTGCGCGAGGTGGTCTCCCGCGAAACATCGCTCTTCGTGGGGGCAGGATCGACCAACGAATGGAAGGAAATCGCCTCCCGCGAATGCACCCTCTTTATCGGGCAGGCCTTTTCCAACGAAGCCCCCGAAACCCTCTCCCGCGAAATCAGCATCCTTATCTCCTCCGACGAACCTCCCGCGGCGATCGACACCCTCGGCATTGTTTCCAGTCCAACGGGCAGCGAGGTCGAACTGGATTGGAGTAGCTATAACGAGTTGGCCGAAAGGGATGTCGTCTACTATGCCATCTACTATTCCAGCACCGCCATCACCGATATTTCGGGCATGACCGCCTACACCAATATTCCCGCCGGGCAGCTCTCGTTGCTTTTCACCGGGCTAACCGAATGGCAGGATCATTTCTTTGTCGTGGTTCCGGTCGATGCGCAGGGCAACTACGATCCCGCCTACACCTATACCGCATCCTATGTGCTCGGCGCCGAAGTGGTTTCCCGCGAGATTTCCCTCTTCAATGGCCACGGCGATCTCTCCCTGCCTGAGGTGGTCTCCCGGGAACTCAGCATCGTGGTTGATGCCGCCGGGCCGCCCGACCGCATTCCCGATCTCGTGGTCTCCACCAGTCCGACCGGGGAAAGCGTTGAGCTGGATTGGAGTGCCTATAACGAATTGGCCCAACGCGATATCGTGCGCTACGACATCTACTATTCAGACCAACCCTTCACGGATGTATCGACCCTGTCGGTTTATACCAACGTTATGGCGGGAACCCAGGTTGTGATGCTCGACGGTTTGCCGGCCTGGCAAACGCACTATTTTGCCGTGGTGCCCGTAGACGGACTTGGCAACCAGGATTACGGAATCGTCTATTCGGCGGCCTATGTATTTACTGGAGAGCTTGTGTCGCGCGAAGTCGGCCTGTTTGTCGGTGCAACCGATTCGAACACCTATTCCGAAGTCATCTCGCGGGAACTCTCGATTGTGGTGGCCGATGCCGTTGCGCCTGCACCGGTCACGGGTATCGGCAGCGGTTTTACGGCGATCACATCGACTGAAGCTTATCAGGCGGTTGAGCTTGCGTGGCCCCTCTACAATGAGCTGGCGCAAAACGACCTGACGTCATACCGCATCTATGTCGCCGACACCTATTTCGAAGACGTGTCCGGCATGGAGCCGTTCGAAACGATTGACGGCGGCAGGCTTTCGTATACGCTCGGAGGACTCGACAGCGGCGGCATCTTCTATGTGGCCGTTGTGGGCGAAGATGCGGGCGGCAACTATGATCCGGCGGTCTACTCCGTCTCCTGCCAGGCCTCCGTCGGCGGCGTGGGTGCCGTGCGCAACCTGGCCGTCGAGGCCGGCCCCGATTCCATGGTCTTCACGTGGGATCCGCCCGAAGAGGGCACCGGCTTCCTCGACCACTTCGAAGTCTATTTCGGCGGCAGCGCCGAACCCGAATGGCTCCCGGTCGGCACGCTCTCCTATGCCGCCACCAACCTGCTCGCCGCCCACGGCTACAACTTCCGCATCGTCGCCGTCGATATCTTCGACATCGACAACGGCAGCTCCACCATCCTCGGCGTCACTTGGTTGCCGAATCCCGGAAACCTCTATCTGACCGAACGTGATGGACAAGTGGAAATCGAATGGGATTCCGCCGAACCCTCGCAGTTTGTGCAACGCTACGAAATCTATCGTTCCACCTCGGCCATCGGCAACATTGCCTCCATGGTACCCGTCGCAACGTCGCTAACCACCCGCGTGGTACTCGGGTCTTTGGCCGAGGTCGAAAACGATTGGTTCGCCGTCTCCACGGTCAATATCCTCGGCGACACCGATCCGGTGGTGGAATCGATCCAGGTCTTCAAGGTTGGCCAAGCCATCACATTCGTCCCCATCGTGCCCGGCCCTGCATTGATCCCGCTAAGCGCCACGGCATCGAGCGGTCTTCCCGTTCGGTACACCGTCACTCCCAGCCAGACCGCGGAGATCGTCAACAGCAATAGCCTCTCCGTCATCCAGGGCGGTACCGTCCGCGTGGCCGCCATTCAGGACGGAAACGAAAGCTATTGGCCCGCCGAAGCCTCGCAAACCCTGCGCCTGCCTCCGGTCATTCAATCCTTCACCGCGAATAGCGTGGCCATCGCGAACGGACTAGTGATTGACCGCGATGCAACGTTGGCGGTGGAGGCCCGCGATGCCGACGGTATTGGTGCGATCGAATTTAAAATGCGCGAAGTGGGCACCGGAAGCTGGACGGTGTTGTCGAACGGTTCAACCGCAAGCCTGCCGGTAACCAGCCTGCCTTCGGGGGACTATGAACTGCAGGTCAGCGTGACCGCCGCCGGAACGAATACCACCATACAGGCCAATACCGTTACGCTGGAACCGCAGCCGGTTCTTTCGGTGCTGATTGACGATGCACTGTTTGAAGGGATGACGCTGGTCGGCACGGTTTCGGTGCAGCGTGCACGTAGCAGCGACTTAACCGTAACCGTTGGTTCATCGCATCTGTCGCAGGTGCAACCCGGTGCGGCGCCAGTTATTCCGGCAGGCCAGACAAGTGCTGCATTTGAGATCACCGGACTGGATGATGAGACGATTGAGGATATTATCGATGTCCGTATTACGGTTTCCGCGCCTAGTGCGGTGTCGGCAGAAACAACCGTTACGCTCGTGGATGATGATTGGCCGGGGATCAGCCTTTCGCTGAGCCGGACGATTGTTCCGGAATCCGCCGGGCCGAATGCCGTGGTTGGGCGGATCGAGCGGTCGATTACTTCAACGGAACCGCTGACGGTCTGGCTGACCAACAGTGATCCGACAGCGGCGGATGTGCCGGAGTCGGTGGTGATTCCGGCCAACGAAAGTTTTGCCGATTTCCTGATCGGTGCGGTGGATGATGAACTGCTCGACGGATCGCAAATCACGCTGATCAGCGGGGAAATCCGGATAGACGATTCCGCGATCATCCAGACCTCGGTTCAATCGCTGGAAGTCGGCGACGATGAAGGGCCGACGCTTGAGCTGCAGTATGGCAAAGGCTGGATCTTCGAGGGCGAAACCAACCAGTTGGTGGTGCTGCGTCGGGGCGGCGCAACCAACAATCCGGTTGAAGTTACCCTTTCGGTTGACCGGCCGGGCGAGCTGGAACTGCCGGTTTCGGCGGTTCTTTCCAACGGCGTTACCGATCTGCCGGTCAGCATGATCGGGCTTGATGGAACGAACGGAACACGGTCGGTGCTGGTTACGGCATCGGCCACGAACTATGGCCCGGCCCAGTTGACGCTGGTGGTTACGGACGAAATCAAGCCCGACTTCGTGATCAGTGCAATTGCATCCGAAACCGACCTTGAATCAGACGAAACCTTTGATGTGACCTATTGGCTGGAAAACCGCGGCTCCGGGCTTTCGGACGAAAGCTTTGTCCAGCGTATTTTCCTTGCGCAGGACGGTGTTGCAGACGGCAATATCCTGCTCGCGCAGGATGTGATGGTGCAGGATATGCCGGCGGGCGGAAGCATCGAAAAAACCATTAATGTCCGTGCGCCGCAAGGGGCAGGCGAATACAGCTTGTTTGTGATTGCAGATGCCGGGCTTTCGGTCGACGAACTGGTTGAATGGAACAACGCGAAGATTTATGGGCAGCCGCTCACCGTGGGTATTCCGTGGTCGGTTACGGTTCAGACCGATGCGGAACTGATTCCGGCAAACACCCCGATCCTGTTCTACGGTTCAGCCGTCCGCAGCGGCGGAACAAAAGCACCGTTCGTTACGGTGAACCTGCATATCCGCGTCGGCGGAGCCGAGCGGGTGGTTTCGGCGGTCACGGATGCGAACGGGGATTATGAACTGGAATGGACGCCGCTTCCGAACGAGGGCGGCGACTATGAAGTGGGGGCTTGCCATCCGGGGCTTTCGGAGGCTCCGACGCAAGACACCTTTGCCATCCTGACCGTATTGCCGGACTTCCCGTCGGACGCGATTGTGTTTATTGAAGGCGGATCGACCACGGTGGTCGGCTCCGTCAGCAACCCGACGGTTTATGATCTGACCGGGTTGAGCCTTTCGTTGGTCGGCGCACCGGCAGGGTTCTCGGTGGAAGCGGTACTCTCCAATTCCGTGCTGACGGCGGGCAGTTCGGTCGGGCTGTCGGTTTCCATCGATGGTGACATCGGTTATTCTGGGGCCCACAGCTTTACCGTTCGGCTTTCAACGGAGCAGGGCGTGACGATTGATGTTCCGGTGCTGCTGAACGTGATTCCGCTGACGCCGAAACTGGTGGTTTATCCGGAGCTGCTGAAATCATCCGTGCTGCGCGGCGGTTCGAAGGTGTACAATTTCATCATTAAAAACGAAGGCGGTCTGGAATCCGGCGCCATTAATGTGCTGTTGCCCGACCTTTCGTGGATGATGCCGGCTTCGACGGGGCAGGTTCCGTCGATCGCCCCCGGTGATTTTGCAATGGTTTCCCTGCTGCTGCAGCCGGGGCCGTCCGAAATGCTGACGCTGCATTCCGGCCACATGGTGCTGGTGCCGGCGAATGGATCGAATAAAAACCTGCCGTTTGAGTTCAGGGTGGTTTCGGATGAAACCGGCGATCTCGAAGTAACGGTTACGGATGAATTCACCTATTTTGCGGAAGGCAGTCCGCCGGTGGTTGGCGCAGAGGTTGTTGTGCGCGATGCCATCACGGCTGAAGAAATTTTGAGCGGTGTTTCCGGCACCAACGGCAACGTCCGTTTTGATGGGTTGCTGGAAGGCTGGTACACGATTGAGGTGGATTCAGCCAACCATACGCGGTCGGTTAAAAACCTGCAGGTTCATGCGGGCGAGCTGAATCGGACGGAAGTATTCATCTCCCGCGAGTTCGTTACATACCGTTGGTCGGTCGAGGAAATCGAATTTGAAGACCGGTATCAGATTTCAATCGAATCGACTTACGAGGTGAATGTGCCCGCGCCGGTGGTCACGGTTACACCATCGGTTTTGGATGTTTCCGGGCTGGATCAGTTGGGGCAGACGAAGGTTATTAATTTCACGATTGAAAACCACGGCTTCATTGATGCCGAGGAGGGCGCCTTTACATTTAATTCGCACCCGGATTACCGTGTTACTCCGCTGATCGAACAGATCGGGACGATTCCCGCGAAGAGTTCCATGATCATTCCGGTCGTTGTTCAGCGTACCGGCGGGGTTCCCGGCCCGGACAACGTATCCGCCTATAAGGTTGCCACCAGTAGTGGAGGCGGCTGCGGTTTCGGTGGAAAGGTGAGCTATGCATATATCTGTGGAATAAAGGTTCCGGTACTGGTTCCGATTCCGGCGTCCGGCGCGGGCGGCGGCTGTGGCGGTGGAGCTGTCGCGGCAGCATACGGAGGCGGAGGCGGTGGACGCGGTTCCATCAACAGCGTGGAGTTTGAAAGCGAGGTGGGAGAGCTGAATTGCGATTGCCTGCCGCTGTGGGCGTTTGAATGCTTTATCGGATTTACGCCGATGGGCTGCGCTTACGGTGCCGGTAAGGCCGCTTACACCCGGACGAGCAAAGATGCCGCGCTAGCTGCTATCGGCTGTATTCCGGGAACGAATCCTCTTCTCTGCTATTACTCGCTGATTGACTGCCTGACATCGCCGTCCAGTAAAGGGGGAGACAGTTTATCAACTGATTCATCCAGTCCGTACGACCCATGGTATTCGGTGGTCGGGCCGGAACTGCGCGGCCAATCGGCCGAGCTGGATGCGGCATTGGCAAAAATCGAACTCACCTATACCCGTTATCAGATTCTGTTGGGCTCCCGCGAACGCGTGATGGCCATGGATAGCGAGGAACAGAGAGAGTGGCACGGAAAGCTGGTCGAAGTTATGCAGTCCGGCAGTGAAGAAGCCGAGGTGATCAGTGCGGCGGAAATGTCCGAGCTCGAAAGTCTGGCCGTGTCGTTGGGTATCCCGACGGCCGCTGTGATGCCGGTCGCGGAGCGCTTTAACCGGACGTGGGATTATTATGCGCGGAACATTAAAACGGTGGCGGATGTGCCGCCGGGCGAATCGACTGACTTTATTGATGAAAACGAGTTGCTTGCCGTTGAGCTGGCAATGGATGTTGCGCTGTCCGAAAGCCGGCAGCAGGGCTATGCCGATCCGGCTGATGAATTTGAAACGGTGTTCACCGAGTTTACAAACAGCCTGATGGAAGACTCCGACGGCGTTTGCGCAAAAGTGCGGATCAAGATCGATCAGCAGGCGGTAATGACCCGGTCGGCTTTCCGGGCAACGCTGGAGCTGTCGAATCAGAAAGTGGAAACAGGGTTGCAGCATGTTGCGTTCGATCTCAATGTCCACGATTCGTCCGGTCTGTCGGCCAACGACCGGTTTAATATCCGCGTAACGGATATGCAGGGGCTGAGTGCAATTGACGGCTCCGATGCCCTCGGCCTCGGGGCGGACGCTACGGTTCAGTGGACGCTGATTCCGCGCGATTCCGCCGCGCCTTCCGTGGATACGGTATACCTGATCAGCGGCACCATCGGTTATGTGCAGGACGGAACGCCGGTCAGTATTCCGGTTCAGCCGGTGCCGGTCACCGTGCGTCCGGATGCGGCGCTGCATTTGAAATATTTCCATCAGCGCGATGTCGTCAGCGATGACCCGCATACCGACCCGGTTGAAGCCAAGGAGCCGTTTGCATTGGCGGTGGTTGTTGAAAACAAAGGCGGCGGTGCGGCCCGTAATTTAACCATCAATTCCGCCCAGCCGGAAATTGTCGATAACGAAAAGGGCCTGTTGATCGACTTTGAAATCATCGGCTCGCAAATGGGCGGAGAAGCGCGTTCGCCATCGCTGATGGCCGACTTTGGTAATATTGATCCCGCCCAACGTAAAACCGCAACGTGGTGGATGACGGCGAGCCTGCACGGTTTCTTCAGCGATTATGAAGCCACGTTCGAGCATCTCGACGGCTTCGGCGATCCGCGTATTTCACTGATCAAAGAGGTGCGGATTTATGAAATGATCCGGATGGCGAATGCGCTGGGCGACCAGGACGACGGCCAGCCCGATTTCTTCACCAATGAGGATTATGAATTGGGTGAAGCGCAGATCGGCGATACCCTCCATCTGAGCGACGGCACGGTTACGAACGTTGCATATCTTGGCGAAGGGGCCAGCTGCTCCAACGTAGTTGCTGGCAACCTGATGGTGGAGTTGGCGCTGACCAACGGCGCGCAGACGGGCTGGACGTACCTGCGGTTCCCCGACCCGGCGGATGGTCTGTTCGAGTTGGCGGAAGTGGTACGTTCGGATGGTTTGGTGATCCCGGTCGGTACGAATGTGTGGACAACGGACCGCACGTTTATCGGCCAGGGCAAGCGGCCGGTTTATGAAAACTACCTGCACCTGCTTGATTACGACAGTACCGGGGTTTACACCTTGCGCTATGCCGAAATCGCCGCCGATGTCACGCCGCCTTCCAGTTCCGTCGAGCCGCTGCCCGCGGCAAGCAGCGTCTATATCCCGGTCATGTGGGGCGGCGCAGACGATGTTGCGCTGGCAACCTTTGACATTATGGTTTCGACCAACGGCGGCCCGTGGGCGGTCTGGCAGGACGACACCACGCGCATCTCGTCCATCTTCCAAGGCGAAGCCGGGCAGACGTATGCCTTTTACAGTATCGCAACCGACACCGCTGGAAATGTTGAAAGCAAAGCCGCGGTTCAGGAGGCGGTAACAACGGTATCGATCATCAACCAGCTTCCGTCCATTGCCCTGATTCCGGATACGAATATTACCGAGGGCGCAACGTTGACCTATCAGGTTGTTGCGGACGATCCGGATGGCGACAACGCGGAACTGGGCTACAGTGTGGTTTCGGACCGCACGGGCGTCACCGTGGATGATGACGGCTTGATCCGCTGGCAGACCAGCGAGCTGGACGGCGGCACGCATGCGCAGATTCAAGTCACCGTAATGGATTCGGGCATGCCGGTCGGTATTTCATCGCAATGGTTCACGGTGTCGGTTGATGAAGTGAATACGGCTCCGGTACTCACGGCCATTGATCCGCAGGTTGTTGCGGTCGGAAGTGAACTGCGGGTTACGGCGGTCGCGGTGGATCATGATGTGCCGGCGCAGACGATTACCTATGGTCTGGATGACGGCTATCCGGCAGGAATGAATATTGATCCGGTTAGCGGTTTGATCGACTGGAGTCCGCCGACCAATCTAGTCGGGCAGAGCGTTCCTGTTTCTGTGATTGCAACGGACGACGGTGCGCCGTCGGTTGCGGCAACGAACACGTTCACGGTAACTGTGGTTGAAAAACTGCTCGATACGGCTCCGCCGCTTCCAGTCGCGGGGCTGGGCGTTTCGCCTGACACCGGTCTGTCGGAATCGGATGCGGTTCTTTCGGTCACTAACTTCAGCGTGATCGGCACGTTGCCCGAGACGGGGTTGTGGGTTGAAATCTTCGAAGGGTCGAACCTGCTGGCTTCCGCAAGCGTCGTGAATACGGAGCTGGATATTCCAGTGGCCCTCGGCGGTGCCGGCGCGTTCGAGCTGACGGTGCGCTGCACGGATGAAGCGGGCAATGCGTCCGATAACGATCTGCCGCTGACCATTGATCTCACACCGCCGACGGTCGATCTCTTCCTTGGTGGCGAGCTGAAGGATGCCACGAACTATCTCGCCGTTGCATCGGCCACCATGGTCTTCGACGAAACGGTCAACGTGCCGGAGTTGATGGCGGACGGCCTGATCGATGCCGCGCTGCGGATCGTTTCGAGCAACGCGACGGTGGTTCCGGCGCTGGAGGATCTCGACTGGCATTCCGCGTCGAACACGCTGGTTTGGACGGTTCCGACCAACACGCTCGGTCTCGGCGAGTGGACGTTGCAGCTCGACGGGCGGTTGGTCGAAGACGTTGCGGGCAACTCGCTCGAGGCCGACGGCGATTACACGGAGCTGGGGATTCCGGTCTATGGAAACCATGAAGAGCTGGTTTCCGTCCACAGCTACGCCGCTCCGGTTTGGCACGATTTCGATGGCGATGGCCTGGGCGACCTGCTGGTTGGCGAAAAGACCACGAACAGCGAAGGGCGCATTCAAATCTATCTCAACGAAGGTTCGTCCACCAATCCGGCGCCCGTCTATTCGGGATTGCTTGAAGTGGACGGCGCGCCGCTGGCGGTTCCGGGAGCCGGTTGTCTCGGCCTGAGTTTCCGCCTGGCCGACCTAACGCAAAACGGACTGGCCGATCTGGTGGTGGGCCGGGCCGACGGCAGCGTCTGGCTCTACGAAACCTCGGCGATCGAATCCAACACCTGGACGATCGGTGCCGGTGCAGAAATCTGGAGCGGGGCTTCTGCTCGTGCGGTGGTCGATGTGGTTGATTATGATGCCGATGGCACCAATGATATTGTCGTGGGCGGTATGGACGGCCTCTTCCGGATGATCGGACTGGATGGCACGGCAACCGTGGTTGGCCCGGTGGTCGATGCCGGGCGTTCCGCACCTTCGTTCACCGATCTCAACGGCGACGGCGTGACTAATTTGGTTAGCGGCGACACCGATGGCGATCTGTGGGCGTTCTTCGGCGATACCGCTTGGTCCTTGGTCGATACACCTGATACTTGGACGCGCAGCCGTCCATTCGTTGCCGATGTCAACGGCGACGGGGTTCCTGATATTCTGCTCGGTACCGCCGACGGGCGCGTCCGGCTCTTTGCCGGCGCGGCGCCGCAGAATCCCGCGCTGGCGTTTACGGTGGTGGATGCCGGCCCGAGCCATACGCTGACGGCGACCTCGGGCGAGGGCGGCCATCTTGAGCCGGAAGGCAGCGTTACGGTCTACGAGGGCGAAAACCAAACCTTCGCGGTGGTGCCGGACGACTATTGGCATGTGGACGAGGTCTTTGCCAATGGCCTGTCGCTGGGGCCCGTGCTTTCGCACACCTTCATCAATGTCGTTGAAAATGGATTGATCCACGCCACCTTCGCGCAAAACATGGTGACCAATGCACCGGTGCCGGTACCCGAGGCTTGGCTGGCTGGATATGGCTGGACGAACAACTTTGAATTCGCCAACACCAACGATTTCGACGGCGACGGCTTCGCCGCATGGCAAGAATATGTTGCCGGCACGTCGCCGACCGACAAGGCATCCCTGTTCCGCATCATCGAGATCGACACCACCGGTACGAATGTACTGGTCAAGTGGGCGCCTTCGGTTGCGGGACGCCGTTACAAGTTGATGAGGGCGCCTGAACCGGGAGGCACTTATGCGGAGGTCGCGACATTGGACGGCCCGGCGGATACGTTGACGGCTTCGACAATGGACGATGTGGCAATGTATCGTGTTGAAGTCGGCCTTTCCGAAGCACCGCCGCAGTGGACGGTGATTGCGTTCGCTGGGGCAAACGGCAGCATTTCGCCTGCGGGTTTGCAGTATGCGACGCCGGGCTCGAACACGTTCCACTTCAGCATCACACCCGATGAGTGGTATCACGTGGCGGACGTCAAAACCAACGGCGTTTCGGTGGGCGCGGTGGAATCGTTGACGCTTTCGAACGTGACGGCCAACGTGGGCATCCAGGCCGAGTTTGCGCTGAACCTGGTGGTGAGTGCTCCGGTGGCCGTGCCGGAACGCTATCTGGCCCGCTTCGGATGGACGAATAATCTCGATGCCGTGGTGACGAACGATTTTGATGGCGACGGCTTCGCGGTCTGGCAGGAATATGTGGCTGGCTCTTCGCCGACCAACGCCGCGTCGTTCTTCCGTATCACGCAGATCCTGAACCAGGATGGTAGCCTGCTGATCAGTTGGACACCCTCCATCGAAGACCGCCGCTACCGCGTCATGCGCGCTCCCGCCCTCGGGCAACCGTTCTCCGAGCAAGTTGGCTCGGTGGTGGGGCCGGCCAACTCCATCATTGTTCCGGCTTCGCAGTCGATGGGTATGCTGCGCATCGAGGTTGAGCTGACGGATGCCGGTCCGCAATGGCTCGTGATGGCCACCGCCGGAGCCCATGGATCCATTAGCCCGTCGGGACTGCACTATGCCTCGCCGGGATCAAACACGTTCCATTTTGCCATTACCCCTGCGCAGTGGTATCACATTGCCGACGTGACGGTGAACGGCGTTTCAACCGGCGCCGTGGAAACATTGCTGCTGGAACGGATCGACCAGAACATGGAAATCCATGCAACCTTTGCCGAAAACCTCGTGACGAATGCGCCGGTGGCCGTGCCCGAGCATTGGTTGGCCAGTCATGGATGGACTAATGGATTCTCCTCCATTGTGACGAACGATGCCGACGGCGACCAATTTTCCACTTGGCAGGAGTTTGTGGCGGGCTCGGTTCCGACCAATGGGCGGTCGTTCCTGCAAATCACCAACAGCGTGGTTGAAAACGGAAAGTGGATCATCGAATGGACGCCGTCCGTGTCGGGGCGCACGTACACACCGGTGCTGATGGATCTCTCAACCGGCTCCAATGCACCGTTGCCGAGCGTGGAAGGCGGAAGGATCAACGTTTCCACAAATGCCGTTCCCGGTGTTTCGGGGGCCATGAAAATCGAGTGCCGATTGGGTCCGAGCGACTAAATCGCTCGTGTTCGGTTTGACTTTCCGCAGGCTGGAACCTATAAACGCCCACTTTGTCAAACAGCACCAAAAAGGTCTGTTTGGAGTGCGAGGAAGATCATGTTGTTAAAGAAGAAAAAACGAACCGTCTGCAAAGTGTTGGAAATCCGAAACCTGACGGAATCGACCTCCGTCTTGCGGTTTGAGCGCAACGGGTTGGAGTTTGAGCCGGGGCAGTATATCCGTGCCGGCATCGATGGCGACGAGGAGATCCGCGACTATTCGGTCTACTCGGGTTCGAATGCAGCGCATTTGGAGGTGCTGGTTCGGCGCGTCGAGGATGGTTTGGTTTCGAAACAACTCTGCGATTTGCAGGTGGGCGATGCGGTGAGCGTGGGCGGACCCTATGGCCATTTTAAGCTGATTGACGATCTGCGGGGCAAACCGCTGCTGTTCATTGCGACGGGCACCGGCATTTCCCCCTACCACAGTTTTGCGGAATCCTATGCCGAACTGGACTATCGACTGATCCATGGCACGGCCAAGCGGGATGAGGCCTATGAGGCGGAGTTCTACGGCGATCGATATTTCCATTGTGTTTCGCGGGACGAGGGGGGCGATTTCCAGGGGCGGGTCACGGAATACCTGAAGACCTTGGAGGTTCCCGCCGACACCAACGCCTTTCTGTGCGGCAACTGCGATATGATCTACGAAGCCTTCGACCTGCTCCAGGAAAAAGGGCTGACGACCGCGCAGATCCATACGGAAGTGTATTTTTGATTGCCACGAAAAGGCACAAGAAACACAAAGAATCCGATCTGCTGGTCTTCGTGCTTCTTGTGCCTCTTTGTGGCTAACCTGAGATTTATATCATGAAGTGTTGCGTCGTTACATTGGGTTGCCAGATGAACCAGTCGGATTCGGAGCGGATCCGGAGCGTCATCGAGGGCATGGGCTATGAAATGACCTCGGTTGAAGAGGAGGCCACCCTGATCGGAGTGGTTGCCTGCTCGGTTCGGCAGAAGGCGATCGACAAGGTCTACAGCAAGATCCAGAAATGGAACCAATGGAAGAACAAGAAGCCCTTGGTCACGTTTGTTTCGGGGTGCATTCTCCCGGCGGATGAAAAAAAGTTCCTGAAGCTGTTCGATCTCGTCTTCCGCATGAACGAGCTGCCGGAGCTGCCCGACATGCTTCATCAATGCGGCGTGGCCACCGAATTCTCCGCCATGCATCCGCTGAACGATCTGCACCGGGAGGACGAGCGCACCGACTTTTGGCAGGTCGACCCGACCTACAGTTCCGAATTCGAAGCCTTTGTTCCGATCCAGAACGGGTGCGATAAGTTTTGTTCCTATTGCGCCGTCCCCTATACCCGTGGGCGCGAGGTGTCGCGCGCCAGCGACGACATTCTCGCCGAGGTCAAGAAGCTGGTGGAGCGCGATGTGAAGGCCATCACCTTGCTGGGGCAGAATGTGAACTCCTACGGCCTGGACAAAAAAGGCGAGGAGATCTCGTTTGCCGAACTGCTGCGCAAGGTGGGGGAGCTGGGCCAGCGGAGCGGCAAGGATTTCTGGCTCTACTTCACCTCGCCGCACCCACGCGACATGACCCGCGATGTGATCGAAGCGATTGCCGACTATGATTGCCTTGCGAAGCAGATCCATCTGCCGGTGCAGAGCGGCGATGAAAAACTGCTGCGGCGCATGAACCGCAACCACAGCATTGAAGACTATCTCAAGATCGTCGACGACATCCGCGAGCTGCTGCCGACGGCCACCATCTTCACCGACATCATTGTCGGCTTCAGTGGCGAGACCGATGAGCAGTTGGAAAACAGTGCCGCGTTGATGGAACGGGTGAAATTCAACATGGCCTACATTGCGAAATATTCACCGCGGGTCGGCGCGCGTTCGGCCCGATGGGAGGATGATATTTCCCCCCAGGTGAAAAGCGAACGGTTGGCCCGGTTGAGCGACGTGCTGAAGCGGACTTCGCTGGCGCATAACGAAGCGATGGTCGGCAAGGTTTATCGCGTGTTGATCGACGGTCGGGACCGTCGGGTTGACGGCGCGTTGACCGGTCGTACCGAAGGCAAGCTCCCGGTGCGTGTTCTCGATGGCTCGGAAGATCGGGTGGGCACCATTTGCGATGTGGAGATCACATCGGTTGCGGAGTTGTCGCTGACCGGGCGCATTCGGCAAGTGCGTTAATCCTGAAAACGGAAATGAAAAAAGGCAGCCCCGGGGGACTGCCTTTCTCACGTCGTAGCCATCGGGGTTAACCTTTGACCATGGCGTAGATCGACGCCTCTGCGTCAGCCCAGTATTCGGCGGGATCTTTGGCGAACCCGTCGTTCTCGGCGGCAAAGTAGGCAGCTTGCTCGATCATGGAATAAACCTGCTCGGCAGTGTACTTCACCTTGTTGGCTTTCGTTGCCGCGGCTTTTTTCTTGGCCGGGGCTTTTTTCGCAGCAGCTTTTTTAGCCGGCGCTTTTTTCGCTACGGCTTTTTTGGCCGGTGCTTTTTTCGCTTCGACTTTTTTCGCGGGTGCTTTCTTCGCAGCGGCTTTCTTGGCCGGTGCTTTTTTTGCTGTTTTCTTTGCAGCCATTTTTTTATCTCCTGGTTTCATCTTCCCACGTTTTTTCAACGTGTTGCGGGTACAAGTATCCACTTGTTGTCTGCTTGTAAACACTTCCTTTAATAAAATTGTATTAAACGGAGTGCCGGTTGATTTATGTTTGTGCTTGCGTTTCACATGGCTAAGCGGCCGAAGCTGGAAGCTTCGCGCGAACCCGGGGAGTTGATATGGCGTTTCATGGAGATAAGAAAGAGGGCACCTGGCTGCTGGCCCATGCCGAGAATAAATTAAAGAACTGGCTGGTGCCCAAGGTGCCGAAATGCATCGAGACCTACCACCTGACGATGACGACCTTGCTGTGGTGCGCGCTCATTATTCTCTTCAGTTTCCTGGCGCGCCATTCGATCCATTTTCTCTGGGTGGTTTCGTTTGCGATCTTCGGGCAATACATCACCGACCTGCTCGACGGCGAGGTGGGGCGGCGGCGCAACACGGGGTTGATCAAGTGGGGCTACTACATGGATCATTTCCTGGACTATCTTTTCCTGTGCTCGATCCTGATCGGCTATGGGTTGATGGTGGAGGACCACAACAAGTATCTGCTGTTCTACATCCTCGCGTTGTTCGGCGCCTTCATGGTGAATTCGTTCCTGTCGTTCGCGGCGACCGGCGCGTTCAAGATTGCCTACATGGGCGTGGGGCCAACGGAGGTGCGGTTGATCTTCATCATCGCCAACACGCTGATCATTGCCTTTGCCGGGAGCTTCGAAATTGCGCGCGTGCTTCCGATGGTGCTGGCCGGTGCAACGTTCGCCTTGTTTGTGACGGTCTACCAAACCCAGAAGATGCTTTGGAAAATCGATATGGAAAACAAGGGGAAGGACTAATACCAGTTGGAGTGCTCGCCCTGCCCGAAGCGGTAGGTGAGTCCGGCGCTTACGCTTTGGTCGACGGTTTCATCCTTCATGCTCACGAAGCCGATCCAGTCGGCATTCAGGGAAATTTTGCGATGCACCCGCCAGTGCAGTCCGAGGCCACCGTTGAGCTGGAAGGTTTTTTGAGCGGTGTCTTCCTCCCAAAGCTGCTCGCCGAAACCGGCGGTGACATAGGGGCGCACCTTTCCCTTCGGGTTTAAATAGTACTGTCCGTCGAGGCTGTATTTTTCATGCGTCCTGCTGCGTATGGTTCCTTTCTCTTCCAGGCTTCCCCAGGTGTAGGCCAGCCGAAGCGAGCTGCGGGGCGTGAAATAGAGCCCCAGGGTGGCCTTCGTGCACCAGCCGTCCTCCATGTTCCAGTCGCTGTCCATGATCTGGTAGGAGGAGCCGACGGAGAAGCCGACGATCCCCGTGTCGACCGGATCGTAGGTGGCCGCCTGGATGAGCTTGGTTCGATCGGGTTCGGATGGGCCGGATGCGCCGATGGGGAACTTCATGTGCAGATAGACTTGGTGATCGGTGGTGCCCTGGTTATCCACCGGCAGGTAGGTGAAGTATCCATACCCGGACTTGATCCATTTGCGACCTACCAGGCGGTTGACGCCATTGCCCAGGGAATCGATCGGATCGAGCAGGAAGAGGGAGGCCCCGCCCAGGATCCGCGACCCCAGTACTTCGTTGTTGTTGCCGCGAATGCCCATTTCGGTTTGGTAGGCCCACTCTCCATAGACCCATCCAAGAACCGGGGTAACCACCAAGTCCTGGATCGAAGGCACCTCGGCAAAGGCCTCGACGCCGTACTCCCAGTAGAAGGTGGATAGTAGTGTGGCGTAGAGAAAGGAATCCCATTGGCGGTATCCGGACTTGCGTGCCACCTGGTAGAACACGCCCCCGCAATAGGTATGGCCAATATAGTTGAAATACCAATCATCGCGGTCCCAGCGCGGCCCTTCCTTCACATTGGTTATCCACTTCTCGAAAATGTTATCCTCGGTCTCCCAGCCAGTGATGTCGGAGGGCATGGCGGCCAGGACCAAGACGACGCCGACGCCGTAGACATAGAGCGACTTGGTTTGCGACCATAGACGAGCTGAGTCCTCTCCGGACTGTGGCTTGAAAAGGGAAATGTTGTAGGGCGAGTCGAACACCGCCGGATCCACGGCCAGGGGAATGTAGTATGAACTGGCCGGAGCAAAGCGCACGGGCGCGGCCGAGGGGGCGTTGGTTTGTCCTCGCGCAGTCGAAAGGATCGCCAGCACGGCAATTCCCATGGGGAGCCAGTTAAACCTTTTCAATCGTAATCCAAGCACAGCAAATCATCCTTTTCTTAAAAACCACAAAAACTACTGTTTTCGGATGGCGCCTGCAATGCCGTAAAAAGAAAAGCATCCACCGCTGGACTTCCCCCTGGTGGATGCCTAGTGTCACCCTATTGAATTGCATCGGGGTCATGTTGCTTTTGGAAAGGTGCACCTAATCGTGAAGTTGAAAATTAAATTCCTGGAAACCTGGGCCGTGGCGTCGCTCATCGGTGCGGGTGCTGCCCTGGCCGTCGAGCGAACCGATCCGGTTTATGTGGCCAACCAAAACCCGTTTGTCCAGATCTACGGGCTGCCGAAATCCGAAGCCGGCACCATAACCCCCAAGGGGAAGCTCGATGCCGCTTTTTTGTACTACGTATCGAACAACGCATTTTCTGAAGAGGCCGATAACGGGGAAACCTTTATCTGGGACGGGGAAACCGCGCAATATTGCCTGAAGTTGCGCTATGGGGTTTCCGAACGCCTTGAACTGGGCATCGATCTTCCCTATATCGTGCACAGCGGCGGATACCTCGATTCCACCATTCGCAAGTTCCATCAACTGTTCGGCTATTCGAACGACCGCCAGATGGAATTCGAGAAAAACCAGATCCACTATCAAATCGGTGAAAACGGCGATACGCTCTTTGAGATGACCGATACGCATAGTGGGCTGGGCGATATCCGGTTGACGGCCGCCGTCTCGCTTTTACCCGGATCGATCGGGGCCCGGCGCCATCTCGCCGCACGCTCTGTGCTGAAACTGCCCACTGGCAATTCCTCCGACCTGCTCGGAAGCGGCGGTACGGATGTTTCCGCCGGGCTCGCCTACACGGATTACGATTTGCTCCAGTCCATCAACACCGTGGTTTCCGCCAATCTGGGCCTGCTCTATATGGGCGACTCGGAGGTTCTGGGCGACAAGCAGCGCAATTTTGCCGGCTATGGCGGGGCATCGCTCGGGTGGCGGGCCCTGACGTGGCTCGACATGAAGCTGCAGGTTGATCTGCATTCGGCCATGTACGATACCGAGCTCCTGCAGCTGGGCCATTCCCTGCAGCTGCTCGCGGGCGGCACGGTGCATTTGCCGGGCGATGTGCTAATGGATCTGGGCATCTCGGAGCAGCTTTCCACGGATGCCACCCCCGACGTCGGTTTCTACCTGATGGTGGGGCACCGGTTCTGAGCATGCATAAATCCGTTGATCTTCGGCGCCTGTTCGCTACTCTTTCCCGATGCTGAAAAACAAACGTCTCCTATTGGTTACCCTGGCGCTCTTGCTTGCGGCCATCGTTGTGCTTGGAATGAAGATTGCGTATCCCTCGCATCGGGTGGTTGCGTTTTCGTTGCTGGGTCTGGGCTGGCTCCCGTTGATGGCCTCCTACCAGATCAACCGCCGGTTGCTGCGCATCCAAAAGCACAAAATCAAAAAGAAAACGCGCCCGTTCCTGCCGCACGGCATTGTGGCGCTCGTCTTGATTGCGGCCTTCTATGTGACGTGGGCCCTGTTTCCCGTCGAGCGCAGCCCTCTGCTCGGGATGACCGGCGATGAGCTTCGGAGCGGGCTCTCGGACGACTTGAGCAGCTATCTGATGCTGCGCGAGTCCGCCGACGACCTGGTGGAGACCTTTGAGGCAAACGGCCTGCTGGGCCGGGAAGTGAATAGCCTATCCAGGGCCGAGCGGGGAACGATCCGCTCCCTTTGGCGCGATGGAGCCATGGCCTTCCTGGAGTTCGACCTGCTCAAGGGCAAATACCGCGGCTTCTACCAGATCGACTACGTGGCCGAACCGCGGCTTCATTCCGATACCTTCCTGCTCGCCTACATGGCCTACGTTGCGCAATACAACGCCTGTCTGCAAATCGTTGAAATGGTCGATGGCAACGAATTCATGGAAACCCTGCTCAACGAGGAAGGGGAGGGCATCCCGCCAGATAGCTATTTTTTCATGAAGCAGCGCCTCACCAACCCGAACGTCATGCTCCGCCTCAACGCCGCGGCGGCCTACTATGCGCTGGTGCGCAAGGATTCGGGCATCGATGCGGGGATTGTGGCCGACTTCGAAATACGCCGGAAGGCCCTGGTGAAATCCTTCGGGGCCAATGCCGAAATCTTCGTTGAGAATCCGCTGGCCATCCTGGAACGCGCCGCCTTCGAAACCCTGTTGCCGGTGCAGAAGAATGTCGCCGTTCAGATGAGCCATATCCGCACCGCGCGGCGGGATTATCTCATCACGCCGGAAATTCTGGCCGAATGCCAGCCCCGGCTCGAGCCCGGCGACATCCTCATCCAGCGGCGGAACTGGCACATGACCAATATCGGCATTCCCGGCTTCTGGCCGCACGTTGCCTTCTATGTCGGAACAGCCGAAGAGGTCGAGGCCTACTTCGGCGAGCTCGGCTTCCCGCCGCTCGATACCTTGAGGGCCTTGCACCCGGAAGCGATGGTGGCCATGCGCACGGTTGCCGACGACGGCTATCCCGTTCGCGTCATCGAGGCCATCCGCCCCGGCGTGGTCTTCCAATCGCTGGAGACCAGTGCCCGGTGCGACTATCTTGGCGTCATCCGCCCGAACCTGACGAAGGCCGAAAAGTTCAAGGCCTTGTTGGGGGCATTTTCCCACCATGGCAAGCCCTACGACCTCAATTTCGATTTCACCACCGACAACATGCTGGTGTGTTCCGAGCTGGTCTACAAGGCCTACCGGGCCGCCGGCGAGCTTCCGCTGCAACCGGAAGTGATTAGCGGCCGGCGGTTGCTGCCGCCCAACCGGCTTGCCGAGCAGGCGGTTGCCAGCATGGGCGAGGGGCAGGCGTTTTCATTCGTCCTGTTCCTCGATGCGGTGGAAAAGTCCAATTCCATTGTCGAGCGCAATGCCGAGGCCTTCAAGGAAAGCTGGCAACGCCCCAAATGGGATGTGATGCAGGACTAACCGGTCGCCGGGCTAGGGGATGTCGAGCTTGATGGCGTCGAGGATTTCGTGGTCGGCCTTGCTCAACCTGCCGCTCTGCGCATAGTGCTCGATCACTTCATAGGCGGCCATGGCCTCCTCCAACCGCCGGGAAACGCCTCCGAGATCCACCTTTGCCAGGTCTTCCGCCTCCATCACCTCAACCAGGTGCCATCCGCCCAGGGCCTTTTGCCCGACATGATCCAGGAGCTTGCCCAGAACGCGTGCGGACACGCGGCTCTCTTCGTCGGGCAGGCGGGCAAGCAACTCATCGCAGAAAAACTCATAGCATATCGGCGGTCGACCGTATTCCAGCGAGCAACCATGCAGGTCGAGCCAGCCAAACCGCTCGTCCATGGCATCGGCCTTCAACCCCTGCCGCTCTAGCAACTTCAGCAGGAAGGCGCTATCGGTGGCCTCTTCGCAGATATCCGCCCGGCAGCAGCAGGCTGTGCACATGCCGCACGTATCGCTGAACAGCTTGGCCATCAGCCCGCGAATCGCCGTTTCCAGCTCGGAGTAGGGTTGGAGTAGGTCGTCGATTGAATTCATGATTAATTTGATAATCCATTGGGAACGGGACTGGGATAAAGCCTATTCTTAAATTAATTCCGTTTGGGGACAGGATGCCAATGGGCCATTTTCGCTTTTAATAGGAACTTAGCTTGAATGGTCTCACCACAGAGGACCTGGAGCAGCGGTGCCGCAACCAAATTATTTGAAGCTACAGATGAACACCGAAGACACGGATTTTTTACCACAGAGATCTCAGAGACACAGAGCATCCTAACCCTCTGTGGTAAAAAAACGAATCAGTTTAATTTGGTATAAGAACCTTCCGGAGTCCTGAAGCGGCGAATGCCGTAACCCCGAGGGCCGCATCCTGCGGTTGGAAACTGCAATTCCGCAGGTGCACAAATCACTGAAACTGAACATAACGGTGTGTTTAGGGTTTCTTTAGGGTTTTTTTTTGGAGGCATCTGGCGTATATTGATCGGCTTATTTGTTTCGGAGAATAATCGAGGGGTCAATATATTCATGAAGAAACGTGGCAATGGAAAATCCAAGGGAGTGATCAAGGGTGCCCCCAGTGGATTTGTGTTAAGTCTGATCATTCACGCGGCGGCATTCTTGCTGGCCGGAATGCTCGTGGTTTTTACGGTCGTCAATAAGGAGGAGAAAAAGTTTGTTCCTCCAAAACCGGTTGACCGACCGAAAATGAAGCTCAAGAAGCCTAAGGTTAAGGTGAAGAAAACCTCCAAGCCGAAGCCCACCACCCGCATTGTCACCAAGGTCAAGCGCGCCAGTATGCCAGACATCCAGCTCCCCGAAATGACCGGCATGGCGGACGGTCTGGTTGGCGGGGTCGGCGGTTTCGATATTATCCCCGATCTCGGGGAACTCAGCGTTTTTGGTGGCGGCCAGTCCATCGGCAACGATTTCGAGGGGACGATCTACCACCTGCTGTATGACCGGCGCGGGGGGTTGATCCCGATGGACCAGGTTCAATTCATGCTGGAACTGCGCGACTATGCCCGGGCCGGCTTCAAGAAATCCAAGCTCGCCCGCTACTACCAATCGCCCAAGAAACTCTATACCACCCATTTCATGGTGCCCCCGATCGTTGCGCCCCTTGCGCCGGATGCGTTCGGCATCCCCGAGCTGGAAAGTTATTTCTTCTTCGTGAACTACAAGGGCAAGCTGGTTTACAAGGAAGACATCAAGTTCCGTTTCTGGGGCATCGGCGATGCCTATATCAGTGTTCTTGTGGACGGGGAGCATGTCCTTTTGAACGGATGGGACGGCCGTCTGGAGCAATTGGACTATTGGCAATCGTCCGATGCCGACAGCGATAAATATTTCCTGGCGAACCAAACCATGCATGTGGGGGACTGGATTGAGCTGAAAGCCGGCGAGCCGGTGGATATGGAACTGTTCTTCGGGGAGTGGGTCGGCGGTCAGGTTGCCTGCTGCCTGCTCGTGGAAGTGGATGGGGTGGAATATCCCCAAACCCGCCAGGGCGGCCCGTTGCTGCCCGCCTTCAAGACCGAACAGTTTACGCGCGACCAGTTGGAGGAAATCTACAAGTATCTTCCCGAGGGCGAGTGCACGTTTACCAATGGCCCGGTGTTCCGGGACTTCTAAAACACGGATACTCATGAAAATTTCATTTCTATTGATTGGTTTGCTGTTGGCCTGCTCGGCGGCTTTCGCGGAACCCCGGGTGTGGACGCTGAAAAACGGAAAGACGCTTGAGGCCGAATTCGTTTCCATGATTGGCGGAAAGGTTTCCCTCAAAACAGACCGGGGCAAGGTCATTAAGGTTCCGGAAGAGGACATGTCGGCGGAGGATATCACGTATATCGAACTGAGCTCTCCTCCGGATTTGGATCTTTCGGCCTCCAGAACCACCAAGCAGCGCGTGTTCGCCGACAGCCTGAGTGAGCTCCCGAGTGCGATGTACAACGACTTCACCGCCGTGGTGAAGCAAAAGTCCACCCGCCCATACAACCACGAGTTGACCCTGGAGTTTTTCGTGGTTGGAGAGGAAAAGGCCGGCGACAAGTTCATCCTGCTCGACTACAAAAAGGAAAACTTCCGGCTCTCGGACGGCAGCAGGAGCGTCTTCGAGCTGCCCAGCAAAACGATCGAGCTCATCGAGTTCGAAATGAATGGCCAGCTGCGGGGCGAGCTATACGAAGGCTATATGCTGGTCGTGACCGACAGCCGTGGCGAAGTCATTGCCCATAGAGCCAAAAATGAAGATTGGTTCACCCATATCGAAAACCTCAGGAAACTCCCCGTTGGCAAAATGTTCGACGACAACTGCGAACGGGCATGGCCAACCCGCCCCAAACGCTTTTACTAGATATTCCTTGCCAACCCTACGTCTTTAGGTAGGGTGGCGACTTTCCTGCGCAATCGGCCACGGCGGGCTGCAAGGGTTCTTGAATCATCATCTGAACGTTTCGCATGCGGAACAGAGGAGACCACGATGGAAAAACGCCTGGGCTTTGTGGGCCTAATCATCGAAGACCGCGAATCGAACGCGGCCACCGTCAACACGTTGCTGTCCGAATTCGGCGATATGATTCTCGCGCGCACCGGCGTGCCATGCCCCGAACGCAACTGCTCCGCCATCACCCTCGTCATCGATGCCACCACCGACCAGCTCGGTTCCCTTACCGGGAAACTCGGCCGCGTTTCCGGCGTTTCCGTTAAATCCATGTTGAGCAAAATGGCCACTCCTTGACCTCCATCAAGGTTTAGCCGCGTCCATCCGCGTAGTCTACGGGCCACTTATGAACACCAGAACCGAAAAAGATTTATTAGGGGAAAAGCAAATTCCGGCCGATGCCCCGTGGGGCATCCATACCGCGCGGGCCTTGGAAAACTTCCCGATTCCCGGACGCCCGGTGCCGCCGGCCCTCATCGCCGCGCTTGCCCAGGTTAAAAAGGCCTGCGCGCTGGCCAACAAGGAGCTCGGGCTCCTCTCTCCGGAAAAGGCCGCCGCCGTCATCTATGCCTGTGAAGAAATCCAGGCATCAAATGGAAACTATCCCTTGTCCGCGCTCCAAGGCGGGGCCGGCACCTCGACCAACATGATGCTCAATGAACTCATTGCCAACAAGGCCGGGAGCACCGTCCATCCCATAGAAGACGTCAACCTCCACCAGTCCACCAACGATGTCTACCCAACCGCCGTCAAGGTTGCCGCCATCCAAGGGTTGCGCGGATTGGCGGAAAAAGTCGAGGCGTTGCAGGGCGCCTTCCAACGGTTGGAAAACAAGTTCGCCCACATCCCAACCATCGGGAAAACCGAACTCGTCGAAGCCGTTCCGCTAACCCTCGGCGCGGAATTCGGCGCCTTTGCCGAAGCCTTTGCCCGCGACCGCTGGCGCACCTTCAAGTGCGAGGAACGCCTGCGCGTCATCAACCTGGGCGGCACGGCCGTCGGCACCGGGCTCACCGCACCGCGCAGCTATATATTCCTCGTGACCGACAAGCTCCGGGAGGTCACCGGCCTTGGACTGAGTCGCGGCGAAAACCTGGTCGATCAAACGGCCAACGCCGATGCATTCGTCGAGGTGTCCGGCATCCTGAAAGCCTGTGCCGCCAACCTGCTTAAAATCTGCGGCGACCTGCGCCTGCTGCACATGAACAAACGAATCAAGCTACCCGCCGTGCAGGCCGGTTCTTCGATCATGCCGGGCAAGGTCAATCCGGTGATCCTCGAAAGTGTCATGCAGATCGGCATCAAGGTGCAGGCCAACGATTTCATCGTCACCGAATGCGCCTCGCGCGGCAGTTTGCAGATCAACGAATTCATGCCGTTGCTCGCAGCGGCCCTGCTCGAATCGATGGAGCTGCTCGGCGCGGCCTGCCATATGCTCTCAACGCATGCCGAAGGCATCGTGGCCGACGAGGCCGAATGCGAACGCCAGTTTAATGCCTCGGTTGAAATCGTCACCGCCTTCCTTCCGGCCATTGGCTACGACCGCTCCACCGAACTCGTTAAACAATTCGATGGCGCAACCGATTTCCGGACATATCTTGAAAACCAATTGGGGACGGAGCTGGTCGAAAAAACCCTTTCCCCGCAAAACCTCATGGCCCTGGGGCACCGAACGTGAAAAATGACGAATGAAACGTGAGCAGATCTTTCACGCCTCACGGCTCAAACGTCAAAAACTCTAAAAATGAAAACCGCACCTAAAAGCTTAAGACTGCACATCGCCTTGTTTGGCCGCACCAACGTCGGGAAATCCAGTTTCCTGAACCTGGTGGCCGGCCAGGACGTGTCGATTGTCTCAGAACAGGCCGGCACCACGACCGACGTGGTGGAAAAGCCGATGGAACTGCTGCCGATCGGCCCCGTGGTCTTCCTCGACACCGCCGGCATCGACGACACCACGGCGCTCGGGGAAAAGCGCATCGACCGCACCGAGCGCGTCTTCGACCGCGCCGATGTGATTTTGCTGCTCCACGAAGGGTGCCAAACCACCGACTTTGAAAAGAGCGTGGAAGCCAAGGCGGCCGAGAAGAAAATCCCGGTGATCAACGTGGCCAACAAGGCGGATCTGTCGAATCCGTCCGATCCTTCCTTCCTTCGGTGCAACAGCACCGACCTCGCTTCGCGCGACCATGTCCTGGCGGCCCTCAAGGCCGAGCTGTTGCGGGTGTGTCCGGATGAATTCATCACCCCGCCGCCGCTGATGGGCGATTTGGTGAAGCCGGGCGGGCTCGCCATGCTGGTGGTGCCGATCGACCTGCAGGCGCCCAAGGGCCGCCTGATCCTGCCGCAGGTGCAGACCATCCGCGATGCGCTCGACAACGATGCGGCATCGCTGGTTTGCAAGGAGCGCGAATATGCGCACATGCTCGCCATCCTGAAGCAAAAACCGGATGTGGCGATATGCGATTCCCAGATGGTGCTCAAGATGGTGGCCGATACGCCGCCGGAGATTCCCTGCACCACCTTTTCGATCCTGTTCGCGCGGTTGAAGGGCGACCTGCGCAAGTTTGCCCGCGGTGCGGCGGCCATCGACAAGCTGGAGCCGGGCGACAAGGTGCTGATTGCCGAATCGTGCAGCCACCATGCGCTGGAGGACGATATTGGCCGGGTGAAGATCCCGCGCTGGCTCCGGCAGTATGTTGGCGTCGATGTGCGGATCGATGTCTATTCCGGCCGCGACTTTCCGGACAACCTGTCCGAATACAAGCTGGCGGTGCAGTGCGGCGGCTGCATGCAGAACCGCCGCGAGGTGCTTTCAAGAATTGAAAAATGCGAAGCGGCCGGTGTGCCGATCACGAACTATGGAATGTGCATTGCCCAAACCCAAGGGGTGCTAAGACGGGTGTTGTCCCCGTTCCCTGCGGCACTGGATGCGTATGAAAATGCGTGATGAGTGAGCCGTGAGGCGTGAAGATCCATTCACGCCTTACGTTTCAATCGTCACGCTCTGGAGAATGAAATGAAACGTGGATTGCCGAAAGTTGAAACCGAGGGGTTGAAGAGCTTCATTCCTGAGGACGAGATTGCGGATTGGCTGGAAAAGACCAAGAACCCGACACCGGAACGCGTGCGGGAAATCATCCAGCGGTCGTTGGATAAGAACCGGCTGGAGCCGGAGGAGATGGCGACGCTGATCAATGCCGACTCGCCGGAGCTCGCCGAGGAAATCTTCGAGGGTGCGCGCAGGTTGAAGGAGCTGGTCTACGGCAACCGCATCGTGCTCTTCGCGCCGCTATACATCGGAAACGACTGCGTAAACAACTGCCAATACTGCGGCTTCCGCTGCACCAACAAGGAAGTGGCACGCAAGACGCTGACCATGCCGGAGCTCGATAGCGAGATCAAGGCGCTGGTCAACAAGGGGCACAAACGCCTGATCCTGGTCTACGGCGAACATCCGCAATACGACGCGCAGTTCATCCACGACACCGTGATGGAGGTCTATGCCCAGAAGCACGGCAACGGCGAGATCCGCCGCGTGAACATCAATGCCGCACCGCTGGATATCGAAGGCTTCAAGTTGGTCAAGTCGGCGGGCATCGGAACGTATCAGATTTTCCAGGAAACCTACCATCGCGAAACCTATGCCAAGGTGCATCCTTCAGGCCCCAAGAGCGATTTTCTCTGGCGGCTCCACGGCCTCGACCGCGCGCAGGAGGCGGGCATCGACGACGTGGGCATCGGCGCGCTGATGGGGCTGGGCGACTGGCGCTTCGAAACGATGGCGCTGCTCTACCATACGATCCACCTCGAGGAGCGTTTCAAGGTTGGGCCGCATACGATTTCGTTCCCGCGCATCGAGCCCGCCATCGGAACGGATACCGGGCAGTATCCGGGCGTTAACGATTTTGACTTCAAGCGGTTGGTTGCAATTCTGCGCTTGGCGGTTCCGTACACGGGGCTGATCCTGACGTGCCGCGAGTCGGTCGAACTGCGCAACGATATCATCAAGTTTGGCGTGTCGCAGATCGATGCCGGCTCGGATATCGGCGTCGGGGCCTATTCGACGCAGGACGAGGAGTCGTACAAGAAGAGCCAGTTCGTCCTCAACGACGGACGCTCGCTCGACCAGGTGATCCGTGAACTGTGCGAGGCCGACTTTATCCCGTCGTTCTGCACCGGGTGCTACCGCCTCGGCCGGACGGGCGAGCATTTCATGGAGTTCGCCGTGCCGGGCTTCGTCAAACGTTTTTGCACGCCCAATGCGATCCTGACCTTCCTCGAATACATGGAGGACTATTCCTCGCCCGAAACCAAAAAGGCGGGCATGATCCAGATCGAACGCGAACTCGAACGCATGCCCCAAAGCGACCAAAAAGCAAAGCTGACCGAGCGCATCCAGCAGGTGAAGCAGGGCGCCCGCGATCTTTATTTTTAAACGGAAACTTCGAACATTAGGTCCTGAACATCGGAGGAAAAGGTGAGTAAAATGGTTTTGAATATATTGGAGAAGGCGAAGCGGAAAGAAAATCTTTGCGTGGAGGAAATCGAGGCGCTGCTGACAATCTCCGACCCGGACGAGCTGCAGGCGCTATACGATGCGGCCTACTACATCAAGGAGCAGTATGTCGGGAAGATCGCCTATTTCCGCGGGCTGATCGAGTGCAGCAACCTGTGCATGAAGGATTGCTACTATTGCGGCATCCGCAAAAGCAACAAGAACGTTGAGCGCTTCCTGATGGACGAGGAGGAAATCTTCAAGGAAGCCTTGTGGGCCTACGAAGCGGAATATGGCTCCTGCGTTATCCAGTCCGGCGAGCGCCAGGATACCGCCTACATCGAAATGATCGAGCGGGTCGTGAAGCGGATCCATGAAGCATCCAACCGCGAACTCGGCATTACGCTTTCGCTAGGGGAACAGACGGAAGAGGTTTACCGCCGCTGGCGCAAGGCCGGAGCAAGCCGCTACCTGCTGCGCATCGAAACCACCAATCCGGAACTCTATGCCCGGATTCATCCGGAAGACCATTCGATGGAAACCCGCAAGGAATGCCTGGCCGCATTGCGCCGCACGGGCTACCAGGTTGGAACGGGCGTCATGATGGGATTGCCTGGGCAGACGATGCGCGATCTGGCGAACGACATTCTTTTCCTGAAGGAGATCGATATCGACATGGTCGGAATGGGGCCCTACATCCCGCATTCCGACACGCCGATGGGCGAGGAGGTTCCGCCCTATACCGACGAGCAGAAAAAGGATGCCCTCACGCTGGGCCTAAAGATGATTGCCGTAACCCGCATCGTGCTGAAGGATATCAATATTGCAGCAGCGACGGCGCTGCAGGCGTTGGAATACACGGGCCGTGAGCAAGGCCTCAAATGCGGCGCCAACGTCATTATGCCCAATGTGACCGAAACCGAATTCCGCCCGAAATACCAGCTTTACGACAACAAGCCGTGCACCGATGAAAACTCGTCCATGTGCCGGGGTTGCCTGAGTGGCCGGATCTCGGGGATTGGCGAGGAGGTTGGCTTCAACGAACGCGGCGATTCGCCGCATTTCCATAAGCGGGTAAAGGGGGCGTAGTTGCGCCCTTTATTCCGTCTTTTCCCAAACGATCATGCCGGGTGCGGGCTCCGCTTCCTTCCCGGCTTCCGCCTTCTTGGGTGCGGCCTTGGCCCTTGGTGACTCTCGGGGGTCGAGCAGGTGGCTGATGCCATCGATGGTAATCCCAAGCAGAATGACGATCATTGAATAAAGGAACAGGGTCGAGCTTCCGCCGGGTTCAAGGAACTTGAAGAAGCTGAGCGGGGCGAGGCCCAGAATCAGCGAAAGGCGCGTGAAGGGGAAGCTTCTGGCCATCCGTTGGAGAACGAGCGAAAGAATTCCGCCGACCGCCACTAGGGAAAATACGGCAAAGAGTCCACTCAGGAACTCGCTAATCATACTGTCGCTCAAAGAAATCTGCATCACTCCCTATGACTTCCCGGTCATCTCCCTTGACCGATATGCAAGCTAGCACCTGGCAGTCGACCAATCCAGCCAAAAGCTTTCCAAGGACCAGCGGAATAGGCATAGTAGGGATTCTTTGGAGGATTGCATGCTGACGACGCTGTTACTTGTTGCGGTTCTGGTGGTTTTGGGGGTTGTTTTATTGCTCCAGCTGACCGGGGCCACCCGAATAAACACCCGGATGGACGAATCCTCCCGGCAGGGCGAAGAACGCTTCCTGCGCCTGGAAAACTTTTTCCAAACCTTGGAAAAGGAGCTTCGCGAGGATGTCGAGGGTGTGCGCAGGAAGGTGGACGAATCGTTGGAGCGCAACAACCGCCAGTTGGGCGAGCGCGTCAAGGAGCTGATCGAGACCAACGAACGCCGCCTGGGCGAAATCAGCGGCAAGGTTGAGGAGCGTCTCGATAAGGGTTTCGAAAGAACCACCTCCGTCTTCAGCGATGTGCTCAAGCGGTTGGCCTTGATCGACAAGGCGCAGGAAAAGATTGCGGAGCTTTCCGGCAACGTGGTTTCGCTGCAGGAAGTACTTTCCGACAAGCGCTCGCGCGGGGCCTTTGGCGAGGTGCAGCTGAATGCGCTCATCTCCAACATCATGCCGGAAAACAGCTATTCGCTGCAGCATACGTTCGAAAACGGCGTGCGTGCGGACTGTGTGCTTTTCCTTCCCGAACCCACCGGCACCATCTGCATCGACTCCAAGTTTCCACTCGAAAGCTACCAGCGCATGGTCGATTTCGAACTGGGCGATGCCGACCGTAAATCGGCCGAGCAGCAGTTCCGCCAGGATATCAAGAAACACATCCGGGACATCGCCGGCAAATACATCATCCCGGGGGTAACCTCCGATGGCGCCATGATGTTTATTCCGGCGGAGGCCGTCTTTGCCGAAATCCACGGCCACTATCCGGAACTGGTCGAGGAGGCGCAGCGGGCTCGCGTTTGGCTGGCATCGCCGACCACGATGATGGCCGTGCTCACCACCTCCCGCGCCGTGCTCAAGGATGCGGCGACACGCAAGCAGGTGCACATTATCCAGGAGCACCTCGTGGCGCTCTCGAAGGATTTCGAACGGTTCCAGGGTCGCATGGATTCCTTGGCCAACCGCATCCGCATGGCCCACGATGATGTCGACAAGGTCAATGTTTCGGCCCGCAAGATCTCAAACCGTTTTTCTAAGATTGAAAAGGTGGAACTCGAAGGCGAGGAGGATCTCCAGGCGTTGGCGATTGGGGAAGAGCCCGAAGATTAGCCAAGGTCTGCTGCATAAAAAAAAGCCCGGCGGATGCCGGGCAGGTGAATTTCGGTTTGGGGTTGGCTAAATTCCGAAGTCGTCGGCCAGCACCATCTCGGGCTCGACGCCCAGTTCGTGCACCATGTCCTTCACGCATTTGAGCATGATGGGCGGCCCGCAGAGATAATATTCAATCTCGGTCGGGTCTTCGTGCTTGTCGAGGTATTCGTTGAGCACGACGTTGTGGATGAATCCGGTCGGGCCGTCCCAGTTGTCCTCGGGCAGCGGATCGCTGAGGGCGACGTGCAGGGTGAAGTTGGGGAACTGCTTTTCGAGTTCCTTGAATTCATCCATGTAGAACAGTTCGGTTACGGAGCGCCCGCCATACCAGAAGGTAATCTTGCGCTTGGTGCCGATGCGCTTGAGCTGGTCGTAAATGTGCGAGCGCATCGGGGCCATGCCGGCGCCGCCGCCGATGAAGCACATTTCGCGTTCGGTTTCCTGGGCGAAAAATTCACCGTAGGGGCCGGAGATCGTAATCTTGTCGCCCGGCTTCAGGTTGAACACATAGCTCGAACAGACGCCCGGCGGATAGCTGGTGCCCGGCGGCGGGGAAGCAATGCGGATGTTCAGCATGATGATGTCGTCTTCCAGCGGGAAGTTCGCCATGGAATAGGCGCGGAAGCACGACTCGTCGTTGTTGGCCACATATTGCCATTGGTCGAATTTGTCCCAGTCGCCGCGGTACTCCTGTGCGATGTCGAAGTCCTTGTAGGAAAGCCCCTTGTAGGCCGGGACATCGATCTGGATGTAGCCGCCGGCACGGAAGTCGAGCTTTTCGCCCTTGGGTAGCTCAACCACGAGTTCCTTGATGAAGGTGGCCACGTTGTCGTTGGATCGTACGGTGCATTCGTATTTTTTGATGTCGAGGATTTCCGGCTCGATATCCAGCACCATGTCTTCCTTGACCTTCAGCTGACAGGCCAGGCGGACGCCTTCCTTGGCTTCGGCCTTGGTGACCTGTCCGGCTTCGGTCGGCAAAAGCTCACCGCCCCCTTCGAGCACCTTGCATTTGCACATGGCGCAGGTTCCGCCGCCGCCGCAGGCGGAGGGCAGGAAAATCTTTTCGTTGGAGAGGGCGGACAGCAGGGACGATCCCGGCTTGACCTCCAGTTCGCGACTGCCTTCGTTGATGCTCAGCTTGGCGAGTCCCTGCGGAACCAGCTTCTTGGCCGCAACCATCAGCATGATCACCAGTAACATGATGACGAAGCTGAAAACAACGACGCTCGATACAATATAAGTTACGTTATCCATTTTTTCAGTCCCTTGGTAGGGGCGGGATGCATCCCGCCCTTACAGATTGATTCCCGAGAAGCACATGAAGGCCATGGCCATGAGGCCGGTCATGATCATCGTGATGCCAAGCCCCTTGAGGCCGTCCGGCAGGTGCGAGTAGCGCAGCTTCTTGCGGATGGCCGCCATGGCGGCGATGGCCAGCAGCCAGCCCACGCCGGAGGCGAAGCCGAAAACCGCCGATTCCGCGGCGCCGTATTCGCGTTCCACCATGAAGAGCGATCCGCCGAGGATGGCGCAGTTCACCGTGATGAGCGGCAGGAAGATGCCGAGCGCGTGGTAGAGTGCCGGGAAGAATTTATCGAGAATCATCTCAACGAGCTGCACCATGGAGGCGATCGTTGCAATGAAGCAGATAAAGTTCAGGAAGCTCAGGTCCAGATCGGCAAACTTGGGGTTCAGCCACACCAGCGCGCCTTCGCGCAGCAGGAAGTGGTGGATGGCCCAGTTGGCCGGCAGGGTAATCGTTAGAACGAAGATCACGGCGAATCCGAGGCCGATGGCCGTGTCGACCTTCTTCGAACAGGCGAGGAAGGAGCACATGCCCAGGAAGTAGGCCAGCAGAATGTTTTCAACGAAGATCGCTTTGATCGATAGACTTAACAGTTCCATGGTTCTACTCCTCTACGTACTTGCTAACGGTGCGTTGGGCCCAGATCAGCAATCCGAGAATAATGAAGGCGCCCGGGGCGAGCAGCGCGAGTCCGTTGCCCATGAAGTTTTCGGGCATCAGGTTGAATCCCAGCCAGGAGCCGAAACCGAGCACTTCGCGGATCGAGGCCACGGCGATCAGGATGATGCCGTAGCCCAGGCCGTTGCCGAGACCGTCGAGGAGCGACTCCTTCGGCGGGTTCTGCAGGGCGAAGGCTTCCGCGCGTCCCATCACGATACAGTTGGTAATGATCAAGCCAACGAATACCGAAAGCTGTTTGCTGATATCGAACAGGAAGGCTCGCAGCAGCTGGTCGGCGATAATCACGAGCGAAGCGATGACCGCCATTTCAACGATCATGCGGATTCCGCTTGGAATCACGTTCCGCAACATGGAGATCACCACGTTCGAGAGCGTGACCACCGATGTGAGGGCGAGCGTCATGACGATCGCCGTGTCGACCTTGACCGTAACCGCGAGTGCTGAGCAGATGCCGAGTACCTGCACGGTGATCGGATTGTTGTCCGAAAACGGATCCATCAATAGTTTCTTTGCAGCAGAAGCCATGATTAGTTCCCCTTGATTGATTTGAAGTATTCAGCGTAGGCCGCGGCATCCTTCTGGATCAGCGCCTGCACACCCTTGCCCGTTAGCGTTGCCCCCGAGATGCCGTCGACCGACGTGTCGGTGAGCGGCGTGCCGGGCTTGACCACCAGGAACTCCGTGGCGGCACCATCCTTGTAGAGCTTCTTGCCCGCGAACTGCGAGAGGAACCATGCCTTCTCGATTTCCGCGCCCAGGCCGGGGGTTTCCCCGTGCTTGTAGAAGCTGATGCCGGCGATGGTTTCGAGGTCGGCCTCCAGCGAGAGGTAGCCATAGAGCATGCTCCAAAGCCCTTTGCCCGAAATGGGGAAGGCATATTTGGAAGGTTGGTCGGCCCCGTCGTCCGTCCAGGTGAACAGCGCCAGCTCGCCGGCCTTTTCCTCCTGCACGTGTTTTTCGAAGGTGGACTCGATCGTCGGGCGGTCCATCGCACCGATATCGATGCCGAACGCTTTCACGATGTTCCGCTTCACGTCGAATGCCTCGTTGGCCTGCTGTCGGCTCTTGAGCCCGGCGGCGGTGCCGGAGAGCAGCAGGCTGCAGGTCACGCAGACCACGGCTGCGAAAACCAAGGTTCTAGTATCTTCACGCATTGTTCAAAGCCCTCGCATAAGCAGTTCTCTTTTTAATGTGCGACTGCACAACAAAGTGGTCGATCAGCGGTGCCATCACGTTCATGAACAGGATGGCGAGCATGGCGCCCTCGGGATAGGCCGGGTTGGCCACGCGGATCAGCACGGTCAGCGCGCCGATCAGGAAGCCGTAGATCAGCTTGCCGGTGTTCGTGGCCGAGGCCGAAACCGGGTCGGTGGCCATGAAGACGATGCCGAACAGGAAGCCGCCCATCACCAGGTGGTAGACAAACGGAAGGGCCGCGAACGAATTTTCCAGCGGAAGCACATTGAACAGCCAGCCCATCGCCACGCAGCCCACCACGCCGGAGACCATCACGCGCCAGGAGGCGATCCCGGTGGCAATCAGGAAGAGGGCGCCCAGGACAATGGCGACCGCCGAGGTGGAGCCAATGCATCCCGAAATGTTGCCCATCGTCATGTTGAAGAGGGTGAAGCCCGCATCGTTCAGCGCGGCGACCGCATCGGTGCCGGCTTCGGCCGCGGACGCAACGGCCAGCGGAGTGGCCATCGTTACGCCATCGACATTCTCGGCAACCGTTCCGAAGAAGATGTTGTTGTCGAATGCGGTGTGGGCCGTGCCGACCCAAACCTTGTCGCCCGAAATCTGCGCCGGGTAGGCGAAGAAGAGGAACGCGCGCGCGGTCAGCGCCGGGTTCAGGATGTTGTATCCCACCCCGCCGAAGATTTCCTTGCCGATCACGATGCCGAACGAGATGCCGATCGCCACCTGCCACAGCGGAAGGGTGGGGGGAAGCACCAGCGGGAACAGCATGCCCGTAACCAGGAAGCCTTCGTTGATCTCGTGGCGGCGGGTGATCGCGAAGAGCACCTCCCAAAGTCCGCCGACGAGGTAGGAAACGAAGATGATCGGAAGCACCATGGCCGCGCCGCGGACCAGATCGGTCATCAGCGTGGCATCCTCAACCTTGTTGGCAAGGTTGAACTGGTTGCCCGCGTTCCAGATCCCGAACAGGATGCAGGGGATCAGCGCATAGATCACGAAGATCATCAACCGCTTCTGGTCGATCGAGTCGCGAACGTGTGGAGCGCTCGGCGTAACATCCCCGGGCGTCCGGTTAAAGGTGTCGCCGGCTTCCCAGAGCGGGTAGAGCCGCTCGAACTTGCCGCCCTTTTCAAAAAGGGGGCCAATTTTGTTATCCATGAAGTCGAATAAAGCTTTCATTAAATTCCTTCCTCCTCGATCTCCTCAAGCCCGCGCTTGATGATGCCGCAGACATCGGTCTTGTGCGGATCGACAAACGAGGCCAGCGCAAAATCCTCAGGATCCGTTTCCAGGATGCCGAGCTGGACCATCTCGTCGGTATCGTGGGCGAGGCAGGCGCGCATGAGAAAGTCGGTCATGATGTTGAGCGGTTGGTGTTTGTCCATCCACCCGGTCACGACCATCGCGCGCTTGCTGCCATGCATGCTGGTGCCCAGTTTCCACTCGTGGGCGAAGCCCATGACCGACGACAGGTTGACGCGATGCGAGCTGTATTGGAACAGCCCGGGCATCGTCCAGCCCATCAGGTGGCGGGAGCGGTCTTCCTCGAGGGCGAACAGTTCGGAGCCATAGTAGGGCACGCAGGTGTCGGCCTGGACCTTTTCTCCCCAGAGAATGTTTCCGTTGATGATGCGGACTTCTTCGCCCTCGAGGGTCTTTTCAAGCAACGGCTGGAGGCTGGCGCCAAGCTGCACCTTGTAATACTGGCGGAACTCCTCCTTGACCGCGGGGCCCGCAAGGGCGATCACCTTGGTTTTCGGAAGCTCGCCGGTGGTGAGCAGCTTGCCGATCAGAATCACGTCCTGTGCCGCCAGGGTATAAACCGTGTCGTGCGGCAGGATGGGGCTGATGCGGTTGATGTGAACGCTGGTGTTGCCCGACGGATGCTTGCCGGCAAAGGTGTGGCTTTCCGCATGCTGGAAATCCGGAATATCCGAACCCGCCGATTTGCACAGGTGCACCTTGCCTTCGGTGAGTCGGGCCAGTGCGTTGATGCCGGTCTGGAAGGCGTCTTCGTCGCCTTTCAACACCACGCTGAAGTCCGCCTGGAAGGGGGCGGAATTGGCGGCGTTGATGAAGACGGCCTTCGGGGCCGTGTCCGGATCGGCGATCTTGCTGAACGGGCGCTGCTTGATCAGCGGCCAGAGCCCGGCATTCAGCAGATGGTCGGCCATCTGTTCGCGGGAGAGCTGGCCAACGGAATCCTGGGTGTAGGTTTCGAAGGTGACGTTCTCGGTGCTTTGCAGATCGCGGTCGATCAGGATCTCGACCGGGAAGCGGCGCGCGCCCAGGTTGACGGCCCGGATGGTGCCGCTGCACGGGGAACGGAAGACCATCTTCTCGTTCTTCTTGTTTTCGAACAACACGTCGCCGCGCTTCACGGTGTCGCCTGCCTTAACCAAAAGGCGGGGCTTCAGCCCTTCGAACTCGGAAGGGTAGACCGCGAAAAGCTGCTGGCTCGCATATTCCTCAACGGTGGTTTTCGGTCGGCCGATCACCTTCACGTCGAAGCCTTTTTTTATTTTGAAGTTAGCCACTCTGTTTTCACTCCTCGATTTCTTGTACAAAACCCACTCTTTTCAGTTCATTGAAAAGCCCGTGATCCTATTCGTTTCAAGTTAGCTTGTCTTGTAGCAAATGGTCTCGAATTTGTACAATTTCATCACTCGTTTGTGCAGTACGCATCGTTCATGGAGAGCTTTGGACTGCTTAATGGGTATCTCTATACCGATTCATTTCCATCGTTAAAAGCAGAAATTGTTATAAAGTAGCTCATGTATGCTTTTTTCGCTTAAAACCGATTCCTTGAACCGCTTAGCTAGCGGCAAGATGTTTACTAAGCACGGGTTTCATTGTCACGTTTAAAAACGTATCCCAGGCTCCCTGTATTTCCGGCCAGGCCGCGAGCTGGGCGGAAGAGGCATCCAGCAGCGCATGGATATAGTCGACCGGGTCGGCCGGCGCATGTTCCGTGGCGGTGATGGCCGTTGTTTTTCCGCGATCGTGGTCGGTGCCCAGGGTCTTGCCGGAAACCGCTTCGTTTCCGGAGGCGTCCAGCACATCGTCCGCCAGCTGGTAGGCTGTTCCCAGAATAAAGCCCGCCTCGCGCAAGGCTTCCACTTGGCCGGGATCGTCCCGTCCGCCGGCCACGGCCGCAAAGGCGAAGAGCGATCCGGTTTTATAGCGGGCCACCCGCTCGCAATTCCCCCAGGTGCCCGGTGAACCGCGCAGGATCAATTCCTGCTCGACTTCCGAGCGGCAAACCTCGCCCGTGCGGTCGATCAGCTCCTGCAGCAAATCCGCGCGCCCCACCGTGGTCAGCAACGACAGCGCCTTGAACATGAGCAGGTCGCCGAAAAGAATCGCTCCGTTCACCCCGTATTTTTTCCAGAAGGTCGGCGCGCCCCGGCGCAGGATGCCGCCGTCGATCACATCGTCGTGCAAAAGACTTGCGCCATGGATAATGTCTATGGCCGCCGCCGCGTTCACCATGACCCGCTCTTCGATCGCGTTGGCATTGCCCAAGGCGAGCGTCAACCGGGAGCGCAGCATTTTTCCATTGCCAATGAGGCTCTTCTTCGCGGGGAGGAGTTTTGAAATGCTGGTATCATTCAGGCAATCGGCCATCACCTGCTTAACGAGCCTTAATTGCTTCTCAATCTGTTTTTCTTCCGTAGACATCCGCGTATAATGCCGACCAATATTCTCATGTCAATCGTCGGCAACCATGAAAGGGTGCCCGACGTATTTTTTTGGATTCGGCCATATATGAACATGCACGATTGGAAATGGCAGATTGCCAACCGCATCTCGACCCGTGGGCAGCTTGAAGAAGTCGTCGAGCTGACCGATGCCGAGCGCGCCGCCTTCGAGGGCGATGTTCCGCTCGCCTTCGCCATTACCCCGCACTATGCGTCCTTGCTGGGGAGCGATGCCCTGCGCCGGACGGTGGTTCCGACCGCGGCCGAAAACCAGGTTGGCACCGGCGAGCTGGCCGACCCCCTGGGCGAGGAGGGCCACCGCGCCACGCCGCACCTGATCCACACCTATGCCGACAAGGTGCTTTTTCTCGTCACGACCTTTTGCTCCACCTATTGCCGCTACTGCACCCGCTCCCGCATGGTCGGGAAGCCGCAGAAGGTAGCCGCGTCCACCTTCGGGCAGACCTTTGAATACATCGAATCCCATCCCGAAATCCGCGATGTGCTCATCTCCGGCGGCGACCCGCTGACCCTGACCGACTCCGTGCTCGACGACTTGCTTGGCCGGCTCCGGGGCATCCCGCATGTGCGCACGGTGCGCATCGGCTCCAAGGTACCGGTGGTGCTGCCCATGCGCATTACCGATGAACTTTGCGCCATTCTTCAAAAACACCGCGTTTGGTTGAGCCTGCACTTCATCCATGCCGACGAGCTTTCGCCCGAAACACAGGCCGCCTGCCGGCGCCTGTCCGGCCACGGCATCGGGATGGTCAGCCAGACCGTTTTGCTCAAAGGCATCAACGACGACGCCCGAACGCTGATCGACCTTTTCTACGGCCTCCTGGAAATCAACGTCAAACCCTACTACCTGTTGCAGTGCGATCCCGTCCGCGGCTCGGAACACTTCCGCACATCGGTGGCGAGGGGGATCGAGCTCATCCAATCGCTGCACGGGAGCATTTCCGGCCTCGCCGTTCCGCAATATGTCATCGATGCCCCCGGCGGAGGCGGCAAGGTGCCGATCCTTTCGCACGACCAGATTCGTCGCGTTGGGAACCGCATCGTTTTCCAGAACCACGAGGGCCGGGAATATGCCTACCCCGATCCAGGATAAGGGCTATTTTTGTGGCGATTCGTCGTCAAGGTTGGGCGCTAGGCAGCGTTCATTGGTTTTAACTAGGAGCGGGATTCATGAATCGTAGGTTTTTCATCGGTGCTTTGGGCGCGGCGACCACATCGCTGTGCATGGGGGGCGGCCAGCCCGGCAAACCCAGGTATGTTTTCTTAATGATTGGCGATGGCATGGGCGTTGCCCAGCGCGAGGTTGCCGAACGCTATGCCCGGATGAAATATCCGGCGCGAAAGGGGGGGCTGGCGATGAACCAGCTTCCGGTCAAGGCGCTCACCACGACGAGCGAAATCGAGGGCAAGGTGACCGATTCGGCCGCGGCCGGAACGGCGCTGGCCTGCGGTGCAAAGACCGTCAATGGCGCATTGGGCGTCGGTGCCGACTTAACCACGCCGCTCCGTTCCGTGGCCTTCGACGCCAAGGATGCCGGCATGAAGGTCGGTATTGTGACGTCGGTTCCGATCGACCACGCCACGCCGGCCGCGTTCTATGCCCAGGTGCCCAAGCGCTCCATGTATTACGAGATCGGTGAATTCCTGGTGAAGTCGGAGTTCGACTATTTTGCGGGCGAGACCATGTTGGGGCGGAAGAAGGCCAAGGACAAGGTTCCGCAGGATACCCTGGTGAAGGACGCGGGATACACCCATGTGCGCGACCGTGCCGGGTTCGACCGGCTGAAAAAGGGTGCCGTCAAGGTTTTGGTCGAGCACGATCTGGGCTATGCCATTGAGGGGAAGCCGTCCATCTCGTTGGCCGACTACACCCGCAAGGGGATCGAGCTGATGATGGGCGATGCCGGATTCTTCATGATGGTCGAAGGCGGAAAGATCGACTGGAGCGGGCACGCCAACGATCTCGCCACCAATATCCACGAAACCCTCGCTTTCGACGAAGCGGTCGCCGTGGTCTTGGAATTCTGCAAAAAGCATCCGGCGGAATCGGTGCTCGTCGTCACGGCCGACCATGAGACCGGTGGGCTTGAGCTGGCGGGGAACGCCCCGAAAAAGATGGTTGCTGCGCTTGATCGGCAGGAATACCAGTCGGCGCATTACGACACCCAGGTGAAGCAATGGAAAAAGGGCGGGGCGGTTGCGCCGGAGGTGGCCTTTGATCGCCTGGTGGATGCATTTGGGTTTGCACCCCTGGAGAACGATGCCCGGACGCGGCTGAAGGATGCGGTCGCTGCAAGCCTGGCCGACGATGCAACCGATGAACGTAGCCTTGAAATCCAGAAAATGTATGGAAAAAAGAACGCCGCAGTGGTGAGCTGCCTGCATGAGCTGGCCGATCGTGCCGGTGCGAAGTGGACGAGTTTTGGCCACACCGACACGCGGGTGTCCACCACGGCCGTGGGCCGCTGGGCGGATCGGTTCGCCGGCGAAAACGACAATACGGATATTGGGAAGCATCTTAGGGAATTGATTACGAAAGGCTAGGTAGGGGAATTGCGATGAATAAATATGGATTGTTTGCGGTGGGTTGTTTGGTGGTGTCGGCTTCGATGGCGGATGTTCGTCTAGGGGCGTTGTTTTCGGATGGAATGGTGATCCAGCGTGAGACGCTGGCCTCGATGTGGGGCTGGGCGGAACCGGGCGAAAAGGTGCAGGTCTCGGCGTCGTGGGGCGCGAAGGCCGCAACCACCACCGGCACCGATGGGTCGTGGCAGGTCGTGCTCAAGACACCGGAAGCCGGAACCGGGCTCTCCATCACGGTCGTGGGCAACAACACGGTCGAGATCAAGGATGTGGCATCGGGCGAAGTGTGGTTTTGCGGCGGGCAGTCGAACATGGATTTCACCATGCAGCAGATTGCCGGCAATGCCAGGGAGCCTCAATACCAGCCGGTTTCCGACTATGTGAAAAACGAGATTGCCACCGCCAACGATCCGCTGCTCAGGCATATCGAGGTGCCCCACAAAACATCGGCCCACGAAAAGCTGTACGATTTCGAAGGTTCGTGGAAACCGGTTGCCCCGGCCAACACGCCGGCCATCACCGCGACGGGCTATTTCTTTGGCCGGGAGCTGCGCAAGCATTTGAAGGAGGTGCCGATTGGGCTGCTGGAGTGTTCCTGGGGCGGCACCCGCGTTGAACCTTGGATTTCCAAGGCGACCTACATGGCCGATCCGGAGCTTGCCGAATATTATCAGGGCGAAATGGTCGAGTTGAAAAAGCAGTCCTCGGCCTGGAGTCCGGAAAAGGCGGCCGAAAAGCATCAGGCCGCCTTGGCCAAGTGGGAGGCCGGTGGAAAGAAGGGGCGCAAGCCGCAGCGGCAGGCTGATCCGGCCATGGGCAACAAGTGGCCATCCACCCTGCACAACGGCATGGTTTCCGCGGTGGTGCCCTACGCCATCAAAGGCGCCATCTGGTACCAGGGCGAATCCAATGCCGGCTACATGAAAGAATCCTACGAAAACCATTTCAGCACGCTTATTCGTGGCTGGCGCCAGGAGTGGGGCCGGGGCGACTTCCCGTTCTACTGGGTGCAGCTCGCCGCCTTCAAGGCCCCGAACGCCGAACCGCTGGAAAGCGACGACTGGGCCAGCATCTGCGACCAGCAGCGCCGCTGCCTCAAGCTTCCGAACACAGGCATGGCCGTCATAACCGACATCGGCGAAGCCAAGGATATCCATCCGCGCAACAAGGTGGATGTGGGCAAGCGCCTCGCCTTTTGGGCGCTGGCGAACGATTACAACATCAAGCTTCCCGTCCATAGCGGCCCGCTCTACCAAAGCCACGAAGTGGTTGGCGGCAAGGTGGTGGTCAAGTTCAGCCAGGTCGGCTCCGGCCTGATGGTGGGCCACAAGAACCTGCTCGACGATACCCTGGCGGTGGATGAAGCCCTGAAGCGCTTCCAGATTTGCGGCGAGGATCGCGCATGGAAATGGGCCGACGCCAAAATCGTCTCCAAGGACACCATCGAGGTTTCCCATGGCGAGATTCCGCATCCGGCGGTGGTTCGCTATGCCTGGTCGGCCAACCCGGAAGGCGCCAACCTCTACAACAAGGAAGGCCTGCCGGCCTCCCTCTTCACCACCGAATAGGGTTCCCGCCCCGCCTGAAACCGGGCGGGCTTTGTCCAATGAATCCACCGTATTGCGTCCCTTCCCTAAGGGAATCATATCGAAAAAACCATAGGGAAGGACGGATTCATGACGGAACAGGAAAGACTTGAAAAACGAAAGGCCCAGGCGGGCTTCACCCTGCTCGAAATCCTCATTGCCATTGCGCTATTGGCGGCGATCGCCGGCCTGCTGGTAACCAACCTCGACCGTATTCTTGGCGGCGGCCGCGAACAGGTGGCCCGTTTGTTTGTTGAGGAAACCCTCGAAACCCCGCTCACGGCCTACCGCGTGAACATGGGGCGCTACCCTTCCACCGAGGAAGGGCTTGAAGCGCTAGTGAAAAAACCGTCCGACGAAGCCGTTAACTGGCGCGGACCCTATGTGAAGAAGCTCAATCCCGATCCGTGGGGCACGCCCTATCAATACGCCTATCCGGGGGAGCGCAATGCATCGGGCTTCGACCTCTGGTCGCTTGGGCCGGATGGCATCGAGAGCGAAGACGACATCGGCAACTGGGTGGCCGGTTCCGGTGAAGAACTCTGATTAATGAAGAATTAAGAATCCGGATTGAAGAATGAATTGCCTGTGGGGAGGGGAGACCGTTCTTAATTCTTAGATCTTCCTTCTTAATTCCGTTGGATGAACCTAATGCATCGGTCTCATAAAACGGGTTTTACGGTCGTCGAGGTGTTTCTTGTGATCACCTTGCTGGCCATTGTTGCCGCCCTGATGGTGGTGCCGGTGCAGCGGCTGGTGGAGGCCATGCACGTACGGCCCTTGGGCGAAGTGTTGCTTTCGACCGTGCGCAAGGCCCACATGGAAGCGCGGCAGCGCAACGAAACGGTGTTCATGAGCTATTATGGGGAAAGCAATGTCTTGGAGCTGAGCACCAGCGATGGCACGTTCCTCGGGCAGGTGGTATTGGCGCCGCAAGCGGATGGGGATGGGCAGGAAGCCCTGTTGGAATTCTACCGGCTGGTTCCCGAAGACCCGGAAGCCGACGCCAACGCCTATGAACCCGAAGAGGAGCCGGTCGATTCAATCGCATTCCACCCGAGCGGGGCCTCGACCCCCTTTTCCGTTGGCTTGCTCGATAGCAAGGATTCGGTGCGCCTGGTCATGGATCCGTTTTCCAGCGAGCCGGTCCTGCGCGAAGACGAAGGCGGTGAATCATGAGGCGCGCCGGATTCACCCTGCCCGAAACCGTGGTGGCCATGAGTTTGTTCGCCGCCGCGGCCGCTGCGCTCTGCCAGGCGGCCATCAACGCGCGCCATGGCTTGTTGCGGCTGGAGCGCAAGGATGCCGCCCACCTGCGGATCGAATGGTTGCGCGACGATATTCTTTCCATCACCGACCGGGCAACGCTGGAAGAGGGCGGCGAAATGGTGTTCCCCCAGCACATTCGGAAAAACCCGAAGGAAGACGAGGAGGGGGACGGGGACGCGAAGGACGATGTCCGCGCGCAATGGGAAGTCGAGATCTTCCCGACGCCGTTGTTGGACGTGCACCAGCTGGTGATTACGCTCAGCGTGGAGCAGGGCGAGGAAATGAAGGAACCGCAGGTGGCTTCCTACTATGTCTACCGCCCCGGTTGGTATGAGGAAGAGGACGGGCGCGGCAGCCTCATGACCGACAAGCAGGATGCCTGGGACCGCGAGCAAATGGGCAAGGGGCTTTGATGGGAAAGCGGACTCCAAAGGCCGGTTTGACGTTCCTGGAGCTCTTGCTGGCGGTTGCCGTTTCCGGGCTGATCCTGACGGCCGCCGCGCAGCTCATGTTCACGTTTGCCCACTTTTGGCAACAGTCCGAAAAGGAACCGCGGTTCATCCACCACGTCGATGGCGTTGTTTCGTTCATCCAATATTGCCTCGACCAGTCCGAAAACCTATCCGGCGACAGCATCAGTCCATTCAGTTGGGGGCCGCCACCGGGAGAAACCGCGCCCGCCATCCATTTCCGCCTGGAGAGCGCCACCCCCTTTTTCGTGACCGGGATCCTCCCGTCGCCACAGGTCGATGGCTGGCTTGTTTTCGATGGCGACAAGGGGCTTTCCATGCTCTGGCATGTTCCCCGCAAGCTGACCAAGGGCAAGCTGGAACTGCATCAGTCGCCGGTGTCGCCCTGGGTGGAGGATTTTGAACTGGGCTATTTCGATGCGGAGAAAAACGTGTGGGAATACGAATCCTACGCCGAGGAAGGCGAAGGCGAAAAACGCGCCGAGCCACAGGCGCTTCGCATCCTATTCAACCAAAACGGACGTAGGCAGGTGCGGCATATCCGTATGCGCCGCCATGATCGCCATGTGCTTGTATATTGAACAGAAACAGGATGCTGAAGCGCGGAACCCGGACCGGAAGCACGGCGCGGTGCTGCTGATTGTGCTCGGGGTGATCCTGCTCGCCAGCTGGATGCTGGTGCAGATTATCGGGCGCGTCACCGAGGAGGTCGCCCTGCGCGGGGTCGACGATCAAAACGATGCCATCCGGGCCGCCGCGTTCCAATCCTTGGAAATCACGATCGGGGTGCTGGCCGAAATCCAGCTGCTCGACGGCGGGCTGTACAGTCCGGCGCAAGGGTGGGCCAGCCCCTTGGGATATGCCGGCTTCCCGATGGCCGCCGTTTCGAACGAGCTGGCCCTGGGCAGCGGCGGGGAATCCGAAATCCGGGGCGTGGATGAAATGGCGGAATTCGCCTTCCCGCCCGGCATCGAGGTCGATGTCGAGATTCGCGATGAATCCGGCCGCCTCCCGCTGAACCAAACCTCCGGGGAGCGCTGGAAGCTGTTGTTCGAGGAGATGGAGATCCAGCCGGCCGACGCCGCCACCCTGGCCGACTGCCTGCTGGATTGGATCGACCGCGACAACGAAACCCGGCTCAACGGTGCGGAGGCGGGCGTCTACCAGCGGCGCGATCCCGCCTACCTGCCGGCCAATGCCCCGATCGAGGATTTGCTGGAGCTGCGGCTGGTGGAAGGGTTCGACCGGCTCTTTTTCGATGAACACGGGGTTCCGAACGATCTGTTCCGGACGTTCCGCAACTGCGTCTCCATGATGGAAGCCGGCAAGGTGAACCTGAACACCGTTCATCCGCTGGTGCTCGAAGTGCTGGCCGAAGAGCTGGATTTCGAGGCGCAGCGCGTGGCCGACTTCGTGAGGGGCGTCGACCTCGAAGCCGGAACCTCCGACGACCTGGTGCTGCGCCCGGGCCTCGACGATCCCGATGTACCGACGGACAACGATGGCGAACCGCTCGACTTCAGCGCCACCTGCCGCTACCTCACCGTGCACATCGCCTCGCGCTCCGCCGGAACCGTTTTCAACCTGTCGGCGCGGCTCGATACGGAAACCCCCTCCGGGGAACAGATCTATCCCATGACCATCCTTGACCTGCAGACGAAAGGGTCGACCCTGTGACCGAAAAAAACATAACCGAAGAACCCGCCGTGAACCGCACGGGGAAAAGGAAGAAGGCGCGGACCGCTCCGCCACTGCCCCCCGATCCGGTGCGCCTGGTTGCATCCGCCCGCTTCTACGCCGAATCCATCATGGTTCCGCCGGGCATCTCATCGCGCGACAAGTCCGGCTTCCTGGAAGGCGAGGTGGAGGAGCTTTCCCTCTTTCCGCTGGAATCGACCTCGTGGGGCTATATGGAAAACCCGCGCAAGCTCTCCGGGGCGCAGGTGCTGCTCTATGCCGCGTTTCGCGAGCATGTGAACGGGGCAACCGATCCCGACCATGCGCGCCGTTTCGCCGTCTTGCCCGGGTTTGCCGTTTTGCTGGGGCGCCAGTGGCGGAAGCCCACCTGGCTGGTGCTGCTCGAACCCGAATGCGTGACCCTGGTGCGGATGCAGCCCAAGGCCAACCTGCCCGATTTCGTGCGTAGCCGCTACGGAACCCGGCTCGACGAGGATTCCGAAGCCGCCTGGGAACTCCGCGAACGGTTGCTCGACGAGGTGGCCATCGACGAAGACGGCGAGCGGATCGAGGAGGGGCTGGTGCGCGCGGGCCGGCCGGCCATCGATCGCCGCGGCGCGGTGGTCTTTCCGCTGGAGCGCCAGCGCACGCCGCAAGCGGGGTGGAAGCGTTTCGGGTGCGGGAAGCTGGCCTCGGAGGCGGCGCTGCTGGCGGCCGATGTCCGCGACATGCATTTTCTGGCGGACGAGCGCAAGCGCCGCCGCGCCGTTCGCCAGCTGCGCGCCTTCCTGCGGATTGCCGCGGTGGTGCTAGTTTTGTTGGGTGTCTTTCAATATCTCTACCTCAAGCGGGTCGGCGCAACCGAGGCCCTGGCGGCCCAGTCCAAGGCGCAGCGTCCGGCGGTCAAGGCCTTGCAGGAGCAGGAATCCCTGGCCAAGTCGGCGTCCAGGCTGGCCAACCCCCCGTTGGAAATCTTTGAATGGCTCTCCGTGGTGAACGATCCGCGCCCGGACACCCTGTTCTACACCACGGCCTATGCCGATCGCGAAGCCAACCTCGGTTTCAGCGGCGAGGCGCCCAGCGTTGCGGTGGTCAACCAATACCGCGAGGCGCTCGAAAAGACCGGCCGTTTTTCCATGGTCGAGGTCAAGGAGCTCAACAGCGCCAAGCAAGGGGTCAAGTTCACGATCCAGGTGAAGGTCAAGCCCGCCGCCGAGGTGGAGCCGCCCCCTGCCGAACCGCAAGCGGAGGTGGGCGCATGAACCTGGTTAACGCATTGTCGCGCGTCTCCGCACGGGAGCGCACCATGCTGGCGGCGCTGGTGCTGGTGGGCACCTTGATTTGGCTGAGTGCCTTGTGGCGGAACTGGGAGGCCGTATCGGTGAGCCATCGCAAGGTCCGGCACGAGCTGGCCCGGCAGGCCGTTTGGCTGGCCGATGCCGACCGCTTCCAGCGCGAACTCGACGATACGCTGGCACAGCTCGATCCCGCTCGGACCTACGATGCCTCCGAGCTCATTGCGCTGATCGACGAGATGGCGCGCAAGGGCGGGCTCAAACACGATCTTGGAACCCCGGTGACGGTGGAGCAGGAGGTGTTTTTGCAGCATACGCTCAAGGTCAGCATCAAGAATGCCCAGCTGGCCAAGCTGATCGCTTTCGAACGCGGCATCGGCACCAACCATCCCTATGCCGCCATCGAGGATTTCACCATCACCGCCAACAAGGCCGACCCCCGGTTGCTGAATGCCCGCATGACGGTTACCGCATACCAGCTCGCATCCGAAGTCGATGAAATGGAACCCTGGTACGACTAGCTTTTTTTACGAAGGAATAACTATGAAAATCAAACACACCCTCTTGCTTCCCGCCCTCCTGCTTGCTGCCTTCGCCGCGCAGGCGCAGACCAACGGCACCGCGACGGTTCCGCCCCGCATTGTGTCGGAACCGGTGGGGGCGCTCGATCCCGCCGAACAGGTGGGGCCGATCGTGCTGCGGAAAATGGCGATGAACCAGGTGTTCGACCTGCTGCAAACCTACAGCGGCCGGATCGTGATTCCCGCCGCCGGCCTGCCTTCGGTCACCTTCACGTTCCAAAGCAGCGGCACGCTGCGGCGCGACGAAGCCATCCTGGCGCTCGAAACCCTGCTCAACCTCAACGGCGTCATGCTGGTGCAGCAGGAAAACGGCTTTGTCCAGGCCATCCCGCACACGCAGGCGCTGCGCCGCGGGCCGGCCATGCTGGATCCCGATACGCCCGTCGGCGATGCCGAGCAACAGGTCTACGGGCGCGTGTTCGAACTCAAGCACCTGGATTCGAGAACCATGTATTACCAGGTGCGCAACCTGCTTTCGACCGGCGGACTCGCCACCGCGCTCGACCTCGAATGGCGCAATTCGTTGCTGATCTTCGACACCGACCACAACCTGGACTCCATCGGCAAGGTGATAGACATGCTCGACCAGCCGCCGGGGCATCGCGCCGAGGTGTTCGTGGTTCCCATCAAGAACGGCCGCGTGCACAACGTCTTCTATGCGCTCGTCCACGCGCAGCGCTACCGCGCCAATGCGGCGCTCTTCCGCGCGCGCTTCCACATCGATACCTCCGCCAACCACCTGGTCGTGGTTTCGCCGCCGGAAAGCAAGGCCTACATCGAGGAGCTCGTCGAAGCGCTCGACCGCGAGATTGCCCCGCTCACCACCAGCCAGGTGTTCACCATCAAGAAGGGCAACATCCGCACCATCTATTCCATTCTGGTCAGCATGATCCGCCACCAGCAGATCCACTTTTCCAAGCGCGGGTTCCAGAGTTCGGAAACCTATCGCCTCACGCAGCAGCTGCAAACCACGCCGCCTCCCGCCGAGGAGGGCGCCGAACCGCCCACCTCCACGCCGTCGGTCGATCAGGTCGTGGCCGATCTCGCGGAAACCGGCGCGGATGCCGAGCTGCAGTTCAGTCCCTACACCGGCGTTTGGCTCGACCACCAAAACAATGCGCTCGTGGTCTACGGCACCCCCGCCGACATGAAAAGCGCCGGCGAACTGATTGAAAAACTCGACACCGAAACCACGCCCTACACCGGTAGCGAAATCATCCGCCTCAAGCATGCCCATGCGCCGGGCATCGGCAAGTTGCTCAACCACATGGTGCAGGTGCAGCGCAGCCTGTTTGCGCGGCAGGGGCTGGCCAGCGGCGAGGCGCGCGAGGGGCAGGGCACCGAAAGCGCGGAGGATGCCTTCGAGTTCAGTCCCTACATGTATATCTGGACCGAGCGCGCCAACAATGCGGTCGTGGTCTATGGCACGAAGGACGATATCGCACGCATCAAGTCGCTCATCGCCAAGCTCGACATCGAACAGGTTCCGGTCACGCAGAGCAAGACGGTCGAGGTGAAGAATACGCAGGCCACCACCGTGGCCAGCTTGATCGCGCGCATTATCTATCTGCAACGCTACGCCTATTTGCGCGAGGGGATCTATGCCGGCGAAACCCGCGAAAACACCGCCGCGGCCGAAGGCGGCAACATGGAGGTCGGCTTTGAATTCACCCCGTATGCCATGGTGACCGCCGACCGCACCGGCAACTCGCTCTTCATCTATGGCACCGCGCGCGATATCCAGCGCGTCGAGGAGCTGCTGGTGGATCTCGACCGCGAAACCGCTCCCATCACCAAGAGCAAGGTCTACTATCTCAAGCACGCCGATGCCTACAGCCTGAGCCGGATCGTGGGGCAGGTGATCGACTCCCAACGCCGGATTTTCCAGAAGCGCGGCCTGCGTTCGGGCGAAGAGGAAGAGGGCCTCGAACCCGAAATCACGATGGGCTTCGAGTTCAGCGATTTCGCCACCGTGGTGGCCGACCGCCGCAGCAACAGCCTGCTGTTGTATGGAACCGATTCCGACATTGTCCGCGTCGATGCCATCATCGCCGAGACCGATATCCCGGTCGACCCGATCACCAGCAGCCGGGTCTTCGCCCTCAAGCATGCGGAAGCCAACAGCCTGTCGCGCGTGCTGCAGATCATCGTCAGCAGCCAGCGGGCCGCCATCCGCGCGGTGGAATCGGCCAGCGATAAGGTGAAGAATCCCGACGAGTCGGTCGGGGCGGTGGAGGGCGACCCCGCCGTGCAGTTCAGCCAGTTCCTGTCGATTGTGGCCGATGCCCGCAACAATGCGCTGATTGTCTATGGCACGCATGCGGACGTGGAGCACGTTGCCGCGCTCATTGAACAGACCGATGTCGAGGTGGCGCCCATGACGCGCAGCGAAGTGTTCTTCCTCGAAAATGCGCAGGCCCGCACGCTCTCGGCGATCCTGACGCGCATGATCCGTAGCCAGCAGACCGCGATGCGCCGGGTGCAGTCGAGTTTCCATGCGGTGCAATACCGCTCCGGCAACGAGGAGGAGGAACCGCTCAACGCCATGATGTTCGATCCGAACCAGCCCATGCAGTTCAGCCCCTATGTCTCCGTGGTGGCCAACGACCGCAACAACTCGCTGCTCGTCTACGGCACCGATTCGGATATCGGCCAGCTCGGCGAGATCATCGCCCAGAACGATATCGCCGTGGCGCCGCGCACGCAGAGCCGCATCTTCTACATCAAGCATGCGGATGCCAACGACGTGGTGCGCACCATCAACCCGCTCATCACTTCCCAGCAGCGCGTGCGCGAACGCGAGTCCACCCTGCGCCGCTTCTTCCGCCGCCGCGATGGCGAGATGGATGAGGCCGCCGCCGGCGCGGCCGGCCTGCCGGACGAACCGGCGTTGGAACCCTTGGACCTCGACATGGCGGAGACCGGGATGGAGTTCGACGAAGATCTCCAGTTCAGCCCCTATGTCACGCTTTCGGCCGACGACCGCAGCAATGCGATCATCGTCTATGGAACGCCCTTCGATCTCCAGCAGGTCGAAGGCCTGATCGAGCAGGTCGACCGGGTGCTGCCGCAGGTGCAGATCGAGGTGGTGATTGCCGAGGTCATGTTGATCAAGGGGCAGGTCTCCGGGCTCGACACCTTCGGCATCAGCTACGACAACCCGTTCCCGTTCCAGGTGGATGGCGCCAACAACGGGGGGGTGCAAAGCCGGGGCGGCATCCTGGGGGCTGCGCCGAATCTCGACAGCACCTCCGGTTCGGCGGGCGACATCGGGATTGGCCTGAACCCTTTCAGCCTGCAGGCCGTCTTCCGCGTGGCCAAGGAGGATAGCAATGTGCGCGTCCTCTCCGCTCCGACCATCACCACCTCGCACAACCGCCCGGCCAGCATCAACGTGGGCGAGGCGCGCCCGATCATCACCGCCTCCACGTCCAGCCTCAACAGCAACAACCTCAACACCAAGTCCGAAGTCGAATACCGCGACATCGGCATCAACCTCCAGGTGCGCCCCTTGGTCAGCGATGCCGGTTTCATCCAGATGGAGATCGAGCAGACCGTCGAGACGGTCATCGATTCGCAAACCATCGATGGCAACGAGCAGCCGATCATCGGCACCCGCCGGGCCAATTCCTTCGTAAGCGTCCGCGACGAGGAAATTATTGTGATGGGCGGCCTGCAATCCGAGGCCACCATCGTGTCCGACGGCAAGGTCTGGATTCTGGGCGACATCCCGTTGGTCGGCCGCCTGTTCCGCCCGAAGAAGCGCACCACGACCGTTCGCGAGCTGATCATCTTCGTTCGCCCGAACCTGGTGGAGGGCATGCACCCGAACAAATTGATCCAGCGGCAGGTCGAGAATCCCGGCATGGGCACCGAGGATGTGGTGACCTACCTCGAAACCGGGCGCTTCGCCGGGCAACTCAATGAGCCGCCGCCGCAAATCCCGGAAGAGGGCGAGCCCATGCCCGGAACCACCAACGCCGTGCGGGAGGTCTCCAATGAACAGTAGATGGTTGGTTGCCGCCACCTTGATTGCCTCGGTGGCCGGGGCGGAAAAAAGCAGCCCCTACGCCTCGCTGGTCGAAAACTCGCCGTTTTTGACGCCGGCGTTCAAGGCGCGGCTGGGCAAGCGCGATACGGTTTCCATGATGTTTGCCGGCTATACCAAGATCGGCTCCGAATGGCATTTTGCCTTGGTGGAAAAAAAGACCGGCAAGTCCACCTGGATGAAGATGAACGTCGAGCAGGACGGCATCCGGATTGAAAGCTTCGATGAAAAGACGGAGCAGATCCATTTGACCGTGGGCGGGCTCGGCATGGACCTGACCTTGGTGAAGGAGAAATAAGCGGATGCAAATCGACTCGGTTTCAAACGCCTCGGGCTTGGGCAAGATTATCCGCGATCTCGATCCGGAAGCGGAGCGCATCGTCGAAACGGCTTCGCGCGAAGACAAGCTCAACAGCCTATCGGCGGCGACGGGCATCGAGGCCCGCGAGCTGCTGGCCATGCTGGCGCACGGGTGCGGCCTGCCGCTGCTCACGACCTTCGAGCCGGACCTGGAGGGTTCCACGCGGTTCCCCGACCGGCTGATCCATAGTTGCAGCGCACTGCCGATCCGCCCGCCGGAAGGGCATGGGCAGGGCCGGTTATGCCTGGCCACGCTATGGCCGCCGAGCGCGCGGATGGAGCGCTGGGTCTATGCCGTCTGCGGGCGGGAAGTCGACTGGTTCCTGGTGGAGCCCCAGCGTCTCACCGCCGTCATCACCAAGAGCTTCGGCGTCGGGGCCGCCAGCCTCGACGAGTCCGACACCGACGGGCTCGATGGGGGTGCCGAGGATGAACAGGAAGACGAAAACGCCGCCATCATCCGCTTCGTCAACGAGGTGATCCAGCAGGCCATGCGCGACCGCGCAACGGACATCCATTTCGAGCCGCGCAAGGAGCACCTCGACATTCGCTACCGCATCGACGGGCGCCTGGTTCCGGTCAACGTGCCGCCCAACCTGGTCAATTTCCAAAGCGCCATCATTTCGCGCATCAAAATTATGTCGCGCATGAACATTTCCGAAAAGCGGCGGCCGCAGGATGGCCGCATCACCTACGGCAAGGGGCGGCAGGAGGTCGATGTGCGCGTATCGACGCTGCCCACCATGTATGGCGAGAGCGTTAGCATGCGCCTGCTCAACGAGCAGAGCCAGCCGACCTCGATCCAGGAACTCGGGTTCCTGCCCGACGACGAGGCGCGCATTGCCAAGGTGCTGGATTTGCCGCACGGCATCATGCTGATTACCGGCCCGACGGGGTCGGGCAAAAGCACGACGCTCGCCTCGTTCATGCGGCAGATCGGCACGCCCGACCGCCGCATCATCACGGTGGAGGATCCGATCGAATACGAGATTCCGCAGATCAACCAAACCCAGGTCAACTCCGACATCGGACTGACCTTCGCCAGTGCGCTACGTAGTGTCCTGCGGCAGGATCCGGACGTGATCATGGTGGGGGAAATCCGCGATCGCGAGACGGCCGATATCGCCGTGCGCGCCTCGCTGACCGGCCATCTGGTGCTGAGCACCTTGCACACGAACGACGCGCCGGGGGCCATTGTGCGTCTCGTGGACATGGGCATCGAACCCTTCCTGATTGCATCGTCGGTCAAGATGGTGATTGCCCAGCGGCTCATCCGCCGGCTGTGCCCGCATTGCGCCATCCCCGACGATTCCCCGAAGGAGGTCATCGCTTCCTGCCTGATGACGCTTGGCATGGATCAGTCGCTGGCGGCCGCGGCGGACGGATTGCGCCTGCCGGCCGGTTGCGATGCCTGTGCAGGGCTGGGCTTCCGGGGCCGCGTGGGCATGTTTGAATTGCTGCAGGTCGATGAAACCATCCATGGCTTGATTGTGCAGCGTGCATCGGCGCACGAAATCAGGCGGCAGGCGCTGTTGCGCGGCATGCGCAGCCTGCAGGCCTGCGGATGGGAGCATGCGGCGAACGGGCGGTCGGCGCTTTCGGAAGTGATGCGCTATGCCGATATGTCGGAAAGTGCGGAAGGATAGGCCATGCCACGTTTTTTCTATAGGGCGGTCAACGCACAGGGGCATTCGAGCACGGGCGCGGTCGAGGCGGCCGATGCCGCCGGCGCACGCCGGAAGCTCCGGACGGATGGGCTGACGCCGGTCGATATCCGGCCCGCCAATCCGGCGGACCATGCCCATGCCGCCAGCCGCGAAAAATCCAAGCCGGTGACCTCGGCCGAGATGGAGAAGCTCAACAGCGCCCAGGTCGGTGCGGGCGAGGCCAACAAGATTGCGCTGGAGCTGTTCACCCGCGTGCATCAGCTGGTGGATAACGGAATGCCGCTGGGCGATGCCGTCAAGGCACTGGGGCAGCGCCTGACCGTGCCGCGCCAGAAGGCGCTGTGCTCCGGGCTCTGGCACGAACTCAGCAAGGGTTCCAACATGGCCGGCGCCATGCGCCGCTTCCCGAAGATTTTCGACGCCACCACCATTGCCATGGTCGAGGCCGGCGAGGCGACGGGTAACCTCGGGCCGATTCTGGAAAACCTGATCGAGATGCTTGAGACGCGGCGCGAGATGCGTAAAGAGATTGCGTCGGGCCTGGCCTATCCGGCCTTTATCCTAATCGTCGTTTTTCTGGTGATGCTTTTCGTGCTCTTCTACCTCATGCCCAACATACAGACCATGATGGATTCGATGGGGGGCGAGCTGACGTTGCCAACGCGGATCGTGATGGGCTTTGCCAAGTTTAGCCTGACGGGCGGGCCGTTCATTCTCGGTGCGTTCGGGGGGATCTTCCTGCTGTTTCGGCAGTGGCGCAAGACCGAGGGTGGACGGCTGGCAAGCGACCGCTGGTTATTGCGCCTACCCGTGGTGAAGGGCATAGCGCAAAATGCGGAGCTGAGCCGCGTCTGCAATCTTTCTGCCGTGCTGCTCGATAGCGGGGTCGACACCACCGATGCCCTGCGCCTGATCGAGCGGTCGATGCAGAACCGCTACCTGCGCGGACTCTTTTCCGCCAGCCGCACACTGATCAGCGATGGTGCGTCGTTTGCCAACGCCCTGCGCCATAACAAGGTGATGCCGGACATGGATCTGGACATCCTCGGTATCAGTGAGGACGCGGGCGATCTTGTGGCCGGCTTCCGCAGCATCTACAAAGCGCGGAACGAAGAACTTCGCGACCAAATGAAACGGCTGACGGTTTGGATCGGAACCGGGGCCATGTTCTTTGTGTTCGCGCTCGTCTTCCTGCTCGTCTTCGGCATCGTCAGCAGCATCCTCCAGCTCAGCAGCAGTGTGTTGGGGTAGGCTTCACGACTAAACCTAAAAGATTAAACTTCATTGGCCACAAAGAGGCTCAAGATGCACGAAGACCGCAGGTTCGATGTCTTCGTACTACTATCCGTCAATTTCTTGTTTTCCTGGCAAATTTTTTTACCACCCGCTGCGCTAGAGGACTCTGAGGCACAGAGGGTTAGGATGCTCTGTGTCTCTGAGATCTCTGTGGTAAAAAATCCGTGTCTTCGGTGTTCATCTGTAGCTTCAAATAATTTGGTTGCGGCACCGCTGCTCCAGGTTTTTTGTGGCCATCCGCTCGAAAAATATTATTCTTCTGCGTCGTCGCAGAAAACACTCCCCGGGGAAACGATCAGGCAGACGATGGCGCCAAGAAAGGGAAGCAGGAGAATCAAGAGAACCCATAGGAACTTTGCGATTTCGTTCATCGGCCGGTTCCTGAGGCTAAGCAGGGCAATGACCGGAAGCAGCAGGATAAACAAACCAAATATGATGAGGATTCCAATCGGAATGACGGTCAAAACTGAATCGATATCCATCTTTTTCCTTTACGTTGCGAGTGACTCGCCAGGGAACCAGACTCGAGGTAGGTTCCACTCGCTTGCTTTATTATCCGGCTGCAGTTTCTAGTGCGTCATGCACCCAGGCATTGAGACTCTTGTGTTCAATTTTTGCACGCATTGCCACGGCTTTATGGAGTTCTGGCTCAACTCGAACCATGAATTTACCAGAGTAGGGTTTTTCTGGTGACTCGCCACGGTCTTCACAAAACTCAAGATAATCATCTACTGAACCTTTGAATGCTTCTCGAAGCTCTCCAACTGTTTCACCCTGAAACGTGACAACATCCCTGAGGTTGATGACTTCGCCATGAAAGATGTTTGCTTCGTCGTCGAATTCAACTTTTCCAATATATCCTTTGTATTCCATCATTTGATCACCTCTGCCTCTTTCAAGAATCTACGCATTGAACTGACTGCTCCTTTATCTGTCACTCTTTTGGGATGAGGTCTGTGAAACACGGCCCGCACATCATTTAAATAAATTCTGACCCGAGAGCCTCTTCCTTCGGTTATTTCTCCTCCCAAGGCGATGATGAGTGCTTCAATATCCTTCCATGGGATATCTGAACGCTCTGGCTTCTCCATGATCTTTTCGAGTGTGCGCGTATGTTTCTTGTTCATCGCGAATGCATAGTATCAAGTTTTGGTATCATGGCAAGGGTGGTTTTTTTGTTTTTCACAAAACGATGTGTGTGTGGGCATTTCAATGGACACAACATCTTTGGCGCTACCCATCTTGACCCGTTCGACCCAAGGTAGCCTTTGGCAACCTTGGGCTGATGACGTAATCCCTTTGGGATATCAACTCTAGGAACTAAAGTCGCGGACGCGGCGGCGTTCTTCTTCCTCGGTGCGGAACTGGATGTTTTTCCAGTCGCGCGATTCGGCGGCGGAGAGTCCGCTGAAGTGCTTGCGGTATTCGGACGGCGTTGCGCCGATGGCCTGCTTGAAGGTGTTGGCGAAATATTGGCTGGTGCCGTAGCCGCACTCGAAGGCGATGTCGATAATCTTGATGTCGGTTTCGCGCAGCAGGGTTTTGGCGCGTTCCATCCGGATGCGGAAGAGATATTCCATGGGGGTGCTGCCGGTGAGTTTCTGGAACACCTTGTTGAGCTGGGTGCGCTGGATGCCGCAATGCTCCGCCATTTCGGCCAGCGTCCATTGTTGGTCGCAGCTCGACGGCAGGCTGGCGATGAGGGCCTGCACGCGCTGTTCGGAATAGGTGTTTTGGCCGGTATCGACCACCTCGCCGGAAATGATTCGCTTGAGCTCGACGAGGATGGCCCGGATAAGGGTTTTGGTGTGGGCGTCGCGCAGGGCATGGGTGCTTTGCAGCTCGCCGATGAGCGTGGGCATCAGGCTTCGCATGGCCGGGGTGGCCGGAAAGCAATGCTGCCGTGTGCCGGCGAAGGTTTGGCTCAGGATTTCCATCTCCTCCTTGCTGAACCCAAACGATTTTGGAAACTGGAAGTGGGTGTGCGGGGTGGGGTAGTCCTTTTCCAGGTGGAACAGCACGTGCCAGATCGTGTTGTCCGGTTCCTTGGGGTTGACGCTGCCGTGCACCTGCCAGGGCAGGGTGAAATAGATCGAGCCCGACTTCACCTTTTCCAGTTCGCCCTCGACCATCCATTCCATCAAGCCCCTCTCGATGTAGGTGATTTCCATACCGCGGTTCTTGTGCGGCGTGAGTTCCGTGCACTGGAAGCGTCCGTAGCTAATGATCTCGTTCATGGTTTTTCCTTAAATGTATAAAATATACCACCCCGAAATCCGACCGACAAGTTTGACGTTTAAGTGTTTATTGATGCCATCAATAGACAACCAAGGAGAGCTATATGGCAACGTCAAACACATGGATTACCAAACTTCCGAAAATCGGCATCCGCCCGACCATCGATGGCCGCTACGGCGGCGTCCGCGAATCGCTCGAAGACCAGGTCATGAACATGGCCAAGGCCGCGGCGAAGCACATCAGCGAAAATCTCAAATACCCGAACGGCGAGCCGGTCGAGTGTGTCATTGCCGACACTTGCATCGGGGGCGTGGCCGAAGCGGCCGCCTGTGCCGAAAAGTTCGATGCCGAAAACGTGGGCGTCTCCCTCACGGTCACCCCGTGCTGGTGCTATGGCTCCGAAACGATGGACATGGATCCGATGCGCCCGAAGGCCGTCTGGGGCTTCAACGGCACCGAGCGTCCCGGCGCGGTCTACCTCGCAGCGGTACTGGCTGCCCACGCCCAGAAGGGCCTTCCGGCCTTCGGCATTTATGGCCGCGATGTGCAGGATGCGGGCGACACCTCCATCCCCGCCGATGTTTCCGAAAAGCTGTTGCGCTTTGCCAAGGCCGGTCTGGCCGCGGCCATGATGAAGGGCAAGTCCTACCTCTCCATGGGCGGCGTTTCCATGGGGATTGCCGGTTCCATCGTCGACCAGCAATTCTTCGAAGACTATCTCGGCATGCGCGTCGAAGCGATCGACCTGACCGAAATGCACCGCCGCATCCGCGATGAGATCTACGATGCCGCGGAATATGAAACGGCGCTGTCCTGGGTGAAGGAAAACTGCCCGGAAGGCGACGACCCGAATTCGCCGGAAACCACCCGTTCGCGTGAAAAGCTCGATGCCGAGTGGGAAATGTCGGTCAAGATGGCGCTGATCACCCGCGACCTGATGTATGGCAACGAAGCACTCATCGATATGGGCTATAAGGAAGAGGCGCGCGGCCACAATGCCATCGTCTCCGGTTTCCAGGGGCAGCGCCACTGGACGGACACCTATGCCAACGGCGACTTCCTCGAAGCCATCTCCAACAGCTCGTTCGACTGGAGCGGCATCCGCATGCCGCGCCTGGTGGCCACCGAAAACGACGCGTTCAACGGCGTGCCGATGCTCTTCGGGCATCTGCTCACCAACACCGCGCAGGTCTTCGCCGATGTGCGCACCTACTGGAGCCCGGACGCCGTTAAGCGCGTTACCGGCCACCAGCTCGACGGCGTTGCCGCCGATGGCATCATCCACCTGATCAACTCCGGTTCCGCCGCGCTCGACGGCTGCGGACAGCAGAGTGTGGATGGCGAGCCGGCCATGAAGCCCTTCTGGGAAATCAGCGAAGCCGAAAAAGACGCCTGCCTGAAAGCAACCACCTGGCATCCGTCCGTCACGGAATATTTCCCCGGCGGTGGCTGGTCGTCCAAATTCGTAACCAAGGCCGGCATGCCGATCACCATGAGCCGCGTCAACATGGTCAAGGGCCTTGGCCCGGTGTTGCAGATTGCCGAAGGTTGGACGGTTGAGCTTCCGGACGACGTCCACAAGGTGCTCGACAACCGCACCAACAGCACCTGGCCGACCACCTGGTTCGCGCCGCGGATTACCGGCAAGGGGGCCTTTGTTGATACCTATTCCGTGATGGCCAACTGGGGCGCCAACCACGGCGCGTTCAGCTATGGCCACATTGGGGCCGACCTGATCTCGCTCGCCGCGATCCTGCGCATTCCGGTCTTCATGCACAACGTTGAAGACGGCGATGTCTTCCGTCCGGCGGCCTGGAGCTCGTTCGGTACGGAAAACCGCGAAGGCGCCGATTTCCGCGCCTGCGAAACTTACGGCCCGGTCTACGGATGAACAACGTGATGCTCACCTTGGTGGCGGCTGCGTGCAACGTGGGCACCATCGCCTGCATTAAGAAATGCAAGTATGCCGTCGCAGGTGGGCAATCCGCGTTGTACTGGGTGCTGGGTATTGCCGGAACCATTCTGGCAACCCAGTATCTCGTGCTGTGGGCGGACATCAAGGGGGCATCGCTAGGGCTGGCCATTTCGTTCGTCATCGTTTCCGTCATGATTGCTGCCGCAATCATGGGGGTCGATGGCGAGAGCGGCCGGTTGATCGTGCTTCCCCTGAAACATATTCCAGTTCTCGAATCGACCGGCTATGTGCTGGCGGTCGTTGGTGTATTGCTGGTCGGCGTTTCGCAACAGCGGCAGTCCGTATCCCCGCAAGGGGCCAAGCATCATCCAGAAGCCGGACAAGACATTTAGCCCGGCAACCCGTCTACAACGTTTCTTCAATGTACCGCAGGCGGCCCGCCTGCCCCGTCGAACGGGAAATGTGCCAACGGCACTACACCTCTAGCATGGGGCAAAGCCCCTTTCTTTTATCCCAGCCGCTTCAGGATTTCCGCGGCGGCACGTTCTGCGCCGCCGCGAGGCATGGCCTCGCGCGGTGCGGGCGCGGTTTCAATCGCGACAAGGGCCCGTTCCAATTCTCCTGCGTACAACTCCGCATTGGGAATGAACGCCTGTTTGCAGTAGCGCTCGATCGCATCCACCAGAATGGGGTATTCCAGGAAATTCTTCCGGTCCGAATAGATGATCGGCTTGGTGTTGGCGATGCATTCGGAGACGATCCCGAATCCGGGCTTGGTGACCACCACGTCGCAGGAGGCAAGAATGTCGGCAAAGGGGGCAAGCGAACGGGATAGGCAACGGATGTTGGAATCCGGCCATTCCAGGGGGTCGACGGTGAAAATATCATACTTATGCAAGTATGATAATCGGGCCAGGGCCTCTTGGTTCAAGTCCAGGGTGGTGAAGGAAAGCAGGATCCATTGTTTGGTGGGATCGGCTCCGGTGGCTTCGGCAATGCGGGCGCGGCATTCGGTGCCGGGTTTGGCCAGCAACGGCAGGTCGATCTGGTTCGGGAAGGCTTCCATCGGCTCGGCGAAGGGCTGGCGCAGCAGCAGGTCGGTCTGAGCGTAGACCTGGCGGAACTTTTCGACATAGGTTTTCCAGCGTGGATCGTGGCCGATGAATTCGGAATAGATCCAGTTCCAGCCAAAGTTGCTGGTGGCCACGTTGGGGATTCCGGCCCGTTGCGCGGCGGCCAGCGGAATGGCGGGAATATCGGCCACGACCACGCCGATGTTTTCGCGCTGCATGAAGTCCGCTTCCTGGGCAATCAGTTCCTCTTCGCGGGAATAGAGTTTTTCGAGGGTATCGATGGAGGCTTCGAGGTCAACCTGGATGGAATCTTTTTGGATCAGGCCGAGGTCGAAGGCGCCGGGCCGGACGTCGATGGTGTCGGGTAGGCGGCTGGCCATGAAGTCGGTGGGCAGGTCGGTCTTGACCATGATCGGGACATTGGGGGCGGCTGTGCGTAGGGCATTGAGGATGTCGCAGGAGCGGGTTCCATGCCCATAGCCGTGGGCGGTGATGTAGTAGGCGATCTTTGACTGCGTATTGCGTACTGCGTATTGCGTATCAGGTTTCTTTTTCATGTGGTTTGTTTCGTCAGGACGCAGCCGAGCGCCAGGGCGGCGCTCATGGCGAGGGTGATTCCGACCTTGAGGAAGATGACGCCCAGACGGGCGAGTACGGCGCCGGTTGCAACATGCGCGGCATGGTCGGCCTTTTTCATTTTCGAATGCTCAACAACAAAGGCGAGTCCGAAGCTGCCGGCAATCATGCCAACGAGATTCCCTATGATGGGTATTGGAATGAAGCCGCCTAGGATCATGCCGATGAAACCGCCGGCCAAGGCGGCCATGCCGGCGGCCTTTGAGCCGCCGCGTCGTTGCACGCCCCAGGTGCCGGCCATGGTTTCGATGGCTTCAACCCCGATGCAGAGCAGCAGGAAAACGATGAGGGTTGCGAGCCCCGGGAAGGCCGGCCAGCGGTGCCACGCCACCAGTCCGGTTGCGGCCAAAACCACCCAGGTGCCGGAAAGCGATAGGCACGAGAGGATGAATCCGGCGATGCAGAGCACTCCTGCCAGCGTGTAGATGCCAAACGTTCCGACCGATTGCCAGTCGAGTTCCATGGGTTAGTCCTGCGACGCGACCCATTGGGCGAGGGTGCGGGCACCGAAGAGCGTTGCGCCGGGGGCCTGGTGGGGCTTGGGCGATTCGAGCCAGGCGGTGCCTGCGATGTCGATGTGCGCCCACGGAATATCCTCGGGAACGAATTCTTGCAGGAAGGCCGCCGCGGTTGCCGTTCCGGCGCCGGGGGTTTTGCTGATGTTGGAGAGGTCGGCGAAGTCGGACTTCATGTTGTCGGAATAATCCTTGAAGATCGGCAGTTGCCAAAGGCGTTCGCCGGCGGTCAGGCCCGCGTCGATCAGTTCGTTGACGATCTGCGGTTGGTTGCCGAGCACGGCTGCGGCTGAGCCGCCGAGTGCCATGATGACGGCGCCCGTGAGCGTGGCGATGTCGACGATCGCGCGCGGCTTCATGTCGACCGCGAGCCCCAGTGCATCCATGAGGGCCAAGCGACCTTCGGCATCGGTGTTGCACACTTCGACGGTTTTTCCTTTGTAGGCGGTAACGATGTCGCCGGGGCGGGTGGCTTTGGATCCGGGCATGTTTTCGGCGGCGCAAAGGATGCCGACCACGGGCACCTCAACGTTCATGCGGGCAATCATCTGCATGGCGGTGAGCACGGCCATGCCGCCACTCTTGTCGTAGCGCATCCATTCCATGCCCTTGCCGGGCTTGAGCGAGATGCCGCCGGAATCGAACGTGAGGGTTTTCCCGACGAGTACGATGGGTTTGGCTTTCGGGTCGGTTCCCTTGTGCTTGAGGATGATCATTCGGGCTTCTTCCGCGCCGCCGCTGGCAACGGAGAGGATGCCGCCGCACCCTTTTTTGGCCAGCTCGGTTTCGCCCATCACCTTGCAGGTGAGTCCGTTTTCCTTGGCCATCGTTTTGGCCCAGTCGGCGATGGCGGTTGGGGTGGCCTTGTTGCCGGGCATGTTGGCGAGGTCGGCGGTGCCGACCAGTGCGGCTCCCTGCGCCTCGGCATCCTTGATGACCCCTCTGTCCTCGACCGGTCCGGCGAAGGTTAGCGTTGCCGCCGCACTCTTTTTCGCGGAGGTTTTGAAGGTGGCGTATTCGTAGGTTCCCCACGCCGCGCCGCGTCCTGCGAGGAGCTGGTAGTCCGTTTCGGAAACGCCTTCGAGCGTGAGGGTCGAGGCCATGGCGAAGGTTTTGAGCCCGGCGGCCCGCCCGGCCTTGATGGCGGCGGCGGCGGCTTGCTCGAGCAGGCCGTTGTGGAAATATTTCGCGGCACCGATTCCGGTGAGAAGGACTTGTTTCCCATTGAGCGGGAGCTGGGCCACCTGGCCCGGTTCGCCCTTGAATGCCGAGTTCTTCAGGAGTGCGGCAAGTTGCTTCCTAAGCCCTGCGCTGCCCGATGGGAGCAGGATTTCCCCTCCTTGGCAAAAAACCACGAGGGCCTCTTTTTTCTGTTCGGCCAGCGGGGCGGGGGATATGGAAAACTTCATGCTATTTCACTCCTTCGGGAATTTTGGCTTTGGGATCCGCAGGGCGCAGGTTGACGGGGAATCCGGCCTCGGCAATGGCTTCCTCGAAGTTCATTTTCCGAACGGTGCTGCTTTTGTAGCTGACGGTCAGGATGTTTTTTTCGAGGTCGTAGGAGCTGTCGTCGTAGCCGGGCACGGCCTTCATTTTGTTCTGCAGGTATTGCGCGGCGGCGGCGGTCCGCATGTCGGGCACGTGGTAGTTGTCGGATACGATTTCCTTGCGGAAGCACCAGAACATGAAGGTGGTGTTGGCCTTCTTTTCCTTGGCGCGGGCCTCACGGTCGCCGCATCCGGTTGCCGCGAGGGCAAGGACGGCGAGGGCAAACAACAGTGTTTTTTTCATGCGAACCTTTCTGGAATTTCAATAATGCGCGCTACTCTAGCTCGTGCATCAGCTGATATCGATAAATTTCCTGCCACTTTGGCGGCGACTTGAATCCCTCCTGCATGAGCTGGCGGAAGTGGTTGATCCTGCCGGTGAGCTCGGGGAAGATTTCGTCGAAGATGTAGCAGAATTCGTGATAGTTCGATTCCGCCTCTTCGAAGCGGCCCAGCAACTGGTAGGTGAGTCCCAGCGCAATCATCGGGCCCGGGCTGTCGGGATAGTCCTTGCGGATGTCCTCGAAGAGCGTGCCGGCTTGCGGTAGATTGTTCTGCAACAGGGAGATGTTGCCGGCCAGCAACCGGGCCGTCGCGGCGTCGTGGGGGTAGTGCCTGATGATCTGCATGCAGTTCCGAAGCGTTTGCCCGGCATCCTTGTTGGCGTAGGCCGCATTCATCTGGGCTTCGAGCATTTGAAGGGGCGGGGGGGCCTGGAGGATGGTGTAGACCGTGTGGACGCTGAACACGGTGAAAATGGTTGCGGCGATGACCGCCAGATCGAAACGGTCGGCCTTGGCCTTGCGCATTAGTTTGAACATATAGCCGGTGAACCCGCCCTTTGCATGGTAGCGGTATTGCCGGATGGCCTGGACGTTCATGATGAAGGCGGCCATGACCGGATTGATTTGCAGCCGCTTATCCTCCTCCAGCGACAACGTATGCCACTCCACGAAGCCTTGGAGGGTGATGCGGGAGAAGTCGTACATCAGCGTGCCGTGGGGATCGGATTGTTTCAAGGCATGGAAGGTGAGCAACTGCTGGAGGATCGGGAACGAGTCGTCGTCCATGGCGGACTTGCGCCAGCTGAGCACGCTTAGGCCGCCCGGCAGGGTTCCGGATTCGTGGACCCGGTCGAGCATGGCGTTCTTGCGCAAAACGGGAAGGCCATGCCAAAGCAAAGGCATGAAGGCAGGGAAGCCGCGGAGTGTCGTTTCGTTATCGCGAAGGTAGGCCTTGGTGAAGGCGGATTCCGGTTCGTTCCAGAACATTTCGTTCAGGTTGTGTTCCAGCTGGGTGCGCTCTTCTTCAAAGGTTTCGGGGTCGTCCTGGTAGATCGGGCAATTGCGCCGCAGGCGGTTTAGGGCATCGATTTCGGTGAGCAGGAGCACGGTCAGATCCACCGTGGCCAAATCCGTTTCGTAGAGGGCTGGAACCACGCATTCGGCGCTGTTTTTCCAGCAGTGGATCCCTTTGCGCTTGGGATCGAAATGGTGAAGCATCCATTGGATATGGCGCCGGAGCAATGGAAGCACGGTGGTCAGAAAGGCCTCGTCCCGCCGGGCTTCCCACACCGACTCGATGGTTTTTGCCATGAGCGGTTTAGGTGCTTCCATGAGGGAATGGGTGGCGTGGGGCGAGTAGAAGATGGGGATGGCACCCGCGTTGTTCTGGAGTTTGAGCGCGCAGGTGACGAGCTCCTCGGCCATTTCCGGATCAATCAGTTTCCAGGCCTGCGCCAGCGGGAAGAGTTCGTTGATGTCGAGGCCGACTGTGCCGGAGGTCGAGGATTGGCACCAGGATAGCGGGATGCCGCCCTCCGGTGGACGCAGGGCCTTCATCATGGATTCGGCGCAGATTACGGCCAGCGAATCGTGGTGGGCCATGTCTTCGAACAGGTTGCTTGCCCCTTTTCGGTAGGCCAGTTCCTGCTCCATGACCCTGTCCAGGTTTTTTTCCAGATAGCCCTCCGCAATGCGGATGGCCTCCGATTTGAGGTGGGTTTTGGTTACCAGGCAGAAGGTGCCGCCGCGGGAGGCGAGAAGGGCCGGGCAGTCGTCGTGGTCAATCCACTGGTATCCTTCCGCCTCCTCCATCGGCTGGTCGGTCGCCAGGATAGCATTCGGGATTCCGGCCGTTTGCCCCCAGAGGACGCCGGGTTCCGGGACGATTGTTTCCGCGCCCAGCAGTTCTTTCCTGCGGGTGAAATAGGCGCAAAAGCCGTTGAAGAGGACGGTGATGCCACTATTTTGCGGGACGGGGACCTGGAGTATCCACGCCGGTTCGGCCATGCTCGGGGCGATCCTTCCAACGGTTTCCCGGGCCTGGAAAAAAAGCCCGGGGCTGTTTTCCCTGAACGAGGCGTTGCATCCGCGCGGCTCGAAGGTCCAGTCGGCGATCCACGGATGGGACGGGTAGGGGCGGAAGATGGAATTCATTTGAAAATAGTGTTTGTTGAGCAGGGATGTTTCAAGCGAATATTCGCATTTGGGGCCTTAAAGAATTAGTTGCAACTTTACGTTGACGTGGAGGGGAAACTTGCTATTAATTACCGGCTTTCTTCACTATAATAGGTGAACTGTATACTTTTATAAACAAGGAGTCCCATGGCTGTCTCGAAAAAGAAGTCTTCCGCAAAGAAGGCCGCAAGCAAGAAAACCTCTAAGCCCGACACTGAAAAAGCCACCACGATTACCGTCGCAAAGAAAGCCGCCGCTCCTGGTCAAAAAATAGAACCTGCAAAAAAAGTTGTAAAAAAGGCACCGGCCCGGAAAAAGGCCGCAGTCAAGAAAGCCCCCGCGAAAAAGGCGGAAACCTCCGCCGAAGCAAAAACGCAGGAAGACAAGGTCGCCGCAACCGTGGCTGCCGTTGATGAGGCAACGTCCGGCGGTGTTTCCCTGATGGATCGCGAAGAGCGCAACGATCGCATCAAGGAACTGATGGCGCTGGCGTCCGACCACGGGTTCCTGACCTACGAGGACATCAACGAAGCCTTCCCGGAAGACATGGTTGTTGTCGAGGACATCGACAAGATCGTGGGGCTGCTGCAGAGCATGGAAATCGATATTATCCGGCAGGACGATGTCGAGGAGTACCAGGCGCGACTCGAAAAGGAGCAGGCCGACAAGCAGAGCGCGCGTTCCGATGTTCTGGACGACCCGGTTCGCATGTACCTGAAGCAAATGGGCCAGGTGCCGCTGCTGACCCGCGAGCAGGAGGTGGAAATCTCCATGCGTATCGAAGAGGCGGAGATCGCCACCACCAAGATGTTCAACCGCCTTGGCTGCGCAACCGACGCCTACCTCGGCGTGATTGAGCGCCTTGAGCTGGGCAAGGAACGTTTCGACCGCATCATCTCCGACAAGCATGTCGAGTGTCGCGAGGACTATTTCAACGACCTGCCGAAAGTGCTCAAGGGCATCGAGCGCAACCGCGAGCTGAAACTCAAATACTATCTCGAATATTCCTCGGCCAAGAAAGGCAGCGAGGAAGAAGGCAAGGCCCTGAAAATGTTCGACAAGGCGGAGCAGCGCCTTTCCGAATATTATAAGCAGCTTCATTTCAAGCAGAAGGCCATCGAGGATATCGTTCCGGAGGTCGATAAATCCTACTACAAGATGAAGCACTTGCTCGAGGAGGTGGATCGTCTGAAGAAAAGCCGCGCCAAGAGCGCCAATACCGATCTGCGCGGCATCCGCAAGGAGATCAAGGAGCTGGAAACCTATCTCCATATGGAACAGAAGGAGTTCATGGCGCACTTTGCCGATCTGCGCGTCTGGCTCCGCAAGGGACTCAAGGCCAAAACCGAGATGATCGAGGCCAACCTGCGCCTGGTGATTTCGATTGCCAAGAAATACACCAACCGCGGCCTCTCCTTCCTGGATTTGATCCAGGAGGGCAACATGGGCCTGATGAAAGCGGTCGAAAAGTTTGAATACCGACGCGGCTATAAATTCTCGACCTACGCCACCTGGTGGATCCGGCAGGCGATTACCCGTTCGATCGCCGACCAGGCGCGTACGATCCGTATTCCGGTGCACATGATCGAAACGATCAATAAACTGATGCGCATCCAGAAGCAGCTGCTTCAGGAATTCGGTCGCGAAGCGACCCCCGAGGAGCTGGCCGACGAGATGGAGCTGCCGGTCGAGCGCGTCCGCGCCATCCTGAAGATTGCCCAGCAGCCGATCTCGTTGCAGAGCCCGATCGGCGATTCCGACGATACGCACTTCGGCGACTTCATTGAGGATAAGTCGGCCGAGAAGCCCGACGAAATGACCGCATTCAGCCTGCTGAAGGAAAAGATTGGCGACGTTCTCCAGACGCTCACCGACCGCGAGCAGGAGGTGCTTACGCTCCGCTTCGGGCTGGTGGATGGCTATCCGCGCACGCTGGAGGAGGTGGGTCGCAAGTTCAACGTCACCCGCGAGCGTATTCGCCAGATCGAGGCGAAGGCCCTGCGCAAGATGCGCCACCCGACCCGTATCCGCAAGCTCGAGGGCTTCCTCGACGGCGAATAGGCCCAGATCTCTCCCCAATTTGAGGGGAAGATGAAGCAAGCGTCCTGAATTCGAGCAGGGCGCTTTTTTGTGGAGTGATGAGGGCGGAAGGTTTGTGTGCAACACGCTTTTCCGACGCAGCTTGAAAGGCGCAGGAGGGGCGCCGCTTTGAAAGGCGCAGGAGGGGGGAACGGCGTCGAGCTGCCTGTTTTAAGCGCGATCAAGCTCGCGCACTGCAAATTGCTGTCTCTCGGCTGGAAAGGTGCGGGCAGGCGGGAGGTGGCGGTTTCGCGAGTGGGGAAGGGGTGTTCATAAGCGGGATATCCCGAAAGTGGATCTGGAGTGCGCTGGCTCGACAGCGCTTTTAAATCTACTCCACCAAGCCAATGCCAATCCTATAATAACCCGCGTTAAAGTTATTTGTATCAACAACATAACCCGCATTATTTGTAACAGTCTCAAGGTTTTGCCAGCCAGCCCCTTCAACTAAGTTGGTATTAAACTCAACACCAAATGCTCTATTGGTAATGTTTGGGGTCCAATAAATTCTATTCTCAAGATTTGGATAAGGTTTCTCCCCAATCACACGATTGATTGTAGATTCAATCTCCGCTCTGAAGTAATCATTGGCATTGGTTGGGTTTGTACCAGCAATATACTCTTGCCAATTAAGAAGCCCATCACCATCTGGGTCCTCAAGATCTGCAGCTTCGAAAGTTGCAGAACTATTCACCAACCCATTTGCATCTTTTGGAACTAAATCATGATCATATAACCAACCAAAACTAACTCCATTTGTTGTTTGTTTCAAACGTGTGATTGGCACCTTAAATCCACCATCTAAATTTGCAGTATCTCCATTATTCGCAGTAAATGTTGCTGGAACGAAGTGCCAGCCGATTACTGAGTTTGTTGGGACTTCGTAGGTGTAATCCCTATTCGCACTGGGCCTATGCCAATTTACAGAGTTTGTAGTATATCCCAATTTACTTAAATTATTGGGGACTAAACTATGTTCCCAATCTAAGGCAGGAGTCTGAAATCCGAAACATCCACTATTTAAAAGATTTTCACTAATCACTATTTGGTTATATGACTTGCTAACATCTCCAGGACTTCCAGGAGTACTATTCTTCAAGGTTTGATTAATTTCATAATTTTCTCCCACAACTACAGGTTCTAAATTAACTGAAAGATTTGTAGCCGAAGCTTGTCCCTTAGCCATGGGAAAAACACTCCCCAAAGCCAATCCTGCTGTCAATAAACACTTCAATTCTTTTCTCATATCTAAAATACTTCAATTTAGTTTTTAAACCTTTTGTTTGTTATCCCCTACTAGTTACAACTGCTAACTACAATCTGCCGAATCATAAACATAGACAACTGAGTCTGTACAAGTGTTACTCTCATTTGAAACTGTCCAAGTTTATGGGCTCAGGTCAGTTGTCTTATATCCGGTTCCATTAATGTGCTGCTTGAGAATCATAATGCTTCATATACAACGATATAAATCGGGGTTCGAGACTATACGTATAAAATGTATGAGAACGGCGACCAGTGGGGCGGCTACAGAAGATCGACTTCGTTTTTAGATTGCAGACCGTTAGCGTTTGAAAGCGGTGTCTGCGAAGCGGGTCTGAGCAATTGCAAAACACCCGCCACACTATAGTGCTTTACTGGTTTGTTTTAAAGCGGTCTCAAGCGCCCGCACTCCATATGCTTTTACGGCTTAAAGCTATAAAAGTCCTCGCCATCAAACCAGGCGCAGCGCATGCGATCCATCGGCACTCCCGCCCGCACTGAGAGCGCCATCGCATACAGACTCAACTGACTGGCCACTTTCTGTTTGTTTTCTTTTCTGGTGTTGGGCTTGAAGTCGAGGATGTAGAGGGTGTTGAACTTCCATTGAAGGAGGTCGATGTGGCCGGAAACTGTTTCGGAGTGCGGTGGGCCGAAGGCCCGCGATAGCCGCTCGACACCGCTTTTCGAAGATTGCGGTGCGGGGGTGTTTGAAAGCGCAGTCGAGCCTGCGCACTCCATATTTTGCGGTGCGGATGTGTCGGGCGTCGAGCCGCCCTGGTTTGAAAGCGCAGTCGAGCCTGCGCACTCCGAAAGGCTCATCCAAACAGGCACTTCGCTGGCAATCGTATAGCAGTCGCAGTTGAGCATGAACTGTTCAACAACATCATGCCGCTGATAATTGGTTTTGGCGAACTGGAGGGCTTTGAGGGCGTCCTTGCAGGCCTGGGTGTTTTGGGAGTGCTTCACGTTAATGTTCAGGCTGGGGTTGAGCCATTGCGAGCATCGGCTTGCGGTTTCAAAGGTGTGGTGGTCGATGGATCCGGGCAGCTTGACCAAGTATTCCTTCAATTCTTTCAATGGGCAATCCGCGAGCTTGGGAACATGAATCTGGAAGTTGTAGTTGAGGTCGCGGTGGGTGAAGACGTTGGAGATGACGATTTTGGAGACGGCATTATTTTTTGCCCGCTTTTTGAGATAGGGCGGATTGTATTCCTTGACCCATTTGGAAATGGCACTGGTGGAAATGCTTCTTTGGTATCGACGTTCGATGAAGCGCCGGATCTCTTCGTAGCTGGCGGAGCGGCAGGCGGCAATGAGGGATTTGAGGATGATTTCGGGATCGGTCTGTTTGGCATTGCGATGCAGGCTGGAAAACTTTCGCAGGCAGTCATTGCATTTGTAGAGTTGCTTGATGCCGGATTTAAGCTTGCGGGTACCTGCTTTTACGATGGCGGTAGAGTTGCAGTATTTGCAGCGCAGCTGCTTTGGAGTGCGCTCGCTTGAGACCGCTTTGGAGTCCTGCGGGTTGTCTTGCAGGTGTTCAGACTCGCTTCGCGTGACGGCGCTTTTAAATTGAGGCGAAGCCTCTTTGGAGTGCGCTCGCTTGAGAGCGCTGTTAGATTGCTTTGCGGGCGTATTTAAAAGCGGTGTCGAGCCACCGCACTCCATATCTTCGGGCATCGAGCTGCCCGATCTTAAAGCGCCATCAAGCTGGCGCACTCCGAAATCATCATAGACCTTAACCTGATCAATTTTGAAGCTGTTGACGGTTTTGACGAAGGCGTTCGGCGATTCGCGGGCGAACCAGGCGGCGGAGCACCATTCATACAGCTCGGCGTTTTCTACGACTCCATGGTGCACCGGATTGTGGTGGACATATTTGAGGCGGGCGAGCCATGATTTTTCGTAGGTGATGCGGGAGTCGTAATAGTTGTACCAGACTTTGCGGCCTTGCGTGTTGTCTATGCGATTGATGTCGCGAGCGGACAGGGTGTGGAGAGTGGAAAGCATTTTTTTGAGCGTGGTGGTATCATCGGGGGAGCCGGCCACAAAATGGTAGTGGTTGGATAGGATGGCCCAGGCTTGAAGCTGCCAGTCATATTTGTTCGCCAGCTCAAACAGCAGATCGCGGACGAGGGTGAGTTTTTGCGAGGTATTGAGGATGTGCTGTTTCTGATGGGTGCCGCAGGTGACGATATAGGTTCCTTTTTCGAGGAGTCGATGCGGTGGGGCATGGGGCCAGGAAATGTGTGTTTTCATAGAGTCACTTTACGATGCCGTGTCGGCAAGGGCGAGAAAGTACAGGAAAGAAGGTTGGGTGGAAAAATGAAGCCCGGTTGATCCGTTTTAAACTGTTTTGTTGATATTTGAGGGGATTGGTTTCATGTTAGGTGTTTGGTTTTGATTTGATGTCGGAGGGCAGGTATGGGTTCCGTAAAGACTATTATAAAGCGGGACGGCCAGGTTGCCATGTACGACCGTGGCCGGATCACCAACGCCATCTTCAAAGCCGCCGCTGCCTCCAGTGGTGGCTTTGGCTTTGATGAGGCCGAACGGTTGGCCCGGTTGGTGGAGCAGCGCACCGCCGACAGCTATGCGGAACAGGTGCCGACCGTGGAAGACCTGCAGGACATCGTCGAGGCGGTGCTGATGGAAAACGGGCATATCAAGACCGCCCGCGCCTACATCATCTACCGCCAGAAGCGCACCGAGGTCCGCGAAGCCAGGCAAGGGGCCATCGAGGCGACCGACAATATTCCCTACAAGTTGATCTACGAAGTCCTGCGTTGGAACATCGAGCATGGCTGCGAATCCATCGAAGGCATCAACCGGATCATCGAGCAGGGGAACTATCCCGATCTGGTGATGGCCTGCGAGGAGCGCTATGCCAACGAGTGCCGCATGGCGGGGCAGCGGGTGCTTGACCATGGCGACGGCGTGCGCCTGGTGATTGTTGCCGGCCCTTCTTCATCGGGCAAGACCACCACCACCATGAAGATGGAGCAGCAACTCTCCGGCCAGGGAAAAAAGCTCAAGGCTTTCCATGTGGACCACTATTTCTTCAATCTCGAAGACCACCCCATGGATGAATTCGGCGACTACGACTACGAAACGCCCCAGGCGCTCGACATCGGGCTGATCAACGAGCATCTCGAACAGTTGCTCTCGGGCAGGACCATCAAGACGCCGCACTATGATTTCCATACCGGCCAGCGAACCCTCGATGTTCATGAAATGACGCTTGGCGACGATGAAATCCTTTTGATGGATTGTTTGCACGGGCTCTATTCGGACATGACGAAAAGCGTGCCCGACAGCCATAAGTTCCGGCTCTACATCGAAACCCTCGGCCAGCTCCGCAAGGGGAACGACGAGTTCATGCGCTGGACGGACCACCGCCTGATGCGCCGCATGGTGCGCGATAGCTGGAGCCGCAACCATTCCGTGATGGATACGCTGACCCATTGGCACTACGTGCGCAAGAGCGAGCTGCAATACATTATCCCGTTCATCGGCAATGTGGATTTCGTGGTGAACAGTGCCATGCCCTACGAGTTCCCCGTTTTAAAGAGCAAGCTCTTCCACCATTTCCCGCAGGCCATTGAGCACTATCGCACCGACTTCAAGCGCCAGGATGCCTATTTGCGCGCCCGGCGCGTGATGCAGTTCCTTGAGCCGCTGCACGATTATGTGGACCACGGGTGCATTCCGGAGCAAGCGCTGTTCCGCGAGTTCATCGGCGGAAGCTCCTATTCCTATTAATCCAGGCTAAGGTCGCCGTGGATTCTCAGGTGCCGCAGCTCGCGGTCTACGTGGATCTTTTTCCCGGGAAACGCAAAGGGCAGTTTCTTCACGATCAACTCCCGCACTTTTTTGCGCAACTCGTGTTTCAGCTCGCGCGGGACGTGCTTGAGGGTGGAAAGGTGGATTTCAACCACATAGCCCGGCCCGAACTTCGAGCCGAATCCCGCGGAATAGGAGGCTCCCACGTTGAAGAGCCCGTCCGATTCCGGATTGCTGGTCGTGCCCAGGGGGGCGCGTGCCGGATGGAGCGGAAAGCGTTCCCCGTAGGCTTTCTCGAGTTCGGCATCGATTTCGTCGAACACCCTTTTGAGCTTCCGCTCCCAGGCTATGGCTTTTCCATGTCGCATACGTCCCACACAAAAGAAAGGATTGTCTCCGGGAACTCAAGCCGGATGTTGCAAATTGTTTCAATTTCATTGGGTTCAAAGCATTCCATTGGCGGGAAACCCCATCGGGTATCCCGTGCTTTCGGGGGTGGGAAACCATCCCTTTTTTTATCCGGCAAGGTTTGACATCTTACGGCGAATCCCTATCCTTTCGCGAAATTTCACGTAAATGGGTCTATTAAACTAAATGGAGGTTTAAGCATAATGAGTGCTCCCACAACAAATCAGAAGCTGCTCGACTGGGTGGCTGAAGTTGCAGAAATGACTACGCCGGATAACATCGTATGGTGTGACGGTTCAAAAGAAGAATATGACCGTCTGATGGTACAGATGTGTGAATCCGGAATGGCGATCAAACTGAACGAAGAAAAGCGTCCGAACAGCTTCGCGTTCAACTCCGATCCGTCCGACGTTGCCCGCGTTGAAAACCGCACCTACATCGCTTCCCTCAAGGAAGAGGATGCCGGCCCGACCAACAACTGGATTGATCCGGTTGCGCTCAAGGAAACCATGAAGGGACTGTACAAGGGCTGCATGAAAGGCCGCACCATGTACGTGATCCCGTTCTCCATGGGGCCGATCGGCTCCCCGATCGCCAAAAACTCCATCGAGCTGACCGATTCTCCCTACGTTGTGGTCAACATGCACATCATGGCTCGCGTATCGACGGATGTTCTTCGTCTGATCGAAAAAGAAGACACCTTCATTCCTTGCCTGCACTCCGTTGGTGCTCCGCTGGCCGAAGGTCAGGCCGACAGCCGCTGGCCGTGTGCTCCGATCGAAGACAAATACATTGCCCACTTCCCGGAAGAAAACCTGATCTGGTCGTACGGTTCCGGTTACGGCGGAAACGCCCTGCTCGGCAAGAAATGTCTGGCGCTGCGTATCGCATCCGCCATGGCCGGCCGCGAAGGCTGGATGGCCGAGCACATGCTCATCCTGCGCTTCACCAATCCGGAAGGCAAGCAGTTCCACATCGCGGCGGCGTTCCCGTCCGCTTGTGGCAAGACCAACCTCGCCATGCTGCAGTCCACCGTACCGGGCTGGAAAGTCGAAACCATCGGCGACGACATTGCCTGGATGAAGCCGGGTGCCGACGGACGTCTCTACGCCATCAATCCGGAAGCCGGATTCTTCGGCGTTGCCCCGGGAACTTCCGAAGGCTCCAACCCGATGGCCCTCGCGTCCATCGAAGAAAACGCCATCTTCACCAACGTTGTTGTCACTGAAGACAAAGATGTTTGGTGGGAAGACATGGGTTATGACTGCCCCGGCGGCGGTGGAATCGACTGGAAGAACAACCCCTGGAAACAGGCTGACGGCGAAAAGGGTGCACACCCGAACAGCCGCTTCACGGCTCCGGCCGCCCAGTGCCCGGTCATCTGCGATGCGTGGGAAGATCCGGCCGGTGTTCCGATCGATATCTTCGTATTCGGTGGCAAGCGCACCAACACCATGCCGCTCGTTCACGAAGCATTCGACTTCGAACAGGGTGTATACATGGGCGCAACCGCTTCCTCCGAGCCGACTGCAGCCGCTCTCGACCTCGGCAACGTTTCCCTGCGTTTCGACCCCTTCGCCATGACCCCGTTCATCGGCTACCACGCTGGCGACTACATGCAGCATTGGTTCGACATGGGCGAAACCCTTGGCGACAAGGCTCCGCGTTGCTTCTACGTCAACTGGTTCCGCAAGACCGACGACGGAAAGTGGCTGTGGCCTGGCTTCGGCGAAAACTCCCGCGTCCTCAAATGGATGTGCGACCGCGTCGAAGGCAAAGTCGAAGCCCGCGAAACCCCGATCGGCCTGATGCCGATCGACGGCGACCTGACCCTCGACGGCCTGGACATCCCGGCTGAAGATTGGGCGGAACTGATGAAGGTCGACAACGGCCTCTTCAAGGCTACCCTGGAAGATGCCAAGGCTTACCTCGCCAAGTTCGGCGACAAGCTCCCGGCCAAGATGACCGAGCAGATGGCTAAGCTTGAAGCTCGTCTCAACGCCTAGTTTAATCTCCGGATTAAATATTAAAAGCGTCCCGCTCGCGGGGCGCTTTTTTTTGTGCCCGGAAGAAATGGTCCCCTAGTGAAGTTGCATGGAGCAATATACATTTAAAAAGAAACGAAAGACTCGCTTTTATGAATTAAATGCTTATTATCTACCCGTATTTTGGCTGGGATAAAATAAGAAACCCCGCCGAGGCGGGGTAGTAGGTCAAAGACCTTCGGCATATAGCCTTATTGTGAAAAGACAGTTCTTAATGTTTTTTCAGAACCATTTGTAGGTGTTTTTAGAAAACGGGTCAATACGAAGCTGAAAGGAAAATAAAATGGGAAAGCGCATTCTGGGTTTGGATCTGGGCACCAACAGCATCGGCTGGGCGGTGGTAGATGAAGTCGATGGCGGATTTGAAATCGTAAAGCGTGATGATGGGTTTGAATATCGCGGGGTTCATATTTTTCAGGAAGGGGTGAAGACGGAAAAAGGAGTGGAGTCTTCGAAGGCATCTGAGCGGACGGGCCATCGCGCGGCTCGGCGAATCAAGTTTCGCCGCAAGTTGCGCAAAATCCAGACATTGAAGGCACTTTCTGAGGCAGGATATTGTCCTGCATTGTCAATTGACGAACTTAAGGATTGGCAGTCGAAAAAGATTTATCCTGAAAATCCAGCGTTTCGGGCGTGGTGCAAGACGTCGGAGGCGGACTCTAAGAATCCTTATTATTTCCGATGGTTGGCGGCGTCAGAAGTCCTGAATTTGGATAAGGAGGAGGATCGTTTTAAAATTGGCCGCGTTTTCTACCACATGGCACAACGCCGCGGTTTCAAGAGCAATCGGCTGGACTCGACGCCCGATGAGGAAAGCGGTGTTGTGAAAACTGAAATTGCTGAGCTGTCCAAAAAGATGGGTGAGCGGACGCTGGGGCAATATTTCTGGGAGGATTGCTATCGAGAAGGAAAGCCGACCCGAAAAGTGCATACGTCTCGCGATGACCACTATTTGGCTGAGTTTGAAGTAATCTGTGAGAAGCAATCAATTCCTGCTGACTTGAAAGAGAAGTTGCTGAAGGCGATTTTTTTCCAACGCCCTTTGAAGTCGCAAAAGGGTTCTGTTGCAAATTGTCCTTTTGAGCCAAATAAAAAACGCTGCCCGGTTTCGCATCCTCTGTTTGAAGAGTTCCGCATGTTGCAGGTGCTAAACAATATCAAGATAAAATTCAGCGAGTCAGAGGAGTTTCGGGTTCTTTCGGAAGAGGAGTTTGAAAAAGCAAAGGCGAAGTTTTTCCGTGTGAGCAAAGCCAATTTTGATTTTAAGGATATTTCCAAGGAGTTATCTAAGGGGAAAAACAAGGGCGCAATTTTTAATTATAAAGATTACCAGTCGTTGGCGGGCTGTCCTACGATTTCTAGGTTGAAAACTATTTTTGGAGAGGATTACCAGTCGGCTATATCAGAGAGATATACGGGCAATCGTGAAAATAAATCCGCGCAGGATATTTTGAATGAAGTTTGGAATGTCCTGTTTTCGTTCAATGATGAGGAAAATGTAGTTTCCTGGGCAACGGTGAATCTCGGGCTGGACGCTGAAATGGCGAAGAAGTTTGCGATGATTCAGTTGAAGCAGGGATATGCCTCGTTAAGCCTGAAGGCTATCAGTAAGATATTGCCGTATTTGGAACAAGGGTTGATTTATTCCCATGCGGTCTTCTTTGCGAATTTAAAGAAGGTTGTTGGAACGACGATCGAAGAAGATCCTGGGTTGAAGGCTGACATTGAAGGACTTATTGACACGCATACCCAACTGACCCGTGCTTTGAGATCAGCAAATGAATTGCTGAGAGAATTTAAACAAAGCCCGTATCAGTTTGAGCAGAAATATGATCTGCGTGACCGAACGGAGTTTTCTGATTCGGTTGCCGCCGTTGTTCAATGCCAAATTAACGAACATAACGGCGAATTTGTTCCTGTTCCCCGCCTAGAGGAGCGCGTTGCTGGCTATTTGGTGGATCGCTTTGGGGTACCTGAAGGTCGTACAAAATCTCTGTATCACCCTTCAAAGGAGGAGACGTATAAGCCCGCAAAGCGGGCTGACGATGGGAAGCTGTATCTAGAGAGTCCTTGCATTTCTTCTATCAAGAATCCTGTGTTCATGCGGGCGATGCACCGGCTCAAGGCGGTTGTTAACGAGTTGCTCAAGCAAGGCGTGATAAACGATCAAACCATTGTCCATGTCGAAATGGCTCGCGAAATGAATGATGCCAACAAGCGCACCGCGTTGCGTCGCTGGAATAAAAAGAATGAAAACAAGCGAAAGGGTTATGCTGAACAAATAGAAAAAGATTTGGAGCGGAAAGCCGGCGATGATGAGATTTTGAAATATAAGCTTTGGGAGGAGCAAAGCCATCGGTGCATCTATTGCGGGAATGAAATTTCTGCAAGCCAGATGCTCTCTGCCGAGACGGAAATCGAGCATACGATTCCTCGAAGCCTGTGTTGTGATAATTCGCAGGAAAATAAAACCATAACTCATCGAGAATGTAATCGGAAAAAGAAAAACCGGATACCTTTTGATTGCGAGGACTATGATCAGATTCTAAGTCGAGTTCAGCATTGGAAAGATGAGGCAGACAGGCTTCATTTTCAGGTGGAAAAGAAGGTGGGCGCCAGCCGGGCGGCTGCGACAAAAGAGGCAAAAGACAGCGCCATCCAAGCCCGGTTGTTGTTGCAGTATGAGCGCGACTATTTGCGCGAAAAATATCGCCGCTTTACGATGGAGGAAGTGAAGGCTGGGTTTAAAAACAGCCAACTGGTGGATACACGCATCATCACGAAGTACGCGCGGCTTTATCTGAACTCCCTGTTCAAAACCGTCCATAGCGTGAGTGGGAAAACAACGGATGCCTGCCGTAAAGAGTGGGGGCTGGAAGAAAAATCCCGCGACAATCATACGCACCACACCGTCGATGCAATTGTTTGCGCATGTTTAACGCGAAACCAGTACGACAAACTTGCGGCATTTTATCATGACTATGAGAGTTATGAGCAAAATGATCCGTCTGTCCCTCGCAAGCCGCACCTGAAAAAGCCATGGGAAACGTTTGCGGAAGATATGAAGGTGCTCAAAAACGAGATTCTTGTTTCGCACTACGTACCCAACCACTTGCTAAAACAGACCAAAAAGCTTTTGAGGAAACGCGGGAAGGTTGTAACTGGTAAAAATGGGAACCCCATTGTGATGCAGGGTAAAACCGCGCGCGGATCGTTGCATCAAGACACCTTCTATGGGGCGATTAAGCGGTTGGATAAAGAGTCGGGAAAAGAAAGCACTAAATATGTGGTGCGAAAATCACTTGCCGATCTTTCCGAGTCCGATTTGAAAAAGATTGTGGATGATCGGGTGCGGGAAATAGCGCAAGCAGGTCGAGAGAAAGAAACGTGTATTATAAAGGCTATTGAGAAGCTGAAGAAGCAGCGGGCTACTTCTACAGAAGAGCGGGAGGCTGAGTTGGATGCGGAAATTGCAGAGATGGAATCGCAACTAAACGGTCTCTACTGTCTGCCAAATAAAAACGGTGCTCCGGTTCCAATCAAGAAAGTGCGAGTTTACTCTCCGCTTACTAATCCGATTGAATTGAAGGGTCAAAGAGATGTTTCGCAGAAAAAGGGGCGAGAGCATAAGCAAAAATATTATGTTGGAAATGATGGGAATCACCAGCTTGCTATTTATGAGGGCAAGAATGAGAAAGGGAAGTTTGGGCGTACATACAGGATTGCTAATAATTTGATGGCTTCAACTGGGTACGTCTTTCCTGACAAGTTTGGTGAGATGGATTTAATTTCTGTTGTTCATAATGGGCAATTGGTTCTGTTATTTAAGGAGTCAAAAGAAGAGTTGATTTGCGCCTACCCCCAATCTTAAACCACGGATCGGTGAACTTAAGGTGGAACCTGCGGTTCCCTGTTCCGTGTTCTGGCGGCCAACGAGCCGCCCTTCCATGATGCCGTCGCGGAGCGGAGCCCGTCCCCGAAGGGGCGGCCCGGAGGGCCGAGGGCGGAGCGCAGCGACGGCATCACTTGCGATCATGTTCTGACTGCTCCTTCCATGAATACCTCGGCGGGGGTGCGTTTGTCCAGAGCGCTGTGCTTCCTCTCGTGGTTGTAATATTTAAAATAGCTGTCAAGGCCCCGATGCAACGCATGCCCGTCGGCATAGCATGCGGGATAGATTTTCTCATACTTCACCGACCACCACAGTCGTTCGATGAATACGTTGTCCAACGCCCGGCCTCGCCCGTCCATGCTGATGGTGATGTTCTCGTTTAACAGGACACCGGTGAAGGCGTTCGAGGTGAACTGGCTTCCTTGGTCGGTGTTGAATATCTCCGGATTCCCCTGCGTCAGCGCACGCTCCAGCGCATCAACGCAGAACGTGCTCTCCATGGTGCTTGAGAGCTCCCAGGCGAGCACATAGCGGCTGTACCAGTCGATTACGGCGGTCAGGTACATGTATCCATGCCGCATCGGGATGTAGGTGATGTCCGTACTCCAAACCTGGTTCACCCGTTCGATGTCCACATTGCGCAGCAAATAAGGGTAGATCTTGTGCCTCGGGGCGGGCTTGCTCGTGTGCGGACCGGGCGTGATGGCCTGAATCCCCATCAGCTGCATGAGGCGGGCGACCCGCTTGTGATTGACATCATAGTCTTGATCACGCAACCAGTCCGTCATGCGTGGATAGCCGAACTCCGGATGCCGGAGATACTGCTCGTCGATCAAACGCATCAGAAGCAGGTTCTCCGGCGTTTCCGGGGCGGGGTCGTAGTAGAAGCCCGATCTGGGGACGCCTGCGAGCCTACACTGCCGCCGAACCGAATAATCGGTGCCGGGCTCCACCCAGCTGCGGCGCGTTGAAAGCGGCAGGCTCATAGCTTTTTTTCGAGCCACTTCACGTCCATCTTCAGACGCCCGATCTCTTCGTAAAGTGGAGCCGTAAGCTCTTCTTCCGTTTGAGCCTGCTTCTTTTTCCCCGATGCAAAAAGATCCGGCGCATTCGAAAGCAACTGCTTCTTCCAATCCGAAATCTGGTTCGGATGGACCTGATATTCCGATGCCAGCTCCGCCAATGTCTTCACGCCCTTGATGGCCTCAATCGCCACCTTGGCCTTGAACTTGTCCGTGAATGTTCTTCGTTTTCTTCCCATTTCCATGCGTCCTTTTGTACCATGTTGAGGACGCAGGTTCCACTTAAGCCGGTGGTCCGAAAATCGGGGTTAAGCGCAATTCATTTATCAAAAAGTCGGCTCGGAGAGCGATTGTTCATAATCAAGGGTATTGATGATGACGGAATAAAGCTTTATTTCCATCAGGAAGCTCGAATGACAACGCAGGTGATTGCTTACATGAATGACGTAATAACTGAACAAAACCGAGAGAATGGAATTGTTGACAAGAATGGTGAGGTTAAACAGTCGAAGTTGACGACTCCCAAAGGTGGAGATGTTGTTGGGAGACAGGTAGAGTTTCCGTATGTGAAGTTTAAGCCCTCAAATTTCAATGCGTTCCTTGACGGTCGTGATTTTTGTCTGAATGCCCTTGGCGAAGTCGAGTGGCTGAACAGGGAGGCAGAATGTTAAAGCGAACGGTCTATTTCGAGTCGGCGGCGCATCTTTCATTCAAGAACGGGCAGTTGCTTTATACGCCGAAGCCGGAGGGCGAGGTGCGGACGGTGCCGATTGAAGACATCGGTTTTGTGGTGCTGGACAATCACAGCATTACGCTATCACTCCGATTGATTGAGGAGCTGACGGCTAATAATGCGGCGATTGTCTTTTGCGATAAACTACACCATCCAACAGCCATGAGTGTTCCGTTCGATGGCAACACGACCCATGCCGAAACGCTGGCCGCGCAGTTGGAAATGTCGGAGCCGTTGAAGAAGCAACTGTGGAAGCAGACGGTTGAGATAAAGATTAAAAATCAGGCCGCTATGTTGGAGCGGAAGAAGTCCGGCGGCGTCGAGGCGTTGCGCCGCCATGCGGCCAGTGTGAAGAGCGGCGACACGGACAACCGCGAGGGAGCCGCTGCCAGGATCTATTGGCAAAACCTGTTTGGCGAGGATTTCCGGCGCGAACGGTTTGGCGGTGCGCCCAACCACCTGCTGAACTATGCCTATGCCATCCTGCGCGCGGCGGTCGCCCGGTCGCTGGTGGGCTCGGGGCTTTATCCTGCTATTGGAATCCATCATCACAATAAATACAACGCCTTCGCCTTGGCGGACGATGTGATGGAGCCGTACCGCCCCTATGCCGATGAAGTGGTTTATGGAATATGGTCTGCAGCCGACGAGCCCATTGAAGAACTTTCGCGGGAACATAAACAGCAGCTGCTGAAACTGCTCGCCGTAGATGTTCATTTAACGAATACGCTGCGGCCGTTGATGGTGGGGTTATCGTACACAACGGCCTCGCTGGCGCGTTGCATCGCCGGCGAACAGAAGAAGGTGGATTATCCCGTAATGAAGGCGGTAGAAAATGTCGGAGGTGCGGCTTAACGCGTATAAGATCATGTGGCTGTTTGTATTCTTCGACCTGCCGACGAACACGAAAAAGGAGCGTCACGACGCTGCTGTGTTCCGCAAGCGGTTGTTGGGCGACGGCTTCACCATGATGCAGTACTCTGTTTATACTCGGCACTGCGGAAGTTCAGAGAGTGCCGACGTGCATACGAAGCGGGTCAAAGGACTCGTTCCCTCCAAAGGGCAAGTCAGTATTATGCGGATCACGGACAAGCAATACGGCAACATTATTAATTTCTGGGGGAAGGCGGCTATCCAGGTTCCTCCGAAACCCAGCCAGTTGGAGTTTTTCTGACTGGTGCTAAATGAAACGAACGATAGAATGCAGAATATGAACTGTAAATTTACTTCATGGTTAGAACCGTGCCGGTTTTCTTTAGCGCTGGCAGATGCTAGTTCCTTGGAAAACAGCGGCTTATGGCGGCTATGTTGTGGATTGACAGTTCTTTGAAATCAGAAGCAACCCAGACGATCTACATCTTAGGTGGTGGCCCGTTGTGGATTGACAGTTCTTTGAAATCAGAAGCAACAGTAACAAGCATGTCGCCGGTACCGGCAGCGTTGTGGATTGACAGTTCTTTGAAATCAGAAGCAACTTCTTGACCAGACGGGGCCGGCGGAGGTGAGTTGTGGATTGACAGTTCTTTGAAATCAGAAGCAACCTGATTGCGAACAACAAGAGGCCCCCGGCTGTTGTGGATTGACAGTTCTTTGAAATCAGAAGCAACATCATGCTCCTTGCATGCTGCAGGACCTGTGTTGTGGATTGACAGTTCTTTGAAATCAGAAGCAACCGTTGTCTGGTTTTCTGGCTCATGATTCGAGTTGTGGATTGACAGTTCTTTGAAATCAGAAGCAACAGTTTAAGAAATCAAGATTACCCAAGTCATGTTGTGGATTGACAGTTCTTTGAAATCAGAAGCAACGGCTTTGCAATGGAAAGTGTATGGAAACTTACGTGTCATGAATGCGGGGTATTTCTGTTGCTAGTAAAACCATAATGATATAAGGAATATGCTCTTGTGAGCGGAGAGCCTGATCATGAGAAGCGTTGTTGCCTGTGTCGTCATCATTTTAGGCGCCATGTCTTATCACCGAATCGTGGATTTGCTGAGCAACCCCCGCTCCCTAATGCAGCGCACGTATGAGATGACACTCTAATTTTTGAAGGACAGAACATATGATCAACAGCAGGCAATCCCGGCGACAGTTTTTCAATCATACTGCAGCGTCTTTCGTGGCTCTGCTATCCATTCCTCCATGTGCTACCGGCGAAGGTTCTTTAACTGCTTCCGAGGCGATGCCGCCGAGATGGAAAAACCGGCAGGAAGGGATGAGGTATCGCCGCCTTGGGAAGACCGCGATGATGGTGTCGGAGCTGGCGATGGGAACCTTTCCTTTCGAGTCCGAGGACAGCTTTCCATTGTTCGATGCAGCGATAGATAGAGGGATCAACTATTTTGACTGTGCTTCGGCCTATTCGGGCGGAAAGGTTGAGGCCAACCTCGGCCGCTATTTCAAGGCGTCGGGGAACCGGGAAAAGGTGTTCCTCTCCACAAAGCTGAGTGGATATTATTGGGAGCTCGACCGCTGGTTGATGACGGAAGTCGGAAAGAAGTCCAAGGCCGTGCAGCATGAAATCGAGGCAAAGGCCGAATCGTTGCTCGAGCAGCGACGGGTGAAGCTACCCGGATATCACATTCAGTATTTCGGCGGGCAGGCTAATCAGTTTGATAAGACCTATTATCGCTATTTTGCCATGCAGGAGATCGGAATTTCTGATGAATGGCGCGGCAAAATAAAGCAAAACGCCTATCGGTTGTTGGAGGAGGGTATGACCCGTTTGCAAACCGATTACCTCGATGTGCTTCATATTCCGCACGGTGTAGCCATGCCCGAGATGATGGATGACCTGCTGAAGGAAATCTTTCAGGAGTTCAAGCAGAAGGGACTGGTCAAAGCCTCGGCTGTGTCCTTCCACAATGACGTGACCGGCAATCTGCTGCAGGCTGCGAAAGTTGGTTATTATGATGTGGCCATGTTTGCGTACAACATTGCCAACCATGCCGGACTGGAACATGCGATGTATAAAGCACACCAATCCGGGATGGGGTTGATTGCCATGAAGGTCGCCAAGCTTTTTTCCATGGGCAACCAGCCCGCCTGGCGTTTGTCCAAGCTGAATGCCGCGATCCCCGACGAAGGCTTGTCGCCTTTTGCCAAGTCATACCTATGGGCGCTTCAAAACCCGAACCTGTCGTGTTGTGTGTCGCAAATGGAAACGATCGAACAGTTGAATGACAACCTGCAGGTCGTTGGCCGGAAACTCGATCTTGAGCCCAGCTAACGCGGCTCCGCAGCAGGGAATAGGTGGCAACGAATGTATGAAACACGAAGTGAGGCTGGTGCGGAGCGCCGGCAGCGAAGCGGCAACCAACGAATCCGAACATCCGAAGCATTCGTTGCTTTTCATGAATTCGTTGCTTGAAAATCTATGCTATTGACTGGAAGCAAACAGGTAAAGGGTCATTCATTATGACACGCAAGATGGTAAGAAGTTTGGATGTAAGGAACTAAATAGAAAACCCCGCGGTCAGCTTCGCGGGGTTTTCTGTTTCCAATGTTTAGACGTTAAACCTATCTTAGGCATCGAAATCAAAGGCCAAAAGGAATCCTATGAAAAAGATGATATCCGTACTGTTTGCCGGGGGGATTGTTTCCTGCCTGCTCGCTTCCTGCATGTCGGCAAGGAATGCTTCCTGGAGCAATCCCGAGTTTCCTGAACGAAAATTGGGAAAGACTATTGTCATGGCCATTGGTGAAAGCGAGTATCGCGTCAATCAGTTTGAAGCTCTGCTGGTGAGGGAGTTGGCGACGTATGGAGTTGCTGCCCAAGCGATGCATCAGCTGTGTCCTACGGTTGGCGATATGGAGAGAGAACAGATTTCGGCGCTGGTGCAGAGCAATCGCTTTGACAGCATTGTTGTGACGCACGTGCTATCCGAAGACGACCGGCAACAGCTGGTTGCGACCGGGTATACCTCGTCGCCGAACATGGGATATTCCGGTGTCGGGTATTGGGGCTACGGAATGAGCTATTCCCTGAATCCAGAGTTCGCCACCGTGAGCAATACGACGACGTATGATCTCGAAACCAATCTCTTTGACGTCCCGTCGAAAAAGCTCGTCTGGTCTGGGCGAAAAGAAGTTTTCGACGGGGACTCCGACATTAAGAACATCCAAAAGGTGGTCATCAGCGTGATCCGGGGTTTTAAATCCAACAAGATGCTCTAAGCCAAACAGGTTGCCGTTCAAATGAAAAACCCCGCGATGTTCATCGCGGGGTTTTCTAATGGTAGGGAAGGCTGTCCTCAGCCGTCCGCTCGGCGGGGCGGCGCGCTCGGAGAGCACGCCCTACCTGTTTTACCTCACCCGCAGGATGCGGAGCATCCTGCGCAGCGGTTCGGCGGCGCCCCAGAGGAGCTGGTCGCCTACGGTGAAGGCGGAGAGGTATTCGCCACCCATCTTAATTTTGCGGAAGCGGTCGACCGGCACGGTCATCTAAGCATGCCGCACCCCCGCATCCGTTAGGGCTAATCCTCGAAGTAGGCCGGGGCCTGCTGTTCAATCGTTTTGGTGGCCCCCATTTGAAGCGCACCGAATGCGAGCGTCAGCAGGGTCAAGAGGTGCCAAACGTTCATCTCAAAGTCCAACCATCTCATTTTTGATATTTTCACGTTATACTCCTTATGTTGAAAGGAGTTCGTGATTGGTTGGAGAACCTTACATCCGAAGATGAGAAATTGTCTGTGGCTTGCTGAATGCAGGCAGTAACTAGAGGGAACGGCAATCCGCTCCCACAAAAAAACCGCGATCTGCATCGCGGTTTTTTTAGTGTAGACGAAGCATCTTGCTTCGTTATGTCCGAGTTGTTCGTGTGCAACGGAGCAAGTGATTATGCCGAGTAGAGGTAATCTTCCATCTAGGTTAGCCTACTTCTCCTGCAGGATGCGGAGCATCCGGCGCAGCGGTTCGGCGGCGCCCCAGAGGAGCTGGTCGCCGACGGTGAAGGCGTTGAGGTATTCCGGCCCCATCTTCATCTTGCGCAGGCGGCCGACCGGTACGGTCAGCGTACCGCTGATGGCTGCCGGGGTCAGACGGGCGAGGGTGTCTTCCTTGTTGTTGGGCACCACGTCGATCCAGTCGTTGTCGCCGCGCAGGATATCTTCGATCTGCTGAATGGAAACATCCTGGTTCAGTTTGATGGTCAGTGCCTGGCTGTGCGAGCGCATTGCGCCGATACGGACGCAGGTGCCGTCGATCGGGATCTGCGGATCGTTGCCGAGAATTTTGTTGGTTTCAACAAAGCCTTTCCACTCTTCCTTGGTCTGGCCGTCATCCACAGCTTTGTCGATCCAGGGAATCAGCGAGCCGGCCAGCGGGGCGCCGAACTGCTCCTTCGGGAAGCTGTCGCTACGCAGGGCTTCGCTGACCTTGCGGTCGATGTCCAGAATGGCGGAGGCCGGATTCTTCAGCTCCTCGACTGCGGCGTTGAACAGGTGGCCTTTCTGCGAAAGCAGCTCGCGCATGTTCTGTGCGCCCGCGCCGGAGGCGGCCTGGTAGGTCATGGAGGAAACCCACTCGACAAGTCCGGCCTTGAAGAGGCCGCCGACGGCCATCAGCATGAGCGAAACCGTGCAGTTGCCGCCGATGAAGTCCTTCTTGCCGTCCGCCAGCGCCTGGTCGATGACCGGGCGGTTGACCGGGTCGAGAATGATGGTGGCGTCGGGAACCATGCGCAGGGTGGAGGCCGCGTCGATCCAGTAGCCGTTCCAGCCGTTGGAGCGAAGCTGCGGATGCACCTCCGAGGTATAGTCGCCGCCCTGGCAGGTAATGATGGCGTCCATTTGCATAAGCGCATCGAGGTCGAACGCATCAAGGAGGGTGGAGTCGCCCTTGCCGACGTTCGGTGCCGCCTGTCCCGCCTGCGAGGTGGTGAAAAAGACCGGATCAATGTTTTTAAAATCGTTTTCGGCCTGCATGCGTTCCATCAGCACCGAGCCGACCATGCCGCGCCATCCAATAAGTCCAGTTTTCATTTGTTCGCTCTCCTTGGCTTCGTGAAGCCAGGATCACGAAGCAGTTATCAGTTGTTCGTTATTGGTTATTCGTGGGGGAGGGATCCGGGAGATGTTTTCCTGTTAACCCGTAACTAATAACCATTAACTGAAACGGCAAGGCCGTTTCTCTTCAAAGGGCAGGGACGGTATTTGATTTGAAATCGGGATGCAAGCCGGTATTGCTTTTGCCCGCTGGAAACGGCGCGGAGCACTATTGGCATTGGCTTACGGTTTTTTCCTGAGACAACCCGTTCGGCAGAGCAGGCGGGACGCCTGCGCAGACTGTTGACCAACCTTAGGTGTAGGGCGTGCCTCTCGAAGAGGGCGCGCTATCCTCCAGAATAACACGGCCTTTGCTGCGCAAAGAACCGCGTTCTACACCCGTTGCATAAATGCCGGACTTTATCAACAAACTCAGCAGGCGGGACGCCTTCGGTACAATTGCCGTTACGCCCGGTATCTGACTACGGGCAGTGCGGTCAGCGGCGCCTACCAGTTCGATGCCACCGGCACGACCCTGCTGGCGGTCGACCGCGATGCCGCGGTTACGGCCTACGGCACGGTCTATGTGCTGCCGACGGAGGACGAGTGGTACAAGGCGGCCTACCTCAAGTCGGATGGCAGCGCCTACTCGCTCTATGCCACCGGGGATTCGGTTCCCGGCGTAGAGACGGATGCAAACTATGACGGTTACAACGGAACCTACTCCACACCGTGGGATGTCGGCACGGGAGGAGTCGCCGAAAACAACGGCACGTTCTATATGAACGGCAACGTCTGGGAATGGAACGAGAGCGCGTATGACGGAACACTCGACGACATGGCTGAGCTTCGTGTGGTTCGTGGCGGGGCGTTCAGTGTTTCTGAGCTCGGCCTGCGTTCATCGACTCGCCACTCTTACAGCCCAGAGTCTGAGAGCTACCTTTTCGGGTTTCGCGTCGCGGCAATTCCAGAGCCGTCGAGCATCATGCTGGTGGGGGTGGCTGGCGGCTTCGCGTTGTTTATCCGCAGAAGGTTGATGGTGTAACCTTTCCGCCGCCGCCCTTTGGGCTTCCTCCTTCGCTAAAGCTACGACGGATAAAACGGCGGACAAGGTGTCTTTTTTGGAGGGGTGGATGCTGTCCGCCCGGGAGCTGAGGCCACGCCCCTCCACGAGCGGGAGAACCTGGGGCGCGGAGCGACCCGGTTTTTTTTATGGTTCATGTCCCATTTTCGGGGAGAATGTTGATTCGTGTTGTAGGACGTGGCTCTTTACGAAGTAAAGGCCGCGTTTCCCTGAGGTGGATTGCAAGCCCGTTGCAAGCAAAGAGGCTCGCCCTACACCATCCATTGCGGAAATCAATCCTCGATTTTTTAGTTGTGAATTAACTCTGTTGCTTTGTGTCCCTTCCTCTGGCTGGGGAAACGTACACTATACCGGGTGGGGGGGGGCTGCCTGGTGTAGAGATCGCTTGCCCGCCATCGCCCCGAGGCGATTTAATTTGTAAAGCAACCGGAAGCAGCTAATGTCCGCGGCTCTTAGAAGCGAGAAGGACAGTTTATGTGGATTTGGATGGGGTTGGTTTCGTTGGTTTTTCTGGGGGTGTACGACCTCTGCAAGAAACAGTCGCTGAACCACAATGCGGTTTTGCCGACCTTGTTCGTCTCGAACATGGCCAGCGTGTTGCTCGTGCTTCCCGTCGTGTTGCTTTCCCGTTTCGCGCCGGCCCTGCTGGAGGGATCGGTTTTCCAGGTCGCCCCGATGCCGCTGGAGTGGCACGGGCTCATCGTGATCAAATCCCTGATTGTGGGGACTTCGTGGACGTGTGCCTATTTTGCGCTGAAGCATCTGCCGATTTCGATCGTGTCGCCGATCCGCGCCTCGGGCCCGGTCTGGACGCTGTTCGGGGCCATCCTGATTTTCCATGAGCAACCCTCGGCGATGCAGTGGGCGGGGATGGTCCTGATCTTTTTCTGCTACTTTGTCTTTTCGCTGCTCGGTCGGGAGGAGGGGATCCATTTCCATCGCGACAAATGGGTGGGGATGATCTTTTTCGCCACGCTGGTCGGCACCTGCAGCACGCTCTATGATAAATGGTTGCTGCAACAGGTTGGCATGAGTTCCATCCAGGTGCTGGCCTGGTATTTCATCTATCTCGCTGTGTTTTTCACCCTGCTCAACGGACTGCTCTGGTGGCCGAACCGCAAAAAGACCACCCCGTTCCAGTGGCGCTGGACGATGCCGTTGATCGGGATTTTCCTGCTGGTCGCCGACTTTGTCTACTTCATCGGAGTGGAGGATCCGGATGCGCTGATTATTGTGATGTCGGTGCTGCGGCGCTGCAGCGTGTTGATTTCGTTTGCGGCCGGTGCGCTGATCTTCAAGGAGCGGAACAAGCGCAAGAAGGGTTGGGTGCTGTTCGGAATCCTGCTCGGTGTGCTTTTAATTATCCTTTCAGAGCGGTAGGCGGCGGTCTCGCCGACGCGCGCTGAGGCCAGCGCCCCTCCACGAGTTGCGCAAGCCGGTTCGCTCGCGCAGCCAGGGAAACGATGGCGTTTCTCCAAACTGGCTCTGGAACGTTCGTGCGTCCTGGGCATAATTATCCTCGCGGGTTGGTTGGATTCGTTCCAGATTTTGTGTAGTTTGCGGGACAGTCATGGAAGAGGAAGTCCAAAGAATCATAAAAGCGCTCAACGCCGCTGGCGTCCGGTATGTTTTCGCTGGCGGGTTGGCTGTCATCGCCCACGGTTATTTGCGGATAACCCAGGACATTGATCTGGTTATCGATCTTGAAAGGGAAAACCTACTGGCAGGACTGAAGACTTTGGAGGGACTCGGTTATCGACCACGGCTTCCGGTCAGTCTTGAACAATTTGCAGATGCAGAAACCCGGCTAGGTTGGATTCGGGAAAAGAACATGCTGGTTTTCCCTTTCTGTCAGCCTTCCCTGGCGCATGGGTTGACGGTGGATGTTTTTGTCGAGTGCCCCTTCGATTTCGATGAAGAGTACGAAAATGCCAAATGGATGGATTTTAAGGCTGGAGAAAAGGCTCCCTTTGTCGGGTTGGAGTGCCTGGTTCGCATGAAAAAGGCGGCCGCTCGCCCGAAGGATTTTGCCGATATTGATCAATTGAGGAAGGTTCAGGATGAAACCGGAAATCAATGATGATCCGTGGCGGTATGCAACGTTTGAAGGTGTTGAGCGGTTGCAGTTTCAGCAGACCGCGAAAATGAGTATGCCTGAGCGACTCGCTGTACTTGACGGTATGTTGGCACTTGCTCGTTCAATGAAACCCTCAAAACCTTTGGCGCTTGCTGAAGAGTCTCCAGAGTATGGATCTGACACCGAGTGAAGGTTGTGCTCAAACATGCGGGGCGCTGGTTGCATTTCCAATGCCCGGAAAAGGTGCTGGTGGCCGAGCGGGTCGAGGACGTGGTTCCGATGCTCGAAGAGGCGGAGCAGTCCGGACTCTTTGTCGCCGGATTCATTTCCTACGAAGCCGCCCCGGCGTTTGACCATGCGCTGAAAACGCATCCAGCTAATGGGTTTCCCCTCCTTTGCCTTGGCCTGTTCCATGCGCCGGATGTTTTGGAAGAGATTGAAGTGTCTGGAGGGCGAGGCGCTGTCCGAGCTGAAGGCGTGCAGGGTGGCTCGGACAGCGCCTCGCTCTCGAGTTATGCGATAGGTGGGTTGAAGCCGTCGGTTTCCCGAGAAGAATTCACCGAGGCGATCGGGACGATCAAGGAGCGGATTGCGGAAGGTGCAACCTACCAGGTCAACTATACCTATCGGTTGACGGCGGATTTTTCCGGCGACGCCTGGGCGTTTTTCCATGAGCTGGTGAACGGTCAGAAAACGGAATATGCTGCGTTCATCGAAACCGACGAGTTTTCAATCTGCTCCGCCTCGCCTGAATTGTTTTTCAGTTTCAACCATGGGCGGATTGTTTCCCGGCCGATGAAGGGGACTGCCCGGCGCGGCCGAACCTTCACCGAAGACTGGAACCAGGCGGAGGCCCTGCGGCACTCGGAGAAGGATCGTGCGGAAAACATTATGATCGTCGATATGGTCCGCAACGATATCGGTCGGGTGGCGGTGCCGGGGAGCGTTGAGACGGTCAGTACATTCGATGTCGAAAAATACCCAACCGTTTGGCAAATGACCTCAACCGTGAAGGGAATCCTCTCGCCAAGACGCCAAGACGCAAAGAACAAAGAGTCGGAGCTTACGGACTCTGCGCCTTTGCGCCTTTGCGAGATATTTAAAGCGCTGTTCCCCTGCGCGTCGATCACGGGCGCACCGAAGGCCAAGACGATGGAAATCATCCGTGGGCTGGAAACCTCCCCTCGCAAGATCTACACCGGTTCCGTGGGTTTCATCACGCCGCAGGGCGAAGCCTGCTTCAATGTCGCGATCCGGACGGCGTTGATCCAAAAGGGCAAACTCGAGTTTGGGATTGGCGGCGGGATTGTGTGGGATTCGGACGCTGAGGCGGAATATGAGGAAACCCTGACCAAGGCGAGGGTGCTCACCCAGCCGCGGCCGGATTTCCAGTTGTTGGAAACCATGCTTTGGGAACCGGAGTTCGGCGTCTTTCTGCTGGACGAACACGTGCAACGGTTGGGTAAGTCGGCCGCCTATTTTGATATTCCTCTGGATATGCACGCGGTCATGCAGTCGCTGGAGGAGCTGGCGCACACTTGCGCAAGTGTGCGGACCCGGATACGCCTATTGGTTTCCCGCGACGGGAATTCCGAGATCCAGGCGTTCCCATTGGATGGAGAGGAGCAGGCCTCTGCACCCCTCCAGGTTGCCATGGCCAAGGAACCGGTCGATTCGAGCGATGTTTTCCTCTACCATAAAACGACACACCGCGAAGTGTATGGGCAGGCGAAGGCCGGTTTCCCCGACCATGACGAGGTGATCCTGTGGAATGAAAAGGGCGAGGTGACGGAAGGTTGCATTGCCAATGTTGTGGTTTCGAAGGACGGAAAGCTGGTCACGCCGCCGATTGGTTGTGGCTTGCTGGCGGGGACGTTCCGCGACCATTTGTTGAAGAGCGGCGAAGTCGAGGAAGGCGTCGTCATGGTGCGCGACCTCTTGGATGCGGATGAGGTTTTTCTGGTTAATTCAGTGAGAAAGTGGCAAAAGGCTGTTGTTGAACAACAGGAGAATTAAACATGAAAGTCATTGTGGATTTAACGATTGTTCCGATTGGTGTAGGCGTGTCGCTCTCAAGCTATGTGGCCGCCTGCGAGGCGGTGCTTTCCCGCCCGGGCCTGAAAACCTCCCTCCATGCCAACGGAACCAATATCGAAGGCGAATGGGATGATGTGTTTGCCGCGATCAAGGCGTGCCACGAAAAAGTACACGGCATGGGCGCGCCAAGGATCCATACCAACATTAAGCTGGGAACCCGAACCGACCGGGAGCAGTCGCTTGAAGACAAGGTCAACAGCGTGGTGGCCAAGCAACAGAATTGATCGCCACAAAAGAACGCAGAGGAACGCAAAGCTTCTTTTCTATTGTGTTCTTTGTGCTCATTCGTGGCTAAACATTTCCTGTTCCGGCAAGGAGGAATCCATGGAGGCGGAACGCAAGGCGATGGTGGCCGTGGTTAAGGCCCATGGGGTTCAGGATGATCGTGTGCTGGCGGCCATGGGCAAGGTTCGGCGGCATGTCTACATTCCAGAAGCGCATCGCGGTCGCGATTCATACGGCGACCACCCATGCCCGATCGGCCATGGGCAGACGATTTCCCAACCGTTCATCGTGGCCTACATGACGCAGCGCATCGGAGTGAAGCCCGGCATGCGTATTTTGGAGATCGGCACCGGATCCGGCTACCAGGCCGCCGTGCTCGCCGAGCTGGAGGCGGAGGTTTTCAGCATCGAAATTGTTCCCGCGTTGGCGGATCACGCGCGCGGGGTGTTGGCGGCGGAAGGCTATTCAACGGTGAAGGTCAAGACGGGCGACGGCTACAAGGGCTGGCCGGAGCATGCGCCGTTCGATGCCATCATCGTCACCTGCGCACCGGCCGACATTCCGAAAAAACTGGTGGAGCAGTTGAAGGATGGCGGCCGTATGATCCTGCCGGTCGGCACCGGCATCCAGCAACTGGTGATCCTCGAAAAGGCGGGCGACTCCTTCAAGGAAATCCCCGACCTGCATGTGCGCTTTGTTCCGATGGTGAAGGGGAGCGAGGAGTGACGATGGAGTCGTGAGGCGCGATTAATCGTCTTCGCAAACCTTCAGCCGGACAACGAACACCAAGCCGATCAGCAGGATGATTCCGCCAATGCCGCGGATCCAGATGTTTTCGATGGCAATGCCAACGGCGTAGGAGCCGAAGAGCAGGATGGAGGCAACGGCAACGAGCTTGGCCTTGCGGGGGATGCAACGATGCTCGTGCCAGTTGCGGATGGTTGCCCCGAACACCTTGTGTTCCAGCAGCCAGCGGTGGCACCGTTCCGAAGATTTGGCAAAGCAGGTGGCGGCCAGCAGGAGCAGGGGCGTGGTGGGCAGCAGGGGCAAAAACAGGCCTAGGGTCGCCAGTCCAACCAGGACGAATCCCATTGCCATGTATAGCCAGTTCGCTTTCGTTGCCATTGCCGGAGGAGGTTGGGGAAACCGGCTTTGCGAGTAAAGCTAAATGGTGGAGTGTTGAAAAATATCTGGATATTTGGGCTTTTCTGCCGGATAGTCATTCATGGAAAGGGAGCAGGCATGGGTATAGGTATCAAGAGGTTCGGTGGTCTTGTCTCGGGCGTTCTATTGGCCGGTTCGGCCTTTGGCTTGGATAATCCGATGGCCACGGCGCTGGACGGTGCCATTGTGAACTACAATGGGCTTTACTATGGCATGGGAGCCGGGACGAATGGCCAGATGCTGGTGTCCGGCAATCTGGTCGATTGGGGAACCCCCGTTTCCGTTTTGCCCGAAAACGTGGAAGGCCCTTACGAAAGCCTCTATCGGAACGGGGTCTTCTACCTGTTTGCCCAGGGCAAGGGGTACGCGGTGTCATCCGCTCCGCAAGGGCCCTATTCGAGCCTCCGCAAGGGCGACCTTCCGGGCGAAGAGATGCGGCTTTTCCAGGATGACGGCGGCGCCTTGTTATCGGTGAACCGGCGTGCGGGCAGCAAGGGGGAAGGCGAGATCATTCTGCAGCGCCATTCGACTCCTTGGAAAACATCCGGCAAGCCGGATCTGCTGCTGGATGGCCGGCGCGGCATGTGGGATTCGCTGGATAGCGCCGACCTGGGCGAACCGGATATCTTGTGCTACCGGGGAAACTATTATCTCCTCTATGCGGCCAACAACCCTAGCCCCCGCACCGGCCTGCGCGAAATCGGGTTGGCGGTCAGCGAGAATCCCCTGCGACTCACCAATGTCGACAAGGTATCGAACCCGGTGCTGGTTCGCAACGCCGAGCGTTTGGCAAGGTCTTACAACGTGGTGCTTCCCTCGGGCGAATACAGTGGTTGGGAAGGGCGCTTCATCACAAAGCCGCCTCAGGAAGACTGGAAACAGCCGGGCGTCAAGCTTTCCGGTTGGCGGACGGGGCAGGGCGGATTCGGCTATCCCTTGCTCATCGGCGATACCCAGCTGCACGCCTGCCGGACCAAATGGCAGGACGAGCAAATCTGGGTTCGGCGGGAATTCGAGCTGCTGCGGGGAACACCGAAAACGCCGGTGCTGAATATCCGCCACGAAGGCGCGGTGCAGGTTTTCCTGAACGGGAAACTCGTTTATCAATCGGCAACGCCGTCCATCGCATACAGCAACTTCGATATATCGGAAGCCGCAGAAGGAGTGTTCCGCGATCAGGACAACGTGATCGCTGTCCAGGCTAAGGCGCCGAAGAACGCGAAATACCGCTTCCTGGATTTTGGCATCTTCGATGCCGACGATCTGCCGGTTGAGCCGACCATCTACGGATTGAACGCCCCGCGCATCGTTCCGGGGCCGAACGGGTTTGAAACATGGGTGGCCTATCAGGCGTGGTGGAACGGGGTGCCGGGCACAGGCCTCGACCGTGTTTTCTTTTTCGACAAGGAACTCGTGATTGACGGGCCGACCACCAAGGATTCCCCTGGCTACCACCCGCCGCCTGCCCGTCCGACCTTCAGCGATTCGTTCCCCGAGGACGAAAGCATCGAGTGGGCGGAGCGCTGGGATTTCGACGGCGGCGGATGGATGTCGATGGATGGCTCCATGCGGCAAAATGCATCGAAGGGAGTGGCCAAGGCCTATCTCAAGCGGGAGCCGCAGGAAAACTACCTGTTCGAAACCTTCGTGCGGTTTCCGGCCAAGTCCAAGGGCGATGCCGGCGTGGTGGCCTGGAGCGATGGCGAACACGATCTGGTCGTGAGCGTCAATCCCTATAAGAAGACGTGGGAGTACCATATCGAGCCGGGTTCGACCATGCCCAAGCGCTATAAGTTGCCGACGGCGTTCAAGGCGCTTGAAAAGGCACCGGGCATGGGCACCACCCCGGCACCGTTCCACCGGCTCCGGATTACGAAGAACGGTGGGCATTTCGGGGTGGAGCTCAACGGAATCAATTTGTTGCCGGGCAAACCGATCGTCACCAAGATCAGTGGCGCCGGGGTTCCGGGATTCTACTGCAAGGATTCCGGGGCCGAGTTCGACGGCGTAACCTATACCGCCGGTTGGGACGAGCACAACGAATACATCACGGGGTGGGGTTCTGCCGCGGATGGCACTTCGTCTGCCGGTCAATGGAGCCACTTCAAGGATATGGGCCTGGAGCAAAGTAGGCATTCCGAGCCCGGCCGTGCCTTCAAGGGCGACTTGCTGGATCAATACGAATTCACGGTCAATGTCCAGACCGAGGAGCTCCGGGAGCGCGAAGGCCGACTCTACGGCGTTTTCCCGGTCTTTGCCGATCGCGACAACTATCTGCAGGCCATGATCGATGCCCACTCCCGGGAGCTGGTGGTGACCGGAAAGCTGCGGGGCAGGGAAATCAAACCCATCCGCAGACCCTTGAAGTGCCGCATTGCCCGTCGCCATCTCTACGACAAGTCGACCGCCTATAGCGATGTTACCTCGTGGGTCTATGAGCTACGCTCCGAATCCATCATCTCCGGACTCGACCTCCGTTGGTTGGAAGGGGATTTCGACCATCTTCAACAGGAATTCTTCGTGCCGCCGGACGACATGGTGATCCGCTACGCCAAGCTGGACCGCGGGCGCAAGCCAAACCTGTGGGACGACGGCCGCTTCTACGATGCCGACGAACCCAAACCCCGCGAACAGCACCCCGGGATCCTCAACCATGTAGCCATCCGCGAGGTCGTCGGAAATTTTGTGGGCTTCGGCCTCTATGTTTCATCCGCCATCGTGATCGACTCCCGCACCGGGCGCTACATTCGCGACTATGTCCCCGGCGAGGATCTGGGAGCCAATGAGGAGATCGGAGACGACACCTCCGAAACCGATACCGAGTCGCGCCCCCGGGAGGCCTTGATTACCCTGGAGGTGGAGTCGTCCTACTTTTTCCGCTGCGTGAAACTCGAAGACAAGGTCATCATCGAACTCAATGGCCGTCCCATGGTTGAGGTTGAAGGGGAATGGCCGGCCTCCCAGGTCGGGCTCGTGACCGAAGGCGAACCCTGTTTCTTCAACGGCATAACCCTCATGCATCTGCCCTCCGAGGAATAATCCGGTTCTCTTTTCCTGCATTCGTTGTAAACATTTGCCTTGTCAGTCGGGGTTTGTTTTGTTCATATCTCAAACCTTTGAGGATTAAAATTAGGAGCCAGGATGAACAATCTTTTCAATATTGGGGACAAGGTGATTGCAATCACCGGTGCCGCCGGCGTGCTGGCGGGCGGAACGGCGAACTATCTGCAGGAACAGGGGGCCTTTGTGGTCTATCTCGACCTTTTCCAGGACAAGGTCGATGAAACGGTTGCCGAGGCAAAAAAGATTTCGGACAAGTGCTGCGGTTTTGCCTGCAACGTGCTCGACCAGGATGCGCTCGACAAGGTCTACGACCAAATTCTTGAAACCTGCGGCCGGATCGATGTGCTGATCAACGGTGCCGGCGGCAACATGCCCGGCGCCACCATCGGCCCCGACCAGGATGTGTTCGACCTCAAGCTGGAAGACTACTCCAAGGTATTGGATCTGAACCTGAAGGGCACGGTGCTGCCCACCATGACGTTTGCCAAGGCCTTCAAGGAGCAGGGGCACGGGGTGGTGATCAATTTTTCATCGATGTCCTCGCCCCAGGCACTGACCCGTGTGCTGGGCTATTCCAACGCCAAGGCCGCCATCGACAACTTTACCCGTTGGATGGCCACCGAGATGGCGCTGAAATATGGCGACAAGATCCGCGTCAACGCCATCGCCCCCGGATTCTTCATTAGCAACCAGAACCGTGCGCTGCTCACGAACGAAGACGGTTCCTATACCACACGCGGACAGCAGGTGATCAACAAGACCCCGTTCCGTCGCTTCGGCGAACAGGAGGAGGTCTACGGCACCATCCACTACCTGATCTCGGGCGCCGCCTCCTTCGTGAGCGGGATCGTCGTTCCGGTCGATGGCGCCTTCTCCGCCTTCAGTGGCGTCTAGCGGGCCGCCTTTCCCCAAGCGAATGCCGCGTTCCATTTGGTTGGAGCGCGGCTTTTTCTTTTTCCGTTCGAAGGAATAGGGCATAAACCGCCCATGAAGATTTGCATATTGCTCCCGGGAAAAATCAAGCCGAAGGCCTTGGCCGCCGCGCAGGATGAATATATCAGGCGGCTGAAAACGTTTGGGGTCGAGGTGGCGGAATACAAGGATGAAAAGGTTTCCTCGCATTCGCCGGAGCAGACGAAGCAGGCCGAGGCCGACCGGATCTTCAAGCTCTTGAAGCAGGGCGATTTTCTTGTGGCCTGCGATGAGCGCGGCAAGACAATCCAGACCCTCGAAATGGCGGAGCTGCTCAAAGCCGGGCGGCAGGGCAACCATCCCATGGCGGGCAAGCGCCGCATGGTTGTGGTGGTTGGCGGCGCGCTTGGGCTTGCGGAATCGGTTCGGCAAAAAGCGGATGCGGTTTGGTCGCTCTCTTCGTTGGTCATGGCGGGGGGTATTGCGCGCGTGGTTTTGCTTGAAGGTTTGTATCGGGCGTTTACAGTCGTTGAGAACCATCCGTACCACAATGAATAGAGGAGATATGAAATGAGTCGTTTGAGCAAGACCCTATTTGCTCTGGTTGTATCCACTTCAATATCCGTTTCCGTATCGGCCGATAAGGAGGCCTGGAGCAACTTTGCCCCGCCGGAGGACAAGAAATTCGACTGGATTCAGTTGAATTCCGGCGAATGGTTAAAGGGCAAGATCAAGGTGATGTACAACTATACCTTGGAGTTCGATAGCGACGAACTCGATCTGCTGGAGCTGGATATGGACGATGTGAAACAGATCCGCTCCAGCGGGGTGCAGCGGATCATGGTTGAAAAAAGACGACGTGATGTGGAAATCCTGCGGGGCAAGCTGGTGGTTGATGGCGAGACGGTCAAGCTGATCAACGGCGAGGATGTCCAGGAGATCAATCGCCATCGGCTGGTTTCGATTGCCGGGGGTGCTCAACGTGAGCGCGACCAATGGTCGGGTAGCTTTTCGGTCGGCCTTACGGCCCGCGGCGGAAACACCGAAACAACCGACGTGACCAGCATGGCCAATATTAAGCGGCGTACGGCCATGACCCGCATGAGCATCGATTATATCGCGAACTATAGCAAAGCGAAGGATACCCAAACCGCAAAAAACCAGCGCTTGAATGGCTATTTCGATTGGTTCCTGACCGGCCGGCTCTATTGGAAAATCCTTGGGGCGGAATATTACCACGATCCATTCGTCAACATCGAAAGCCAGTATTCCATCTTCTCTTCGTTGGGTTACGACCTGGCCCGCACGTCCAAAACCGAGTGGACGGCAAATGCGGGTGGAGGTTACCAGGAAACCAAATTCGATTCGGTGCAGGTAGGAAATGATGACCAATCCAATTCAGGATTCGCTACCATCGGTACGCGGCTCGACCATGAAATCAGTGGCGATCTGGATTTTCTCTACGACTACAGCGCACGTTTCCTTAATGCGTCCAGCGGGGAATACACGCACCATATGGTCGCCACCTTGTCCTATGAACTGATTGCCGACCTGGATCTCGATGTCTCATTCATCTGGGACCGGATCGGAAACCCGACCCCTATCGAGTCGACCGATGATTCCGGTGTCGTGACGGTTTCCGTTCCCGAGCAGGACGACTATCAGATCGTTGTTGGTGTTGCGTACGACTTTTAATCTTCCTCCGGCTTCTCCTTGGGCTCGTCTTCCTTTGCTGCTTCGGCCGGTTCTTCCTCGGGTTGCTCGGGGACATCCCAGGGGAACTTTTTCATGACACTCTCGGGGGAGGCGATGTCGCGGACGAGCTTTTCGCCGTTCGGTCCCCGCATGGAGAGTTGGATCCAGGCACCGGAAAGTTCGGCTTTCAGGTCGATCTTGTCGCCCCATGTCCGGTTGGCCGAACGCTTGGTCAACGTGATGGTGTCGGTGGAAATGGTTGCCGGTTTCTTCGGCTCGAGGGGCTTCAGCCGCTTCTGGCCTTCCTTGGCCTTCTGCTGGTCAACGGCCATGTAACGTTCAGGCCGGGTATCATCCTCCGCGCGGCCCTTGTTGGCCTTCTCGTCCTTGATCGCTTTCTGCTGCTCGTAGTAGATGCGGTATTCCATGATGACGTTCTTGAGCGGGACGCCGCTCTTGTTTTCCATCGAGAGGATATATTTGTATTTCGTAATCTTGTCGGTCGCGACGATGATCACCCCGGTGTCGCCACCCCCGCCGCGCCGTCCGCCGCCACCGGAAAACTCGTCGCCAACATCCACTTCATGCTCCTTCTTGGTGCTTCCGACTTCCTCGCGCTGGATTTCGAGTTTGAATTTGGACGGCGACATGAACGCATCCGCCACGTTCCAATTTTCAATATAGGTCTGGTCTTGTTCGGAAAAGGCCGTGGCAGCCACCGTGATTCGCTTCCGGTCTTTCCGTTCGATCATGACCTTGCCGGTAGCGCTGTCGAAGCGAATGATCTTCGCTTCCAGCGTGCGGCCGTCCGTTGAGGTGAACGTTCGGTAGTCGTCGGCCAGTGCGACGGTTGCAATGAATACGAACAGTCCGATGAGTTTCTTCATTCATTTTCTCCAGGTTCAATGACACCACATAACGCTTTGCTTGGCATCTTATTGCATTTCCAATGATTGGAAAATTCTACGGGATCGGGTAGGGTTTTTTATCCAATGAAGATTTCAAGCCATGCCGATCGATCCGAGCAACTGGTGGGCGTCCGTGCCGAGGACATCCACAAGTGGATCGATGGTTTTTTCGATGCCGAAAGCTTCAACCATTTCCTGCGCACCGGAAGCCGGCGCGGGTTCGATCCATACAACCACCGCAAATACCGCCATTGCGCCGAGGCGCTGGAGGATGCCTATCGCGAGTTCGAAAGCAAATATACCCGCGAGCAGATCAAGGCCGTTTTCGAGAGCCACCTGCGCGACGACTACGACGGATTCATCCCGCTGCAGGAAGATTTCGAGAGCGGCATGTTCACCGAAAAATACCACGAGTCCGACGAGCGGGAGCTGGAAAAAATCCTGAGCGAGGCCGAGCTTTCGGAATATTTCAAAGGCAGTGCCTATCCCGGCTACGGGAAAAAGCAAAAGTTGCTCTCCGCCGGGTTCTACTGGCGCATTGTCTGGCCGACCGTGATTGCGGCCATCCTGTTCGGCTCCTCCGCCTTCACCATCATCGTGCCGGTCTTCCGCAATAGCATGATGAAGCAGAAGAAGGGCATGATCAAGGAGCTCACCTCCATCGCCGCCAACGCCGTCGAATTCTACCTCCACCAGGAGCAGTCCGGCGAGCTCACCCGCAGCGAGGCGCAAGCGCAGGCCGCCGCCGAGGTTTCCGAAATGCGCTACGGCATCGGAAACAAGGACTATTTCTGGATCACCGACATGCAGCCGCGAATGGTGATGCATCCCTACCGCCCGGAGCTGGTCGGCCACGATTTGGCGGACTATTCCGACAGCGAAAACAAGAGCGGCAAAAAGCTCTTCGCCGAATCCGTCGAACTCGTCAAGGCCGACAACGAGGGCTATCTCGAATACCTCTGGCAATGGATGGACGATCCCTCGCGCGCCGAACCCAAGCTCTCGTTCGTCCGCGGTATCCCGGAATGGGGTTGGGTGATCGGAACCGGCATCTATATCCACGATGTCGAGGATGAGATCGCACGCCTCTCCCGGAACCTGCTCATTGCCGACGGCGTCATTGCCGTGGCCATGCTCGCGCTAATGAGCAACGTGCTCTACCAGAGCCGCCGCATCGAGATCGACCGCAAGCGCGCCGAAACCGGTTTGCGCGAGGCGAAGGACCGCTACCGCGCGCTGGTCGAAGGCTCCAACGAAGGCTATGTGCTCGAAGTCGGCGGCGAGACGGTCTATTCCAACCACACCCTGCGCCGCATGACCGGCTACAACGATGCCGAGCTGGCCGGCCGTAAAATCTGGGAACTGCTCGAACCCGGCAACGAGATCAACGCTTTTGCCGCGCAGCACCTCCAGGAACTCTACGCCCATACAACCTCGTCGGCCGAATTCGAGGCGCGCATCCTCACCAAGGCCGGCGACGCCCTCGACGTCCTCGTCTCCACCTCGCGCATCTTTTTCTCCGAGAAAAACGGCCATGTCATCTCCTTCACCGAAATCCGGCGCGGGCAGCAGCATACGCTGCAGGCATTCTATGGAAGCGACGACACCCCCGAACTGCCGTTGCCCGAAATCCGGAAAAAAATCGAAGAGGCCAAGACCGCCGGACAGGTCGTCCAGGCACTCAAGGAGGTGCCCGAACTCGTGCGCGCCATGTCCGACCAAGGCGTCAAGCCCGGCATCCTGCGCGAAACCGTCGGCTCTTCATACGATGCCGCCATCCATCGCTTCATCGTCCAGTCGCTCCAGGAAAACGGCTCTCCGCCCGTGCCCTTCGCCTTCCTCTCCCTCGGCAGCAACGCACGCAATGAGATGACCATGTTTTCCGATCAGGACAACGGACTCGTTTTCGCCGATGTTGATCCGGACATCCTGCCCGAAACCCGCCGCGCTTTCCTGGCATTGGCCGACGATGTCTGCGGCAAGCTGCGGCAGGCCGGCTATCCCTATTGCTCCGGCGGCATCATGGCCGCCAACCCCAAGTGGTGCTTGTCGCTGTCCGAATGGAAACGGCAGTTCGGCAAATGGATCCTCAAGGCCACGCCGCAGACCATCCTGGAGGTCAATATCTTTTTCGACGTCCGCTGCGCCTACGGCGATGAGCCGCTCATGCGCGAATTGCGCGGGCATGTGCAGGAGCTCACCCAGCGGAATCCGGAGTTCTATATCCACTTCGCCAAGAACTGCCTGGGCTACAAGGCGCCGCTCGGCCTGCTTGGCCGCATCCGCACCGAACGCAAGGGGTCCGAAAAAAACATCGACGTCAAGGAGTGCCTCAAGCCCATCGAAACCTTCGCCCGCATCTATGCCCTCCGGCACAATGTCCTGGCCCCGGGAACGCTGGAGCGGCTGCAGGCCTTGTTCGAGGCCGGTGCCATTCCCGAAGACACCTATCGGGAGATGGTCTTTGTCTTCGACTATCTCTGGCAACTGCGCTTCTTCAACCAGATCGCCGCCCACGCCGCCCTCAGCACCAACATCGACGATCTCGATATTTCCACGCTGACCGATGTCGAGCGCGACAACCTCCAGAATGTCCTCGCCCGCATCCCCGCCTTCCAGACCCGCCTCTCCTACGACTTCCTCGGCGTCGCCGCCCCGTAGTGGGTGGAGGGGCAAGTTCCACCTTGCCCGATCATGATCGGATGGCGGACGGGGTGGAACCCGTCCCTCCAAGCTAAGGCCGGGCGCCGGCCTCGATGAGGACATCGAGAATGGCTTGGTTGCCGTTGGTCTTGGCGCGGCGGTAGGCGGTGGCGATCTCGTCGTAGTTGCCGATTTCGCGCAGGTCGATCTGGTTGATGCTGGGATTCATCTGGGCGTTCACGTGCGCCTTGAGCGCGATCAGGGTCTTGGCGGCATCGAAGTGGTTGGCGCTCACGGCATGCATGAGCGGCGTGGTTCCGAAGTTGGAACGGGCGTTGATGTCCGCCCCCCGCGAGCGAAGGTATTTAATGAGCTGGCTGTTGCCGCCTTTGGCGGCGAAGAAGATCGGGGTAAGCTTGCCCTCGGTGGGGCGGGAGCTGCCGAAGATGGTGATCTGCAGTTCACTGTAGCCGGTGGTGGCGTGGATCTCTTCGCCTCGCTGTTCAATCAGATAGCGGGCCGCCTCCAGGTTGCCCGCCTCGCAAACATCCATCAGCAGTGTTTGCCCTTCGGTGACCCCGACCCAGGCTTTCGACAGGTTGTATTTCTGCACGAGGAAGAGCCCTGCCTTTTCGTTCTTGCTGGCGAAGGCCTGCTTGATCCGCCCCAGGGTGGTTCCGTCCTTGCGCGGGTGGACATCCATGGTTTGGTAGATGTTGGCGAGGATTTTCGGAGCAAAGGTCTCAAAGAGTTCCTGGTTGTTGGCCAGCTTGCCGATGTCGATGTTGTAGATGTTGACTTCTCCGCTGTTCTTGAAGACAAAGTCGATCATGGGCTTGTCGCCATATTGCAACGCCAGGTTCAGCAACTCGGTGTAGGCGCCCTGGTTCAGGGGGTTCCTTGCCGAGCGGAGTTCAACAAACTGCAACGCCGCTTCGGATTCGCCGATTTCCAGGCAACGCTCGATGGCCTCTTCGATGTGTAGTTTGTGCAATGCATCCCAGGCGTCCGTCGGCAACGTCAGCAGCAATTCCGCTTCGGTTTTCGACATCGGGCCCATCCACTCGTCAAGATGCAGGGCGCGCACGGCATACGCCGGGTCTGCCCGCAAGGCCTCGGTGAAGGCCGGGCCGAAGGGGAGGGCGGCCAGATCGATCTTGTTGCAGTCGTAGCCCAGGGCAACCAGCTTGCAGGCGAGCGTTTCGTTGGTCTGTTGGCCGTAGACAAAGTCGCCCGCGTCGCGCAGGTAGGCTTCGGTTTGGCGGTCGATCACCGCCACGCTTGTGCGGCGCGGCATTTGATCGAGCAGGAATTCGATCTTGCCGGCATCGTTTTGCTGGAGGGCGTCGTCGATCTGGTCGGCGACAAACCGGCAATACTTGACGTTGAACGCATTTTTTTCGAGCGGGCTATGCACCTTGAAACCGGTCGCGGTGAAGGCCTCGGCATGCTGGGTGAAGAAGCGGGTGTCATATTTGTCGATCGCCCGATCCATGAAAACCGGTAGGGCCTTGGCATGCCTATCCAGGGTGATGTCCCGCCACTCGGCCCCGTTATCCCATATTTCCACCAGCTCGTTGTAGTGCGTCCCGGGCTGGGCGCCCTGGGCAACCGACCATTTGAACGTGCCGAGATCTTCGGTCATCACCGAAATCGAACAGGTCAGGTCGGGGATCTTCGCCACGTCGCCCGGAAGGGGATCACCCATGGCCTGGGCATGCTCGTAGGCTTCCTGCAGCCAATGCGAGCGTTCCTGGGGGATTTTGGCTTTGCCGGCCTTCTTTTGGCAATAGGCGATCCACTTGGCCGAGGCCTTGGGATCGGATGTGTCGGAAGGTTTTTCCGCACTGCAACCGGCCAGTGCGGCAACCAATGCGATTGAGAGTAAAAATACTAAATGGTTTTTCAAAACAATATTCCAGTCCCGTTAGAAAGCCGACGTTTGTATCACAAGGGGAAGCCGGTTCCAATCTTTCGGGGCAACAAAGCCATGGCAACGATGCCTTGCTCCCGCCCATTCCACTCCTTGCCATTTCACACCTTTAAAGGTGTGAAATGGGGCCAGCGACGCTGGACTGTCAGTCGGAAACCTTTCGCTCGCGGGTTCCAAACCTTGGAATGCGCCATGCAACGCGCTACATTTTCCCGATGAACATACCCGAATCGAACCGAACCAACCTCGCTGGCCTAGGGGCCGTTGCCCTCGGCTGCGCGCTCGCTTGGATATGGCTTGGGTTTCCGGCCCCGGGGATCGACGACGCCGACATCTTTTTTGTTTATGCCCGCAACGTTGCCGCCGGGCATGGGTTTGTCTACAACGTGGGCGGCGAGGCGGTCGAAGGCTTCACCTCGTTGCTATGGACGCTGGTCTGTTCCGGGCTCCGGGCATCGGAACCGTTGTTGCTCGTTGTGAACGTGTTGCTGGGGGGCTTCGCCGTTGGCGCCTGCCTGCGCCGGGTTGAACGCCCCGGCCTGTTCCTCGTGCTGCTGGCCGCGGCCCCGGCCTGGTTTGCCTGGTGCCAGCTGACCTTGATGGAGACCGGGTTGTGGTGCCTATTGATCACGCTGCTGGGTTTGGCCGTTGCCGAAGGGCGGCGGATGGCCGCCCTGGTGTTGCTGCCCCTGCTGGTGGTCACCCGGCCCGAGTCGATGCTCTGGGGGGCCTGGGCCCTGCTCTTGCTCTTCGCCCGGGCCGGGAAGGGGGAGCGGTTGAGGATGGTTCTCTTTCCGGCAGCGGCCTTTGGTTTGGCTTTGGCGGGGTTGGTGGGCTTCCGCCTCTGGTATTTCGGCTATCCCGTTCCCAACACCTACTACGCCAAGGTATCGCCGGGGCTGTTTTCCAACCTGTGGAACGGGCTGGTCTATCTCCGGAACTATCTGGTGGGCAGCCCGGCCGTGGCCCTGCTCGCGGCGACCGCCGCCTATGCGCTATTCCGCCGAAGGCCGGCCGGGCGCGGACTCTCCTTCTGGCTCGTCCTATACCTCCTCCCCGGCATCGCGATCCCGGTGCTGGTTGGCGGCGACCACTTTGGTGCGTTCCGCTTCTATCAGCCGCTCTGGCCGCTGCTGTGCCTGGTCGCCGCGCTCGAATGGCCCGCGCCGATCCAAGCCGTGCGGCCCGGGCTCGTGAAAATTTTCCTCATTCTGGTCCTCGTTTCGGGATGGGTCCTGTTCCCGCTAACCGCCAACCTCAAGCACGAGTTCCTGATTGCCCGCGAAGGACGCGCCAACGGCACGGCCCTCGTGCGAATGTTCGGCGACCTGGATGCCTGGCCAACCGTCGCCACCATCACCGCCGGAGGCAACAAGCTAACCTATCCCGGCCATGTGCATGATCTGATGGGCCTCAACTCCACCCTCATGGCGCACGCGCCCGGCGAACGTGCCGCATATAAAAACCATACCGGCTTCAACCGGGGCGTGTTCTACCGCTGGCAGCCCGACATCCTGCTCTGCGGCGATTCCGCCGAATTCGATGCCCTCGTCCTCAACGGCCTGCACGACGATCCCCGCTTCCGCGCGCTATACGTCAAATGCACCCTCCACCGCAACGGGGCGCAGCTCGGCGCCTGGTACCGCAACGATTTCCTCATGGCCCTCCCCGGAACCGGCCGCCCCGTGGCGCCGCCGGAGGAATAGGGGGGTAAAGTATCCCCCTGGTTCCACGAACCTTCACATCCATATATCTTTATTTTCAGATAAAAAAAGAAACGAATCCCTTGCTGTCCCCATCTAAACACCTATAATCCATTACGTGTTTTTGCGCGTGCTAGTCGGGCCATTGAGGTCAGTGGCCATGTTTTGCAATCGACGATGATTTTGGGGTGCCATGGAATACTATGCCCACAGCAAAGAGGGAGCGGAGCCCAAAGACTGGCAGCCGCTCGGGCAGCATTTGGGAAACGTCGCCACCCGCGCCGCCCGATTCGCTGGGATCTTTGAGACGCACTTCCGAGAAGAACCGGATTTCCAGCGGATGTTCACTAAACCAACAGATTGGGGGGGCATATTTTTAAGGGATTCAATTTGCAGAGGCATGCCATGTATTTAGCGCATCAAAATCAAAGCTTGCAGGATCATCTCCGGCAAGTTGCAGAATTGTCGGGACGAAATGCTGAAAAAATTGGACTGACTGACTTGGGGACGTTGCTTGGTTTGCTTCATGATACCGGAAAATACAGTTCTGATTTTCAAGTTTATATTCGGTCTGCTATTGGATTGCTCAATCAGGACGTTGATGAGGAATATGTCGATGCGGGTCAGTTGAGGGGTACAATTGACCATTCCACGGCAGGGGCTCAAATACTATGGAATCGGTGTGCTCTGGATAATTCCCATCAACTTTTTGCTCAAATATTGGCGCTCTGCCTTGTTTCACATCATTCTGGACTCATTGATTGTCTTTCCAGTGGAGACGATGGAATTAAGGATTCCTTTACAGGTCGAATAAATAAACCCGACAACAAAACCCATCGCACAGAAGTAATGGATCGTTCTGAGGTTAGAGCGGAGGTTTCTAAGTTTTTGGAAAAGGAAGGATTGCTGCAGTCGTTTCAGCAGACCGTAAAAAAAATATATGCCCACATTCCGGAAAAACGTCAGGATTCCACTGTCTTTCATTTCCAACTCGGACTTCTGGTTCGTTTCCTTTTTAGCTGTTTAATTGATGCTGACCGTCAGGATACGGCTGATTCAGAGAAAGTTCATGCCGCTCAATTTCGACAAAATGGCAGTTATGTTGGTTGGAATGTTTTGATTGAGCGTTTGGAGCAACATCTGAAACGATTCGGTATACCGGATGTTGGAAGTGTGAACTGGATTCGTTCCAATGTCTCTCGGCATTGTCTGGAATCAGCCGGAAGGGATACCGGATTGTTCTCGTTAACCGTTCCGACCGGAGGAGGAAAAACGCTGGCCAGTTTGCGCTTTGCTCTGCATCACGCACAAGAGCATGAAATGGATCGGATTATCTATGTGATCCCATTCACATCAATCATCGATCAAAATGCGTGTGAAGTGCGTAAGATCCTTGAAGTAGATGAAGGAGATTCCGGGCGTATAGTTTTGGAGCATCATTCAAATGTCGGGGCCGAGCGGCAGAGCTGGAAGGAAAAGCTGCTTTGTGACAATTGGGACGCTCCGATTGTTTACACCACCATGGTTCAGTTTCTGGAAGCATTGTTCGGAGGGGGAACGCGTGGGGCCCGGCGCATGCATCAGTTGGCACGTTCCGTCATTGTTTTTGATGAAATCCAGACGCTTCCGATTCGGTGCGTGCACATGTTCTGTAATTCAGTGAATTTTCTCGTTCAGTCCTGCGGCAGTAGCGTGGTTCTTTGCACGGCCACACAGCCTCTGTTGGGAGATCAGCACATCGATCGTCTGAAAGGAGCATTAGCGTTGTCATCTGAGAATGAAATGATGCCGGATGTGCAGCAGTTGTTTGATCAGTTAAAACGGGTAGAGGTGCGGGATGAGCGAAAACCAAAAGGCTGGGCCGTGGATGAAATTGCTGAACTGACTGTCAATGAAGTGACGGAGTCAGGGAGCTGTCTGGTGGTGGTGAATACAAAAAAATCCGCCCGTGAATTGTATGGTAAGCTGTCGGAGTCGCTGGGGGAATCCTGCTTCCATTTGAGTACCGGAATGTGCCCGGCTCATCGCAGAGAAGTTTTAGATAAAGTCAAAAGTCGATTGGATAAAGCGCCGGTCGCGTGTGTCAGCACCCAATTGATTGAGGCTGGAGTGGATATTGATTTCGCATCGGTCATTCGCTATCTGGCGGGGCTGGATTCAATCGCCCAAGCTGCTGGGCGCTGCAATCGGCATGGAGCTCGAGCGGAGGGGCGCGTTTTTGTGGTGAATCCTGCTGAGGAAAATATTGATTGTCTGAAGGATATTGCGGTGGGCAGGGACAAGGCAAACACTGTGCTGGATGATTATGCCGAAGATCCTGCGAAGTATGGCAATGATCGGATCGGTCCGCCTTTGTTGGAGTGGTATTACCAAAACTATTTTTATGATCGATCCGCCGATATGGTTTATCCGGTTTCGTTGGGGAACTCGGGGCAAAAAGACAATCTTTTGAATCTGCTATCCACTAATCCGCTAGCGGTTTCTGAATATCAGCGTGTGCACAGGGAGTCTCCCTCCATTTACCTTCGACAATCCTTCAAGGAAGCCGGACGGCTTTTCAAATCCATCGATGCACCCACCCAAAGCGTCATCGTGCCGTTTGGAAAAGAAGGAAAGGATTTGATTGGCGAGTTATGCGGGGCCTTTGATGTCGAAAAACAGTTTCCGCTCTTACGCAAAGCCCAGCAGTTTTCAGTAAACCTATTTCCGCATGAATTCCGGAAGCTACAGGAAGAGCAGGCCATCTTCCGGATTCAAGAGGAGACGGAGATTTTTTATTTGGATCAGAAATATTACAGCAATCGGTTCGGTGTTTCACTTGAACCCATTAACGAGGAGGAACTCCTATATGTATGATACAGCAAAAAACACAATCGAATTCCGATTATGGGGGAAATATGCACTTTTCAGCGATCCCTTAACCAAAATGGGTGGAGAAAAATGCTCCTATCATGTCCCAACCTATGAAGCGTTGAAAGGTGTGTGCAAATCCATTTACTGGAAGCCGACGCTGATCTGGATTGTGGATGAGGTTCGGGTGATGAAACAGGTCCGAACTCAGAGCAAAGGAACGAAGCTGCATCGGTATCAAAATGAAACTCCGGAGCTTTCCTACTTCACCTTCCTTCACGATGTTGAATATCAGGTGAGGGCGCATTTTGAATTCAATCAGCACCAACCTAATCTGAAAGAGGATTGGGTGGACGGAAAGCATTTCGCTATCTGCAACCGAGTGCTCAAAACTGGTGGACGGCAGGACATATTTCTCGGAACGCGCGATTGTCAAGGCTACGTCGAGCCGTGCGCATTTGGTGAAGGAATCGGAGCCTATGATGGCCTCGATGAAATGGCATACGGGCTAATGTTTCACGGGTTCGATTATCCCGATGAAACCGGAAAGCATGAGCTGTGGGCGCGATTTTGGCGGCCGGTATTGCGCAACGGCATCGTTCGCTTTGAGCGTCCGGAATCCATCTCGCAGGACCAGCGCAAGTTTGTTCGGCCAATGACTCCGAAAACCTTCGGCATCAACCAAAATGTAAAACCGAACCAGAAGGAAGCGGAAGAAATGGGGGTGATCGAATGAGCTGGATGCAGAAACTTTACGAGACCGCCAATGAAATCGAGAAAATGAATCCTGATGAAAAGCAACCTTGGCCCATTGCACATATGGCAAAAGTTGCCCATGTTGAAATCATCTTAAATCATGAAGGAAAGTTGCGGAATATTCGCCAATTATCATCGTCTGAGTCCGTAACCATTATTCCTGTCACAGAGGAGTCTGCTAATAGAACGAGAAATGTTGACCCACACCCGCTCTGTGAGGAGCTGGGATATTGCGCCAAAGATTTACCTGACCGAGACCCTGAACGATATGGACTAATGAAATCCTTGATGGAGGGTTGGCTGGCTTCATTTCCTCATCCAAAGGTTGCGGCGGTATTCAATTATCTGGAAGGCGGAACAATCTATTCAGATATTGAAAAACATGGGCTGATTCCACTGAAAACAAAAAAAGAGAAGGGGAGCGCGACAAAAATTGATTCTAAAAAAGTTTTTGTCCGTTGGCGGGTCGAGTCCAGTGACGATTTGTGTAGCGGAACCTGGGAGGATGAGACCTTGATAAATTCCTGGCAGAGATATGACGCGAGTACAAATGCTCAACAGTCATTTTGCATGTTGTCTGGTGAAATGGTTCGAGTAGCCACGAAACACTCCAGATTTTTGCGAGCACCGGATGACGGTGCAAAATTAATCTCTTCTAATGATAACGATGGGTACACATACCTTGGGCGGTTTACAGACTCAAAGGATGATGCGGGGAAGCAGTGTTGCACAGTCGGTTATGTGGAAAGTCAGAAAGCGCACAATGCTCTAAGGTGGCTGATTTCTCGCCAAGGCTACCGGATAAGTCTAAGTGAACTTGGGCTTACATTTCTTGCTTGGGCAGTTTCCGGAAAAGAGATTCCTGATCCTACGGCCAATTCGCTGGATTTTCTCGGTGTTCCAGATGAAGCCGATATTTCAGAGAAACCATTGGCGACAGATGTCGGCCAAAATTTTGCGTTGCGACTGCGGCGAAAGATGGCTGGCTATGCCGCAGGAATCCGCGACTCCGAAGACATTGTGGTCATGGGGCTGGACTCGGCCTCAAAAGGGCGCTTGGCCATTATCTATTACCGCGAGCTGACCGGCTCCGAATTTCTAAGACGGGTTGAGCAGTGGCACCACTCATTTGCCTGGACGCAGAATTTCGGCAAAGACCGCCATTTTATCGGTGCTCCGGCACCGAAGGAAATTGCATGGGCGGCCTTCGGTAGAAAAGTCGAAGGGAAAAATGGAGTCAAGCTGCTGGGTTCAACCGTGGAACGGTTGTTCCCGTGCATTATTGACGGCGCTCCGTTGCCGCGTGATTTGATGGTGTCATCCGTGCGGCGGGTTTCGAATCGCCCGGGGTTGGAGCATTGGGAGTGGGAAAAATGTCTGGGGATCGCGTGTTCGCTGTTTAAGGGAATTCACAAGGATAGGAGCTATAAGATGGAACTGGAAGATGACAGAAATACAAAAGATTACCTGTATGGCCGTTTATTGGCGGTCGCGGAAAGAATCGAATCAACAGCCCTGTGGATGGCCAAGGAAAGCCGCGACACCACCGCGGCCCGGTTGATGCAGCGGTTTGCGGATCGCCCGTTTTCTACTTGGCGAACTATTGAAACAGCGCTGGTTCCCTATATGTCGCGTATTCAGACCCGAATGCCCGGTTTGCGAAAAGGCTACGACGAGTTGCTGGATGAAATTCATGTGAAGCTGAACGGAAACGGATACACCGAGGACACCCGGCTTACCGGCGAATACCTGCTGGGTTACCACTGTCAGCGGGCCTGGTTTAAAACGCACAAGCGCGATCATGGGAAATGGGTGGAAAAAAATCCGGATGAACCGGAAGTAAACGATGTGGAAACTGAATTAGCAAACTAACAGCGGAGGATAGAAATATGTCAGCACTAACAAAGAAAATTGATTTTGCCATTATCATGGAAGTGAAGAATGCCAATCCGAACGGCGATCCCCTCAACGGGAACCGTCCTCGTACCGATTACGAAGGACTGGGGGAAATTACAGACGTTTGCCTAAAGCGAAAAATCCGGGATCGATTGGTCGAACGATACATGCATCTGTCCGACGAGGAAAAAGACGGGCAGGCTGTTTTTGTCCAATCGGATGATCGCAAGACGGACTCGCACAAAAGCCTGAAAGCTCGTGCTGAAGATTCGAAAGATGGCTTAGGGAAAGATACATTCAAAAAAGGGGCAGATAAAGACAAGGCAATTGAAGCCGCTTGCAAAAAATGGATTGATGTACGAGCTTTTGGTCAGTTGTTTGCCTTTGGGAAAAGCGAAGGAGCAGACGGTGTTTCGATTCCTGTTCGCGGGCCGGTTACGATCCAGTCGGCGTTCAGCTTGGAACCTGTTGGAATTACCAGCACACAAATTACAAAAAGCACAAACAGTGAGCCGCCGAAAAAAAGCGGCGATGAAAACAGTATGTCTTCAGACAGAATGGGCATGAAACATCGTGTCGATAAAGGCATCTATGTGACATATGGAAGCATGAATCCACAGTTGGCGGAGAAAACCCAATTCAGTGATGACGATGTTGAAATCATTAAAAAAATTCTACCCCGCCTTTTCGAAAACGACGCATCTTCCGCCCGACCAGAAGGAAGCATGCGGGTACGCACCGTTCTTTGGTGGGAACATGGAAGCAAATGCGGTCAATACTCGTCGGCAAAGGTTCATGGTAGCTTGAAGGTTGAGCCTGATGGTTCTTTTGACTTCGATGAACTCGATGGCTTGACTCCTGAACCAATCGATGGATTCTAGGCACAGCGCCGGACGGGGTGGAGCTGATTGAGATGCTGTAGGCACGTTGATGGAGCGGAATCCTCTGCTCCAGCAATGTGAGTTGAAATTTGAGATCTGAGATTTGAAATCCCGCAAAGCGGAAGGAGCGAACCATGAAATACGAGAACTTCGAGGATGTTCCGGTTTGGAACGATGGCGTCGATTTGACGGTTGCGGTTTTCGAGGCGACGGAGGATCCGGCGTTCCGGGGGCGGGGGGATATCGCAAACCAGATTCAACGCGCGGCGTTGTCGGTGCCGAACAATATTGCGGAGGGCTTCGAGCGGGGAACCACGCCGGAGCTGCTTCAATTCCTGTATTATGCGAAAGGCTCTGCCGGGGAGGTGCGATCCATTTGTCATGTGATTGAACGGATTAAGGCCTTTGGCCATCTCAAATCTCAAATTTCAAATCTCAGATCGCTGGCGCGCAGCATTTCGCGCCAGCTCGGAGGCTGGGCGTTTTCGTTGCAGGAATCGGACATCAAGGGAACACGGCACCTGACTTCAACGTCGAAGGCATCCTATCAGCAAAAGGGGAAAGCCGAGGCGTTTATGGAAGAGCTGAAGAAGCAGCACGAAGAACGATTGAAGCAGATGAAGCGGGAACGGGGACAGCAGTGATGTTTCCCGACTCCGACCTGCTGCCGCTCTCGGCGTTGCAGCATTTTATCTACTGCCCGCGCCAGTGCGCGCTGATCCATCTGGAACAGCAATGGACGGAAAACCGCTTCACCGCCGAGGGCCGGGCGCAGCACGACCGCGTCGACCGGCCGGAGCACGAAACGCGCGACGGCATTCGCTATGAATATGCCGTGTTGCTTCGGTCGCTGAAACTCGGCCTGATCGGCAAGGCCGACGTGGTGGAATTCCATGGGGATGGAATTCCGCAACATTTCAGATCTCGAATTTCAGATTTGAAATCCACGGGAAATACGTTCCGCGTTTTTCCCGTGGAGCACAAGCGCGGCCGGCCCAAGCCGACGCACTGCGACTGGGTGCAGCTCTGCGCCCAGGCGCTTTGTCTGGAGGAGATGCTCGGGATTGAAATTGAAGAGGGGGCCATCTTCTATGGCCAGCCGCGCCGCCGGCAACCGGTGGAATTCTCGCCGGAGCTCCGCGCTGAAACCGTGGCGACAGCCAACGCACTGCACGCGCTGATGGCATCCGGAAAAACCCCGCCCGCCGAGTTCGACCAAAAGAAATGCGCCGCCTGCTCGTTGCTCGAAACCTGCATGCCCCAAAAGCACCGGCCGGTAGCTAGCTACATGGCCGATGCGCTATCTGAAATTTCAGATCTCAAATTTGAAATCGAGCGGAGCGAGCTATGAAGAAACACCTTAACACCCTCTATGTCACCACCCAGAACGCCTACCTTCACAAAGAAGGGCAGTCTGTCGTCGTCAACGTCGAAAAGGAGACCCGCCTGCGCGTACCCGTCCACACGCTCGACGGCATCGTCTGTTTCGGCGCCGTCTCCATGAGTCCGTTCCTGATGCACCACTGCGCCGAAAGTAATGTTGCCGTCTCCTTCCTCTCCCAATACGGCAAGTTCCTCGCCCGCATCCAGGGGCCCGTCTCCGGCAACGTGCTGCTGCGGCGCGGACAATACCGAATCGCGGACGACCCCGACGCCACTGCGGCCATCGCCCGCAACATGCTCGTCGGCAAACTCGCCAACGCCCGCGCCGTCCTGCGCCGCGCCCTGCGCGACCACGGCGAAAACGATCCACTGAAAAAGGCCGAATCGCGGCTCACCCAATATCTCCGCCGCTTGGAAACCCCCATGCCCATCGATGAGCTGCGCGGCAACGAAGGCGAAGCCGCCGCCTCCTACTTCGCCGCCTTCCCCCAGCTTGTAACCGTGAATGAAGAGGCCTTCGCCTTCACCGGCCGCAACCGGCGCCCGCCCACCGATCCCGTCAACGCCATGCTCTCCTTCGCCTACACCCTGCTCGTGCACGACTGCCGATCCGCCCTCGAAGGCGTCGGCCTCGATCCACAGGTCGGTTATTTGCATGCGTTGCGCCCCGGCCGCCCGTCCCTCGCCCTCGACCTCATGGAAGAGTTCCGCGCCCTCCTCGCCGACCGGCTCGTCCTCTCGCTCATCAATCGTCGGCAGATCCAGCCCAAGGACTTCAACGACTCCGCCGGCGGGGCCGTCGCCATGACCGACTCCGCCCGCAAGACCCTCCTCGCCACCTGGCAAAAGCGCAAACAGGAGGAGATCACCCATCCCTACCTCGAAGAAAAATGCAAGGTCGGCCTTCTTCCGCATCTCCAGGCCCAACTCCTCGCCCGCCATCTCCGCGGCGACCTCGAAGCCTATCCCCCATTTATCTGGCGATAAATGGATTTGAAATAATGGATCTCAAAATAGAAATAGTCCGGAGGGCACCATGCTTGTTCTGATAACCTACGACGTATCCACCATCAACAAACCCGGGCAGCGACGCCTGGTCCGCATCGCAAAGACCTGCCTGAACTACGGACAGCGCGTCCAGAACTCCGTCTTCGAATGCCTCGTCGACCCCGCCCAATGGACGACCCTCCGCGCCGAGCTCCTCCGCCTCTACAAGCCCGAAGAAGATTCCCTTCGTTTCTACTTCCTCGGTGCCAACTGGGAATCCAAGGTCGAGCACCACGGCACAAAAGACACCCCCAATCTCGAAACCGGGACACTGATTGTGTAGCGACGCCGCAGCGCGGGCGCGGCAACGTATCGCAGGGATTCAACCTGCTCCGCGAACCTCCAGCCCCCGTCCAGCTCCCGGCAGGTTCGCGCCCGACGCAAACACCGCCCAGCACGCGGCTTGCAAGGGCCGACGTTCTTTGAAAACTGAATAGCACGCAAACACCCGAGAGGTTCGCGCAAAAGAAAGCATCGACTCCCTCCGCGCAACGGTTTACAAAACCACCGTCGCGCCCCACACGGGGCGCGCGGATTGAAACATTTTGCGGCAACATGCCCTTGTATACCACCGTGTCGCGCCCCACACGGGGCGCGCGGATTGAAACAGGGATCAGGCTCCGACTTCGACGGTGAAGAAGGTCGCGCCCCACACGGGGCGCGCGGATTGAAACATGTCGACCGCGTTGGTGGCCGTGAGGTTGTTATGTCGCGCCCCACACGGGGCGCGCGGATTGAAACATCCGCCGGCCCTCCTTGGCCAGCGCCGCCGCCGGTCGCGCCCCACACGGGGCGCGCGGATTGAAACTCATACTTCATCAGGCCAGCGCAGGATGATATAAGTCGCGCCCCACACGGGGCGCGCGGATTGAAACTTGGGCTGCTTGAGGATGCCCCAGTCGAAGTAGGTCGCGCCCCACACGGGGCGCGCGGATTGAAACCTGGAGATCGACGATGTCCCGTTCGTTGCGCCGGGTCGCGCCCCACACGGGGCGCGCGGATTGAAACTGGCAGCTGGCGGTTGAATATGTGGCCGGCTCGTCGCGCCCCACACGGGGCGCGCGGATTGAAACGTTTCTGGCAACCTCGAAAGCAACGTCGATGTGGTCGCGCCCCACACGGGGCGCGCGGATTGAAACCAGCGTGGCGCTGAACACCCAGAAAGCCATGTTGTCGCGCCCCACACGGGGCGCGCGGATTGAAACCGGCAATGGGGGTGAACGTTACGCATGAGCTTCGTCGCGCCCCACACGGGGCGCGCGGATTGAAACTTGCGCTCAAGGCCTGCCGCTATGTGGCATGGGGTCGCGCCCCACACGGGGCGCGCGGATTGAAACAGCCGATCGATGCACCGCGGCAACCCCGTCCCGTCGCGCCCCACACGGGGCGCGCGGATTGAAACTGCCACCGCCGGCGCGTCTTCGGGTGCGCGTTGTCGCGCCCCACACGGGGCGCGCGGATTGAAACATCGGCACAACGTTGCCGAGTGCGACCTGCTCCGTCGCGCCCCACACGGGGCGCGCGGATTGAAACGCTGATTGCCTCGGCGGCCTATTGGATTTCGGCGTCGCGCCCCACACGGGGCGCGCGGATTGAAACCGATGGATGGCGAGGTCGTATTCGATAAAAAAGTCGCGCCCCACACGGGGCGCGCGGATTGAAACCCATGGCGGCATTTTCCGCCGACCTCTCGCCGGGTCGCGCCCCACACGGGGCGCGCGGATTGAAACATCCCCTGCCATGTGCAATTGCTGCCCGCCGGAGTCGCGCCCCACACGGGGCGCGCGGATTGAAACAACCCTCGCCCTTTGTCCAACCCATCACTACACGTCGCGCCCCACACGGGGCGCGCGGATTGAAACCGCTGCGGCAGATACCTCGACCACGGCGGTCAGGTCGCGCCCCACACGGGGCGCGCGGATTGAAACTGGATAGTCGTCGGCCAGTTCGGCCATTTTTTCCGTCGCGCCCCACACGGGGCGCGCGGATTGAAACATTTCCTGATCCGCATTGATGGCGGCAATCTGCGTCGCGCCCCACACGGGGCGCGCGGATTGAAACAGGAATAGATGGCGCCTGGTCTTCAAAGTCGGCGTCGCGCCCCACACGGGGCGCGCGGATTGAAACAAGCTGCGAGGGATCCGGATTATAGAGCGACTCGTCGCGCCCCACACGGGGCGCGCGGATTGAAACTCAAAGCTCTCCGCAATCACGCGCGGCACGTAAGTCGCGCCCCACACGGGGCGCGCGGATTGAAACGAGTAAAAGGATTACTCGAACACATATCGCAACGTCGCGCCCCACACGGGGCGCGCGGATTGAAACCTTTCCGGGGGCGAACCATTCGCCCCCAAATCGTCGCGCCCCACACGGGGCGCGCGGATTGAAACCTCCTGGGTCCACTCGCAGAGTGTCATCAAATCGTCGCGCCCCACACGGGGCGCGCGGATTGAAACGTGCTGCCAGAATGGGCAATAGTGACAATCCAGTCGCGCCCCACACGGGGCGCGCGGATTGAAACGCTAGTAAGAGTTATCGACGCGGATACCGTCGTGTCGCGCCCCACACGGGGCGCGCGGATTGAAACATCATAAACTTTGCAGGGTGCGGTCATCGTTACGTCGCGCCCCACACGGGGCGCGCGGATTGAAACTTTTGGCCTGCCAGAATTGCGGCCACCATCAATGTCGCGCCCCACACGGGGCGCGCGGATTGAAACCCGCGTGAGCGGATTTTTTACTCGACATTGCAGGTCGCGCCCCACACGGGGCGCGCGGATTGAAACACATCCACATGCACGTCATCCTTGATTGCCCATGTCGCGCCCCACACGGGGCGCGCGGATTGAAACCTGGGTGCCCAACAAAGGCGCCGCCATGGAAGGTCGCGCCCCACACGGGGCGCGCGGATTGAAACACCGAGGCCGGCCAATTTCCGCAGGCGAACAACGTCGCGCCCCACACGGGGCGCGCGGATTGAAACGAGCTCTCCGTCTCCCCCGGCGCGAACCCCAAGGTCGCGCCCCACACGGGGCGCGCGGATTGAAACGCGTGCGTTGCCGTCCTCTGGCCGTACGCCGACGTCGCGCCCCACACGGGGCGCGCGGATTGAAACACATCCGCCAAATAATGCTCATGACCCGTCGCCCGTCGCGCCCCACACGGGGCGCGCGGATTGAAACAAGGAAATTCCCCTCCGCCGGGATGGCGAGCTGAGTCGCGCCCCACACGGGGCGCGCGGATTGAAACGTTTCAACAATTTCGAGACAGCCGGCTTTGAGGTCGCGCCCCACACGGGGCGCGCGGATTGAAACTTCCCACTGCAATTCTTGCCACGAACGCGGCGGTCGCGCCCCACACGGGGCGCGCGGATTGAAACATCTATTCTCCCGGCACCGGATAACGGTCGTTTTGTCGCGCCCCACACGGGGCGCGCGGATTGAAACCGGATATTCAAGCCCTGTGTCGAAAAAGACGAGGGTCGCGCCCCACACGGGGCGCGCGGATTGAAACCTGAACCAGCCCGTAATCTCAAACTTGGCGGGTGTCGCGCCCCACACGGGGCGCGCGGATTGAAGCCGGCAGGTAGGTCAGCGAGGCCGATGTCCCTCCAGAGGGGGGCGGGGGGCGGCTATTTTTTTGTCATGAATTTCATGAGGAAGCCCATGAGGATGAGGAGGATGATGGCGCCGATGGTGGACATGGCGAGGAGGCCGAGGTGGGGGTTGGCGAAGCGGATGCCGAGGGTTTGGAAGAGGGCGGTCCCGATGTAGGCGCCGATGACGCCGATGATGATGTTGCCGAAAATGTTGAAGCCGCCTTTTCTGACAATCAGGCTTGCGAGCCAACCGGCGATTGCTCCGGTTGCAATGAGGATGACGAGTTCCTGGATTTCCATGGGGTGCTCCTTTTGCTGTTCCACGAGGCCATGAAAATATGACGGTGCGTGGGCTTAGGCAATCTTTGCTTACGCGAATCCGGCGTTCCGGTGGGGAGGCAAAAGCTTGATGTGCGCTTGATGCGCCGTTCCCGGGGGTGTATTAATTGTCGCTTTTGAAGGGGAAACGATATGGATATTAAAGCTTGGTTGAAAACCCAGATGGTTGCGGCGGATGCGTATGATGCGGATGAATTGCTGGCGCATTTTCTGGATGAGATGGAGAAGGGGCTGAATGGCGAGTCGAGCTCGTTGGCGATGATTCCGGCCTATGTCGGGACGGAGGGGCTGGTTCCTTCCAACAAACCGGTTGCGGTGATCGACGCCGGGGGCACGAACCTGCGCATCTGCCTGGCTCGGTTCGATGATGCGGGCGCGATCCAGCTTTCGAATTTCAGCAAGCAACCGATGCCGGGGCGCGACGAGGAGATTTCGGCGGCGGAGTTCTACCGGGTTTTGGTTGATGCGCTGGAGCCCATCGAGGGCGAGTTTGAAAGCATTGGCTTTTGTTTCTCCTATCCGGCGACCATCCTGCCGGATTTCGATGGGCGCCTGCTGCATTGGACCAAGGAGATCAAGATTCCGGAGCTGGTTGGCAAGCATATCGGCGCCGGGCTGATTGCGGCCTTGGAGGCGCGGGGTGTTTTGGGGAAGCGCATTGTGATTCTCAACGATACGGTGGCTTGTCTGCTGGCGGGGCTTGCGCAGGGGCAGGCGTTCGATGCCTCGTCCTATATCGGGTTCATTCTGGGGACGGGAACGAATACCGCCTATGTGGAAAACAACGATCGGATCGGCAAGCTCGAAGGCTATCTCGGGGCGGGCTCGCAGGTGATCAATGTGGAGTCCGGCGGTTTCGGCGCCTTCAAGCGGGGCGCGCTGGATTTGAAGCTGGATGGACAAAGCGAGAATCCGGGCGGGCATGTTTTCGAGAAAACCATTTCGGGCGTCTACATGGGCGCGCTTACGTTGGAGCTGCTGCAGTCGCTGGCCGATGAAGGGGTCTTTTCGGATGAAGGGGCGGCCTCGCTCTCGATCATGAAGGAACTTTCGACCATCGATATCGACAATCTGGTGGCCGACAACGGCCGCGATACGGGCGTGCTGGGAACGGAAGCGTTTACCGATGGCGACCGCGCGATCATGAAGACGGTTTTCGGGGCGGTGGTGGACCGAGCGGCGTTGCTGACGGCGGTGAATATTCTTGCGGCGGTGGTGAAGGGTGGCGCGGGGCAGGATGCCGCCCGCCCGGTGTGCGTCAACATCGATGGCTCCACCTACTACAAGACCTTCCAGATGCCGGAGAAGGTGCAGGCGCATCTTCAGCGCATGCTGGCTGCGCGAGGCCTGCATATCCGCTGCATCCAGGTGGAGGATGCCCCGGTGGTCGGCGCGGCGATTGCGGGCCTCACGACCTTTTGATGAACTTCGAACGTTGAACGTAGAACTTCGAAGTTCAGCGTTCGCTTCTCGCGGTTTCTATCCAACCATGTTGAGCGTATAGAGCGTGACGCCGTTGAAGATGGCGTGCATGCCGATGCTGGTCCAGAGTGAGCCGGTGCGCCAGTAGGCCAGGCTGACCCCGGACGACAGGATCATCAGCGATACAAACGAATGGAAGCTCCCGTTGGCGAAGGTGATGCCGGCCGACGAGAGCAGCACCAGGCCGAAGGCGACCCGGGCCAAGCCCCGCAGCCACGGTTTTTGCGAGGGCCACAACAGAATGCAGACGATGGCCGCCGGCGTGAAGGCGATCAGCAGGAGCAGGAAGTTGAAGTGCATCAGTGCGAACAGGCACGAGACCAGCAGGGTGGAGCAGGCCAGTCCCATGCGCTTGAGCAGGGCCGGGAGGAGAATGCCGCGAAACAGCAGCTCCTCGAAGAACGGTGCGGCGACGATGGCCATGACGGCAAACAGAATGCGTTGGGCGGGGTTGGATTCGACAAACTGCTGGGCATTCTCCTGCAGGGGGAGTTCGTAGCCGAGCCATTTCAGGAGGGCGCCCGAGACGAGCAGCAGGGGTACGATGGCGAGGTAGAAGAACGGCGCCAGCCCCGCGTAGCGAAGCTGCGCAAGGCCCATTCCGAATCCGGAGGCCATGGTTTTTTTCCGGCGCCGGTTGTTGGTGAAGATCGCGAGGGAGACCAGGGTGTAGATCAGCAGCGCGATGCCCAGCTTGGCCGTCGGGATCTGTTCTTCATAGAAGAGGCGGCCGCTGAACATGGCGAGGAACAGGAGCACGAGGTAGAGCTGGACAATGCTGAAGATTTCAACGGCTCCGAGGGCGCGGTTGGCCAGTTGCCGGTTCAGGGTGGGGGTGTCCGGCGGATTCCGCCGACGGTGCAGGGCAAACAGCAACAAGGTGAACAGTCCGCAAACGAGCAGTACATATTCGATGGATCTGAAGAGTTCCCGGATTCCGCTTTCGGTGTTGGCTAGCAGTTCTTCCATTCGACCCATCTTATTCGGACCGGTGGTTAAATCAATTGCGAAAGCGCTTCACGGTCCCTATGGTGTTCCTATGATTACGGCTGAAAAATGGGAAAAGCTGCTGGCCTGGATGGAAAAGCTCGGAATCGCCGAAAGCGATCTGGAAGAGCATTTCATCCGCGGATCGGGCAAGGGCGGGCAGAAGATCAACAAGACCTCTTCGTGCGTCCAGCTCCACCACGCGCCGACGGGCACCGAGATCCGCTGCCATAAAACGCGTTCGCAGGCCGACAACCGCTATTGGGCCCGGCGCGATTTGTGCGAGAAGATCGAGGAGGAGCTGCTCGGCGAGCAGAGCAAGAAGCAGCAGGCGTTCGAAAAGATTCGCCGTCAAAAGCGCCGCCGCTCCCGCCGCGCCAAGGCGCGGATGCTCGACGACAAATCGAAGCAGGGCCAGAAGAAGCGTATGCGGGGCCGCGTTGGCCCGGATGAGTAGGGGCTGACTGAAGCCGGCTAGTCGTAGATCTGGATGTAGCTGTTTTCCTTCAGGCGGTCGATCCAGCGCTCGTGGAGGCGCTGGCGTTCCTTGGCGGTCAGGGCGTTCTTGAGGTCGAGGCGGACTTCGTCGAACGTTTTATAGCCCGGCTGCCGGCGGGCCTCGACCTTGACGATGTAGAGCTGCTGCTCGGTTTCGATGATTTCGCTAATCTCGCCGGCGGGGAGGGTTCTCAGGGTATCCTGCAGCTCGGGGCGCACATCCTTCGGTTGCATCCACGGGAACGCGCCCCCATCGGCCGCCCGGCTGCCTTCGGAAACTTCCGTGGCGGTTTCGCCAAAATCGGCGCCGTCGAGCAGGCGTCGGCGTATCGTGTCGGCTTCCTCGCGCTTCACGGCCTGGTCGTCGGGGGTGGTGCCCTTGTTGAGGACGATGATGCTGTATTTCACCTTCTCGGGAATATAATACATTTCCCTGTTTTGCTCATAGGCCTCGCGGACTTGTTCGGGCGTAACGCGGGCGCGGCGGCCGACCTCTTCGTTGGTCAACATGCCCACGGCCATCTGCTCGCGCACGTTTTCCATATATTCGGCCCGCGTCTTTTTCTGCTGGGCGAGCATTTGCTCGAACAGGGCTTCGTCGCCTTTGTAGCGCTGGTTGATTTCGCTTTTGATATTCTCGTTCACATACTGGTCGGGAATCTGGCCGCCCTTGGCCGTGAAGGCCTCCATGATCAGCGCCCGTTCGATCAGCTGGTCGCGCGCCTTGTCGAACGCCTTGTCGAGCTCTTCCTTCAGCTGGTCGCCCTTGAACTGGCGGTAGAGTTCCGGCAGCAGCGGTGTCAGCGCATCGTTCACTTCGCCGATCGTGATCACCCGGTTGTTCACCTTGGCGGCATAGCCGTCGATCTCGATCGAAACCGGTTTCCGGAGCGCGTTCGTCATTTGCCCAAAAGCGAAAATGGGCGCGGTCAGTATCATCAAAATGGAAAGTGCAAATTTCATAAGGCAAATACCATAGATAATGGGTCGAAGCGGCGCAACGCCGAAAAGCGAATCCGAGAGAATTCTTTACGCTTTAGGGGGGGAATGTGGTACAACCCGCGCCCATGACTGAAGAACACACAGAATTCACTGGTTCCGGCCGGGCGGGCATCGTTGCCATCGTCGGGCGCACCAACGTTGGCAAGTCCACGCTCGTCAACCACCTGCTCGGCGAAAAGGTCAGCATTGTGAGCGATACGGTGCAGACGACCCGCAACCTGATCCGCGCCATCCTCACCGAGGAGCGCGGGCAGATGGTTTTCCTCGACACCCCCGGCGTGCACAAGGCGCAGGGGGAGCTGGGCAAGAACCTGAACAAGGCCGCGCGCTCCGCCGTGCAGGGCGTCGATGCCATCCTGCTGGTGCTTGATGGTTCCTCCAAGCCGGAGCTGGAGGACGATGGCTGGTTCCGCCGCATCTGCCGCGAGGAGGTGCCGTGCATCATTGCGCTCAACAAGAGCGACCGCGGCACCAACTTTGTGAATGCCTACCAGGCGTTGTGGGAAGAGATCAAGGCCGAGAAGGAGTCGGCCGTGCAGCCCGTCTGGGCATCCGTTTCCGCGTTGCAGGGCACCGGCATGGCCGGGCTGCTCGATACGCTCTTCGGCCATATCCCCGAGGGGCCGCCGCTGTTCCCCGACGACATCCTCACCGACTATCCGCGGAAGCTCAACATTGCCGACGTCGTCCGCGAAAAGTTTTTCCACCGGTTGGAAAAGGAGCTGCCGCACGCCCTGGCCATCTGGGTGGAGGATATCGACGAGCAGGAAAAAAAGTGGACGGTGGATGTCTCCGTCATGGTCGAGCGCCATTCCCAGAAGGGGATTGTCATCGGCGAAAAAGGCCGCCTGATCAAATGGGTGCGGGAGCAGGCCGAGAAAGAGCTGTACGAAATGTACGGCGTCCGCTTCAAACTCAATCTTTGGGTGAAGGTGGAAAAAAACTGGCGCAAGAATTTCTGGATCCTCAAAAAGCTCGGCTACGCCTGATCGGGCAACTGCATTTTCTCCATGCGCAAATGCAATGATTGCATTGCGCAAAATGTCCATTGTATCCGGGGCAGCCATGCGGTTCACTTCACCTCTGAACGATCAGATGTGTAAGGAGAGATGGCATGGCCTACAATTTAAAGAGCCGCGAAATTATCGATGGAACCGAATCCACCTGGATGGAGGGAACCCCGTATGCGTTTTCGGTTGAAAACCCCAACACGGCCCTGAGTCCGTTCACCGGCATGACGCGCCAGCACTGGCTGGATGCGGCGCATTTCCTGACCGATGGTGTTTTCCAGCATGTGAACGGGATCGACGATCCGATCACATTGCCGAAGCAGAACGAAATCAGCTACCCGCAGCCCCATGATCCGAAGCACCGCTTCCAGGCGGCGGAATTCGAGGGGTTGGTGCGCACTATGATGGCGGCTTCGCCGGTGCTGGTGGACAACCCGGAGACGGTCTGCAACGGCCTCAACATCCGCGACTACTACGGCAACCAGATCCTGCTCGCCACCGACCCGAAGTCGCCGCGCTACTGGGGGCGCATCACCGACTTCACGAAGGAGACCGGGCGCATGCAATACCAGCAGACGGTCGAAGGCGCCGCGCTGGTGATTAACCTGATGAACACCAAGTCGCAGATTTGGGACCACTATTCCGGCAAGGAAAAGCAGCAGGTTGCCGATCTCGTTTCGGACTATGCCCACAGCCTGACCATCGGCCACAACTGGCGCTTCTTCAACGTGCTGATGCTCACCTTCCTGAAGGTGAACGGGTTCGCCATCGACGAGGCGGCGCTGACCGACCACCTGCAGCACCTGCTCAGCAACCATGTCGGCGACGGCTGGTACATCGATGACACCAACTATGATTTCTACAACCCGTGGGGGTTCCATTTCTACGGCCCGCTCTGGTGCAAGTGGTATGGCTACGAGCACGAGCCGGAGATCGCGGCGATCATTGAGAGGCGCAACCGCGAATTCATCCTGAACTGGCCGCGCTTCTTTTCGCGCGACGGCAAGCAGCTGATGTGGGGGCGGAGCATCATCTACCGCTTCGCCGCCTCCACCGCGTTCGGCGCCCACTTCCTGATGAACGATCCGGTGCTCGATCCCGGCTTCGCCCGGCGGATTGCCTCGGCCAACATGATGCAGTTCATGGGCCGTGAAGATCTCTATGTGAACGGGCTGCCGTGCCTCGGCTACTATGGCCCGTTCGAGCCGCTCATCCAATTCTACAGCTGCGCCGCCAGCCCGTTCTGGTGCGCCAAGACCTTCGTGGCGCTCACGCTGCCCGAAGATTCGCCGTTCTGGACCGCCCCCGAAAACGAAGGATTCTGGCCGGAGTTGGGCAACCGTTCCGAAACCATCGAGCTTTCCGGCCCCGGCATGCAGGTGGTCAACCACGGCTCCACCGGCACCACCGAGCTGCGCACCGGCAAGGTGCTGCTGCACGATACCTACTACAACCAGCTCCAGTTCAATCCCGACTTCCCGCTCGAGACCGAAACCCCGCTCGGCACCAACGCCGCCAGCTATTCCATCCGCGAAAAGGACATGGGGCACGACTTCCGCATTCCGCTCAACTTCGCCTTCAACAAGATCGAGGACGGCCTGCTCTACCGCCTGCAAAACACGCAGCCGCTCGGACTGGGCGACCCCAACAAGGGCGGCGTCAACCGCGGCCCCGAGCGGATCGACCTGTGCGACATCCCGTTGCCCGGCGGCGTCATCCGCGTCGACCGCGTGCGCGTGCCGTACCGCAACGAGCTGCAGCTCGGCCACTTTGCATTGCCGGGAGCCGCCCTGGTCGAAAAGGTGGGGGGCGGCCTGGTTGCTTCGATTGAGGACGGGCGCAAGCTGGCGATGATGCCCGTGCATGGCTGGGACAGGATTGATGTTGCGCAACACCAAGGACTCAACCCCGAGGCCGACGAAAGCACGGTGCTCTATGCCGAGCGCATCCGCGAAAAGGATTATTCCGGCATGGAGGTTTTCGTGACCGTCCTGCTGCACCGCCTCGATGGCGGCGACTGGACGGACGATGAACTCCATCCGATCGCCTCGCTCGAACTTCTTCCGTGGGCGCCTTCCGGCAATGCATGCGGCGTTAAGCTGGCCCTCAAGGACGGCCGCGAATATCTCATCGACTACGGCGATGCCGACGGTCGGAGAATCATCTAGGGCATCCCCATGGCGGATATGGATTTGCAGATCACGGCGGAGGCCGTGCAGGACGACCCGCTGTTACTGCCGCCGGAAAAACGGCAGTGGTATCGCGAGGCAAAGATTGGGCTCTACATTCACTGGGGGCTCTATTCCCTGACGCAGGATGGCGAGTGGACCATGTTCCTCAACGGCATCGACGTGGAGGTATATGCCGCGCGCGCGGCCGAATTCACCGGCGAAAACTTCGATGCGAACGAGCTGGCCGAGCTGGCGATTTCGCTGGGCGCGCGCTACAGCTATTTCACGACGCGCCACCACGACGGCTTTTGCCTGTACGACAGCGCCGCCTCGGATTTCACCTCCGTGAAGACGGCGGCGAAGCGCGACTTTGTCCGCGAATATCTCGACGCGTTCCGCGCGAAGGGGCTGCGCCCGGCGCTCTATTATTCACCGATGGACTGGCGCTTCCCCGGTTATTTTTTCCCGCACATGTACCACCGAAGCGCGCTGGCCATGAAGGAGCAGGGCTATGCGCAGGTGCGCGAGCTGATGGGCAACTATGGCGAGATCCCGGTGCTGTGGTACGACGGCGGCTGGTTGGCGCACGGCGGGTTGCACTTTTCGATGAAGACCGGCTGGCACGGCCGCGAACCCGGCACGCCCGGCGACCAGGGGCAGTGGCTGTGGGAACCCGAAAAGCTGAACGCGATGGTGCGCGGGCTGCAGCCGGATGCCATGATCAACCCGCGCTCCGGCTGGCAGGGCGATTTCGATACCTACGAGGCCGGCCAGCTCTACCGGTTCCTGGATGAAAACAAAATCCAGAACGACCGGCCGTGGGAGGGCTGCGACGCACTCAACGAATGGTGGAGCCATGTGCCGGGCATCCAGGAGGGGCGGGGAACCGACCACTGGATCCGCACGGTGTCGCGCGTGGTGTGCCGCGGCGGCAACATGATGGTCAACATCGGCCCCAAGGGCGATGGCTCGCTCGATCCCGAACATACGAAAATCTTCCACGAAACCGGCGAATGGATCCGCGCCAATGGCGAGGCGGTCTACGGGACGCAGGGCGGCCCCTTCGAACCGGGCGAGTGGGGCGGGGCCTCCTGCAAAGGCGATGAGGTGTTCCTCCACGTTCTGGAATGGCCGGAGGCGGGGCTGGTTCTGCCGGACGTGGGGTTGGAGTTCGCATCGGCTGAAAAGGTTGTGGATGGTTTGCAGGTCGAGCTGGTTCAGGACGACGGCTGTATGAGGCTCGTGCGGCCGGCGGGCGTGGAGCCGGTGGTGACCGTCGTTCGTATGCGCAAAAAAACTTGATGATTGCGCATGGTAAAGGGCAGTCTATGCCCTATGAAAGATGACATGGGCAGAAAACGCAGAAGCAGTTCAATGCAGTATAAGCGGGTGGCGCTGGCCATCGTTGCGCATGAATATGCCCATGGGCGTGAAAAGATCAAGGGCATCATCGATTACTACCGCAAGCATTCCGCCTGGGAAATCCACCGTAACGAGCTTGCCCAGCCCTACGTCATGCCGGAAAGTCTGGTTGGATGGGACGGCGACGGGGTGATTGGCGAAATCTATACCGGAACCGATGCGGCAAACCTAGGCTCGCTCAAGATACCCCTGGTCAACACATCGAGCAACGATGCCGCCCGGGAATTCCCGACCGTCGGGGTGGACAACCATGCCATCGGCCAAATGGCGGCCGAGCATCTGGTGGAGTGCAAGCTGGACCGGTTCGCGTTCGTTGGGCTGACCGGGCTTTGCCATGTGCGCGAACGCTATGAGGGGTTCAGCCAAATCCTGGAAAAAAACGGAGGCAATTGCACGTTGGTGCAGTATCAGCCGGAGGTGGTCCGCGGCGAGCATGTCTCCGAAGAGCTCGTCTCCCCCGAGCGATTGATGGATGCCTTGCGCGACCTTGAGCTACCCGTTGGAATCATGACTTCGAGCGACCGCGTTGGATTCGCCGTGCTCGAAGCCTGCCGCCGCCTGGGGCTTCGCTCGCCGGAGGATGTCGCCCTGATTGGCGTCGATAACGACGAGATGTATTGCAACCTGGCCTATTCCTCGATGACCTCCATTGCGCCGAATGCGCGGGCGGTCGGCTTCAAGGCCGCCGCCATGCTTGATAAGCTGATGAACGGGGAGGAGCTGGCCAGGTCGCGTATCCTGATTCCTCCGAAACGAATCATTTTCCGCAACTCGACCGACATGACGCGCTCCGAATATCCCGAGGTTGCGCGCGCCCTGCGCTTCATCCGCAACCATGCCAACGAGTTCATCGATGTGACGAATGTGCTCGACGTGGTGCCGGTTTCGCGCCGCTGGCTGGAGATGAAGTTCAAGGACGAGGTGGGGCACGGCATCTACCAGGAAATCCGCCGTGTCCATGTCGAGCGGGCCCGGGAGCTTTTGCTGACGACCGATTGGCCCGTCTCGCGCGTCGCCAAGGAGAGCGGCTTCAACAACACCGAGCGCTTCGAGTTCGCGTTCCAGAAACTCCTCGAAATGAGCGCCACCGAATTCCGCAGGCAGCAGGCGCAAGGCTAGGTTCGGGCAGCGCTGCCTTTGACGTATCCCCCCTTAAACGATCGATCCAATTCCGCATGCAACTGCGGAATGTTCTTATAGGCAATTAACTTGAAGAGTCTCACCACAGAGCGCACGGAGGCACAGAGCAACCAATATATCTGCCACCCTCGTGGCTCCTGCGCGCACCTTGCTTTCGCAGTTGGTCTGATTCAGTTTCTGCTCACTTCCTCCATGGCGATCTCCGCCCATTCCCAGAGGCGTTCGGGTTTGTAGCGCACGGTGGAGATGTCTTTCATGATGAATTCCATGTGGCCGCCTTGGCCGATGTCGAGCACGCGGCGGATCTCGGCGCGCGCGCGTTCGGGGTGCCAGGCGTCCTCGGCGAGGATGGCCGGGCTGGGCTTGATGCTGTACACCATGTCCGGCCCGAGCTCGTTCATGAATTTTTCCACGTTGCACCAGGCGCTGGTGGAAACCTTGCGCAGGTTGGGAATCCTTTTCATCAACGCGGCCTTGTTGTGCAGCGGTTCGCAGCAGCCGTAGTAGTTCATGCCCCAGCGCTGCATCCAGCGCATGTCGTGCTCGATGGCGAATTCCCAGTGCATGTCCGGCGACACCTCGGAAAAAATCTGCGCGTTGGAGCATCCCCACATATCCTTGGGATGCACGTGTTCCGGCGCGTTTTCGAAGGAGGGCAGTTCGGAGATGTAGCCGTAGCCCCCGGAGCCGACGCGCACGTTCCTGTTGTCGAGTTCAAGCACGTTGAGCGCTTCGAACTGGTCGAGTTCGACCATCCACGCATCCACCAGCCGATCGACGAGCGCATGGTAGAGGTCTGGGTCGTCGTAGAGCCCGATCATCGCGTTCTCGATCCCCGTCCAGCGGATCAGGAAATCCCAGGGCGTGAACCAGAGGTGGCTTTGGCCGACAACCTTCACCGGCAAGATGCCGCCGAAGACCTCGTTGAACACCTGCTCGCGCAACGCGGTTTGCCGCTCGTTGTGGGTGACGACCGGCATTTGGATTTTTTCGAGGTCGGCCAGCTCCTCGATCTGGATGTTGAAGTGGCGTGAGACCACCTGGTTGGAGGAATCGGTTTCGGAGATGTCGGTGTCCTCGACAATGCCGAAGTCGGTGCTGTGTATGGCTTTGGGGCATGCGATCCATGGATTGACAACCATGTCGGCGGGGAGGTGGTTCCACTGGTAGAGCTCCTTGCGCAGCAGCACTTCCTGCTCGCGTGCCCAGCTGCCTTCGCATTGAAGTTTCAGCTCATCGTTCACCTCCATTTCGTTCCAGCAGATCTCGTTGATCCAGACCATGGGGCGCTCGGATTTCAGGTCGTTCATGGCCGTCCATTGCCGGATCGTTTCCGTGCGTCGGGAATCGTTGCCGGCAACGGCTTTTTGTTCGGCGAGTCCGCGCAGGATATCGCGGTCTTTTCCGGAGACCTCGATTAATTCATCGGTGGCCAGCGGGGTGTAGTGGCTGGGATCGTGCAGCATGGTTGTATCTCCGGTTGGGTTGGGGGTCAGTTTCCGCCCACGGGCGTTATCCAGTCCTTAATCGTATCGCCCTTTGGTGGTGAATTTAAATTCCAGTGGGGCGCCGGGGCGTTGCCTCGGCAACGGATGGCTCCGGACGCCCAGTTGGATTCGAGCGGCCTTACTTCGGGGGGGCAATAGCGAAGGGTCAAGCCACAGCGCCGCCGCGGCGATGGGTTTGGGTCGGAGCCGTGTGCCAGCATGTCGGCGTGCAGGGAAAACTGACCGGCCTTGAGCTCGTTGTAAACCGGTTGCCCCATGTTCCCGATGCCTACAATCTCCTGGTCAAGCACCGCCTCCTTGTCCGTTTTCCTCCACTCAAGGTGGCCGGCATTGTGCGTGCGCGGCAAAAATTTCATGGCGGCGTTTTCCCGGTCGGCATCGTCGATCGCCAGCCAGACGGTTACGGTTCGGGAGGGGGTGAGCGGCCAGTAGGAAGCATCCTGATGCCACGGAACCGCCTTCGGATCGTGGGGCTCCTTGCAGAAATAGTGCGTTGCCCAGCAGATGATGTCCGGCCCCAGCAAATCTTCCACATGGTCGAGGATAACCGGGTTCGTGGCCAGCGTGTAGATGCTCTCGCAATGGGTCTGGAACCCGTTGATGGCATAGCTGTCGGCGTCGCCGCGAGCCTCTTTGATCCGAGCCAGCAGGCCGTCGAATGTTCGGCGGTTTTCGTCCGCTTCATCGGTGGTGAAGGCCTTGAAGGGCTTGAGATAACCCTCCCGGTTGTAAAAGGCAATCTGCTCCGGCGTCAGGGTTTTGGGGGCTGGATTGCGAACCTCCCGGAAGGAGAGGTCTCGCTGGTTCGTTGTATTCATCTTCATGCCTTTTTTTGGAAGGGTTGGATTCATGGAGATGGATATAACCGAAAACAGGCTTTGCCGGCCATGCACGATCCTGCTATGTATTTGCACGATCTTAACCAGGGGCCAAATCTATGATTGCGAACTTCACCTTGCGTTTCCTGGCCAGCGGTCTGCAGGAAGTCGGATCGAAATGGACACGCGCCCATAATCCGTTCGATGAATGCTTCAAGCTTTACCTGCCCCTGGAGGGGGAAGCATGTTGTGTGATGGAAGGGGGGCAATCCCTGCGCCTCGCCCCTGGATCGTTGTTTTTAATCAACGGCTACCGGATAAAACAAAGCGTATGTGAAAAGCGGATGAAGGTTGCCTGGTTGCACTTTGTTCCCGAGTCGTTGCCGCTCCGGCGCCTGCTGGATCATAGCGCCGATTTCCAGGTGTTGGAACACGCCGCCTTTCCGCGGATTTCTCCCGAGGCGATTGCTTCTTCAAGCCATCCTGCATCGGGGGTTTCCTCACTGCTCGGCATCCACGGGCTGCTGCTGGAAATGATCGGCAGTGTGCTTGAGCGAAGCGATGCGGAATCCCGCTTCCGGAACGACCCGGCCTATCTGCGCATCGCCCCGGTGCTGGATTATCTGAACCTGCATTATCTTGATAATCCGCCGTTGGAGGAAATGGCGGCGCTGGTTCACCTGGCCCCCAACTATTTCCACCGGATGTTCCGGCAGGTTTTCAATACGACCCCGTATCGCTACATGGAGTCCAAGCGCATGGAGCTGGCGCGCCAGCTCCTCTCAACCACGGAACTGCCGATCGGGGAGATTGCGGAAGAGTGCGGCTATGAAAATGGATTCTATTTCTCGCGCATCTTCAAAAAGTGCCTCGGCCGGGCGCCGCTCGTCTTCCGCAAGGAGATGCGGCATTCCACCGCCCTATAGCGAAACGCCTTATTGATACCGCTGGCGCAACAGATTCATCATGTGGACGTTGATTTCCCACTGGTCGGCGATGGGCTGCCGGGTGTAGGGCAGGGTGGGCATGTAGGGGAACGGGCCGAACTCGGAGGTGATCGTCAGCCGCTCGCCGGAAGCCTTCTTGGTTTCCGCAATGGCATCCCACCACGCGAGGTGGGCATGGAGGGCATCCTGCCATTCCGGGGCGCGGGGGTCGGTCACCTGCGGACCTTCCGGATGTCCGACGCGGGCGTGGATGTGGTCGGCGCGCGCAATGGCCTGTGCCACGGTCGCCTGCTGGTCTTCGAGCCACGATTCGGAGACCGTGCACCAATGGGAAAAGTCGGCCGTGATGCGCATGGAGGCCTCCGCTTCAAGGATTTCCATGGTCCGGGTGGCGCAGAAGAGGGACTTGCCTCGATGCGTTTCGTGCAGGACCCTTATCCCGGTTTCCTCCGAAAACCGAGCGGCGGCTTCGATGATGCGCAGGTTGTCTGCCACCGAAAACCAATCGCGTCCCGTTTGCGAATTGATGAACAACGGTTCGGTGTCCGCCAGCCAGTTGAGATGCGCAAGGAATTCTTCGATATGTTCAGCGATATTCGGATTGATGGTTTGCCAATGCTGCGCAATGAGAGCGAGGTTCCGTTCCTTCAGGATGCGCACGGCCTTTTCGCGCACCGCTTCGTCGTGCAGCGGGAACGACAGTTCAACCCCATCGTAGCCCGCCTCGGCAACCCGGTCGGCGAAGGTGGCGAAATCCATCTGTTCGGATCCCCATAAAGGTGCGAAAATTTTAAGGTCCATGTGCTGATCTCCGGTCGTAGGTTGTGCCATTTCGGCTGGCTGGTGCGTTTCTCCGCTAAACCTCCTAATGGTTTTGTTAATCGGATTCAATATCGATATGCGCCGTTTTCTTTCCCGGGAGGAATTCCGTAAGCGCATGGTGGATTGGTTCGGAGGGGAGTGCGGTCGAAATCAAGATCGATTGTTGCGCAAATGTTGGTGAGACATTGCGCATTATCGAAATTGCCCCTGGTCCACCAATGGATTACGTTTTGACCACGTTTGAAATCCGGGAATTATGGCAAAGGGATAGGTTGGGCATGGCGCTAGGTATGGTAAGGAATTGGATGCTGTGGGTTGCCTGCATTTCGGCGGTATCGCTTCAGGCGGTGCCGAAGCCGAATGTGCTGGTGGTTATGCTGGACGATTTCGGGACGGGGCATTTTGCGCCGGTGGCCCGGCAGCTGAAGCTGACGGAGGTTGATCCGGCGTTTCTGGACTATACGGCATCGCTGGAGGAAAGCTACGATCCGCAGGTGGCGCTGGAGGCCTCGCGCCGCGCCATGCCGTTCATGGAAACGCTCGCGGAACAGGGCGTGGTGTTTACCCGTGCGTTTTCCGCCAGCAGCCTGTGCGCGCCGGCGCGGCAGGGCGTGCTGACCGGGACGAGTCCAACGCGATGGGGGGCATACCGCAACATCGACATCAACGTCTGCGGCCTGCCGGAGGGGCGGTGCCTCGCGTCCGGCTTGCAGGATCAAGGATACAAAACCGGCTTTGTCGGCAAGTGGCATGTGGGTTCCAAGGACAGTGAACTCAGGAAAAAAATCCTGGCGGAGGGCGGAACGGAAGCGGAGGTCAACCAGGCCGGTTACCGCGGATCGGTCATTGAAAAGGATCATCCGCACAACAACGGTTTCGACTATGCCTATTTCTACAACTTCTACGAATGCCCGTTCTACAACTCGGAACTGATCTGGGACAACCGCACCTTCACGGGCAACCGCCATGGATACAACACCGACTTGTTCACGGATAAGGCGATCGATTTCATGGAGCAGTCGCTGGATGAAGGAAAACCGTTCTTCATGGATCTTGCGCTGCACGCGGTGCATATCCCGCTCGATGTCGATGCCCCGGCGGAATATGCGAAGCGCTTCGACACCGGCTACACATCCATCGACCAATTCTATGCCCACATCTATGCCGTCGACCGGTCGATCGAGCGCATGGTGGACATGCTCAAGCGCCGCGGCGCATGGGAAAACACCCTGCTCTTTTTCCTCTCCGACAACGGCGCCACCTGCAAGGTGGGCGATGGCGACCTGAGCCTCGTGCCGGGCAACGGGGCGCACAAGGGCCACAAGGGGCAGCTCTTTCTGGGCGGCACCCGCATTCCGATGATGATGGTTTGGCCGGAGCGGATCAAGCGAGCGGCCGTGATCGGACAGACGGTTTCGTCGATGGATGTGCTGCCCACCGCGTTGGCCGCCGCCGGGGCGCGGCTGCCGGACAATATCGACGGCAAGGATTTGATGCAGGTGGTGGACAACCCGGAGCAACCGCTGCACGCCCGGCTCTTCTGGACGGGCATCCACGCGCCGGCATGGGGCTTCTCCGGCAAGAAGACGATCGTCCATGCGCAGCAGGAGCGCGATCGGTGGCCCGGCGGTTGGGCCCTCGTTGAGGGCGACTATATCCTGCGCTACATCGGCACGCTCGATCCCGGCCTTGAACAGGCCTTCCCGGAAGGGCGCGCCGCGTTTTTCAGCCTGCACAACATGAAGGACGACCCGCTGGAGCAGAAGGATTTGATGCAGGCCAAGCCCGAAGTGGCCGAACGCATGAAAGCCGCCTACATGAAGGAGGCGGACACGCTTCCCGCGCCGTACCGCTTCCGCCACGAAGCCTGGGCGGAGCTCGTCCCCAACCCCGGAAAACATCTGCCAAGACAGAGATAAACCACGATCAAGAAAATTTAACAGGACGATGGATAACAGGACTATTTTTCGAGCAACTCGCAAGAGCCCAATAGTCCTGTTACCAATAGTCCTGTAGTATATTGGAGGAAAGGAACCATTATGATTTATCCAAAACGTACCCGCACCCGCGACCTGTTCGAGTTGAACGGCATCTGGGATTTTGCCCGCGAGCTAGCCCCCGGCGACTTCGCCAACGGCTTCGCCCCCGAAAAACAGGTTGCCGTTCCGAGCAGCTACAACGACCTCTTCACCGAAGAGGAGTTCCGCATGTGGGACAAGGGCGTGTGGTACCAACGCTCCTTCGACATGCCGAAGATGCTCAAGGACGAGCGCATCGTGCTGCGCTTCAATTCCGTCAGCTACCGCGGCGAAGCCTTCCTCAACGGCGTGCGGCTCGGCGACCACGAAACCGGCTACACCCCGTTCGAGTTCGACATCACCGACGTGGTGGATTTCGGAAAGGAAAACCGGCTCTGCGTCCGCGTGGAAAACCTGCTCTCCACCGACACCGTGCCGATGGGCAACCTTAACAATAATCCGGAACCGGGGCAGTTCGCCGGCCAGTATCCCGATATGCCGTTCGACTTTTTCCCCTACGCCGGCATCCACCGCCCGGTCATGGTCTACACCACCTCGAAGCAGGCCTGGCTCGATACGGTGGTGGTCACCACGCAGAACGACGGCACGGTAAACGTGGCCGGCCAGGTGGCCGGTTCGGCATCGGCGGTGGTGCTTTCCTGCGAAGGGGCATCCGTGGAAGCGTCCGTTGAAAGCGGTGCGTTCGAGGCCGCGTTCAAGATCGACGATGTGAAGCTGTGGAATGTGTGGGAGCCGAACCTGTACAACGTCACGATCCAGGTTGTGGACGATGGCGACGTGCTTGACGAATACACGCAGCGCTTCGGCGTGCGCGAGGTGAAGGTCGAGGGCGACCGCATCCTGCTCAACGGCAAGCCGGTCTATTTCCAGGGCTTCGGCCGCCACGAGGATTTCGCGGTGATTGGAAAAGGGCTCAACCACAGCGTCAACATCCGCGACCACGAGCTGCTGAAATGGATCAACGCCAACTCCTACCGCACCACGCACTATCCCTATTCCGAGGAGCTGATCCAGCTGTGCGACGAGCAAGGCATCCTGATCATCTCCGAGGCGCCGGCGGTGTCGATCAACTTCGAGTTCGTGACCGAACGCACGCTGGATGCCCATCTGAAGGTGCTGGCCGAGCTGATCGAGCGCGACCGCAACTATCCGTCGGTCGTCATGTGGTCGGTCGCCAACGAGGCCACCACCAACCGCCCGGAATCGATCCCGTATTTCAAGAAGCTCTCCGAGCTGGTGCGCTCGATGGATTCCACCCGCCCGGTCACGATGATCACCTGCAAGGCGGAAAACGACCTCGTGATGGAGTTCTTCGATGTCGTGGGCGTGAACCTCTACCCGGGGTGGTACCACCTGCCCGGCCAGGTGGCCGATGCCAAGGACGACCTGCGCAACACGCTCGAAAAAATGTATGCCGCCTTCAAGAAGCCGATCATGATCACGGAGTTCGGCGCCGACACCATCGCCGGCCTGCACAGCCTGCCGGCCGAGCAGTGGAGCGAGGAATACCAGACCGAGCTGATCCTCGGCCTGATCGAAGTGATGCGCGAACTCGACTTTGTCGTCGGCGAGCACATCTGGAATTTCGCCGACTTCCGTACCGCCCAGAATTTCGTGCGCGTCGGCGGAAACAAGAAGGGCGCCTTCACCCGCGACCGACAACCCAAGATGGTTTGCCATTTCGTGAAGAAGATTTGGGAAAAGCCTCGCTACTGATCATGGATTTCTTTACCACCCGCTTCGCTAGAGAGCACAGAGGCACGGAGTGTCAGGATCTCTATGCCTCCGTGTCCTCTGTGGTAAAAAACAATAAGGAGTGATTGGATGCCATCTACGTTTGATATGCCGCTGGAGGAGTTGTCCCGGTATCGGGGAACCAACCCGAGGCCGGACGATTTCGATGCCTATTGGGATGCCGCCGTGGCGGAAATGAACGCCGTCGATCCGCGGATCGAAATCATTCCCGACGAGGAATTCCAAACGCCGTTCGCGACCTGCTCGCATCTGTGGTTCACCGGTGCCGGCGGAGCCCGGATCCATGCCAAGCTCTTGCAACCGAAGCCGGTCGCAGTGCCGCATCCGGCGGTGCTGATGTTCCACGGCTACACCGGCGACTGCGGCGGATGGCTCGAGAAGCTGGGCTATGCCGCCGCCGGTTTCACGGTTGCCGCGCTCGACTGCCGGGGACAAGGCGGATGCTCCGAGGATGTTGGCGGCGTGAGGGGCAATACCCACCGCGGCCATATCATCCGGGGGCTCGGTGATGCGCCGGAAAAAATGCTCTACCGCTCCATCTTCCTCGACACCGCCCAGCTGGCAAAGATCGTGATGGCGATGGACGACGTGGATGAAAACCGGGTCGGCGCGATGGGCGGTAGCCAGGGCGGGGCGCTGGCCTTGGCTTGCGCGGCGCTGGAGCCGCGCGTTGCGCGCTGCGCCCCGGTGCATCCGTTCCTGTGCGACTACAAACGGGTTTACGACCTCGACCTCGCAAAGGATGCCTATGCCGAGTTGGAGGAATATTTCCGCAAGTTCGACCCGCAGCATCGGCGCGAGGACGAGATCTTCAGGCAATTGGGCTACATCGATGTGCAGCACCTCGCGCCGCGCATCAAGGCCGAGGTCCTGCTGGCCACCACCTTGCGCGACACCGTCTGCCCGCCCTCCACGCAGTTTGCGGCCTACAACAAGATTGCTTCAACCAAGTCGCTCGAGGTCTATCCCGACTTTGCGCACGAACCGCCGCCGGGCTTTGCCGAGCGGACCTACCAATTCATGATGGAGATGTGCTGATGAACTATGGTTTTCTCGCTTTGCTGGTTTTCGGGGGGGTGGCGCATGCCGCGACTTCCGAGGTGTGGAACGACTGGGATTCGGGCAAGCCCGTCATCCCCGACTATTCGTGGGCGGGCTACATGTATGGAGCCGAAGCCATTCCGGATGTGGAGTGGAAGGTGTTCGATGTTGCGCGGTTCGGTGCCCTCCCGGACGATGGCAAAGACGACTATGCGGCCATCCAGCGCGCCATCAAGGCCGCCGAGGCCAACGGTTCGGGCATCGTCTTTTTCCCGCCGGGAAAATTCCTGGTGGCGGAAAGGGAAGGCATTGCCGATCCCATCGAAATCAACGGCGCCAACATTGTGCTGCGCGGCAGCGGCAGCGGGGCGAACGGAACCGAGATTCACCAGAAGCACCATTTCCTGCCCGAGGATCCGGAGAAAAAATGGACGGTGCCCCCCGTCTTTGTTTTCCGGCATCCGACCAATGAGGCGCACCTTTCCCGATATCGCGATCAACAAACCAAACTCGCGAAGGTCGTGAAGCCCGCGGGGGCCGAAACCTTCTGCATCACCCTCGACGACGCATCGAAGATCAAACCGAACCAAACCGTGATGCTTTGCGCGCAAAGCACCAAGCTGAACGACTGGTATCTGAAAGGCCTGAAGCCTCGGGACATTTTCAAGGAGATCAACGAAAACGGCGTGTCGGTGGCCGAGAAGCATGTCGTGGCCAAGGTGGCCGGGAATGTGGTCACGTTCGTGGAGCCGATCCGTGCCGACATCGATCCGGTTGTCGAGTGGACGGTTTACGATTATCCGATGATTGAAGGGTGGGGGGTGGAGGATCTCCATTTTACGGGCAACTGTCCGGTGCCGTTTGTGCATCACAAGGATTTCATCCACGACAGCGGCTTCCAGGGGATCGGCATGAAGCAGGGGCGCAACTGCTGGATCCGCCGCTGCCGTTTCACCGATATGACCCAGGCGTTCCTAGCCTCCGGCTGCATTGCGTCATCCTTCATCATGAACACGATCGAGGGCCATCAAGGCCATGGCAACTTCAGCATGAACTGGGGCGGCGGCAACCTGATCGGCTTATGCCAGGATCTCACCGACAAGGGGTCGTTCCACGGCTGCGGCATCTCGCACGAGAATGTCGGCGGCGTGATCTGGCGCTACGAATCGGTCGGCGCCACCAAGCAGACGCCGCGCTGCGGCGGGCCCGATTTCCACGCGCAGTTCCCGTATTGCTCGCTGTGGGACATCAGCGTGGCCAACCTGCGCGACAATGGCGGAAGCTATGTGCTCCAGCCGAACCACCTGCGCGACCTCACCTTCTGGAACTTTGAGCAGATTGGCGAAAAGATCCACCACGACTATTGGAACATGCCGAAGACGGAGGAGGACGCGAAGAATAAATATTTCGGCAAGACCAAGGTGGCGTATCCCAACTACATCGGCTTCCACGGCGTGATGAGCACCTTCAACCGCGAGCACCTCGGCCTGTTCGAATCCTACGGCGCGCCGGTGGAACCAGCGTCCCTGTTCGAGGCGCAGCTGGCCAAGCGGTTGGGCGGGGCGCCCGCCTGGGTGGCCGAAGCCAAGGCCGAATGGGAACGGGTCAAGGCAACGCATCGGGCTGCCGCAACCCCCTCCCGGCTGTGGACCCAATTCCGCGAGGCCAAGCAGACCGGGGGCGAACCGGAACTGGCCGACTTTTCATTCGCCGGCTACCGCCATGGCGAGGAACCGCTTCCTACCGTGGAGGCCAAGGTGTTCGATGTCACCCGCTCCGGTGCGGTTCCCAACGATGGCAAGTCCGACAAGAAAGCCATTCTGCTTGCCATTGAGGCCGCCGAAAAACAGGGCTCGGGCATCGTCTTTTTCCCGCCCGGCCGCTTCCTGATCAACGAACCGACCGATCCGGTCAACCAGCCGATCCGCATCGGCGGAAGCGGGATCGTTTTACGCGGCAGCGGCAGCGGGGAAGGCGGAACCGAGTTGTTCATGAACCTGCACCTCGATCCGACCGACCCGAAAAAGCTCTATTCCTGCCCCTTCATGATCGAGTTCAAGGGCAAAGGCGAAAGCAAGACCAAGACGGCGGTCGTGGCGGATGCGCGGCGGGAAACCTTCTCGGTGCAGGTCAAGGATGCCGCTGCGTTCAAGGCGGGCGACTGGGTGCTGCTGAACCTGGAGAATAATTCGCCGCAGCTGGTCGCCGAGGCGGTTGCGCCGTACACGCCCGACCCGGCGTGGAAAAAAATCAATGGGCAGGGCGTGGTGATCGACGAGTTCCACTTGATCCAAAACATCGACGGCAACACGCTGGTGTTCAAGGAGCCGATCCATACGGAGGTGATAGCGGCGCAGGGGTGGATGGTCATCAACTATGAACCGCTCGAAGAAGTCGGTGTGGAGGGGATCGCCTTTCGCGGCAACTGGCATGGCGACTTTGTCCACCATCGCTCGTTCCAGGACGATAGCGGCTGGAGCGGCGTGGCCTTTTCGAAAACCGTCAACGGCTGGATCCGGAACTGCCGCTTCACCGACTGGAGCCGCGCCGTATCCATCAAGGCCTGCGCCGCCACGACGGTTCAAGACCTGGTGCTCGATGGCAACGCCGGGCACAATGCGATTTCGGTGCATAATTCTTCGCATGTGCTGGTGCGCGATGTCGAAGACACGTCGGGCCACTGGCACGCCAGCGGCGTGGCCGGGAAATGCTCCGGCAATGTGTTCCTGAATTGCGAATACCGCGCGGACACCTGCTTCGAATCGCACGCCTCCCAACCGCGCTGGACGCTGTTCGACAACATTTCCGGCGGCTGGAAATATGGCCGTTGGGGCGGGGCGCTGGGAAGCCTGCCGAACCATTTGCGCGGCCTCGTTTTATGGAACTACAACAACACCGGCGAAGGTGAACCCGGCGAATACGGCTTCATCCGTCCCGAGAGCGTCCATGGCCGCATCATCATGCCCTACGTCATTGGTTTCCACGGCAACCCGCAGGCGTTCGACGAATCGCAGGTGGAGGTGCTGGAGTCGAACGGCGCCCGCGTGTGGCCGGACTCGCTCTACGAGGCGCAGTTTGAGTTGCGGATGAAGAAGGGTTCCAAATGAATCGCGGTCTGCTACTCGCGCTAGGGCTGATGGCTGTCGCCGCGAATGCCTCTGAGTGGACACCGGTGTTCGCCGATGACGGCACCGGGGACTGGGAGCAAAACTGGTTCCTGGAAGGAAACAAGGCCTGGGTGACCAATGGTGCGGACGGCATGACCTATTCGGCCGGTCCGGTTCTCAAGGAAAACGCCAGCCACGCCGTGCTTTGGACGAAGCGCGTCTTTTCCGGCGATGTGAAGATTGAATACGACTACACCCGGCTCGATGCCAATCTGGATGCCGGCGTCAATATCCTCTACATCCAGGCAACCGGGCTCGGCACCGATGAATGGCCGACGGATATTTTCCAATCCACGGAAAAGCGTTGGGAACCCTGGATGAAATCCTATTTCCTCCACATGAACGCGCTGCATGTTTCCTACGCCACCGATGGCCGCTATGTCGCCGCCCGGCGCTACCCGGCCGCGGAACTGAAAAAGTTCCAGAAGGAGACGATGTTCGATCCGAAATATTCGGACATCGATCTCTTCAAACCCGGCGAGACGTGGCACATCACCGCCATCAAGGAAAACGGATGGTTGCGTTTCGTGGCCGAACGCAACGGGGAGCGGCACGAGTTCAAGTGGGAGCTCTGCCAGTTTCCTCCGGTCAACGAAGGGCGCATCGGCCTGCGCCACATGTGGACGCGCTGCAGCCGCTATCAAAACTTCAAGGTCTACGAAAAAGCCCGGAAGCCCAACGTGCTGACCATCATTCTCGATGACGCGGGGTGGAAGGATCTCGGCTACATGGGCGGCGACATTGCAACGCCCGCCATCGACCGCTATGCCAAGCAAGGCATCCGGTTGAACCGGTTCTATACGTATTCAACGTGCACCCCGACGCGCGCCGCGTTTTTCACCGGCCAGGCACCGAGCCGTTCCGGGATTGTCTATCCGATCCAGCACGACGACCACTACGGCATCCCGGCCGCTGCCGATACGTTGCCGGAGGTGTTCCGTCGCAACGGCTACAAGACCGCCCTGATCGGGAAATGGCACCTCGGCGTCCAGCCGGAGCTGGCGCCGCGCGCGCATGGTTTCGACTACCACTACGGCCTGCGCGGCGGTTGGTTCGACCAGTATACCCGCGAGAATCCCGAAACCGGCTACGACTGGTGGCGCAATGATGGCGTGGCTCCGAAGGAGGAAGGCCATACGACCGACCTGCTGACGGCCGATGCGATCCGCTATCTGAAAGGTGCCGGGAACGATCCGTTTTTCCTCTGCCTCAGCTACACCGCTCCGCATGTGCCGATCCAGGTCGATCCGAAATGGGCGGCGCCCTACGAGGGTAAATACGAAACCCAAACCCGCGTGGGCTATGCCGGCATGATGGCGCAGCTCGACGACTCCATCGGGCGCGTCATGGAAACCCTCGAAAAGCGCGGCCTGCTGGAAAATACGCTGGTGGTGCTCTTCTCCGACAACGGCCCGTCTTCGCCGGGCAAAAAATGGTATATCCCGGACGATTTCCACGAGACTAATTTTTACGGCAACGATGGGGTGTATGGCGATGTCGGCCCGCTGCGCGGATGGAAGGCGTTCCCCTACGATGGCGGCGTGCGCACCCCGGCGTTCCTCTATTGGAAGGGGCGGTTGCAAGCCGACGCGTGGGACCAGCCGGTCATTGTGCAGGACCTCTATCCAACGATCCTTTCGCTGGCAGGTCTTGAAGGGGCGTCGGAAGGGCGGGATTTCCTGCATGCCGCCGACCCGGAAACCTTCTATTGGCGCACGCCGAAAAACCTCGCGCTGCGGCATGGCGACTGGAAGCTGGTGGTCTACAACGCTTCGCCGTTCGAACCCGATCTGAAGATCGAGCTGTTCGATATGGAAAAGGATGTTTCCGAGAGCAACAACCTCGCGCAATCACATCCCGAAAAAACGGAGGAGCTGTTGGCGTTGCTGAAACGCGAATTCCGGAAAGATGCCACGCCGCACGTAAACCAAAAACTGCTGGAGCGTGAGGGGAAATGAGTAGACGGCAGAGCGAGTTTGAACACCTTTAGGGTGCATGAAAGGAAGGATACATTATGTTGGGAATTTGGGATTACCTGGTCATTGGTTTATATCTGCTGTTCACGATGTCGATCGGCTTCGTGTGCCGCAAGATTGCGCATAACGCGAGCGACTTTTTCCGCGGGGGCGGCAACATGCTCTGGTGGATGACCGGCATGTCGGGCATTGCCTCCGGCTTGTCGGCCTGGACGTTCACGGCCGCCGCCTGCCGCGTGTATGAAATGGGCTTCCTGATGCTCATCCTCTACTGGCTATGGCTGCCGGCCTATCTGATCATCTTTTTCTTCCTGGCCCGTCGCTACCGCCAGATGCGCGTCATCACCGTGGCGGAAGGCATCCGGCGGCGCTACGGGCGCTTCACCGAGCAGTTCTGGATCTGGGTGCAGATTCCCGCCAACATGATGATCGGCGCCATGTGGCTGATGACGGTCTCCATCTTCATGAGCGCGGCGGTCGGTGTGCCGCTCAACCTCTGCATCCTGATTCTCGGCATCGTGGTCACCTGCGTTTCGCTCGGCGCGGGGGCGTGGTCGGTCATCGCCTCCGACTTTGTCCAGATGACGATCATCATCGTGGGCACCATCACGGTGCTGATCCGCACGCTGATGCTTCCGGAGATCGGCGGCCTGCCGGGCCTGATGGAAAAGATTCCGGCGGAGTTCACCAACTTCAACATGGTGGAGGCGCCGAGCGTTTGGATTGCCTTCCTGGGGTTGAGCATGGTCATGCGCATCATGCAGGCCTCCGACCTTTCGCAGGAGGGCGCAAAATTCCTGTCGGTCAAGGATGGCGGACAGGCGAAGAAGTCGACGCTGGTGATTGCCACCGGATCGATCTTCATTCCGATCGTGGCCTTTCTTCCGGTCATGGCCTGTTCCGTGATCTATCCCGACCTTGCGCAGGTTTTCCCCGACATGCCGAACCCGACCGAGGGCTCCTACATGGCCATCGCCGCGCACGTGCTTCCGACCGGCATGGTGGGCCTGATTGTTTGCGCCATGTTCGCCGCGTCGATCTCCAGCATGGACACCGCGCTCAATCGCAACGCCGGTTTCTGCGTGCGCAACTTCTACATCGAGTTCATCAAGCCCAACGCCTCCGAAAAGGAGCAACTGTTGATGGGGCGCATCTTCACGGTCATTCTCGCGGTTGCGCTCATCATTCTGGCCACCACGTTGGCGAACAACCGCGAGATTGGCCTGTTCGAATTCTCCAACCTGGTCTTCTCGCTGGTGATCCCGCCGATGGTGGTGCCGGCCGTGTTTGGCTTCGTCTATAAAAAGACCCCGGTCTGGAGTGGCTGGAGCACGGTGGTGGTCGGTTTCTGCGCCGCCTTCTTCGCCAAGTTCTATATTTCCATCGACGCCGCCGGAAAGTATATCTGGGGACTCGACGAAATGAACAAAATGGAGCATGGCGACGTGACCTTCATCGTCATCACCGCCTTCACGCTGATGTGCAGCATCAGTTGGTTCTTCTTCTCGTCGCTCTTCTACAAGCGGGTAACCCCCGGGCACAGGGAATCGATCGAGGCGCTGTTCAAGGACATGCGCACGCCCATCGACCACGTGGCGGAAAAGAGCGAAAACCGCGATGCGGCGCAATACCACATTGTCGGTTCGCTCAACCTCATTCTCGGCAGCCTGCTAATGTGCGGATTCCTGATCCCCAACAGCCTGGGGGGGCGCATGGTCTTCATCTATTGCGGCGGCGTGGTCGCCGGAATCGGCGGCATCCTGCTCACCATCTACAAAAAGAAGGTGGCGGCGGAGCAGGGCTAGCGGGGCGGGCGCCTGCGACGAACCAATACCCGTGAATCGTTTAAAAAACCGTGAAAGGTGATGATATTTCCCATTGAATCGTCCGGGGTGATGATCGATAAACCTTCAACATCTTGATGGTGGCGACGATCCAACGCGTCGTCGATGTGGGAGGTTATGATGGAACGAATCAAGTGGTACCGCATTGAGGCGGACAAGCAGGCGATGAAAACGCTTCAGGAGCGCAGCGATGCGAAGGGGCTGTTGCAGGCGGGATCGCAGCTGCTGGCCGTGGTTGCGACGGGGGGGCTCTGCTTCTGGGCATTCCACCATCTCGCATGGCCGTGGATTGTCGTTGCCTTCTTCCTCCATGGCACCCTTTTTGCGTTCCTGAGCCCGGCGGCGGCCTGCCACGAGCTTTCGCACGGCACCCCGTTCAAGACCAAGGCACTCAACGAATTTTTCTACCACCTGTTCAGCTTCCTCACCTGGAACAATCCGGTTTGGTTCCGCATCAGTCACACCGAGCATCACCAGAACACGTTGCACGATGCCGTGGACCAGGAAGTGGTTCTGCCGGCCAGGTTCGGGGCCATGGAATGGATAAAGGCCTTCACCTTCAATGTCCCCGGCGCACCGCGCGGCCTGTGGGTGCACAACATCCTTCCATGGTACATCAAGCATTCACTGGGCATCATGACATCGGAGTGGGACCGCCGCCTGTTCGACGACCGGCCGAAAAAGAAGCAGGAGCTCGTCGTGTGGGCGCGCATCATCCTCTTTGGCCACCTTGCGCTGGCGGCGCTGTTCATCGCCCTCGGCCAATGGATCCTGATTCCGATCCTGCTGCTACCGTTCTATGGATGCTGGCTGAGCCTGGTTGTGGGCATTCCCCAGCACGCCGGCCTGCAGGACAACGTGCCCGATTTCCGCCGCTCTTGCCGCACCGTCAAGCAGGATGGTTTCACCCGCTGGTGCTACTGGAACATGAACTACCACATCGAGCACCACATGTATGCCGCCATCCCGTTCCACAACCTGCCGAAGCTCCACGAAATGCTGAAACACGACATGCCCGTCCCATGCAAAAACCTCGCCGCCGCCTGGAAGGAAATCAACGCCACCCTCAAAAGGCAAAAAACCGATCCGGAGTTCTATTTCGACAGTTTCACCAGGAGCTAGGGCATTAACCCTAATTCGGGAATGGAACCACGGATGAACACGGATGGACGCTGATATTCAAGAAGATACGAAATTTCCCCCAACCTCCCTGTGGGTTGGATATCGGTTAAGCATATCCTGTTTTGGTATCTGTACTACTATCCGTCAATTTCTTGTTTTCCTGGCAAGTTTTCACCACCCGCTGCGCTAGAGGAGACAGAGGCACAGAGGGTTGGGATGCCGCAAGGTTGTTTCGTGGAGGGGCGGACGCTATCCGCCCGGGCGCACGGCGTGCGCCCCTCCATCCCGCCGATCCCGTCGCGTTGCCCCAAACTCAAAGCGGCTTCGCAGCAGAGAATGTAACTAAATAATTAGGACAGAACGGTTTCCTTTATGCCGTAGCCATGAATTATTTTGTCCTAATTATTCTGTTAAACAAATTGCACGAGAAAAGGTTAAGGGTGGTTCGTTTTAGGCAGAAATATTGTTTGGCAGAAAAATCACTTCAACAGCCCTCCCGTTTATATTTCTGCCTATCCTTCTGTCGCAATGCAGGTTGAGGATGGTTTGTTTAGGAACTCAAAAGGGATAGACGTTAGAATGGAAGAAACTAATCGCCGAAGAAGCGGAATTCGGTGACGTCGTCGGGGAAGGACGAGAGCAGGAGCCGCACAAATTTGGCTTCGCGCGCGGGGAAATAGAGGGTGCTCACCTTTCCGGAGCCGGGAAACGGGCCGCCGGTCAGCGTTCCGCCGATGCGCAGGGCGGAGGGGTTCCAAAGCAGGTCGTCGTTCACGAAGCTAAGCCATGCCCCGGGATCCTCCGACGTCTGGAGTTCGAGGCGGACTTCCTTATCCGGGACACCGTTGCGCCAATGGATGTCGAGCCGGTTGATTTTTTTCGTGGACGAAAAGGCGGCTTGCACGAGCGAGTCCTGGTAGCTGTAGAGCTTGCTGCCCGCAACATCGGTTTTGCCGTCGAAAAACACCTCCGCGAACTGCTCGTCGAGCGCATCCTTGAAGGTGCTGGTTCCATACGCGGCGTAGAAGGCGTGAAGCTCCTTGCGGTAGGCGGCTTCCAGTTCGTGGGCGGGTTGGCCTTCCTTGCGCGATGCGAGCACCTTGCTGTCTTTCAGGGCCTGGGCTTCGCCGCCACCTTGCTGAACGAATTCCCCGTAGAGCGTGTTCTTTTCCTTGCCGGGCATCATGGCGGATCTGGACACGCCGAGCGCCTTGGGTTTATCCGGATCGCCGGTGTAGAGGGTGATGGGTTTGCTGAACGCGATTTCGCCGCGGCGGTTGGTCAGCTTGGCCTTCAGCACCCAGACCCCGGGGCGCTTGGTCTTGAATTCCTTTTCCATGGTTTGCGGATCCACTTCGCCAACGCGCAGGAAGCCATCGAAGAGTCCGGTGTCGGAGGCGTAGAGCTCGATCCGCCCGACCTGTTTCGGATCCATCTTTTCGTGCAGCGCCATCTTAACGATAACCGAGCGGTGCTCGCTGTGGTTTGCGGGGCTGGTGATGCGGATTCGCGAATGGCGGCTAACGGTCTCGAATTCGGCGGCGGCTTCGGCAAGCCAGGCGGGCACCTGGCCCAGGCGATGTTCCAGCTGGGCATCGAACAAGGATTCGGGAACGGTTTTCTGGCCGGGCGATTCGTAGGCCAGCAGGTCGGTTTCGATGTCGGGGATCTCGAACGGTTCGCCGTGGAGCCCGGCCACGACGGGGAGGAGGAAATAGCCGTAGCGCTGGCCCTCCGGCCAAAAGTCGAACGAGCCGTCGGGCAGGGTGACGTTCCAGTTCCAGAAGGTGAGCCCCTTGTCGTGCATCGGGAAAAAGGTGGCGCCGCCACCGCGCGGCTGGAAACCGCCTTCGTTGAGGTCGAAGAGGGTGGAGCGGGGATAGCCGCAATGCGCTTCCATGCTCTTGTACTGCACGCAGCGGTAGAAGACGGAATTGACGCCGGAGCGCGAAACGCCGAAGCCGTGGTGCACGTCCGATTCCTCGCGCATGAAGGCGAAGAGGTTGCCGTATGAACTTTTGGCAACCACCGCCATGTGGCCGGTGTTGCCTTCGATCAGCAGGTCGGACACCGTGTTGAACCCGCAGAGCCAGGTGCTGACGGCGGAGCTGCATTCGGTGAAGCGGACGCGGCGGACCCAGCTGTTGAACACGCGGTCCATTTCGACCATGCGGTAGTCTTCGCCATGGCGCGTGCTGTTATGGTGGTTGAACTGGCCGCGCCAGCCGCCGCGCAAGGAGAGGTCTTCGATACCGCACTCTTCGATGATCCCGTCGATGCGGTAGATGGCCATGTTGGTGTAGTACGGGATGTCGAGGTGGATCGGCTCGCCGAAGCGGACGGTGTTGTCGTCGATCGATTCGATTTCGTGCAGCTCGAAGATATCGGTCAGCATGCCGCCTTTGCGCTTGGCGCGCTCGAACCAGCCCGACGGAACTTCGTGCGGGCAGAAGAATTCCTTCGTCGATTCCGCATGGGCATCCATCTGCGCATTCAGGTTGATCCGCATACCGGGCTTGAGTTCGGACGCGTCCGAAACCTCAACCGTGAAGGGGCCGATCTGTTTCTTAACCATGGCCTTGAGCTTTTGGTCGCCGCGCCAATAGTCGTCCTTGCCGGTTGAGGAACGCATGAGGATCAAGGGCCGGGCGGGCAGGTGCGATTCCGCGAACTCCAGCTGCGTGGTTCCAACGCCACTGCCTTTGAGCACCACGTTGCTGCGCTTGATTTCCAGCGGTGGTTTGCCGAAATCGGATTTTTCGAAGAGGCGGAAGTTGCCCTCCGGGAAATAGATGGCGGCGGGGCCGTTGTGGCTATGGGCGGCAGCGAAGGCGGCCACCGCCGCATCGCGGTCCGACTTCCCGTCGTCAGGAACCCCACCGAATTTTGTGACGTCGAAATAGGTGTGCGTCGTTTCCGAAACCACGGGCAGAGGCGTTGCGCAACGGTGGTAGCCCGCATGGCTGAAGTCCGGCAATTTGGCGCGCTCGCCCTTGGCCTGCGCGGCTAGGTATTCACCGAAGAGGGTGTTTTCATCATACGACTGTTCCGGCGCCTCGACGGCCGTCGGCTTGGCGATGGCCGGCTTGCATTCGGTACAGGGCACCTCCGTTGGATGTGTCGGCGGCTTGGGCGTGGGTTTCGCCTTTGTTGTATCTTGTTGGGTCTGCCTGCCGCACGATGCGAGGAAAAAAAGGGCAATAAGAGAAAGAGGTAGTGTCTTCAGGGTCATGGGTTACTCCGGGGCGTTCGACCAGTCGGCGGGGGCTTCCCATCCTTCGGGGGCGCGGGCGATGTAGGGGGCGGCGCTGACGATTTCGGGCGCACGTTTTTTGAGACGTCCCCATAGTGTTTCAAGCATTTCGGGGTGTTGGTGGACGACGTTGTTTTGCTCGTAGGGATCATCCTTGATGTTGAACAGCTCGGCCATGAGTTTGCCGTCGGCAACGGGCATGCCGTCGGGTGCGCGCTCGGGTTTGCTGAGGATCAGTTTCCAATCCCCGGAACGGATGGAGCCGCGGCCGCGGGCATCCTTGGCGTTGTGGATGATGTCGCGCTTCGGCATCGCTTTGCCTTCGGCCAGCGCCGGCCAGAAATTGATGCCGTCGAGCGGTTTGCATTTGGCAATGTCGCCCTGCGCCAGTTCGGTGAAGGTGGGGAATAGATCGACGATGTGCAGCGGGCGGTCGAAGTCGCGGCCACCTTCCAGCCCCTTCGGCCAATGGATGAACGAAGGCACACGGACGCCGCCTTCGTAGGGGGTGCCTTTGTTGCCGCGGTAGGGCAGGTTGATGCTGTTACCCGCGCCACCGTTGTCGGAGGCGAAGAAGATCAGGGTGTTTTCCAGCACTTCTTTGGATTTCAGACTCTGGATAATGTTTCCAATCTGCTGATCCATGGAATCGACCATGGCGCAGTAAATCCGGCGGTTTTCATCTTTGATGTGACTGTATTTTTCGATGTCGGCTTCCTTGGCCTGGTAGGGCGAGTGCGGGGCATTGAACGGCACGTAAAGGAAGAGGGGCTGTTGGTCGAAATTGTGGTCGATAATTATTTTTGAAGCACGGGTGCCGATCAGGTCGGTGGAGTATCCTTCTTCATGCAGAGGAATGGTGTCCTGATCATACCAGTCCAGCGAGTCGTACCCTTCGTGTGTGAAATAATCGATGGCCCCGCCGAGGCAGCCGTGTGCCAGATCAAAGCCTCGTGAAGTCGGCCAGTAGGCGCGCCGGGCGAGGCCGAGGTGCCACTTGCCGGTGATGGCGGTTTTGTAGCCGGCATCTTTCATGACCTGGGCTATCAGCGTTTCGTCGAGCGGAACGCCGTGTTGGTGCCAGGGGCGCAGCACGGAGATGTGACCACCGCAGCGGAAGGGGTAGCGGCCGGTCATCAGTGCAATGCGGGTCGGCGAGCAGGTGGGTTGTACATAAAACTGTTTTAACTGCACTCCCGCTTGAGCCAGTGAATCGAGGTTCGGCGTTTTAATTTCACTGCCGTGAAATCCAACATCCGCCCATCCAAGATCATCGGCCAGAAGAATTACAATATTCGGGCGTTCGGCGAGAATGGAAAGAGCAGGGAATACACACAACAGGACAGATATACGTATAATTTTTTTCATAGTTTAAACACCTACCAAAAGCGTCCTAAATCCCAAGCTTTAGTTTGCGCAATATGCGCATGAATAATCCGCAGCAACATATAAGCTAATATGGGTTAATCAACTTTAGGGGTCGAACATTTTACGGAAATCACCATGTATTTATGCGCTAAACTGAGGTGGAGATATTCTATACACTCATTCACATTTGCGGTGTATGGAGAAAGAGAAGTGGCTGCCTTAAAGAACGGTGGTTAGATTATGTATTTGGTCAGTAGCCTTGGAGAAGTTTAAAAATGAAAGCAGTGCCGTTGTTTGTTCTTAATTTCATCATGATGTTTTGTTTAATCAATGTGGATGCCGTGGAACGGATGGATATTTCCGGGGCGTGGAAAATCCGGCTTGACCCGGATGCGGTCGGTGAAGCCGGGCAGTGGTTTAACGAGCCCTTTACGGATTCGGCACGATTGCCCGGATCAACCGCCGAAAACGGCTACGGCAATCCGCCGAGTATCGATTTTCTAAGGAAAGCGGTGCGGGATCTTGATCCGCGCTATGGAGGGCCGGTGCCGAATCTGGATTTTCAGGGATGCGCCTGGTACCGGCGGGAGGTAACGGTTCCCGATGAGTGGAAAGATAAACGGATTGTGTTGTTTCTGGAACGCGCGCGCTGGGTGTCGAAGGTGTGGGTCAATGGAACATACTGCGGAGGCGATGACAGTCTGAGTACGCCGCATGAAATTGATATTTCGGATGCCGTTAACCCCGGCGCCAACCGGATTGTAGTCTGTATGGACAACCGCGTCCTTTATGATCTTGGGGGGATCAATTCGGGTACGTCGTTGCACACGCAGGGGATGTGGAACGGAATCATCGGTCGGATGGAGCTCATTAAAACCGATCCGGTGTATTTTGACGATCTGCAGGTCTATCCCGATCCTGAAAATGGAATGGCGGTGGTAAAGGCGGCTGTCGGGAATGCCACGCAAAAAGTTTTGAAGGGAAAAGTATCATTCCGTGCCGTGTCGCCGGACGGGAAGGTTATTGAAACCGTTTCCGAAAAAATCAAGGTCGGTGCGGATGGGGGTCAGGTTGAAGTCTTGGTGCCCATGGGGGAAGATGTAATCCTGTGGGATGAATTCAGTACGCACCGCTACTCCATGGAAGCGCGGCTGAATGCCGGGGAATTCAACGATTCCGCAACGGCTCTATTCGGCATGCGCAAGATCGGGCATGATAATGTGAATGTGCTTGTGAACGGTAAAAAGGTCTTTCTGCGGGGAACGCTGGAGTGCGCCAATTTTCCGCTGACGGCCTATCCTTCGATGGAGCTGGATTACTGGCTTCGGTTGATGGGCGAAGTCAAGGCGAACGGATTGAACCATATCCGTTTTCATTCGTGGACTCCGCCGGAAGCGGCATTCGAGGCGGCCGACCAACTTGGCCTTTATCTATTGACTGAAGCCACGCGCGCCAACTCAGGATATAATGAAGCCCGGGAAGAATGGGTTGAAAAGGAAATGCTGCGCATTCAGGAAAGCTATGGAAACCACCCGTCCTTTGCCCTGTTTTCGGGCGGAAACGAGTTGCAGGAAAGTCTGTATGCCACGGCGGAAGCATTCCTGGAAAAAATGAAGCCGACGGACAACCGGCATCTGTTCGCGTTCGGTTCGGGCGGTGGCGGAATGGAAATGCTGGAGATTCCGTTGCAGAATGAGGACTTTGTGGTCGGAGCCGGCGGGCGGGGCGGTAACCTGACACCCGGGAGGCTTTCGAAAGGCAACGCAGACGGCTATTACAAAACCCTTAAGACGCCCATGACGGATTTTGACCGGAACGACGGCCTGATCAAGAGCAACCGCGATGTTCCGGTGATCGCCCACGAAATCGGACAATGGTGCGTTTTTCCATCCATGTCCGAAATTGAAAAGTACACGGGTGTAATGCAACCGGACAACCTTAAGCTGGTCCGGGACGATCTGGAAAAGAAAGGCATGCTGGAACAGTCCGACGATTTTACACGGGTGACCGCCAAGCATGCCGCAGTGTTGTATAAGGAAGAAATTGAAGTCATGATGCGCAGCCGCCGGTCGGCCGGGTTTCAGTTGCTGCAGCTCAACGACTATTCCGGTCAGGGCACCGCGCATGTCGGTCTATACGATGCCTTCTGGGATTCAAAAGAGGCAATGTCGTCTGAAGAATTCCGGCGCTTTGCCTGTGATACCGTCCCGTTGTTGCGGTTCAGTAAATTTGATTGGTTCAGTGATGAAGTATTTCATGCCAAAGCACAGTTGTTAAATTTTGGAAATCGGCATCTGGTTGATGCGGTCGGGTTCTGGAAGATTACAACGTCATCCGGCTCAGTGGTGGCAGAAGGCCGGTTTGAGCCGCAAACCATAAGGCAGGGAGTGCTGGCGGATCTGGGCGAATTCAGCAGTAATCTGAATAACGTTGAAAAAGCCGAAAAGCTTACGGTGCAAGTTGGCATTGAGGGAACGGATTATTTGAACCAGTGGAACATCTGGGCTTATCCGCGGACGCAACAGCTTCCTGCCCCGGACGACGTATTGGTAAGCACCGAACTGGACGAGGCTGTTCTGACCGCACTTTCGCAAGGCCGGAAAGTATTGCTGTTACCAACTTATTCGGATCTGGATAAAGCGTTGCGGGGTCGTTTTCTTGCCCCGTTCTGGAGTCCGGTGCATTGGTGGACGCGCGAAGGCCGGGGTAATGTTTCGATGAGCATACTCTGCGATCCGGAGCATCCGGCGTTATCGCAGTTCCCGACCGATGAACATACCAACTGGCAATGGTGCGACCTGCTGGATACTTCAAGTTCATTTATCCTCGATGATTTGCCGAACGATATCAGACCGATTATTCAGGTCGTCGATAATTTCAGCCGGAACCACAAGCTGGCGAACCTTCTTGAGGTAAAGGTCGGCGAAGGCAAGTTGCTGATATGCGGCATGGATTTACAGAGCGATCTGGAGAAGCGTCCGGTTGCACGGCAAATGCGGATCAGTTTATTGGAATATATGTCCGGCTCCGATTTTTCTCCAGAAAAAGAGCTTACCGTCTCGCAGCTACAATCATTATTTAAAAACGAAGGATGATGGATGAAAAAAACAGCGATAATGATTTTTACAGCTGTAACGGCTCTGACTTTTGGAGAAGACAGCATGCGTGAGTTTTCAACGGCCGGATTCCATAGACTGGAAGGTGGCGGGCGCGATGTCTACAATTTTAATGTCGGCTGGCGGTTTTATAAGGGCTCGGTCGAAGGTGCAGAAAAAGCCGCCTTTGATGATGCCGCATGGGCGGTTGTGAACTGTCCGCATGGATTGGAACTGCTTCCGGATGACGCGAGCGGTTCAATCAACTATCAGGGTGAAGCGTGGTATCGAAAGCATTTCGAAGTACCGGTTTACATGAAGGGTCGGCGCATCGTGCTTCATTTCGAAGCGATCATGGGCAAAAGTAAAATCTGGATCAATGGCGCGCTGGTTAAAGAGCAGCTCGGAGGATTTCTTCCTATAGTTATTGATGTAACGGACGTTGTGAAACACGGAGCGAAAAATGTCGTTACTGTGCTCGCCGATAATTCCGATGACCCGGCTTATCCTCCGGGCAAACCGCAGGAAGTGATGGACTTTACTTACTTTGGCGGAATCTACCGAGACGTATGGTTTTACTCAACTGCCCCGGTTTATATTACCGATCCCAATCAGGTCGATGTGGTGGCAGGCGGCGGAGTTTTTGCCCATGTTGATAAACTGTCTGATGATACAGCTGATGTATCGGTTTCAACGCATGTCGCCAATACGACATCTGAAAAGCAGCGTCTAACGGTATCTTCAACCATCATTGATGCAGAAGGAACCCCAGTCGGCAAAAGAGAAGAACCGCTTGAAATTGAGGCCGGGCAAAGTGCAACGGTGACTTCATTTGTCACCGTCGCGGAACCAAACCTTTGGCATCCGGACGATCCTTATTTGTACCGACTGGTTTCCAGGGTTTTAAAAGACGGGAAGGTGGTTGATGGGTTTAAAACTAAAATCGGCATCCGTACCATTGAATTTCGTGGTACGGAAGGGTTCTTTCTGAATGGGAAACCATTTGAAGATAAACTGATGGGTGCCAACCGGCACCAGGATTTTGCCTATATCGGAAATGCGCTGCCGAATTCGCTGCATTGGCGCGATGCCAAAAAACTGCGGAATGCGGGTTTGCGGATTGTCCGTTCGGCTCATTATCCGCAGGATCCAGCGTTCATGGATGCGTGTAACGAGCTGGGGCTGTTCGTAATTGTGGCCACGCCGGGCTGGCAGTTCTGGAATAACGATCCCGTGTTTGCGGAGCGCGTGTATTCCGATATCCGGAACATGGTGCGAAGGGACCGGAATCATCCATCTGTCATTCTGTGGGAACCGATTTTGAATGAAACGCATTATCCGGATTCATTTGCCAAAATCGCGCATGATATTACACACGAGGAATATCCGTTTTCTGGTTGCTACACGGCGGCCGACGGATCGGCGAAGGGTAGCGGCTTTTACGATGTAATTTATTCCGGATCGAAGGTGGAGGGCGATAAGGCGGTGTTTACCCGAGAGTGGGGCGATAATGTGGATGACTGGTCATCGCACAATTCGCCGAGCCGGGTGCATCGTTCTTGGGGCGAAACGCCCATGCTGGTGCAGGCAAAATCATATGCAGACCCTCGTCCTCTCTATTATTACGGTTGCTGGGAAAAGTTCTATGATTCCCCGAGGCAACTGGTGGGCGGATGTCTTTGGCATTCGTTCGATCATTACCGCGGATACCACCCGGATAACTTTTACGGCGGTATCATGGATCCATTCCGCCAGCCGAAATATTCCTATTACCTTTTCCAGAGCCAGCGCGATGCAAACCTGAATGTGCCGAATATCGAAAATGGATCCATGGTCTATATCGCGAACGAAATGACCCCGTTTTCTTCGCAGGACGTGCGGGTATTTTCCAATTGCGAAGAGGTGCGGTTGACCGTATTCGGCAAGGTGCTTGAAACCAAACGGCCAAAAGACTCCGGTCAGAAAATGCCGTCACCTCCGATAGAATTTGAAGATGCCTACAACTTTATGCAACTGCGCGCTCTGCACCGTGCTAAAAAGTTTGACGAGGCGTGCATTGTGGCGGAGGGACTGATTGACGGAAAGGTGGTGGCATCCCATGCCCGCTATCCGGCAAAGCGGCCGGCCCGTCTCAAATTTTCCATCGACTTTGACGGTATTCCATTGGTGGCAGACGGTTCCGATATTGTAACGGTCATTGCTTCGTTGGTTGACGAGCAGGGCAATGTCAAGCGGTTGGGCAAGGAGCGCATTGGATTCGAGGTTGAGGGAGAGGGTGTGTTGCTCGGTAATCATTTAATTGGCGCGAATCCCCGTGAACTGGAGTGGGGCACTGCTCCTTGTTTGATTCGATCAACAGGCAGACCCGGAAAAATAACCGTTAGAGCGATGGTTTTTCATGAAGGTTTGAATACACCTCTGGCTGGTGAAATAACATTTGAAAGTGTGTCGCCGACGGTTTCCGCATTGTTTAGTGAAGAAGATTCATCTTCGTCTTTCTATCAGGTTGGACTAGGGCACCAAAGCAAAGACGGTGCGAGCAAGGCTGAACTTGAAGATATCGGAGCCCAGCAATCGGAATTTGAGCACTATTAATCATTCATCTTTAATGTCCGAGGTTCTAATTACTGCGGAAATGTGAAGCTTCGAATGCGTAAAAAATGTCTCCTAATCCAACTGTTTTTTTTTAATATCTGAATTCATCTAAATTAAATAGGAGACGGCAATGAGGAATGCGTTAAAAGCAACAATAATTATGCTAACTGGAATGTTGGCTGTAAGTAGTAATGCCGAATTGATTGGCTCGTTGCATATGTCTGCAGGTGTCGATATTAATAATGTGGATGTTATGGGTCCGGAGCTAACGCGAACCGGTAACGGCAATGTGAATACCCGGGGAACCGTGGCTGGTACATTAAATTTTCTTGCAGGCACTACGGGGCTACTTGAGAGTGATGTCAGAGCCTTCTCTGCCAGCACGGTACTTCGCGATCTGAATCGCTTCGGCAACAATTCGAATGGTGGTTCTCTGATGACTTGGGACTATGACTTTACTGGTCAATCAAGCCCTAGTTTTAATTTCCATGTTGATTTTACTGCAGAAGGTGGCAAGCCTGTTGATCAAGAGTTAAGGTTCTACGTCAGTTATAATAATGGGGGTTCCCTCTCGTTGGATACCACTGATATAACTTCGGCAACTCCAGGTGCGGGGGCACTGGTCTCAGGAAATACAGCAGAGTATATTTCCTTGCTGAATCTCGGGCCAACGGCTACCAGCGGTATATTGGACGTTGATATCACGTCTATTGTTAACACTGCTATTGCAAACGGAGGTGGAATCCGAATTGCATTGGTTGATAATACGTTTAGAAACACCGTTACGTTTTTCAACGACTCGGGGATTCAGGCTATTCCGGAACCGGCTACGCTCGGTTTGATTGCGGCGTTTGGCGGGGGGATTCTTTTTATTCGTCGCCGTTTTATGATTTAGGGTTCAAAAAGCTAAATAAGGCTTGGGCGGAAACAAAGGTTTCCGCCTTTTTTTTTGCGCAAATGACATTAATATTATGCGTAATCAAGTTCTGGTCGACTGGCTATATTCTGCCATAGTTCCTATAGCTGGGTGATAGGCATAGACCATTAATGAATCATTTAGTTCTAATCAGGTCTTAAAGAGGAACCATGAGAAAATTATATACACTACTTGGAATTTGCACGATTGGATCCATAGCGACCTGTTATTCGGCATTAATAGGATCTGTAATGGATACGTTCACGAATTCTGCCGAGTTAGCCAGCTATAATCCAATCGATGGTAACAATAGTTCCATCCAGACTTTGCTTTTAGGTTCTTCTTCGACAGATGGTAGCCACCTTGATGGTGCAAGCGATGGTTATGCCCGCCTGCACCGAACCAAAACTACAACCGATACGATTGGACTGACAAGAGATTTGGGGACCATCACCTTAAGTGATGTCGGGCGTACAATCACCATAGATGCGGCGTTTGCTGTGCCGGATTCGAATCTGGAAAGCATCTGGGAAATTCACGTGGATGGCTCCGGTGTGGGTGGACAGGGGAAAATGGTGATCAATACCTTTGGCTCTGGAAATGCGTCAGGTGGGAACGCGGCCTTGCAATTATCAACCATTTCGCTGGGAACTCAGAATCCGCAACGTAGCACAACAGGAGCTCTGGAATATGAAGTCCAAGCGGCTGATGTCGGCAAAATAGCTACTCTACGTTTTGCGCATTATGAGGGTTCGACGGCCGGAGCGGAAGGTACTCGTAATGTTCTTGTTGATGCGATCAGCTATGCGGTGCTGCCTGAACTAAGCACCAATGTTCCGACGTTTGCGATGGATCCAGTTATTGGAAATACTGCAACCAATTATATCCCTTACATCGGCACCCTTGCTGGGTCGGCCTCCGACTCTGGCGGTGGGCCTCTGACGTATTCTAAAATTAGTGGTGCCAATTGGCTACGGGTGTTTCCGAATGGCACGCTGGCCGGTGCGCCTGATGGATCCCATGTCGGGCTAAATACATTCACGGTTCTCGCAGAAAATGGTGACGGCGGGACTGCTGTAGCCACGTTGGAAATTAATGTGGTTAATGGGGGCGCGCGCGTTGCCTATAACGATGATTTTGAATCAGGTTCAGGAACGCTTGGTTCCATCAATGGGTGGACTGGGCAGGGTGGCGAGGACAAGGAATATAATGTATCCGCTTCTGGCATGCTGGTGATTCAGGAGCAGGACAGTGTTGAAAGCTTTTTCGATGTGGTTTATTCGTCAATGAACGGTGCAATCGGTTTGACTAATCCTGGCGACTGGATTCGTTTGTCGATGGATTTTGAGGTGTTTTCAGGAAGCGGTGCGGTCGCAAACGATTCTTCCGGTTTGCGTATTTCGTTAACCGATAGTACTGCGTCGACTAATGCCGGCTACGGCATCTACGTTGCAACTGGCACCTCGACATCGCACACCTATCAGGAAATGAAGAGTGCCGCTTCTTCACAGGCATCGATTGGGAATGCGCTGGCAGGATTCGATGTATCGGAGGATTCCGGGTTGAATCATCTAGAACTGTTGCTGACCCGTCTTGATAGCGGCGTGGAGTTGAGCGGCACGTTGGCCGGGCAGACGTTGGCTGTTCTGACAAACAACAATGCTGCCATTGCTAATCGTATGTTTGATCGTTTGGCACTTTCTGTGGGTTCGAAAAATCATGGATTAAACATAGACAATGTAGTCGTTGAGCTACCGAACACGTCCATCCTCTGGAACGACTATGTGACAGCCTACAACAACGGCACCAACTCGACGCTCAAGAATTTTTCATATGCGGGTTACCACTACAGTGAAATCCCGATCCCGGAAATCACCACCAATTCGCATATATGGTTTGATGTGACAAGCTATGGCGCCATTGCAAACGACGGAAACTCGGATCGTGACGCCGTTCTTTTGGCCTTGGCTGATGCCCATGCGTACACCGGTGCAGCCGTGGTGTATTTCCCGGAAGGTCGCTTCCTGCTGAAGGAGTCTTCCGACCTTGGAAAGGCTCCCATTGAAGTGACGCGCAGCGACATCGTGATCAAGGGCGCGGGCATGGGGGAAACGGAGCTGCTGTTTAGCGAATTTTCGCGGTTCGGTGACGCGCTGGTTTCCTTCCGTTCTTCCAGCGGCGAGGTCTCCGACTATTGGCGCGGCGACCAGGTGCTGGCGGGTAAGGTAACGGAGCAGCTCGGCGACTTTTCCGTGCGCGTGGATAATCCGTCCGGGCTGGCCGCAGGGCAGAAGATTAATTTCAGTTGGAAGTTCCCCGCAACAACGCCGGTGGGGGATGCCTACTTTGCACCGCACGCCGTGCCGCAGGGCGTGCTTGATCGGCACGACGGAACACCGAACGATGTATTTGAGGTCCACACCATCGCTTCGGTGGTCGGAGATGTGGTGACGTTTAATGAGCCGATCCATATCGAAAGCGAATACTTCATCGAGCGGGGCATGTACCGTATAGACAACACGATTGAGGAGTGCGGGATCGAAGACCTGACGCTGCGCGGAAAATGGCATGGGCAATTCAGCCACCACAACGGATGCCGCCAGGGGGAAGAGTATCGCATGCTCGGGTTCAACCGCGTATTCAACAGTTGGGCGCGCCGCTTGCGGATCGTTGATTTCAGCTATGCCCTGAGTGCCACGATGACGGGCGCAAATACGTTTTCAGACATCCTGCTTGAGGGCAATCCGGGGCATTTCTCTATTTCCGTGCAACGCTCAACCGGGAACCTGTTTGCCTATGTCCGGGAAAACACGGATGCTCACCATGGGCTGGGCGGGCAGAGCAGTGCCGCGGGGACGGTATTCCTGCGGAGCAACCAGTACGGAAACATGGAAGCGCACTGCAACTGGTTCCGGAATACGTTGTATGACTTGAACGAGGGCATTTTCACCCAGTTCCGCGGTGGCGGTGCGGTAAAGTCGCCGATGCACGACAAAGGGCTGACCTTCTGGAACTGGAGCAATACCGAAGCCGGCTCGTACGACTTCTGGCCGCTCGGCTCGAACTACGGCTATTTCCTTTTTCCGACGATTGCCGGCTTGCACGGTGAACCCGCAACGTTTTCCGATGTGGAAACGGATATCCTTGCGTTGGAGTCCAACGGAACGAAGCTGGAACCCGAATCATTGTTCGAAGCACAGCTTGCCCTGCGCCTGGGCGGTCTGCCGCAATGGTTCGCCGACAGCAGTGCTGCGTTTGAGGTCTCGAGCCGCAACGCCGACATCGCAATGATGTCGCCGGCAAACTATGCGGCGTTTGCGGATCTCAGCCCGGTTGCGCTCGTGGCCGACACTGCGCTTGATCCGGCTGAAATTGCGGCGCTTGATTTCGAGGTGTCCGGCGCCAGCCGCTGGGATGGATTTGAAACATTGCCTAAGGCGGATGCTGCATCCCTGTCGGGTGCCTTCGTGCCGCCTTATGACGGCGTTTGGACGATCAGGGCGAAACTAACCAACGTTCGTGGAGAGGTCAGTTTCAGCGATCCCATCGCTGTGCATTGCGGTAGTTCGATGATCCAGCAACAGAGCGTTTCTTCAGCCACCTATGCCAACGGAAATGACAAGGTTGCCCAGTATAGTGATTTCTTATCCATCGGCGGGGGCGAGGCTTCTTATAATACCGGCAGTGCAGTCGTTGCCTCCAAGCCGGCAAACGCTCCGTGGAACACGATTGAAGTCGCCTTCGAGGCCGAACGGCAAGGGATGTACAGCAGTTTCGGAACAACAAACCAAGCTGCGTTCCTTGGCAATGCCGGCCGCGTTGCAGCAGGTGCGAAATTCTTCGACAACAACTTGGGTACATCCAGCACGGTTTACCACTGGCTCGATACCCTGGTGCAGGCCGACTTCGGATCTACCGTACGGATCCACCGCCTGGATATCCACTGGAGCGGAAGCGCTCCTTCGAGTGGTGTGCGGCTGGAGCTCCAGACTCCGCTGGACTATCCGGCTTGCCTTAACAGCGTGGTGAACGATGACAAGACCTGGGAATCCGGCGTGTGGCGGATCGGCGGTACGCTGCGGCAGGAGATCCTTCCGTCGTCGGGCGGCGTGACGACCCTCTATTTCCCGGAACGGCCGGTTCAGGCGGTTCGTTTGCTGCTTTCCAATTTCGAAGGTAACATCGCAGAACTGAAATTCTACGGCCCGCAGGACAACCGCCCGCTCGACCACTATCTGTCGTGGATCAACGGGCAGGGACTTTACGGCCAGGATGCAGGATATCGAGCCGACTTGGACGGGGATTTGCGTGATGGCTTGTTTGAATATGCCGTCGGCGGAATTCCAACCCCTGGAAGCAACAGCCTCTCGGAAGTTCCAATGGTTGGAAACGATGGACCCGACTTTGAGTATATCCACCATCGCCGCCGTAATGCCGCATCGTTGGGGCTGACCTACACCTTGGAAACCTCTGCTGATCTCGTTGAAGGATCATGGGTTCCTGCGGTCATTACCGAGGAATCAGCCCTTGTTGACGCCGAGTTTGAAACCGTAACCAACCGTATTTCAATGGCTGGAAACACCAATGGATTCGTGCGTTTAAAAATCAAAATGGATTGATTTTTATTCTGCGCAAATCCCGGCAGTTTATTGCGCAAAGCAAATCTTCTTTTTTCAAAGTGACCGGATACTATGTCCATCATACCGAAAGAAGAATTTCACCTTGAAGATAATGTGACTGGGTGACTAACGCAGAAAACATGGAGGAATACAGATCATGAAAAGAACATTAGCCATACTCACAACGGTTGCCCTGTCTGCAACCCTCGCCAGCGCCGAGCTGGTTGGTTCGCTGAATCTCGATACGAACAACGACACCAATGATGTTGATCGCCTTGCTGGATTTGTTACCCGCACGGGCAACGGGAATGCAAACACAAGGGGAACAGTGCAAGGCGATTTCAGCCTTTTGACTTCGGTTGATCTTGGAGTCGGAGGCTTTACCGGAGCAATCGTCAGTACGTTTTCAGGTAGCACAAAGCTGGTGAAGCTGAACCGTTATGGCGGTTCATCGACGGGCGGTATTGCGGTTTGGGACTACAACGTGTCCGGCATGGTCACCAATGCCTGGACATTCAAGGTGGACTACAGTGGTCGACGCTCCAATTGTCTGGCTTCCGGTTGGTATGTCAGCTTTACCGGCTTAGGACGTACGCTGGATTCAACCGTTGTCACCAACCTTGCCACCGGTTCCGGTGCGACTTTGGTTGGCAATGCGCTGAACTATGTCAAAATCGGCGAATTGCCGGCGGACACTGCGGCGGGTACCTATGAGTGGGATCTGACGGATATTGTCAATGCGGCGGCGACAAACGGTGGCGGCATCCGACTGGTCTATTATGACAACACCTATCTAGACACGGGGCCGAGCTTCCTGAACGATAGTGGTCTGATTGCGTCCAACGCAACGGCGGGGGCGGAAGTGGATATGCTGCCGTTCTATTTTTCCGATACGTTCAGCAGCACCAACGGTGTTTTGCCCTTGAAGGGCTGGACGCATGACGGCGCGGAGGCCAAGGAATACAACGGCACCAACTATCCGGGTCTCCTGGCGATTCGCGATGAATCCACCAGCAATGCCTGGAGCTCCATTACGATGGACTTCGAAGACCTCAAGCTGGAAAACGACGGGGATTGGCTGGAGCTGTCGGTTGACCTGGCCTATTTCGAGGATGTGTCGGGCAGCGCCTATACCAACACCTCTTCGCCGGTGGGGATCATGACGCTGACGGATTCCGCGTTGACCAACAATGCCGGCTACGGGTTCCGCATCAACCAGAAACAGTATTCCAGCATCAACCTTTTCGATGCATACGATGCGTGGCCGACGGATTTCCCGGACGATGAAACAACCCGGGAATTCACCAGCACCAACACCATGCAGAACTGGAAGATGAGAATCGAGCGTGCCGGCACCAACCTGGTGATTTCTCCGCTGGTGGATGGGGTTGTATTCGGTGGAAGTACCAAAATGCCGAGCTACACCAACAGCGCCTGTGTCGGGGTGGACTTCAACCGCTTCTACTTCTCCTCGCGCGGCAATAATATCGGCGTGAAGATCGACAACGCCTATGTCCTCTCGAACGTCAAGCCGGTCTTCCTTCCCCCGTATACCGAGTGGGAAGCCGAGAAGGGGGTTACGGGTGGAAAAACGGGCGACGACGACGGAGACGGACTGAACAACTATGGCGAATATGTCTTCGGCGGCGACCCCGTGCTGCCGGACGGTGCTTCCGACCAGGGATCGCAGCCGGTGCTGGATGCGGCTGGAAACTACACCTACTATCTCGTTGGCGACGACTCGGTGGTGGCCAGGGTGATGGCGCGCGCGAGCCTGACGACGGGTGACTGGGAGCCGATTGCCACGAACGCGGTTTCGGTTTCCGACGGCGAGCTCGGAACCTATATGGAATCGGTCGGGACTTCGGGCAGCCAGCTCTTCCTGAAGCTCGACGTCGACTAAACCCATTGTTCCCATCCAATTATGGATTATTCCGGAAAACCCGCCTGCATGGCGGGTTTTCCGCTAAACACTGCACAAGGCTGTTCCGAGGGTTGTCCGTGAAACTGTTGCTAACCAGCGCTGCTCTTTTCTTCCTGGCCGCAGGTGGGCTGCAGGCTCAGACCATTGATTTCGAGGGTAGTGTGCCCGCCAACTGGAGTGCGACGGCAGGTTCCCTGGCAATCAGTTCAGACCATTACCGCATCGGCTCCGACTCGTTGCGGTGGGATTGGGTGGCGGGCGATACGCTGGAGGTGGCCACGCCGGGAATCGACCCCTCGAAGATTCTCGATTTCTACAACCACACGATGGAGGCCTTTGTTTATAACGAAGCATCCATCAATGAACCGTTGACGATTGAGTTTCTGGATGCATCCGGAACGGTGAACTACCATTTCGATTTTTACCTGAACTATCAGGGTTGGCGCCGCATCTCGCGAAGCTACCGCTACGACATGCAGGCCATTTCCGGATCGACCACTGATATTGATAAAGTGGTCATCCACGCGCCATCCACCGGCTCCGGCACCGTATTCCTGGACGACTGGGAATTTGTGCGCAGCCGCTACACCCGCCATGCCAGCCGACAGATGCCCGATGTGTCGGGCTATTATTCCGACACGGGATACATCGACGTGGATGCCCTGGCGCCGAACATTCCGTATGCGCCGGCCACCGCCGGGGAGCTAGCCGACCTGACGACGCTGCGCACCTACCTGCGCAACTGGTTCGACGGTGGAACGCCGAACATTTCGAACGCCACGACCTACTACAACAGCCTTAACATTGTTGTTAACGGAAACGCCATTAAAGGGCAGGTGACCACGCCGCAAGAAGCCGATGGCCACCTGCTGGATTTGGCGCAGCACTTTTTCCACACCGGCAACAGCAACTCCTATGAAATGGCGAAGAACCTGCTGTGGCACCTGAACGATCTGGGCTATGCCGGCGGCTCCGATTTTTCCTATGGCTGGTACGACACCCGCGACTATTTCCAGGGGCTGGTGCTGATGCTCGAATACCTTCCAACGGATTTGCGGGCGGAGCTGGTGGACGCCGCGATGTGGGTCTTCAAAGCCAGGCGCAGTTGGGTTCCGGAATGGCCGGGCGACGATGCGCTGAGTTCCGATCATGTGTATACGAATTTCAGGTTTCAGCTGGGCACACTGGCGTTTATTGAGGACGACAACGAAGCGGTTCGCCAATTGAAGGGCTTCAAGCAGTTCCTCGATTTTTCTAATGTGCCCGCCAAGGGCACCGGCGACTGGATCAAGCCCGATGGAACCGGGTTTCATCATTGGACGCATTACAACCACTACATGTATGCCTTCTCGTCCTATGCCGATGTGCTGCATGCCCTGATCGGCACACAATTTCAGATCGCGCAGGAGAGTTATGAAAACTTCCGCGACATGGCCTATGCTTCGCTCGTCATGTCGACCGCGAGCGGTGAATATGCCAACAGCCTCTGCGGCCGCTATCCCTTTTCGCAGCCCTCGCCGCTAAACCAAGGCGCCTTCAATAATCTGGCCTATGCCGGCGGGGATGTGCTCGGCGAAACGGCCGACCCGATGATTGCCTCCGCCTACAACCGGATCCACGGCGACGACTCGACGTTGATGGCGAACTATCCAACAGAAACCTTCCAGGAAGGTTTCTGGCAATTCAACTGGAGCCCGGTTGCGGTCTACCGCAAGGACAACTGGGTGGCGACGGCGCATGGCCTCAACAATGTGTTCTGGGGAACCGAAACCTATTCGGGCGAAAACCGGTGCGGGCGCTACCAGTCGTATGGAGCATTGGAAATCATGTATCCCGGCGGCTTTACGGCCAGCGGCTTCCATATCAATGGCTGGGATTGGAACCGCCCGCCCGGAACCACCACCAAAGTCCTGCCTCATGCCGATCTGAACCCGCCGGGTTCCCGTTCCGACGAACGGGCGGCCTCAACGTTTGCAGGAGGTCTTCGTTTTAATGAAATCGAGGCGGGGCGCATACTCGACCGCGGCGAGATCGGGATGTATGCCACCGATTTTCAGCAGGACGGAAGCCTGACCCCCACGCACGACGGTTCCTTCCGGTTCAGGAAATCCTGGTTTTTCATCGATGACTACATCGTCTGCCTCGGCTCGGATATTGAGTGTACCGATGCTTCGAACGACATCATCACCACATTGTTCCAGGGGAAGCTCAACAACACCTCCGATCCCATCGTGCTCGACAACTCCAGCATCACGGCCTTTCCTTACAGCAATACCGTTGTGGATGGAGACCACTGGTTATTGGATGCCTACGGTACGGGCTACCATATTGATTCGTCTCAAGGCCTGAAGATTACGCGCCAGAACCAGACGTCGCTGCAGCAGGACGGTACGGGAACCACCTCGGGTAATTTTGCGACGGCCTGGTTCGACCACGGGAAAGCTCCATCGGGAGCCGGGTATGAATATGTGGTGAAACCCGCCACCGATTCGGCTGGAATGCAGGCCTTCAGCGCAACGATGTCGGGCAAACCCTATGAGGTTTTGCAGAAGGATTCCGCCGCACACGTTGTGCGGTTTGGCGATGTTGAGGCGCATGCCCGGTTTACCGCTGCCGTCAATTCGCTGGATACGGTGGTCAAGGGCAGCTCCGAGCCTTGCCTGGTGATGGTCGGCGGAAGCAATCCGATCAAACTCACCATGGTCAATCCCGATCAGGGGCTGGAAGCCCGATCCTACGATGACCCCGCCCCGGTTCCGGTGGAACTTACCTTGCGCGGAACCTGGACGATTACGGATGCCGACACCGGTGTGTCGCTGCTTTCAACGAATGGAACCGAAACTACGCTGTTGTTCATGACCGACGACCTTGAGCCGTTCGATGTTGAGCTGTTGGATGAAAGTGTCCCCGTTGAAGAAAGAACTTTCGAATTCAATCCCATTCACGATGCGCACACGGTTCAGTCGAACCCGGACACAAACTATGGGGTGAACACCAAGCTGGCAGTCCGGTCGGACAAATATGACTCCGCCATGAACGGCTATCTGATGTTCGATGCCGATACCGAGGGGATGATTCCGCTTTCGGCAACCCTCAAGCTCTACTGTTCGCACAACCCCATCGTGCTTTCCGTTCTCGATGTGGCCGACACCACCTGGACGGAAGGGGCGCTCACCTGGAACAACCAGCCGCCCATGGGCGCGGTGGCCGATTCCCGTTCGGTCGATGCCGATGTCTGGGAAACGTTCGATGTGACCGCTTCCGTATCCGGCGATGGTAAGCTGTCGTTCGGACTGATCAGCAACGAGGCGAGCTACAGCAATGTCGATGCGAAGGAAGGTGCGAATGCGCCGGTGCTGGAGGTCGTGGCGGTCAGCCTTGGCGGAGACAAGGATGCCGACGGACTGCCCAACGGCTGGGAGTTCGGATATTTCGGCGGGGCAACCAACGCGACCGCCTCTGCGGACGATGACGGCGATGGGTTCGATAATCTGGCCGAATTCATTGCGGGAACCAATCCCACCAACGAGGCATCCTTTTTCGCGGCCTCATCCACGCACCTGCCTTCCGGTTTTGTGGTGGAGTGGAGCGCCGTTTCCAATCGCGAATATGGCGTGTGGCACAGCGTTTCGCTGACTAACGCCTTCACCAATCTGGCGGCCGGAATCCTCTTTCCGCAAAACAGCTATACGGATACTCTCCATGCCGGTGAGTCGGAAGGTTTCTACCAGGTGGATGTGAGGCCGGTGCCGTAGGCATCTTGAACAGGATGAGGGATTTTATGAGTATTGGCATTCACAAATACAGTGTACCGGTGTTGGCCATGTGGTTGGCCGCTTCCGTGCATGCGGCGGTTGATGTCGGTTTTGAAAGCGGGGTGCCGGCCTCGTGGAGCGGATCGACGGGCGGACTGTCGGTTTCCGGTTATCATTACAAGGAGGGCTCGCAGTCGTTGCAGTGGGACTGGGGGAGCGGGGATGTGCTGACGGTTACGGACTTGCAGTCGCAGGGTTTGGTGACCAGCGAAGTGCAGGGCTATTACGAAAACACGTTCTACATGTGGGTCTACAACGAGGCGCCGCTGTCGAACGAAACCGTCACGGTCTCATTCAAGGATGGCAACGGCAATGTCCAGTACCACTACTGGTTTTATCTGAACTGGAAGGGCTGGCGCCCGGTTTCCATCAGCTATCGCTATGAAATGTTCGGGAATAAAAATTCCCAGGATCTGCAGACCATGACGTTGCAGATGCCGGCGGTTGCGGGCGGCGGAACGGTGTTTATCGACCGCGTGGATTTTACGGGCGACCGCATTACCAGCAGCGCCTCCTCCACCCATATCCCATACAAGCTTGACCTGGGCGACAACCATTGGTCGCGCATGCGGTATTACTCGGAGCTGCCGCGCAACCATGGCGGGGAAACGCCGACAGAACAGGAATTGGCCGACCTGGTCGGAATGAAAAACGGGGTGCTGGACTATATCCGCGGGAGCAGTCCGTCCGCCTCCAACCTGAGTGCCGCCGACAGCGTTTACGCAACGCTGGGGATTACGACGAACCCCGACGGCACGGTAAAGGGCAAACCATTATTTGGAAAAGAGCACAACGACAGTGAAACGATCGAGCTGCTGGACAATGTGATCCTCCACTATGCCCGCGATTTTTACCATAACGGCTCCGCCGGCAGCCGCACGAAGTTCATGCAGATGATCCGGCATACGCTCGACCAGGGCTACCAATCTGGCTGTGTGATGGAGACGGTTCACCACATCGGCTATTCGTTCCGGCCCTATCCGCTGGCGGTGCTGCTGATGGAGGATGAGCTGAAGGCGGAGGGCCTCTGGGACGAGGCCTATGCCATGGCCTGTTGGTTTGCTGCGCTCGACGGCATCTGGGAGCCGACGGCCGAGGTGAGCAATATGGATGCGGGCAACACGCGGACGATCGCGCGCTATTGCTGCATCTTTTTCAAGGATACGGTGGAGGAACAGGTGCAATACCTGAAAGGCCTGCGCGACTATGTCCAGGTTTGGGCAACGCCGCAGCCCCAGACGGGTGAAGGAGTTAAGCCGGACTACACCGGCTTCCACCACAACCACTATTATCCGGCGCGCTATGTGGCGCCTGCATATAAATCGATTTCATGGGCGGTTGCTAATATGAGCGGTACGGAGTTTGGCATTGATGCGCAGGCGTATGACCACTTGAAGAAGTGCATGCTGGTGCAGCGCCTGAATGCCAGCGCCAAGGATATGCCGATGTCGTTGGCCGGGCGGGGCTCGCCACTGACCACCATCAACAGTATTTCGTCGGGGATCGGCTATCTCGTGAACTCGCCGGTGGTCGACGGGCAGCTGGCGCGGGCCTACAACCTCATGGAACCCTCGGACGCCGTTCCGGGTTATCAGCCGGAAGAATATCCCAACGGCTTCTGGCAATTGAACTATGCGCCGATGGGCGTCTATCGCGACGACGACTGGGTGGCCGACATCAAGGGCTTCAACAACCATTTCATGGGGCAGGAAATCTATGCCGGCACCAGCCAGTATTCGCGCTATGCCGGATATGGCGCAGTGGAAATCCTCTATGCCGGAGGCAACGGTGCCAGCGGCAAGCGGGAAGAAGGTTGGAACTGGAACGCCACCCCCGGCGGAACCACCATCCATCTGCCGTGGACGCAGCTCAATGCAAATGGCCGCGAGGATGAAAAGACCGATTCGATCTTCTGCGGGGCGCTGCGGTTCGGCGCGAAAGCCGAGTATTACCTGGAAGGCGAAGACGCCTTGGAAGGTGAAATCGGATTATTTGCCATGGATTTCCAACAGAAAAACCTGAGCGCGAACCACAACCCCACCTTCAGGTTCAAGAAGTCCGTTTTCTGTATCGATGGAAAGCTGATCTGCCTTGGATCAGGCATACAGAATGACGATGCCGCGAATGCCACGATCACAACGCTGTTCCAGAACCATCTGCAAAACACGGCGGATGCCGTGGTGGTGGATGGCGTTTCGGAGACGGGGTTCCCGTTGGATCAGACGTTGGGGATGACGGGCAACCGCTGGCTGTTGGATAACGTCGGCACCGGATATTATGTTCCCGCCGGCAACGACTCGATCAAACTCACCAAAATGAACCAGACCTCGCCGCAGCAGGATGGCACGGGAACCTACAGCGGAAACTTTGCGGTGGCCTGGTTGGATCACGAAACGAGTCCATTAAACTCGAAATATGAATATGTCGCGGTTCCCAAATCCAGCGCGGCGGAGATGGCCTCGTTTGCCGGCTCGGCAGGTGCTTTCTATTCGGTCGTTAAGAATGATGCCGCCGGGCACATCGTTAAATCGGGATCGGTGGAAGCCTACGCACTGTTTGCCCCGAACAGCAGCCTTGCGGGTTCCGTGGTGAAGGGGAATTCCGATCCCTGCCTCGTGATGCTGGAAGGGGATGGGATCATCGATTTGACGCTGGTGAATCCCGTGTTGAACTTTGACGGTGCCGGCGTTTTGGATGCCCCCGTTCCCGTTGAGCTGATCCTCAACGGCACCTGGGCGATCATTGATGCCGATGCCGGTATATCGCTGGTCAGCACAAACGGCTCGGAAACAACCCTGCGGTTCCAGACGAACAACGGTGAGCCGCTGGATGTGCAGTTGGCGAATCCCCATGCGGAAATCGAGGAACGCACGTTTCAGTTTACGCCGATTCACGATGCGCATAGCTCCCAGAATGATCCATCCGTAAATTACGGAGCGAACGCCAAGATGGCGATCCGTTCTGACAAATTTAGCAAGGCGATGCACGGCTATCTGATGTTCGATGCCGATACTGAGGGGATGATTCCGCTCTCCGCCATGCTCCGCCTTTACTGTTCGCATAATGACATTATTCTCACCGTGCATGATGTGGCTGATACAAGCTGGACTGAAGGAGCGTTGACCTGGAATCAGCAACCTGCCATAGGCGGTGTGGTGGACTCGCATTCTGTTGTGATTGATTCTTGGGAGTCATTCGATGTGACCGCTTCCGTATCCGGCGCTGGCAAGCTGTCGTTCGGTCTGATGAGCAACGAGGGCAGCTACAGCAATGTGGATACGAAGGAAGGTGCGAATGTGCCGGTACTGGAGGTCGTGGCGGTCAGCCTTGGCGGCGACAAGGATGCCGACGGACTGCCCAACGGATGGGAGTTCGAATACTTCGGAGGGGCAACCAACGCGACCGTCTCTGTGGACGATGATGGCGATGGGTTCGATAACCTCGCCGAATTCATTGCGGGAACCAATCCCACCAACGCCGGATCCTTTTTCGCGGCCTCATCCACGAACCTGTCTTCGGGTTTTGTCGTGGAGTGGAGCGCCGTCTCCAACCGGTCATACGGCGTGTGGCACAGCGTTTCGCTGACCAACGCCTTCACCAACCTCGCCAGCGGAATCCTGTTTCCCCAGGGCGCCTATACCGATACGGCCCACAATGCAGTGTCCGCCGGATTCTACAAAGTGGATGTGCAGCGGGCGGACTGAGTCTTGGAGCTCTCCGAGGCCCTGTTCGTATTAAAACCTTGAACATATTCCGTACCGGCCGTGCATATTTTAATTGGTTTTTGTTGCGCAAATCATCGACTTATCTTGCGCAAAGCATTCCTTCTCTTATTTCAGCGACCGCCTACTATATCCAACATACCGTGGGAAGAATAGCGCCCGGGGTTCGGTTGGTTGCACGTTTTAAACCTTAAATGCATGGAGGAGTATCGATGAGAACAAAGTCATTACCTACGTTGATTGCATCAAGGATCAGGTCGTTGCAGAAGCTTTGCTGGGCCCTGGCGACCTGCCTGGTTGCTGGCACGGCATGGAGTGGTGTCCTGCCGTTGAACCCGGCCATTGCCGATTTCGAATATGTTGATCTGGCGAATACGGTGGTGGCCAGTGCCGGTCTGGCGCTGACCAACAGCGAGGCGTGGACGGTGGAGATCATCAACGATGCCGACGGGGATGTGGTGATTAACTTCGACAGTGGAAAAACCCCGCCTTCGGGTTTGCTCTCGATGCTGATGAATACCAAGGATGAAGATGATGCCGCTTCCATCACGTCCACCAATCTGGGGGTCAGCATGGTGGAGGGGAACACCTACAGGTTCAGTTTTGATTCCTTCGAAGACCTTACCGGAACCAAGGAATTTGTTTTCGAAGTCCATCGTTATTCCGACAACGAGGTGCTTAGCAGCAATCGGTTGGCCGCCGTTCACGCGACATGGACAAAGCATTTTGTTGAATATGTTGCCGGGGCGTCCGATGCGGGGGACGATCTCTATCTCAAGATTTGGCGCGATAGCGCCGTGCACGGAAACAAGGCGGTCAGGATCGATAACATTGTCCTCGAGGAGATAGGCGACGCGTTCACGGATTCGGCGCGCGTTCTGGCATTCAACGTGGATGGCAACAAGGACGACTTCGAATACCTGGCCACCGGGGTTGGGGTTGGCGTGGCGTTGAACTCCGCCCTGGACGGAGCTGCAAGCGGCGGGTCGGTCGATGCATCCTACGGCACGTTCGATGATCCCGCCGGGGCCAACTCCAACTCCCCGGCGGCCTATCCCTGGGCGGCGAACGGGACGACTTTCCTGGAGGTGGATGTCACCATCACCAACACCTCTGCGCACGACTTGAAACTGAACGGGCTCTATTTCGATATCTTCCGGTCGACCGATACCTCCCTGCGCCGTTTTGAAATGGAATATGTTGCCGGGGATCTGAGCGATCCGACCGGCCAGCTCTACGCGGTTACGCTATACACCACGACCGGAACCGGCAGCTGGAAGGATTTCGACTGGACGTTCGGCTCCCAGGGCGAAAACCCCAGTAGTGCGCCGGTAGCCTTCAACGCCATGTCCGACCGCGTGCTCGGCACCAACGAAACCGCCACGTTCCGCTTGATCGTGAAAAGCTCAACGGATGCCGCCACGGAACCGGACGCGGTGCTGGTGGACAATATTGCGCTGGTCGGCGACTTCATCCCCGACGGCGTACTCGTCGATTGGGGCAGCCCGGACATGTTCTTCGGGGACGAGGGCAATGTTGATCTGCGGCTGGGCAGTCATGCGGCCACGACGAATGGAAATCTGCTGATCCGGAACTATCATCCCGAAATGCCGATTCTGGATCGAAGCCTGGGGGATGGGTTCTACCAGGCCCAGCCTCTGCACGGGATGCTTCAGGTTGGCAACAAGGGGGCCCTGGCCGAAAGCACCGGTTTCCGGTACGCGCGACTCGCAGGGGGGAACCCTTCGGCGGGAAGCATGATCCTCACTGCGGAGCCGGCCACCAACGCAACGGATATCTACCAAAGCAGCCTGGTCTACGTGAAGGCCGGGGATTTTTATGATGATATCGGTGTCGGCGAAAACCTGACCAGCCTCTCGATGAACATCGACAGCTTCAGTGCCGATGTCGGCGAAGTCCGTTTTGCGGTGCTGAACGATGACCAATGGTTTGTCAGCTCGGCAAAGGCGACGGCCGCCGGCACCTTTGCATTGAGCTTCCCGATTGCTGAAAATGCATGGGCGGCCTTTAGCCCGGCAACCACCGGCGCAACGAGCATGGCATCGGCGAAAGGCTTGTTCTTCGATACAACCGGTGTCGATTTCACGAATATCCAGGCGGTCGGATATTTCATGGAAGGTGAAGACCTGGTGGATGCAACCAACGTCTCGTTCCGGGTGGATGACTTCGAAGTGCTGATTGGCGAAGCTCCTTCGGCGTTCCCCAAGAGCGAAGTGCTGGCTTATAATGTTGATGATGTCCGGGAGGATTTCGAGTTTGTTAAAGGCGGGGTGGACTTTACCCTGACGATGATCAGCCTGGGCAATGGTTCCGCCACGTCGCAGGGCTCGCTGGATGGCAGCCTGGGTTCGTTCCAGGATCCGGTCAGCGCCGATACCAACAGCCCCGCACGCCCGTGGGCCGGTCGGGGCGACACTCCACTTGTGGCCGAGATGACGATCGGGAATGTGACGCCCGATTCCAGCCTGGGCCTGAGTGGGTTCCATTTCGACCTCTACCGTCATCAGGTTGCCTCCATTGCCGCCCGGCAGATCCAACTGGAATACATCTCCGGCGATTTGGCCGGGGTGTCGAGCGGCCTGGTCTATCAGGTGATCATGGAGCCGGAAGAGTTTGTTTCCTATGAGGTCACCAATGTGGTTGAAGGCGTCACCAACATTACAACCATCCTGCCGTGGGCCGACTTTGACTGGACGTTTGCGTCCATCGGCAACATCCCCTCGGCGGGAACCGTGGTCTTCAATCCGCTGGCGGACATGAGCCTGGCCTATGGGGAATCGGCAACCTTCCGCTTCTCCATTCAATCGTCCACCACCGCGGAAGCCGAAGGGAACCAGACGCGCCTCGACAACATCGCCTTCCTGGGCAGTTTGAAAGGCGTCGGGTTCGGCAGCTGGATTTCCAGCTTCGGGCTGGCCCCGGCCGACCGGGATGCGGAGGACGATCCGGATCTCGACGGCCTGTCGAACCTTGAGGAATATGCCCGCAACGGCGATCCCAACGATATCGGCAACACCGGAACCGCATCGACCATCGAAGTGGCCGCAGGGGTGCTCAACTATGTCCATCCGCAACGCTCGGACGACGACAACCTGCTGTATTATGTGGAGGTGAACGATAACCTGGTACACGGTACCTGGACGAACTCCGGCTATGACATCACCGGAACCAATGTGACCGGTGTGACGCTGGATTATGTGACCAATGCGGTTCCCACAACCGACAAGGCCGCGAAGTTTATCCGCCTGAAGGTTCAGCAAATGTGATGGGTTCGCGCTGGCAAGCCTCCGCATGCGGGGCTTGCCATGCGTGTGGTTTGAAGGGGTTCCGGATAATCCGCCTAAACGGCGGATTTTATGCGGATAGAGGGTTATATGAAGATTCCAATCCAATGGTGCATGGCTGCCTTGCTGGCGCTCCCGATGCTGGGCCTTGCCCAGCAGCCCGCGAACACGCTCAATGCAATTACGGATGGAGCGGCCGTTGGCGATGGTGTGGCCGATGATACCGCGGCCATCAATGCGGTCATCTCGACGGCGAACGCGCAGGGGAAAGATGTCTATTTCCCGGCCGGCACCTATTGGGTGACCGGCCAAATCAGCATGAAAAACGGCGTGAGCCTTTTCGGGGATCAAAATGGAATCTCGCTGCTCAAGGCTTCGTCTCTAAAGGTGATCGGAGAACCGGATAATAATGGATCCACGGTTGCCAACCTGGCGGTGGAGGATCTTTTTTTCCTGAACCTCTCCCTCAATCTGAATGGCAACCAGAAGGACAATATCACGGTTCGCCAATGCGCCTTTGCAACCACCATCGGCCTCGGTGCCGACGGCTTCCAGACGGTGGTGCTTTCCCGGGGGGCAAATTGCGTCGTGGAAGATTGCCTGTTCTTCTGCGCGGAAGCGGACTGGGATGACAACGGCATCAAGGGCATCCAGAATTTCAGCAACACCGACATGGTCATCCGTCGCAACATTTTCGGCCTAGATCTGGGCAACCTGACCTGGCTCGACACGGAATGGAAGGGCTATGCGAACTGGATGAACCCGGAAGCGCGCCTGCTTCAGTTCAAGGCGGAGGAAGGCTTGCCGAACCGCATGGGGGCCATGAAGGGCGCGATGCGCCTGAACGAATGCCGGCGCACGCTCGTGATCGATAATATTTTCAACATGGATCCCGTCGCCTGCGGGGTGGAGCAGCATGCCGGAAACATGGATGTCGACCACATCATCTACGCCACCCAGGCGGAGGATGTGGAAATCATTGCCAACTGGTTCCGCGGGCATCCCAACTCGCCGGCCGGTGGCCTGAAGCATCGCGACACGGCCGGGCCGGGGGTGATTGCCGCCAACTATTTTGTCGACACGCCCTTGCTGCTCTATTCCTACGCGAGCGATCTGACGCACGGCCTGGATAATCAGCTCGTCTACCGTAACCACTTTGAGATCCTGACGGATGAGGCCACGTTTGGCCGCAACGGGATTTCCTACTACATGTCGGACACCCTCGCGGGGGTAAACAACAAAATCGCCTCCAATACATTTGAATGCGCGGATGGATATTCCAGCATCAGCCTCCACAACGGGGATCCCTCCGAATGGAAGGTATACGATTCCAACCGCTACATTTCGGGGGCGCCGATTGAAGTCGAGGGAAACAACGCGCCGTATTCAACCCTTTCCGGGGCGCCGTCGGCTTCGGAAACCTCCCCCTATGACGGCTATGTCGTTCCGGATCTGGATATCCCTGAATATGGCGAAGAGCCTGCCGTTCCGCCGAGCCCGGGCTCGGCGCAATTCGAGGTGCTGGAGGATACCTATGTGAAGCAGGCCGATCCGACGGGTAACTTCGGAACCGCTTCAACATTGAACGTCCGCAAGGAGGGTACGAGTGAAATAAACGCCTTCCTCAAGTTCATGGTGTCCGGCATAACGAACGGGATTGTTTCAGCCAAGGTGCGGCTCTATTCCCTCCACGATCATACGGTTGGTATCTGGAGGGTGAACGATGTTGCCTGGAGTGAAACGTCGATGACGTGGGACGGCCGCCCCACGATGGATGAAACCATTTCGACGGCGGCGGCGTTGACGGAACAATGGGTGGAGCTGGACGTTTCATCGGTGGTGACGGGAAACGGCACCTATGCGTTCGGACTTAAAACCACCAGTGCGAACTACCGCAACTTTTCTTCCAGGGAGGGGGCCGGCATCCCGACACTGCTGCTGACCTTCGCAGAGGGGAACAACGATCTTGACGGCGACCTCATCCCCAATGGCTGGGAGGAGGAATATTTCGGCGGGGCAACCAACGCGATGGCCACGGCGGATGCCGACGGCGATGGGTTCGACAACCTCGCCGAATTCATTGCGGGAACCAATCCCACCAACGCCGGATCCTTTTTCGCGGCCTCATCCACGAACCTGTCTTCCGGTTTTGTGGTGGAGTGGAGCGCCGTCTCCAACCGCGAATACGGCGTGTGGCACAGCGTTTCGCTAACCAACGCCTTCACCAACCTGGCCAGCGGAATCCTCTTCCCGCAAAACAGCTACACCGATACGCTCCACGCGATCGAGGCCGGAGGTTTCTACGAGGTGGACGTCAAGCTGTTGCCTTAACCTTCACGATCGGTTTTGGGGGCGAATGGAATGCGTGAATGCCGTGGGACATCTGCGCAAAGATGGGCTTCTCAACGCCAGGCAATCGGCATACTCTCCTGCATTGTTATCCACCGGAACGGGAGTTCGAATGAAACGACGCAATTATCTGAAAACCATGACCGCCGGAGCCGCCATGCTGGGTTCCAGCACGCTCGCCGTAAAACGGAAGCCGCCTAACTTGCTGTTTGTTTTTCCCGACCAGATGCGACGCGAGGCCATGGGTTTTTGGCAACAGGGCCCGTTCAAGGGGAAGCTGCGCACGGCGTCCGACCCGGTCGTTACCCCAACGCTCGACAAGATGGCGCAGGAGAGCGTGGTGTTCACGCAGGCGGTGAGCACCTGTCCGGTTTGCAGCCCGCACCGCGCCATGCTGATGTCCGGCATGTGGCCGTGGCAGAACGGGGTGGTGAACAATTGCCACCAGACCCGGACGGATCACCTCAAACACGATATCCAGTGCTTTACCGATGTGCTTGCCGGTGCGGGCTACGACACCTGCTATGTGGGCAAAACCCACTGGGAGCGCAACGATCCGCTGTTCGATGAAAACCAGAACTATGTCGGCTCAACCGATGCGCCGGGCGGTCACCACTTTAATCCGTACGACACCTACATCCCGCCGGGGCGCGGGCGCCACGGAAACGGATATTGGTTCCAGTGCGTGAAGGATGTCCACAAGGACCCGCGCGTCTATTCCAACGATCCGGAAAAGGTCGGAGGCCGGAAGGACGGCGAGCAATACCGCCCGAAAATCTATTCGCCGAAACTGGAAGCCGATGTCCTGGCCGACTATCTCAAAAACAGCCATGGCCAACGCAATCCGGACAAACCGTTTTCCATCATCTGGGCGCCGAATCCGCCGCACAACCCGTACGATTCGGAAAAGGATTGCGACGAGGTGGCCTACCGGGAGCACTACAAAGGGAAGCCCGGCCTGCTGACGCGTCCGAATGTGGAGGGTGAAAACAAGGCGCTGGCCGAAAAACGCGCGCCGTTCTATTTTGCGAATGTGACCGGGGTCGACCAGCAGCTGGGGCACGTGTTCAAGGCCCTGGAGCAGGCGGGTGAGGCGGACAACACCATTGTGGTATTCACCGCCGACCATGGCGAAATGATGGGGAGCCACAACAAGTTCGGCAAGCTGGTCATCTTCGAGGAAGCCTTCTGCGTCCCGTTCCTGATCAAGGTTCCCGGCAAAACCAAGGGAACGCTCGAAGACCTGATGATCACCCCGCCGGACATCATGCCGACGGTCTTGGGCATGCTGGGACTCAAGGATCGCATTCCTTCGTCCGTCGAGGGCAGGAACTATTCGCGCGAAATCATCACCGGCGACTGGTCGACCCAGCCCAAACCGAAATCGGCGCACTTCCTGGGCTACAACAACCGGTTCAAGGGGCTGCGCACGGATCGCTACTCCTTCCAGATCGATGAAGAGGGCGGGCAGTTCCTGTTCGACAATGAAAACGATCCGTACCAGATGAAGGAACTTCAGTTGCCGGATATCCCGCCGGCGGACGCGGAGTTCATTTTGGCCGAGCTGGGGATGTGGCTGAAGCAGTCGAACGATCCCTGGTACCGTGAAAAAAAGTTCGCCGACATCATTCGGTATCCTGCTTAGCATGAATCCAATATTCGACCGAATCGGAACCGTCTCGCGGGAACAGGGTTTCCGCATGGAGGGCTGGTGGGTGTGGGGCAGCTCGGTCGTCAAGGGCGAGGACGGGCGCTACCATATGTTTGCCTCGCGGGTCCCGAAATACCAGCGGTTTCACCCGGCCTGGATGATTGCCTCGGAAATCGTGCGGGCTTCGTCGGACACGCCGGAAGGGCCATACGCCTTCGAGGAAGTGGTGCTGCCGGCACGCGGTGCGCAATATTGGGACGGGCGCTCCACGCATAACCCGCGCATGGTGAAGCACGGCGACACGTATGTCCTCTACTACATGGGCTCAACGCATCCGTTCGAGGATGTGACGGAAGAGATGGCCGACCAACTGACGCTGGATAGCAAGTGGTGCATCGCGGGCCGGGCCAATAAACGCATCGGCATTGCGGTTGCCAACAGCGTCTTCGGGCCGTGGGAGCGGATGGATGCGCCGGTGTTGGAAACGAAGCCGGATTCCTTCTACAGTTTCCTGACGAGCAATCCGGCGCCGGTCATCCATGATGACGGCTCGGCCCATCTGATCTTCAAGTCGCGCCGCTATGAAGGGCATATCCACAGCGAAATGAATATTGGTCTGGCAACGGCGCCGCACTATGCCGGCCCCTACACGGTGCTCAACGACGAGCCGCTTTTCTCGGAAAAGACCTTCGGCGTGATCGAGGATCCTTTCCTTTGGAAAAACGAAGATGGCTTCCACATGCTCGCCAAGGATCAGTTTGGCGAAATTACCGGCGAGCGGGGCGCGGGGATCCTTGCGCATTCCCCGGACTGCCTCGGCTGGACGTTGCACGACGATCCAAAGGCCTATACCCGCAACATCCAATGGGCGGATGGATCCAGGCAGTTGCTGGGTAATGTCGAACGGTGTAGCGCTCTCGTTGAAGACGGGCAGCCTTCGCACCTGTTCTTCGCCATATGGGAAGGCGAGGGGGGCTTTTCCGATCCCAAGCCCGGGAACCATTCCTGGAACATGGTGGTGCCCTTGAAGCCCGTTTCGGCAGGTTCGGTTTAGTGTTGAAAGTCATTAATGGATCGGGAGGTTGTTGGTATGGAACGCAAGCGGATGAAACGGAACATGGTTCATGCAACGCTATGGTTGCTGGTGGTTGTGCTGGGTAGTTCGTGCGCCACGAACCCGGGTGCCGGATACGAAGCGGACTGGGAATCGCTCGCCGCGCACGAACAGGCGCCGGATTGGTTTGCCGACGCCAAGCTGGGGATCTATTTCCACTGGGGCATCTATTCGGTGCCGGCTTTCGACGGGGAGTGGTATCCCTACCACATGTACCGCGACGGCAAGGTGAAGGAGCACCACGCGAAGACCTTTGGCGATCCCGCCACGTTCAACTACCACGACTTTGTTCCGATGTTCAAAGCCGAAGCGTTCGATGCCGAAGAGTGGGCGCAGCTGTTCGAGGATGCCGGGGCCCGGTTTGCCGGGCCGTGCGCGCAGCACCACGATGGATTCGCCATGTGGGACAGTTCCGTGAATCCCTGGAATGCCGCCGATCGCGGCCCCAAACGCGACATCACCGGGCTGCTCGAAAAGTCGATCAAGGCCAGGGGAATGAAATTCATCACCACCTTCCATCATGCGCGCGTCGGCCAGCGCTATGCCGACAAGCCGGAGGAGTGGGGCGGCTACAACAGCCACTTTGCCTACCACCCGGACTTTGCCACCTCGTCGACCAACCCGGTGCTGCGCAAGCTCTACGGCAATATGCCCGAGGCCGAGTTCAACCAATATTGGTTCGATCAGTTGAAGGAAGTCATCGACCAATATTCGCCGGACATCATTTGGTTCGATTCGTGGCTGAAGATGATCCCGCAGGAATACCGCAAGCAGTTCGCGGCCTACTACCTCAATGAAGCGCAAAAGAAAAACCAGGAGGTGGTCATTGCCTACAAGCAGGTGGACATGCCGTCTTCCATCGGCGTGCTCGACATCGAGCAGGGCGGGAAGAAGGATCTTTCGGAGTCCATCTGGCTGACCGACGTGACGCTGGGCACCAAGTCGTGGTGCTACGTCGAGGGGCAGCAATACAAGCCGGCCGAGCTGGTGGTGCGCAACATGATCGATGTCTGGAGCAAGAACGGGGTGGTGCTGCTCAACATTTCGCCGCGCGCCGACGGTGTGATCCCGCAGGAGCAGCACTACATCCTGCTCAAGATCGGCGCCTGGATGAAAAAGCATGGAGAGGCCGTCTACGGAACGCGCGCGTTCGATGTCTATGGCTTCGGCCATGCCAAGGTCGAGGCCGGCCAGCACGGCGGGCAGTCGGCCACTGTGCAGTACACCGAAAAGGATGGCCGCTTCCTGCGCTCCAAGGATGGACGGTTCCTCTACCTCTTCATGCTCGGCAAGCCGGCGGTCGGCAGCGAAATCGAAATCCGCGACCTGGCCAGGCACACCTATTGTCCGGAGGGCGGCATCAAGCGCATCACGGTGTTGGGAACCCAGGTCGAGGTGCCGTTCCACTGGGCGAAGCGCAACTTTTGGCTGGCGGTGCCGGATGCGGAATTGGACGAAATCGCCACGGTGTTTAAAATGGAACTGAATTAGGGAAATCACATGAAGCTGATTGATCACATCGCCGTTCTGGCCCTGGTATTCCCCATGATGGGGAGCGCGTATAACACCCCCGCGAAGAGCATCGAGAGTTTCGAGGAGGGGATGCCCGAAGGCTTCGCCGCCACTGGGACGGTCTCGCTTGATACCACGCGCATGAAGCACGGGTCGCAATCGGTGAAATGGGAATGGAAGGGCAACGACCGGATCGTGTTCGACACCCCCATCGGCTACCGCAAGCAGCGCAAGCTGGACGCGGAGGATGATGCGCTCATGACCCATGCCGACCCCACGAACATGGAGATTCTCGAAACGCCCCACGGTTTCTTCATGTGGATCCATAACGACGAAGCCCGTCCGCAGCGCCTCCGCATCGAGTTCGGCCGCGGCGACGAGGTGGATTGCTGGTTCGACTATTGGCTCAACTTCAAGGGCTGGCGCACCATCGCCCTCAACTACGACCGCGGCGACATGAAAGGCCTCCCGCGCGAAGACATGACCCGCATGACCATCCACGCGCCGAACACCGGTTCGGGAACCTTTTTCATCGATACGATCGGTCTTTCCGTCCCGATGAACCCGCGCACCGTCGGGGCCAATCCGCAGCTGCCGGAGATCGATTCGCACGGGCGCCTGGTCTCGCAGTACGAGCACCGGTTGCTGCATTTCAACGGACTCACCCCGACGTTCAATCTCGCGCCGCTGACGGATGGGGTTGTCGCCGATTTCAGAACCTTGGAACGGCAGGCCATGCCGTACTGGCTCGACGAAGACGAACGGGCGAAGTGGAACGATTCCAAGATTGCGGGCATTGAAAAGAAATTTGCCCGATTCGAAATCGTTCGCGACGGCGGCAACATCTATGGCCGTCCGCTGGTCTTCGGCAATGTGATGAAGGAATATTTTTCAGAGGCGGGCATTCCTCCGGACAAGCTGTGGGACGGCATCATGAACTGGCGCCACGACTATTGCGCCACACTGTTCCAGATTGCCAAGGCGTGGGAATGCACCGCGTCCGCCGAAAACAAGGCCAAGCTCGAAAGCCTGTTCATGGATCTGTTCGACTATGGACAGGATCAGGGCATGGCTGCCGGCGCCGGACTCGGCTGGATCCACCATTATGCCTACATCATCCGCGAATATGTGCCCGCACTGTTCCTTATGCGCGAGCCGTTGGAGCGGCACGGCCGCCTGTGCCAGGCGATTGAAACCAGCAAGTGGCTGACCGGCTTCAACCGTGTTTACCGCGAAGACCAGGCCTATGGCTGGGCGGGGCGCAAGGCGTGCGACGCCGACGACATGCAGGGGCTGCTTTCCCTGCGCCTGCTTACGCCGATGCTGATGAAGGATTCGCCCGAAAAGGCGCGCGACCTGCGCCACTTTTCCTCCTTCTTCTCCAACGTCGAAACCGCCTACGCCAACGCGCTCGATGAAACCTTCAAACCCGATGGCACCATCTTCCACCACGCCGGACACGCCTATGGCTATGGTGGCCGCGCCATCTATGGTTCCGTCTGCACCTACGACATTCTGAGCGGTACGTCGTTCCAGGCATCGGAAGATGCCGCGCGCCGGATCCGGAAGGTGGCGCAGACCTACTATGATGGCTTGTTCACCGACAAGATGATGACGCCTAAGGCGTTTGCCTCCATCCGCTTCAGCAACTACACCAGTTCGGAGCAGTTTGCCGCCATGCTCGACACGATGGGCACCCCCTACGAACCGCTCGACGGCTTCCGCTCGTTGCCCTACACCTGCGTCGGCATGAAGCGCCGGAAGAACGACTGGATGATCACCGCGCGCACGCACTCCAAATATGTCTATCCGTTTGAAAGCTGGGGCAGGGACTTCTTCGCCTTTCCGCTCTTTATTGCCAACGGCTACCTCGACGTCGCCTATCCCGGTTCGCTCGATAGCCTGACACCGGCCGAAGGCACCTGGCACGACGGCATCGACTGGCGCCGCTACCCGGGAACCACCTCGGTCAAAATGCCCTTCGAAGAGATGGCCACGCGCGTCGGCAAGGTGCGCGACGAGGGCGGCGAATACCTCTTCTCCGACCAGGCCTTCTCCGGCGGGGTCGAAACCTCCTATGGCTGCGGCGTTCACGCCTTCGAGTTCAAGGGGCACGACAAGTATGGCCTCGAATCCTTCACCGGCAAAAAATCGTGGTTCTTCGTCGGCAACAAGGTCGTCTGCCTCGGTTCCGACATCTGCAGCAAGATTCCCGAATATGCCGTCGAGACCACGCTGTTCCAGACCCAGCTGGATTCACCGGAACAGCCCATCAAGATTCGCGGAAAGGACCTGGCCAAGTTTCCGCTCAAGCGGACGCTTAAAACCAAGCAACCGCAGTGGCTGATCGACAACCGCGGAACGGGCTACTATGTGCCGTCGGGTGAAATCAAGCTGACGCGTTCGGAGCAGACCCATCCCCAATGCCACGATAAGGGCGAAGTCTCCGGCAACGTTGCCACGGCCTGGTTCGACCACGGCAAGGCTCCGGAAAGCGCCGGCTATGAATATGTGCTGGTGGCCGGTGCCGATTCCGACTCGATGAAGGCGTTTGCCTCCCGGCCAACCATCGACGTGCTGCAAAGGGATGCCAGGGCCCATGTGGTTTCCCTGAACGAAGAAGCGGCGACCGCCTACGCGGTCTATGCCGAAAATGGAGCCACGTTCGATCAGGGCGCGGTGAAGTCGGTGAACAAGGCCTCAACCTTCATCGTGAAAGCCGACGGGGAAAAGCTGCGTTTGAACGTTTCCGATCCCGACCTCAATATCTACGACGGCCAGGACGACCTGTTGCCCGATGGCTCCCGCACCGAGCTTTCCATCTACGAGCGCGAATGGTTTTTCTGGCCAAGCCGCCCGAACACCGTCCGCATCACCCTCGCCGGCGAATGGAAGATCGACGAGCTCGTCCAGCCGATGGAAACCGCCGGAAGCCAGCCGAAGATCATCTCTTCCGCCAACGGCCAAACCGTCATCGAAATCGAATGCCGCGATGGCCTGAGCGCGGAGGTGTTGCTGGGGCGGTAGCCCTTGGGGCGGTAGTCTAGCGCAGTTTCATCTGCGCCAGGCACCGTTTAAAGTCGCCGGGCAGGGGGGCGGTGGCGCGCACGGGCTTGCCGGTTTTCGGATGGTTGAAGATGAGGCGGTAGGCATGCAGCATCTGGCGCGGTTGTTCGATCGAAAGCTCGTTGCCGGTGCCGGCATATTTCTTGTCGCCCATCACCGGGTAGCGCTTGTCGGCCAGGTGGCGGCGGATCTGGTGGGTGCGGCCCGTTTCGATGCGCAGCTCCAGATAGCTGGCGTGTTTCTTGGTGTCGAGCAGCTTAACCAGGGTGGTCGAGATTAAACCATCGATATCGGTGCGGATTTCCTTCCAGCTTTTCGGGAAGCTTCCGATGGTGATGGCACGGTAGATCTTCATGATGTCGCGCCCCTTGAACATCGGGATCATGGCCGCCTTGGCCTCGGCGCTCTTGGCAAAGATCACGCAGCCGGAGGTTTCCTTGTCGAGGCGGTGCACGGCGCAGATGTTCTTGTTCTTTTCCTGCTTCTGCAACTTGGCCTCGATGCTCTCGTCCGATGCATTGGTCAGGAAGTAGGCCGGTTTGTTGACCACCAGGTAGTCCGAGTCCTGCCAGAGAATGCCAATGTGCTTGGCTTCGGGCTTCTTCTGGTCCTCGATCAGGATCTCGACGACGTCGCCCTCCACCACTTCGTGGCGGCGAATCCATACGCGCTTGCCGTTCACCAGCACATGCTTGGCGTCGATGGCCGCCTGGGCCTGCTTTTTCGAGATATCGAGGGTTTCGGCAATCACGGCGAACAGCCGCTGGCCCTCCTGCTTGTATTTAACGGTAAAGGTTTGTTTCTTCATAAAAATTCCTGATTAGCCGCGCATCATGTTTCCAATGCCCGGAAATAACAAGCCAAACAGTTCTTAACCACTAAGGCACAAAGGACTCTAAGAGGATGTTGGCAAATCCTGTCGCAAAGCTTTGTGCAACTTGGTGTTCTTGGTGCCTTTGTGGTTAATCACGTTTTTTCGGCCAGCCAGATCGTGTGGCGGCGGCCTTTGGTCTTGCGCGCCCGAACGGTGACCTCTTCCACCTTGAAGCCCGCCCCGCGCAGGCGCTTGGTGAACGCTGTATCCGGCTCGGCCGACCAGATCCCCAGGATCCCGCCCGGTTTTAGCGCCTTCTTGGCGGCGTTGATGCCGCCGTGGGAATAGAGCCGGTCGTTGCCCGCGTGGGTCAGCGCATCGGGGCCGTTGTCGACATCCAGCATGATGGCGTCGTAGGTCTCGGCCTTTTCCTTGATCACCAGCGCCACGTCCGATTCGCGGACCAGGGTGCGTGGATCCTCCAGCGGATTTCCCGCCAGCTCCGCAAGATGGGTGCGGTTCCATTGCACCACCGCCGGCACCAGCTCGGCCACGACCACATAGGCATTGGTTCCCAGATGGTCCAGCGCCGCGCGCAGGGTGAACCCCATGCCCAGCCCGCCGATCAACACGCGCGGATGCTCCCGGTCCCGCACCCGCCCGCAGGCCAGCTCCGCCAAGGCATCCTCCGATCCATGCATGCGGCTATTCATCAATTCCTCGTTTTTCACCGAAATCGAAAACTCGAACGCTCGCTGGTAGAGCTTCATCGAGCCTCCACTGCCCGGTACCTCGACTTGATCAAGCAATACCCACGGATTCATAGAAAAGGTTCCTTGTTGGTTGAAAGGGGCGGGGATAGTGGTTCCGGGTATCCAAAATTACAAGTCCCTTTCAAAATGGTTTATTTCATTGCCCGCCCCCGGCTCTAAAGGCATATTTCCCGGACTTTTTGCAATTACTGGTAACTTCAGGAGAAATTGAATCATGGAACAGTTGAAGAAAAACGAAGCTTTTGGCGGCCCGGAGGGGCCGGTGGTGTTGGTCGTGATGGACGGCGTCGGGATCGGAAAGAACCCGGAAAGCGACTTTGTGAAGATCGCGAACACCCCGAATCTGGACTGGTTGCGCGAACATGCCATCTATACCGAAGTGAAGGCGCACGGTGTTGCGGTTGGCCTGCCGGACGACGGCGACATGGGTAATTCCGAGGTCGGCCACAACGCGATCGGTTGCGGACGCGTGTTCGCCCAGGGTGCGGCGCTGGTTGGCGATGCCATCGCAAGCGGCTCCATGTATGAAGGCTCGGTTTGGCAGGAACTGATTGCCAATGTGAACGACAAGGGTTCCGCGCTCCACTTTATCGGCCTGTTTTCCGACGGCAATGTGCATTCCAACATCAACCACCTTGAAGCGATGCTGCTGAAGGCCAAGGAGCAGGGCGTGAAGAAAGCCCGCATCCACCCGTTGATCGACGGCCGCGACGTTCCGCCGACTTCCGTTCTCGAATATGTGGAGCGTTTCGATGCGTTCCTCGCCGACATCAACGCCGATGGTTCGGTGGACTATTGCGTGGCTTCCGGTGGTGGGCGCATGAATATCACGATGGACCGCTACGATGCCGACTGGAGCATGGTTGACCGGGGCTGGAAAGCCCACGTGAAGGCCGAGGCCACTCCGTTTGCTTCCATGAAGGAGGCCATTGAGCAGTTCCGCGCGAACAAGCCGGGCATCCTCGACCAGGATCTGCCGGCCTTCGTGATTGAGCGCGATGGTGCGCCGGTTGGCCCGATTGTCGATGGCGACAGCGTCATCTTCTTCAACTTCCGCGGCGACCGTTCGCTGGAAATCACCAAGGCCTTCGAGGCCGACGAGATTACCGAGTTCGACCGCGGCCCCAAGCCGAACGTTATCTATGCCGGCATGATGCAGTATGACGGCGATCTCGGCGTTCCGGAAAAGTATCTGGTTACGCCGCCGGCCATCGACCGTACCATGAGCGAATATCTCTCCAACGCGGGCGTGAAGCAGTTCGCGATTTCCGAAACCCAGAAATATGGCCACGTGACCTATTTCTTCAACGGCAACAATTCCGGCAAGTTCGCGACCGAAACCTGGATGGAGATCCCGTCGGATGTCTGCCCGTTCGAGAATGCCCCCGTCATGAAGGCCGTCGAGATTACCGACGAAGTGGTCAAGGCGATCGAAGGCGGGGAATACAAGTTTATCCGCCTGAACTTCCCGAACGGCGACATGGTCGGCCACACCGGCGTCTTCGATGCGGTGAAGGTTGCGGTCGAAGCCGTCGATGCCGGCGTTGGCCGCATCATGGAAGCGGTGAAGCAGGCCAACGGCATCATGGTTTGCTCGGCCGACCATGGCAACTCGGACGACATGTGCGAGCTGGACAAGAAAACCGGCGAACTCAAGCTGAACGAAGAAGGCAAGTGCAAGCCGAAGACCGCGCACTCGCTCAACCCCGTTCCGGCGATCGTTTACGACCCGTCCGGCGTTTCCAAGGCCCGCAAGGCGGATGTGGCCGATGCCGGCATCGCGAACCTCGCGGCCACCTGCATCACGCTGCTGGGCTACGTGCCGCCGGCCGACTATACCCCGAGCATCGTCGAAGTCGGCTAACGGGTGGAATGAAGCGTGCGAAGGTCGCGAAGATGCCGGGCTGTTTGCTTTGCGCTCTTCGCGACCTTCTGTTTATATGGCTGTTGTCCATGAAAAACGTAGTTGTCCATATCCTCGCCCTCATGCTGGTGCATGTTGCTTCCGCCCAGGTTCCGCCCGCCAATAAGCTGGACGAATACATGGAAACCGGCATGGAAGTCGCCGGGGTGCGCGCGCCCTATTATGATGAAGAGGGCAATCTGAAAGCGCAGCTCTATGGCGGCTATGCCAAGATTCTCGAAGGCGGCGTGGCGGATGTGACCAACCTGCGGATCGATGTGTTCGAGGGCAAGAAGGTCTTCATGTCGCTCTTTGCCCCGCAATGCTTCACCCGGATGGAGGAAAAAAACGGGCAAAAGCTGCTCATGGTCTATTCCGAGGGCGATGTGCTGATCGACATGGACCAGATGACCATCACCGGCAAGGGATTCCGTTTTTCTTCGGCGGAAAACAAGTTCGAGGTTCTGCACAACTCCAGGGTGGTCGTGAAGGAATCCGCCCGCGAGATGAAGGGGGCGGAGTTTTGAGCCGCTTCATCCTCAGAATGGCGCTCTGTGGTTGCGTTCTGCTCACCGTTGCCTGCTCCAAGCGGGAGCGCTCCGATCCGGATGCGGAAGAGTGGGCGGATATCCAGGCGCTCGCCGACGAGGCAACCGTTGTTCCCGCGGCTGCTGCCCCGGAAACCACTGCGGTTCAGGGAGTGGTGGTTAACAACCCTGCTGCCGTCGAGGGGGAATTCGATGCCTTCATTGCCCGGCTGGAGCAGATGAAGACGGCTGAGCGCAAGCCCGGAGAAACGCTGTTGACCGGCGAGGGGCTGGTTTTGGACCATACGCGCCGCTATGTCCGCATGGATGGGAATGTCGTGGTGCTGGACGACCAGGGCACCCTGGAGACCGAGAGCCTGATTGGGCGCTTTTCTATCTCGAACGAGCTGGAATATGTCGAGGCCAAGGGCGGGGTGGATATGGTCAGCAGCAACCGTACGGCCTCGGCCGAAGAGGCCATCTATAACTACCGGAACGGGTTTGTGCAAATGCAGGGCCAGGCCACGGCCTCGGATGGCGGGAACCGGCTTTCCGGCGAGCGGATCGAGCTTTGGATCAAGGGCGACCGACGCATGGTTTGCGAGCCCAACGCGCTGCTTGAGCTGACGGGGGCCTCCGGTTTGAAGATGGAGGGTATTTCGGAAGGGGTCGAAGGCGATACCGAAATCCGGGCGGATCGGGTGGTTTACGACGAATCGAAGGGCATGGCCGAGCTGATTGGCAATGTCCGGGTGCGCGATCCCCGCGCCGCAATGAATTGCGCCAATGTACGCCTTTTCTTAAAAGATGATAACGAAATTGATTGGATCGAGGCCTTGGGCGAGGTAATAATCCAATCAGACGACAGGAAAGCGCTGGCTGACAGGGCGACCTACCATGCGGACGAAGGTAGATTCACATTGGAGGGGGAGCCGAAGGTTAAGCAAGGGCAGAACATAATGACCGGAGACCGAATCAAGATCTGGCTTGAACCCCGAAGGATGGTATGCGAGCCAAACGCGCGTGTTCTGTTGTATCTGGACGAGGAAACCAAAGCAAAATTCCTGAAAGATTTAGACGAATAAATGGCAACTGAAGAAACCTATCTGATCCGGACTGAAAAGCTGGTCAAGGCATACAAGGGCCGCAAAGTCGTGCGTGAAGTGGAGATCAATGTGAAGGCCGGCGAGATCGTCGGGCTTCTCGGCCCCAATGGCGCAGGCAAAACCACGAGCTTCTATATGATCGTGGGGTTGGTGAGTCCGACGAGCGGCAAGGTCTTTTTCAATGGCAAGAACGTAACCCGTACCCCCATGTTCAAACGCGCTCGCATGGGGATGGGCTACCTCTCGCAGGAACCGTCCATCTTCCGCAAGCTGACGGTGCGTGAAAACGTCATGTCGATCCTCGAAACGTTGCCCATTTCACACAAGGAGCGCAAAGAGCGACTGGAGCAGTTGCTCAATGATCTGAAGATCGGCCATTTGGCCAAGCAACGGGCCTATACGCTGAGTGGCGGCGAGCGCCGCCGACTCGAAATCACCCGTGCGCTGGTCACGAATCCCTCCATCATTCTGCTCGACGAGCCGTTCAGCGGGGTCGATCCCTTGGCGGTGAACGACGTGCAGGATATTGTGCGCGACCTGCGCGACAAGGGGCTGGGCGTGCTGATTACCGACCACAACGTGCGCGAAACGCTGGCGGTGGTGGATCGGGCCTACTTGCTTTGCGAGGGGCAGGTGCTGAGCGAAGGGGACAGCAATTTTCTAGTGAACGACGAGGTGAGCCGCGAACTCTATCTGGGACCGCGGTTCAGTATGTAACAGAACCGAAAGGAGCAAGCCATGCAAGTAAGTATTACAGGACGGCATGTTAATGTAACCGACAACGTTAAAGCCCATGTCGAAGACAAGCTTGAGCGATGTCTGGGCGTGTTCCCGCGAATAGAAAGCATCAAGGTCATCCTCGATACGGAGAACCGCGACCAGGTCGCCGAGACCATCATCCAAGCCTCGAACCATATCCGCATTACGGCCACGGAAAAGTCCGAAAACCTGTATGACGCGATCGACCGTTCCATCGAGCACGCCGAGCGCCAGATGCGCAAGCATCGCGACAAGGTTCAAGACCACCACAAGTAACGTGTAGAATACCAATTCGGAATGAAGATTGACGGAGCACGTTCCCGTTCTTCATTCTGAATGCTTAAATCCTAATCTGGAGTACAATCGTGCCAATAACCGTTAAGAGCTTGTGGGATGAGGGCGGCGAAAAGCTGTCGCTCAGTATCGTAACCGGCGAGCAGAACCTGGACCGGAAGTTGCCGGAAACCGCCATGAACCGGCCGGGATTGGCCTTGACCGGGTTTTTCCAATATTTTGCCAACCAGCGCCTGCAAATCTTCGGCTTGGCGGAATTCACCTATCTTAAAAGCCTGTCCCAGAATGATCGGGTAGAGAGGCTCGAGGAGCTGTTCGGTCAACAGATTCCCGGAATTGTCATCACCCGCAACCGCAAGGTGCCCAAGGATATCCTGGAATTGGCGGAACGCCACAAGGTGCCGGTTTTCCGTACGCCGATGGTGACGATGAACTTTGTCAACGAATGCACGGTGCTGCTCGAAAAGCTGACCGCCCCCCAAAAGCGGATCCAGGGCACCTGCATGGAGCTGATGGGCATTGGGGTGCTGCTGCGCGGCGATCCGGGGATCGGGAAAAGCGAAACAGCGCTTTCCCTGATTGAACGGGGCTACAGTCTGGTTTCCGACGATGTGACCGAGGTGCGGCGCACCAGCCGCGGGGGCCTCGTTTGCTGGGCGAACGAAGTGACCCGCTACCACATGGAAATCCGGGGCTTGGGCATCATCCATGTTCCCAGCCTGTTCGGTGTCGCCGCCATCCGCCGCCAGACGGAGTTGGATCTGGTAATCGATTTAAAGAAACCCACGGGCAATGAAGACCGCACGGGTGTACACCCCGATACCATTGAAATCATGGGGGTCGAGGTTCCGTGCATCACCCTGCCGGTTCGTTCCGGGCGGGATATGGCGAACATCGTCGAAGTGGCTGCGCTCAACCAGAAACTGAAGGAACTCGGCCACGATGCGGCCAAAGAGCTGGACGACAAGATCATCTCCCGGCTAACAAAAGGGCGGGTGCAACATGGGTGAGGAAACGCTGGTTAAAAAATTCAAGGTTCTGAACGCGTATGGCATCCATGCCCGTCCGGCCGCGTTGCTGGTGAAGGCGGCAGGAAAGTTCGAATGCGATATTTTCATTGAAAAAGATGGCAACAAGGTGTCCTGCAAGAGCATCATCGGCCTGATGACGATCGAGGGCTTCCCGGGAAGCACGATGCAGGTGACCGCTTCGGGCGAAGATGCCCAGGATGCCATGGACGCGATCGAGGAGCTGTTCGTCAATAAATTCTACGAGGAATGATCCCGGTGGCTGGAACGCACGCAAAACACGAAATCGCGCTCAAGGGGATCGGGGTTTCTCCTGGAATAGCCGTTTGCGATGCACAGTTGCTCGCGCCGCATACCGACCGGACGGTGCAGCGTTCCATCTCGGCCGATGAAATCCCCAGCGAAATCGCCCGTTTCGAAGAGGCACTGATCGCGACACACGATCAAATCAAGCATATCCAAAAGCAGGTGGGCGAGGTGCTCGGCGACGAGCATGCGAGTATTTTCGATGCGCATATCCTCGTGGTGGACGATCGAACCTTCATCGAAGACGTTATTCGTTCCATTAAGAACGAAATGGTCAACGTTGAGCCGATCCTGCGGGCGGTTTCCAACCGGTATGCCGATATGCTCTCCAAGGTGGAGGACTCCTATCTTTCCGAGCGCGCCGCCGATATCCGCGATGTAACCAAGCGGATCCTCGCCAATTTGGCTGGCGAATCGCTCGACCAGATGAAGCAGATTTCCAAGCCGTGCATCGTTGTGGCCCACGATCTGTCCCCCTCGGATACGGCCAGCATCAACAAAGCCATGGTGAAGGCGTTCATTACCGATCTCGGTAGCTCAACATCGCATACGGCCATCATGGCCAAGGCACTTGAGGTGCCGGCGGTTGTGGGGCTCCATAATATCACTGCGGTGGCATCGTCCGGCGATGCCGTGCTGATCGATGGCGCCAAGGGACTGGTTTTCATCAATCCTACGGAAGAACGGCTGCGGGCCTACGAAAAGCGTGCCGAGGAGCAGGAACAGATCCTGCTCGAACTCGACAGGCTGCGCGACAAGCCACCGGAAACGAAAGACGGCTATCTGGTGCCCATCACCGCCAACATCGAGCTGCTCGAGGAACTCGATGCGGTCGGTGCGCGCGGGGCCAAGGGCATCGGTTTGTTTCGCACCGAGTTCCTGTTTTTGGGAGCCGGGTCGTTGCCGGATGAAGACGCCCAGGCGGAAGCCTATATCCGGGCGGCCGAGAGTCAATATCCCTCGCCGGTGGTCATCCGTACGCTTGATCTGGGGGCCGATAAACTCCCCGCCGGCTTTGAAATGCCCGATGAGTTGAATCCGTTTCTCGGTGACCGCGCCATCCGACTCTGCCTGTCGCACCCCGATCTATTCAAAACACAGTTGCGCGCGATCCTCCGCGCCAGCGTTCACGACAATGTTAAGATGATGTATCCGATGGTTTCCTGCGTGCAGGAGGTCATGGATGCGAACACCTTGCTGCGCCAGTGCATGATGGAGTTGAGCCAGGAGGGGGTTGCCTTTAACCAGGACATGCAGATCGGTACCATGATCGAGGTGCCTTCGGCCGCACTCATCGCCGACATCATCGCTCCGCACGTCAGTTTTTTCAGCATCGGCACCAACGACTTGATCCAGTACACGATGGCGGTGGACCGTGGCAACGAGAATGTGGCCCACCTCTATAAGCCAACCCATATGGCCATCATCCGCCTGATCGACCATATCGTTAAAGTGAGCCACAAGCATGGACTCTGGACGTGCGTTTGCGGGCAGATGGCCGCGAACCCGCAGCTGGTTCCGTTGTTGATCGGGCTTGGGGTCGACGAGCTGAGCATGAGCCCCTCCCAGGCGCCGCTGATCAAGGACGTGATTCGCAAGCTCTACTACTCCGCCGCAGTCGAACTCGCGCAAAAGGCCCTGGTATCTTCCTCGGCCGAGCGGGTCGACCAGCTGTGCCACGACATGATTGCGCAGATCGCCCCGGAAGTGCTCGAACTGTCCGAATAGGCGTGCACCCAATCAAGGCTCCTTTGCCTGCCCGGTCAGATGAAACGGGTTTCGTTTTTTGACCGATTATCATACTTGCATAAGTGTGATATATCGTTACGGGCATCTATATATGGTCAAAAGTTGATTTCCTACTTATGCAAGTATGATATTCCGTTGGGAATACGGGCTTGGCTACGGAGTCCCGCCGCCGCGCATGGTCTCAAGGAGTCCGGCCATGTGAGTCCAGCCGATGAGGATATATCCATGGGCAACGCCGTAGGCGAGGGCACTTTCTTGCCAGATCAGGTTGCCGTAGTTGGCCAAGCGCGGGGCGCCTACCAATACCATCCAGACGCCGATCACCAGCAGGTTCATGATGTAGATGACCGTAAAGGAGAAGATGCGCCCATGCTCCTCGATGTCCGGTTGGTTTTGGGAGAGCATATGTATGGTGAAGGTGACGTGGAACGACCAGGTGAAGCCGACGGCGCCCATCCACCATGCCCGGTAGGATTCCACATCGACCGTCAGTCCGGTTAGGTAGTATGCGCCAATGACCAGGAAGGTGTAGAACGGGAAAAAGTAGGGGGCCAGCGTGATGGCGAAGTTGGTCTTTGAGAGCATGACGTGTCCGCCGGAACGGCCGACCTTCATCTTCCCGACACGCCCGCCCATCATCAGGGCCCAGATTGCATGGGTCAGTTCATGCCCCAGCACGTAGGTGCGCGTTGGGCGGGGCATCAGGAAAAAGACCAATGCCCAGAGCAGGAAACCGAGCGGCAATGCGCCGGCTTCCCACCCGCTGTCGAGCGCCGTGTTGATCGAGCTTGAGTAGAGTTGGTAGACGGCCAGTGAAACCGCCCAGCAAAATGGAAGGAGGCTAATGCCAACCAGCATTTTGATGAATTTCCACATGGCCTGCACCGCGAATGATTAATTGCCTGAGCGTAGCCGCTGTTCCATCTGCGATGCGTAGCGTTTGGCGTCCATGGGAAGGTGCTTCGCAAATTTTGCCTTTTTGTAGATTTCCAGGGCTTCGGATGTGCGACCTTCCTGCTCATAGTTTCCGGCCAGTGCAAAGTAGGCCTGTGCCGCGGCGCGGTCGGTGGCAATGATGGCAATCAGGAACGGTTCGGCCTCGGTCGAACGCTTTGCTTGCTGCAGGAAGAATAGGTAGGACGAGGTGTAGTTCCAGTTTTCAGGAACGAGTGTCGCGGCGGATTCGAGCCACTGGAAACCTTCCTTGTCGTTTTTGCGCGCCAGCAGCACGCCGAGGTTGTAGGCCGCCTGCGGCATCTCCGGCTCTGCCTTCAGGGAGGCCCGCAGGTGCTTTTCGGCATCGTCGAGCTTGTTGAACTCGGCGTCCAGCAGGGCCAGGTTGAAGTTGACCATGGCGTTGTTTGGTTCCACCTCGAGTGCGCGCTGCAGCATTTCGTAGGCGTTGGTGCTGTTGCCGGAGCGGGCGTGCACCATGGAGGCATTGATCATGGGTTGGATCACGTCGTTGCGCAGCTCCATCGATTTTTCATAGGCGGCCAGCGATTTGTCGGAATCGCCGATGCGGTCGTAGTAGATGCCTTGGTTGTAGTGGGTGCTCCAGCGGTCGGGCCAGATGACCAGCGAGTTCCAATATTCCTCATGGGCATCGGCGTAGGCCTTGCGCTCGGCATCGGTGTAGCCGGCGAGGTTGCGCCCGAGCAGGGCGCCGGCCGCCCGGATGCGAACGGTGCGGAATCGATCACCCGCGGTTATGAGCAGGGCTTGGGTTGCTTCGTAGGATGAGTCGTATTGCAGGGATGCCGCCGCGGTGGCACGTACCCATTCATGCTTGTTTTCGGTCTGTTTGCGGATGACCGGCCATTTTTCGGGGCGAGGGCAGTTGTTGAGCAGGCGCAGAATGGCGACCGCCGCGGCCGGATCGCAGTTCGGGTTGTCGAGGTAGGCCAGGATTTCGGGGAGTTTGTCCCATTCGTTTTCGCGGCAGGCCTGGATGATGCGGCCTTGTTCAAGGATGGTGGAGCCGGAGTCTTCACCGAACCATTTCTTCACATGTTTGTCGGCCCACTCCACGTTTTCTTTCCGGTGGCCTTCATAGTTGCCCATGATGGCTTCCTTGTTGTGGTGGCAGAGGTTGCAGGCATTGGGGGAGCCGAATTCAAGCGTGGCTTGCGGGGAGGGGGGGCGGAAGGTGTGGTCGGAACGCGACATGAAGGCCTGGGCCGTGGTGGGCATGTGGCAATCGACGCAGGTGACGCCGGTCTCGGCCGCGTGGTGCGAATGGGCGACGATTTCGTCAACGCGTTTTTCATGGCAGGGCAGGCAGGCCTGGTTGGGGTTTTCCTTGAAGCGGAAGCGACCGCTTGACGTGTGGCAGTGGATGCATTCGAGCTGGCCGGATTTGGTCAGGTTGCATTGGTTGGCCATCCAGCCGGTCTGGGTGTAGTTCTCGCCAAGATCCCGGCCGTCCGGCCAAAAGTCGCGGTCTTCGTACGAGGTCAGGTCGTAGTGGTCGAAGAAGAGTTCGCCAGGGGTGAAGTCGCGGGTGAGGACTTGCCCTTTGGCGTGGCACGGGCCGCAGGTGGCATCGCGCTGGGCCATGTCGAGATCTTCGTGGAACCGGAGCAGTTTGAGGTTTTCAGTGGTGAGCTCCTTGCCTTGGGCGGCGGCTTCTTCGGCGGCTTTGACGTGTGCCTCGGCCGGGCCGTGGCAGGTTTCGCAGTTGATGCCGGGTTCTTTCCACGTGGTGGTGTAGGAGTCGTCTTCGGGGTTGTAGTTCTTTTCCAGCTGGCTCACGTGGCAGTCGTGGCAGGAGGTGTTGAACGTGAGTGAGCGATCCGTCCAGTGGACGGCCTCGTCCTCGGGGCCGCCATCCTGGAAGTCGCGCACCATGCTGGCGGTGGCGTCGTACCACTTGCCTTGGTGGACGTAGTAGGCGAGGGGGGCCACTTGAAGCTTTCCTTTTTCCATCGGAATCAGGAAATAGCGCACGTTGCGGCCGCCGAACGAGTGGCGCAGGCGCCATGTTTTTTCCGTGCCGCATTCGGAAACGCCTTTGAGGATCCCGCCTTGGCTGTCGAATTCGACAATGAACTTTTCCTTGCCGATCATCATGGGTTCCTTCATCGGCACCAGGGACTTGGCCAGTGATGCGCTGAAGGCTTCCATGGCTTTGCCGTGGTGCGAGGTGCTCCACAACTCGTAGAATCGTTCGTGGCAGACGATGCAGTCCGAGGATCCGAGGTATTCGCCTTGGGCGGTGAAATCCATGGCGGGGGCGGGTTGAAGGGCCAGAAAGAGGGATGCGCAGGGTATGGTCAGGGAAAGTTTTGTATTCATAATGGCCCCATTTAACGTTTTGCGGACGGCAATGTACAGCCGATTCGGGCATTGCGATGCTCGCGTTGCCTCAAAAATAAATGACACCGTAGAGGTGCGGATGAGGAGTCGTTTGACTGCATTAATGGGTACCCTCTAATTCGGGGGTTGTCAAGGTGGGGAGGCAGTCGGGGAACCCGGGTTCCCCGACTGCGGCGGACTCGCCGGTTTTCTTCATTTTTTCGATCTTGCGACGTCGGCGCTGGATGCGATTGCCCAGCTCGAAAGGGTCGAGCGTTTCGTATTCGCGTTGCAGAGCAGCCTCCTGTTGTTCGCCAAGGATGCCGCTGACCTTCAGGCGGTCAAAGGGCGTGGCGGGGGCATCGTATTTCTTTTTGTACCGGCTTTTGACGCGAACCTTGCTTTTTAGCTTGAACGAGGGTTTGAAGAAGTTGTTGAGCCGTTCCCAGTCGCGGTAGAGTGCGTTGAGCTCTCTGATCATGGCCGGGTTGTCGAGCCGGTCGTAGCCGAGCAACTCGCGCACGTGCGTCCAGTTCTTTTGTTCGACATGGGCGTTGTCGTTCTTGTGGTACGGTCTGCTGCGTGTAAAACAGACGGGCTGTTTGCGTTGCAGGAAGTAGCGCGTGAGATGGTGGTTGAGGAACTCGCTGCCGTTGTCGCAGTCGAAGCCCAGGATGGCGAAGGGCAGCTTGTTTTCCACGTCGTGGGTTTGGTGCATCACGCCTTCAGCGCCTTTGTTCCAGACCGCGCGGGTTACCGTCCAGGTGCTTATGATGTCCGTATAGGTGATCGACCAGATGAAGTCCCCGCTCATCGATCCGCCACAGTGGGCTACTGTGTCGGCTTCGAGATAGCCGGGCCGGTCGATGTCCTCGGTGGAGGTGCGGATTGGGATCTGATTCTTGAGCAGCGAGCCGGGCTTGGTACCGGTATTGCGCCTTCGCTGGTACTGCGCTTTGAAGGGTTTGAGCACCCGGTCGATGCTTGCCGGGCTGATTCTCAGTAGCTTTTCACGGCATTCGGTCGATAGCGGTTCGTAATGTTTTTCATAGTGCTTCAGCCAATGTGGCATAGCAGGCTTGAGGCGCTTCCCGCACAGTTGTCCAGAACGAAGCCACAGAGTTTTGAGGGTCTTGCGCAATTCAGCAGAGTCGTACTCGCCTTTGCGGCCGCGTTTGCCCCTGGAGGGCGTAAACGAGTCGTTGAGCAGCTTGGTGGCATGCTTGCGATCATAGCCGCATACCGCGCATACTTCATCGAGCAACCGGGTCTTGTAGGCCTTTTCCGCGCGCCTATAGCGGCGTTTTTGTACCGCGATGTATTCCATTCTGGTTTCGCAACTCATCTCTTTCATCCTCCCTGTATACAGGGTGTGATTTTTTGTGAGTCAACGAATCCTTTCCGCCCGCATCCTATCGGATGCTTCGGTGTCATTTAATTTGAGGCAACTCGTGCTTAATAAGACGCGCGATTTCTACTGGTTTTGACACGCGCAAGCCTATATGTTCATCCGCTTTATGAATGATCACAAAACCACTATCCTTTTTGATTTCGATGGTACCCTCGCGGAAACGATGATGCTGATCCACACCATATTCAACCGGCTTTCGGGGGTTTATGGCTATCGCCACTTTCCGGAGGAGGAGATCGAGCACTGCCGCCACCTGAGCATCCATGAGTTCATCGAGTACTACGGCATCCCCGTGTGGAAGGTGCCGCTGATCGCCATCCATGCCCGGCGCCTGATGCACCGGGAAATGGATCGGATCCATCCGCCGCAGGGGTTGGTCGAGGCGCTGACCCAGATTCATGAAAGCGGCAGGTATTTCATGGATATCCTGACTTCGAACCGCCGCAAAAACGTCTTGAAGTTCCTGGCGCAGCACAAGATTGGCTGGTTCGACGAGGTGGAGTCCACCCACGCCATTTTGAGCAAGAAGCGCCGGGTGGAGAAATACATCCGCCAAAAAGGGCTGGATCCGGCCAACCTTTACTATATCGGCGACACCACGGTGGATGTCGAAAGCGCCAAGCATGCCGGGGCCAGGACCGTTGCGGTCAGCTGGGGGCTCAATACCGCGGAGGCGCTGGCCAAGGCCAACCCCGACCATCTCATCGACGACCCCCTCCAGTTGCTCGATATTTTTCCTGCCGTTTAGCGGTTTTCAATGGCTGGAAACACGATATAGTCCTCTGTTCCAATCAATGGGGATTGCATGGCAGACGGCGACAGCAAGGATCTAGAGCGGGATTTCAGCGAGCGTTATGAAACGCTCGCCAGCTTCTACAATACCGATGCGCTCGAAATGTCGGCAGACGAGGTGGCATCGCTCACCCCGATCCTCAATTCGCTCAAGGACGATATTGCCCGCTACCGGGAGATCGGGAAGATTGCGGAAGGGGGCGAAAAAAAAATCTCCCTTGTGCACGACCATCGCCTGGATCGGCGCGTCGCCATGGCGCATGCGGTCCGCAATGGCTCGCCGCAGGATCTGGAGCAGTTTCTCCGCGAGGCGCGCCTGACGGCCAACCTCGCCCACCCGAATATCATGCCGGTCTACAACATGGGGCTGGATGAGAACGGGGAGCCTTTTTTCTCGATGGAGCTGATTCCGGGCGACAGCCTCAAGTCGATCGTCCGGAAACTGCGGGAGGGCGATGCCCAATACCGCGAAACCTATTCCATTGAAACCCTGCTCAATATTTTCCTGAAGATTTGCGATGCGATCGCCTTTGCCCATTCCCGCAAGGTGCTGCACCTCGATATCAAGCCCGACAACATCCGGGTGGGGGGATTCGGCGAGGTGCTGGTGTGCGACTGGGGCCTGGCCTGCGTGGTGAACTCGCCGGATGGGGATCCGAATGCCGAATCCTTCGAGCTGGATGCCGATGTGCTGAACGATATGACCCTCTCGGGCACCATGAAGGGTACGCCCGGCTTCATGGCGCCGGAACAAACGCAGGCCTACGGGGCTAAGACGCCCCAGACCGACATCTATTCCCTGGGCGCCCTGCTCTATGTCTTGCTGACGCATAAGTTGCCGGTCGAGGGGGAATCGGCCAACGAGGTGATTCGCAACACCCGGGAGGGGAAGGTGGTGCCGCCGCGCCGCCGCCGGCCGGACCGCCGCATCCCGCTGGGCTTGGTTGCCGTAATGATGAAGGCCTTGGCCTTGAAGCCGGAAGACCGCTACGAAAGCGTGGTTGCGCTGGGGCAGGATATTTCCCGGTTCCTTTCCGGGCACCCGACGCGGGCGGAGCATGCCGGGTGGATCACGAAAACCTCCCTCTTGCTGCGGCGCCACAACCGCATGGCGTTCCTGTTGATCTTTTTCCTGCTGGTGCTCGCTTTCGTGGTGACCGGCAACCTGGCCTCGGTGAGCCGCGAGAAGGCCGAAGCCATTGCCGCACGGAAAAAGGCCGAGGAAAACTTCGAACTCTACCGCAAGGAACTCCGCACCACCCAGGCCCTGGGGGCCGGGTTGGGCGAGGCCATGCTCTTTACGGTCCGCAGCCGCGACTTCGTGAATGCCCCCTCGATGATCCACCTGCTGGAAACCGGGCTGGCGGAAAACATCGATACCGTGAAGCGCCAAAACCTCTATGAACAGAAGGGAATTCTCCACTTTGTGCTCGAAGAGTTCAATGCCGCCAACGAGAGCTTCGATGCCGCCGGCAATACCAAGCGGATCGGGCAGCTGCGGGAGCTCAGCCAGAAATACGCAAAAATAAAACCGGTCGATAAGAAGCGGTTGCCCGACAATGAGTTGGCGAACCTGTTCAACGAAGCCAAGACGGCCAACCAAATGACGATGTACTACCTCTACTACCACCACATGCGCCGGCGTCCCGCCTCCGCATCGCCTGAGCAGCATGTTGCCCTGGCCGGGGCCGTGCTCGACAAGCTCAACTATGCCCGGCGTTCACAGAACCAGCCCCTGGCGCTCACCAAGACGGAGGAGGGCTACCATCTCGATTTGTCCCGCAGCTCCTACACCGTTTTCAAGATCAACATTATTGATGTCTACCGCCGCAACGTGCTGGCGGCCCTGAAGCTGACTTCGCTGGATGTCAGCCATACCAAGCTCGATAATTTTTACGAGTTGCGTGGCATTCGGTTGCAGGAACTGCGCATGGCCGGGGTTAAGCTCGAGAATCCAAAGCAACTCTACAAGCAGATCGAGCCGTTCCGCCTAAAACGGCTTGTGCTGGATGTCGAAGACTATCCGAAAGAGGTCATTGCGGAAGTCCGCAAGAATAAGATCGAAGTGATCGATGCCAAGAGGCTGGCGGCCCAGGCAAAGAAGCAAGCCGAGGCGAAGGAGCAATCCGCCGCAAAGAAAAAGAACGCGGCTCCCGCTACTCCAGCTCGTCCCGCAGGTAGCGAATCTCCTGGATCAACCGTTCCTTGACGCGGTTCTTGAGGCGGTAGACCGAGTTTTCCTTCAGGTCGAGTTCCGCCGCGATCTCCTCGACGCTTTTTCCCTTGAGGGTCAGCCGGAAGGCATCGACGGCCTTTCCCGAGAAGAGCGGTTCGATGTTCTCAAGCGCCAGGTTGGTTAGGTGGATCTCCCATTCGCGTTCGGCAATGTTGTCGATTTCCGGCAGGCGGATGGCCTTGAGGTAGGTGAGGGTGTCGTCCTGCCCCGCCTTTTCCAGGCGTTTGGCCTCGCGGGTGCGCTTGCGGATGAAGTCGGTCACGCAGTTCTTGGTTACGGTGCTCAGCCAGCTGCGGAAGCGGTTGATCTTTTCGTAGTCCATCTTCGGAAGGCTGTTCCAGAGGTTGATCAGCACCTGTTGCAGAATGTCTTCGGTGTCATGTTCCGAAATGTTCATGCTGCGGATGATGGCGTAGATGTAGCGCCGGTACACCTGCACGAATTCTTCCCACGACTGTTCGTCCTGCTGGTTCTGCACGCGTTGGATGAGCGTGGCCCGAGTCTGGTACTGGTCTTCTGCTGCCAAAATAAAACCCCTCTGCATTTCGCAAATCACACAAGCTATGGACATGTGTGCCGAAAAGCAAAACAAAACGCCGCCCGTATTGGTGATCCGAGTTGCCTCAAATTAAATGACACCGAAGCATCCGATAGGATGCGGGCGGAAAGGATTCGTTGACTCACAAAAAATCACACCCTGTATACAGGGAGGATGAAAGAGATGAGTTGCGAAACCAGAATGGAATACATCGCGGTACAAAAACGCCGCTATAGGCGCGCGGAAAAGGCCTACAAGACCCGGTTGCTCGATGAAGTATGCGCGGTATGCGGCTATGATCGCAAGCATGCCACCAAGCTGCTCAACGACTCGTTTACGCCCTCCAGGGGCAAACGCGGCCGCAAAGGCGAGTACGACTCTGCTGAATTGCGCAAGACCCTCAAAACTCTGTGGCTTCGTTCTGGACAACTGTGCGGGAAGCGCCTCAAGCCTGCTATGCCACATTGGCTGAAGCACTATGAAAAACATTACGAACCGCTATCGACCGAATGCCGTGAAAAGCTACTGAGAATCAGCCCGGCAAGCATCGACCGGGTGCTCAAACCCTTCAAAGCGCAGTACCAGCGAAGGCGCAATACCGGTACCAAGCCCGGCTCGCTGCTCAAGAATCAGATCCCAATCCGCACCTCCACCGAGGACATCGACCGGCCCGGCTATCTCGAAGCCGACACAGTAGCCCACTGTGGCGGATCGATGAGCGGGGACTTCATCTGGTCGATCACCTATACGGACATCATAAGCACCTGGACGGTAACCCGCGCGGTCTGGAACAAAGGCGCTGAAGGCGTGATGCACCAAACCCACGACGTGGAAAACAAGCTGCCCTTCGCCATCCTGGGCTTCGACTGCGACAACGGCAGCGAGTTCCTCAACCACCATCTCACGCGCTACTTCCTGCAACGCAAACAGCCCGTCTGTTTTACACGCAGCAGACCGTACCACAAGAACGACAACGCCCATGTCGAACAAAAGAACTGGACGCACGTGCGCGAGTTGCTCGGCTACGACCGGCTCGACAACCCGGCCATGATCAGAGAGCTCAACGCACTCTACCGCGACTGGGAACGGCTCAACAACTTCTTCAAACCCTCGTTCAAGCTAAAAAGCAAGGTTCGCGTCAAAAGCCGGTACAAAAAGAAATACGATGCCCCCGCCACGCCCTTTGACCGCCTGAAGGTCAGCGGCATCCTTGGCGAACAACAGGAGGCTGCTCTGCAACGCGAATACGAAACGCTCGACCCTTTCGAGCTGGGCAATCGCATCCAGCGCCGACGTCGCAAGATCGAAAAAATGAAGAAAACCGGCGAGTCCGCCGCAGTCGGGGAACCCGGGTTCCCCGACTGCCTCCCCACCTTGACAACCCCCGAATTAGAGGGTACCCATTAATGCAGTCAAACGACTCCTCATCCGCACCTCTACGGTGTCATTTATTTTTGAGGCAACGCGGATCCAGGATGTTTTTATAGTGTTAACAGGGGTTGACATTGCGCGGCAATACACCTAAAAAGGCAACAGTTTCAGGGTGAACCAGTCTCCTGCCCTTGGATTCCCAACCATGACTTCCAATCCAACCATTCATGTCGGATAAAAAACGCTATCCAATTGTACTCGGCTTGACCGGGGGGATTGCGTGCGGAAAGTCGGAAGTTGGCCGGATTCTTGGCGAGATGGGGTTCGCCGTGTGCGATGCCGATCGCGTCGCCCACGAACTGATGCGCAAGGGGACGCCGGTGTTCCAGCAGGTTGTGGATTCTTTCGGAAACCATATTCTCGCGGACGACGGCGAAATCTCGCGTCCGATCCTTGGCAAAATCGTATTCGAAAACCCTGCCCGAAGGACAGAGCTCGATGCGTTGGTTCATCCGGCGGTAAGAGTTGCGCTGGAGGGGTGGATTGCCGAAAGGCGATTCAACGGGGAAAACGCCGCGGTTCAAATTCCGTTGTTGTTTGAGAGCGGAATGGAGACGCTGGATTGGGATGCGGTTTTCTGTGTTTCCAGTAGTGGGGAATTGGTTCTTCAACGACTGGGGATGCGGGGCCTGGGGCGGGAAGAGGCCATGTTGAGGATCCAATCCCAGATGCCGCTCGCCCAAAAGGAGGCACGCGCGGATCACGTGGTGCCAAACCTTGGAACCTTGGAAGAACTGGAAGCGGCTGTTCGGCAGGCCGTTGAACAAACTGCCGTGCGAAAGGGTTGAAATGAGCGACGAAAACGAAGTTGTGGTTGAAGTGGTAGAGGGCGCACCTGCGCCGGCAAAGAAAAAGGCCTCCAAGAAGAAAGCCTCCAAGAAAAAGGCCGTCGCCAGGAAGGATGGGCCCGCGCCTGCGGAAACGCCTGCAATGGGTGAACCTGCCGCCGAAAAGCCGCAGGAAGCTCCCGCGTCCGAAGAATCCGCGCGGCAGGCTCCGGCGGAAGCCGCTTCCGGGGAAAGGCCGGCCGAACCCAACAACGACCGCCCCCAGCATCAGCAGCGCGATCGCTTCAACGGTAAGCACAACAAGAAAAACCGAAACAAGAACAAACAGCAACAGCAGCAGCAACAACGCCGCAGCGAGGAGCCGCCGCCGAACACCGAAAACCTCCCTACATTTTCCCTGCACGAAATGCAGGTCACTCCCATCAACGATATCAAGGCCTTGGCCGAACAGTATGGGCTCCAGGACTATGCCGGCTACAGCAAGCACCAGCTGATTTTCGAGCTGCTCAAAAACCATGGCCGCCGCGGCGGCCCGTTGAATGGCCGCGGAGTCCTGGAGGTGCTGCCCGATGGTTTCGGATTCCTGCGCTCCCCGCTCAACAGCTACCAGCCCGCCCCCGACGACATCTATGTCTCCCCGTCGCAAATCCGCCGCTTCGGCATCCGTACCGGCGACTATGTCGAAGGTTCGATCCGCGCCCCGAAGGAAAAGGAACGGTTCTTCGCCCAATACAAAATCGAGCGGATCAACAAACAAGAACCCGAAATGGCCCGCAAGCGTGTGCCCTTCGAAAACCTCACGCCGCTCTTCCCGGATGAACGCCTCGTAATGGAAACCGATCCGAAGGAAATCTCCATGCGCGTCATGGACATCGTTACACCGATCGGTAAAGGCCAGCGCGGCCTGATCGTGGCACCGCCGCGTACCGGAAAGACCGTCCTCATGCAGAAGATGGCCAACAGTATTTCCGTGAACAACCCCGAGTCCAAGCTGATCATTCTCCTGATCGACGAACGTCCCGAGGAAGTCACCGACATGCGCCGCAACACCAAGGCCGAAGTCCTCGCCTCCACCTTCGACGAGCCGCCGGAGCGCCACACGCAGGTTGCCGAAATCGTGATCGAAATGGCGAAGCGCCTCGTGGAGCAGGGCCAGGACGTCATCATCCTGCTCGATTCCATCACCCGGCTCGCCCGCGCCTACAACACCACCTCGCCGCACTCCGGCAAGATCCTTTCCGGGGGGGTCGACTCCAACGCCCTGCATAAACCGAAGCGTTTCTTCGGGGCCGCGCGCAACATCGAGGGCGGCGGCAGCCTCAGCATCATCGCAACCGCGCTCGTCGACACGGGTAGCCGCATGGACGAAGTCATCTTCGAGGAGTTCAAGGGCACGGGCAACATGGAACTGGGCCTCGATCGTGAACTGGTTAACAAACGCATCTACCCGGCGATCAACATCGAGCGCTCCGGCACCCGCAAGGAAGAGTTGCTGCTGCACCCCGATGAACTGCAACGCGTCTGGACGCTCCGCAAGGCGCTCAAGGATGTGCCGCAGGTCGAAGCGATGGAGCTGCTCATCAACCGACTCAAAAAAACCAACAACAACCTTGAATTCCTCATGACCCTGCAAGGGGGATAGTGGAAACGATCCATGGAGCTGGACAAGGCGGTCGAATGACCGCCTTTTTTTTGCAGGCCAAAGTATATCATCCATCACCCACGATCGTGGGTGATGGATGATATACTTGTGGCGGCGGTCGCCCGAAAGTCTTTACATCCGATCTTTGTCCTTTATAGTGATTCCGTATTCGAGGGGACACCATGCGAACGGCAAGAAAAGTAAACGCGGTGTTGCTGGCGGGCGACCGGCGGGCCAGCATCCAGTTGCACCATGAAAACAAGGCCTTCCTGGAACTCAACGGCCAGCCGTTGTTGATCCATGTGCTGAAGGCGCTGCTCGGGGCGGAGCTGGTTGGCGAGGTGGCGGTGGTCGGGCCAGCCAACCGGATTCGGGGCGCGTTGGAGGCGGTCGGGATCGATGAACGTGTGATCGTGGTCGAGCAACGCGAAAACATGATCGAGAACTTCAAGGTGGGCTATGTTGCCTCGCTGGGGCTCGATGTTGCGGTTCCTTTCTGGGACTTGAAGGGATCTGGGCACGATGCAACTCCCGTGCTGGTTGCGCCGTGCGATATCCCGATGTTGCTGCCGGAGGAGGTCGATGAATTCCTGAAGCGCAGCAACATGCATGAGTACGACTATTCCATCGGCGTCACCTCCCGCGATCTCCTCTCGCTCTATCATCCGCGGGAGGGCAAGCCGGGCATCCAGATGGTCTATTTCCATGTGAAGGAAGACCTCATGCGCCACAATAATCTGCACATGGCCAAACCGCTTGTGCTGGATCATCTCGACTACATAGAAAAGATGTACGAATGGCGCTACCAAACCCGTTTCGCCAACATAGTGCGCATGCTGTTTTCGTTGTTGTTCAACGGGTGGCGGCTGATGAAGAGCCTACGCATTTTCATCCTCATGCAGGTTTCGCTATACTACGACCGTCATGGCCATCCGCATCTTTCCGATCGCCTGCGCTCCCTGGTTGGTTTCAATCGCTTGTCCGAGGGGATTGGCAACGCGCTGGGGGCTCGCGTCCAGATCGTCTACACCCACTTTGGCGGCGCCGCGCTCGATGCCGACAACGAAAAAGACCTTGCGGTCATCGAAGAACGCTACGATGAGTGGATGGCGCTCCAGCGCAGCATGCACACCTAGCCGCGCGAGATATCTTCGACCACGATGCGGTTGCCGTGGACTTCGGTGATGCGGACGGGGGTTTGGCGTTGGATGTAGTCGCCGTGGGTGACCACGTCGATTTTCCGTTCTCCGAAGTAGGCGGAACCACCGGGGCGCAGGTCGGAATGGGCAACGCCTTCAAGGCCTAGCAGGGTTTCATCTTCATCCACGTCTGGCACAACCGCATCCAGTGTCAGGGTCTGGAAGATCCGGGTTTTGGGAAGGAACTTCCCCGCGGTTACCACCAGGGCAAATGCGCCGAGGAACGAGAGCATCACCTTCAGAAAAGGGATGGAGAAGGTTTCGGGCGAAAAATCGATGGGGCGCCACTTGCCGGGCATGCGCTCGCTCATGGCGCTGATGAATGAAACGAAGATCAGCAACAGGCCGCTGAAACCCATCACGCCGAATCCCGGAGTAACGAATATTTCGATGCCCAGCAGGATGACGCCGAGCATGAACAGGACAACGTCCTCCATGCCGGAGAGTCCGGCAATGTGGTGCCCGGCAAAGAAGAGCAAAAGGCAGAGGATGCCGGCAATGCCGAAGATGCCGAAGCCCGGGGTTTTGAATTCCAGCCAGATGCCGCCCAGTCCAATCATCATCAGAATGGGGGCGATGGCGGCGATCAACCTAGCCAGCTTTTCGGCGGCCGTGACCTCGAGCGTTTTCTTTTCCGCACCTTTTAGGCCAATCGTTTCCAGCATTTCGTCGATGTCTTCCACGGTGCCTTTGGAGAACAGGGGGCGTTGCTCGTCGCCGACGAGTTGTTCGGCCTCGGTGTTGGTTAGGGTCAGCACATTGCCGGCCTTGCTGATGACCTGGTCGCCAATCTTATACTCGATTTCGGCCCGCACCATGGCTTCCGCAAGTAGAGGGTCATAGCCCCCTTTCTCGGCGGCCGAACGAACTTGGGCGGCCACATAGGAGGTCATCTTTTCCTTCTCGGCCGCCGGCAAATCCTGCACGCCGCCCGACATGCCCATGATGATCGGGGTGATGTCGCCGATCAAGGTGCCGGGAGCCATGTATATGTTGGGGGTGGCCAGTGCAATGAATGCACCGCCGGAGATGGCTTCGCGGCCAACAAAGGTGTAGAGGGGAATGTTGGCCCTGGTTAGCTCGTCGATAATGGCCACTGCGGCATCGACCCGTCCGCCGGGGGTGTCCATGTCGAGGATGATGGCATCGGCGTTGTTGCGCACGGCATCGGCGACGCCGCGGCGCACGACGTAGAGCAGGGCCGGCTCGATCATCTTTTTGATGGGGATGATGTAGACGAGCGGGGTCTGGTTGGTCTGCTCCGCCCGTGCGCTGCCAAGCGTGAGCAGGGCCAGGAGGGTGAATAGTAAATTACGAATCATGGTGCGCTCTCCGTTACTTCAGCTTCATTCTTGCGCGAACCGCTAAAAAGGAAAGGCAAAACTTCCAATGTCTGGAAAATGCGCGTATTAAGAACCTCATGATTCTCGAAGGAAAAAGGGCGTTGGTGACCGGTGGCGCGGTGCGCATCGGCAAGGCGATTACGCAGGCGCTCCAGGCGGCGGGCGTGGAGGTCGTGGTGCACTACCGCCATTCACGCGGGGAAGCCGAGGCGCTTTCCGACTATGCCGTCTGTGCCGATCTCAGCTCGCCGGACGATTGCGCCGACCTGATTCGGATGGCCGGTTCCATCGACATCCTCATCAACAACGCTTCGCTTTTCACCAAGGATCGGTTGGCCGGATCAACCCCCGAGCGCGTTCGGCGCGAGTTCCAGGTAAACCTGTTTGCCCCGCTGGAATTGACCCGCCGGTTTGCCGATCAAACGAATCGGGGGGCGGTGGTGAATCTGCTTGATCGTCGTATTCGCGCCAACGATCCCTCCTGCCTTCCGTATGCCATCTCAAAAAAAGGGTTGGAAGAGCTGACCAAGCTGACGGCCTTGGAACTGGCGCCGGGCATACGCGTCAATGCGGTGGCCCCGGGGCCGATCCTGCCTCCGCCCGGCGACAGTGGCGATGGGTTTGCCGAGATGGCCGGCAAGGTGCCGCTCAATCTTTTCCCGACTCCCGAAAACATTGCCGAGGCGGCGCTCTTCCTATTGCAGGCCGATTATTGTACGGGACAGGTGATCTTTGTCGACGGCGGGCAACATCTGTTAGGAAACGGAGTTTAACCATGGATCGGATCTTTATTCGCGACTTGGCGTTGCGCTGCATCATCGGGATCTTTCCCGAAGAACGGCGCGAGAAACAGGACATCGTCATCAATGTCGAAATGCATGCCGACCTGCGCAAGGCGGGGCGGTCGGACAACCTGGACGACACGGTCGATTACAAGTCGATCAAGAAAGCGATCCTGAAGCTGGTCGAAGGCAGCGGATTCCAATTGATCGAAGCGCTCGCGGAAAACATTGCCGAAATCGCACTGGCCAACGACAAGGTCGTGAAGGTTGTTGTTACGATCGACAAGCCGGGCGCATTGCGCTTTGCGAAAGCTTCGGCGGTGGAGATTACGAGAAAACGTATGTAGTTCAGCCTTTGGGCGGCGCTGTGGAAAGGCCACCTGAAGGCGAAACCGCGAACGGATTTACTCCACCGAACCTTCGAACTCGCCCATCACGCGGAACTTGTCGTAGCGATCCTGCATAATCTGCTCCGGCGTCATGGCCATGAGTTCTTCGAGGTTCTTGAGCAGCGCGGTTTTTAGATTGGCGGCCATGGCCTCGTGGTCGGTGTGCGCTCCGCCCTTGGGCTCGGGGACGACTTCGTCGGCCAGTTTGAGCTTGATCAGATCCTTGCCGGTAATCTTGAGTGCTTCCGCCGCCTGGTCGGAGAAGGCGCGGTCTTTCCAGAGAATGGCCGCGCAACCTTCCGGCGAAATAACTGAATAGTAGGCGTGCTCAAGGATCAGGATGCGGTTGCCGATGCCGATGCCCAATGCGCCGCCGCTACCGCCTTCGCCAATGATCACGCAGATGATCGGAACCTTGATGTTGAAGCTTTCGCGCAGGTTGACGGCAATGGCTTCGGCAATGTGGCGCTCTTCGGATTCGAGCCCGGCATAGGCGCCCTTGGTGTCGATGAGCGAAATAATCGGCACGTTGAACTTATCGGCCAGCTTCATCAGGCGCAGCGCCTTGCGGTAGCCTTCGGGGTGGGCGCAACCAAAGTTGCATTCAACGTTGCTTTTGGTGTCGCGACCTTTCTGCGAACCGAGGATCATGACTTTCTGGCCGTCGATTTTGGCAAAACCGCCAACGATGGCGCGGTCGTCGCGATGGATTCGGTCGCCATGGATCTCGACGAAGTCGGTGGTCATGGCGTTGATGTAATCCATGGTGTAGGGGCGGTCGGGGTGGCGCGCCACCTGCACCTTTTGCCACGCGGAAAGATTGGCATAGATCTCGGTGCGGGTCTGCTCGATCTTGTTCTGCATGTTCTTGATTTCATGGGACACGTCGATGTCCTGTTCCTGGCTGAAGGCTTCAAGTTCGTTTAGCTTGGATTCCAGTTCCTGAACGGGACTTTCAAAGGGAAGGCTGAATTGTGCGCTCATGCGGTGCTCCTCGTGGACAATTTATTCAGTGATTATAACGGTAGTTTTGCGCGGAACCAGATCAAATAATTCCTCAACATCCTCGTTTAGCATGCGGATGCAGCCCGCGCTCGACTGCTTGCCGATACTGTCGCGTTCCCAGGTGCCGTGGATGCCGAACCCCGTGATTTCCGGGTGGTCGACGGACGTGATGGCCATCCATCGCGTGCCGAGCACGTTTTCCGGATCGCCATATTCAATCTGCTTGCCATCGGAGAACCGCGTCCACGGCGGCTCAACGATCTTGTCGTAGATCGTGAATTCAACGGCAGGGGTCTTCCCGAATTTCCCGGTTCCAACGGAATAGCGCTTGAAGATCTTGTCGCCATCCATCAGGTCGAGCGTGTTCTGGGTTTTGGAGACGCGGATGCTGAATTCGCTTTTGTAGACTTGCAGCCGTGCGCCGGCTCGGATGACATCGGTCTCCATGCCGTTCATGGCTTTGATCAGCGCCACGGTGGTGTTGTATTTTTTCGAGATTTTGGAAAGGCTGTCGCCCGAGACAATCGCATAATATTCCTTGCCGGGAATCATGATGGGCGATTTCAGAAGCTTCATGTTAACATTGCCCAGCATCTGGATGGCTTGGGCGTCGGGGGTTTGGGCCACCAGCTTATCGAGCGTGATCTTTGCTTCGGCCAGCTGGCCCGCGTCGAGAAATGCCTGGGCATCGGAAATGACCGCTTGCGATTCCGCCGTGGAGGTAACGGTCATGATCGGTGCAGGGAGTGCCGGGGTAGGCATGGCCGGAGCCGCTGCGCCGGCAAGCGGGGCCGGGGGCGGGGCGGCCATGTGGGCATCGGGCTCGACGTCCTTCCCCTTGAACTTGTTGTAGCCAACGATTCCGCCGATAACAATCAAGTGGAGCACGACGATTGTAATGAAGACGCGCTTGAAACGCCCTCCGCCGCGATTGGTGTAGGTGCCTGCATAAATTGGTTTTGCCATAGTCTTTTGCCTTCGTTTGGTACAAGCTTCTCATTTATGCACAATCAGCTTTTACCGTGCAATCATAACCGCATCCCAGATTGCCAAACACCGGTTCCATCCAGATGGCGCAACCCAAAAACATCTAATTAGATTTCACGGCCGTCAATTCCAATTAGACGCTCATCGACGCGATTCATCCGTTTGTGATTGGAATCGGGGACGGATTGCCGGTAGGTTGCCTTGCTTTAGCCATGAAAATTTTGCTCATAACTCCGCCTCTGCTGCAACCGAACACGCCCTATGCCGCCACTCCTTTGCTGGCGGCCTGGCTTCAGTCGGTAGGTCACGATGCCGTCCAGGCCGATCTGTCGCTCCAGCTCTTGCTCCGTCTATTCTCGAGAGAGGGGGTTTCGACGCTGACTCGCGAACTGGATATTCCCGAAGATGCCGCCGAACCCTATCTCAAGACCATCGATGAGGTCGTGGCCTTCCTCCAGGATCGGAATCCCGGTGCCGCAGAAAGGATGGTTACACGAGGTTATTTGCCGGAAGGGGAAAACCTGGCCCGTGCCTACGAGGAGGATGAGCAACTGGGCTGGGATTTCCGCGGGCTGGATATCCATGACCGCGCGCGGCATTTGGCCAGTCTATACCTCGATGATATTGCGGACGTTGCCGCAGAGCTTGATCCGAACTTCGGCTTCTCGCGTTATGCGGAAAAGATTGCGGGAAGCCTCCCGGACTTTGCTGTCCTGCAGGAGGAACTGGAAACCAACCATTCCATTTTCATCCAATGGCTGGATGAGCTGGCCGATGCCGCCATGGCTATGCACCAGCCTGACCTGGTGGCGCTCACCGTTCCCTTCCCGGGGTGCCTTGTGGGCGCACTCGCCATTGCCCGCCGCATTTCCCACACCTCACAAGGTGTGAGAATCGTGTTGGGGGGTGGATATGCCAACACCGAGTTGCGGGAGTTGGCCGATCCGGCCATATTTGACCATGTGGATGCCATCACGCTCGATAGCGGTTTTGTTCCCCTTCAGCGTCTGGCGGATGGTGGCGAACTGGTGCGGACCTACGTACGGGAAGGCGGGAGCGTGGTTTTCCGGAATGCGGAGGTTGTGGAGGTGGCCCACAATGAGCTTCCTCCGCCGGCATACGACGGCTTGGATCTCGACGGCTATTTCGGAATGTTCGAGACCTTGAATCCGGTAACGAGCCTGTGGTCGGACGGGCGCTGGAACAAGCTGGTGCTGGCGCATGGATGCTGCTGGAGCCGTTGCGCTTTTTGCGATACCTCCATCGACTATATCTGCCGGTATGATCCAGCCACACCCGCAACCATTTGCGATTGGATCGTGCACGTCCTTCACCAAACGGGGTTCAATGGGTTCCACTTTGTGGATGAAGCGTTGCCTCCGGACTTGCTGGAGGGAGTATGCGACGAAATCCTGCGGCGGGGCCTGGAAATCGAGTGGTGGGGCAATGTCCGATTCGAAAAGCGATTCTCCAGCAGTTTGATTGGGAAAATGGCCGATGCGGGGTGTATTGCCGTAACCGGCGGGTTGGAAACCTGTTGCGACCGGACGCTCAAGCTGATGCGCAAGGGGATCGTGGTGGAGCATGCCACCCGGGTGCTGGCCGAGCTGGCCGAGGCGGGCATCATGACCCATGCCTATCTCATGTATGGATTCCCGACCCAGACGTTCGCCGAAACCCTGGTTGCCTTGGAGACCGTGCGCGACCTGTTTGATGCCGGGATTCTTCATTCCGCCTATTGGCATCGGTTTGCGCTTACGGCCCATAGCGATGTTTCGTTGCATCCCGATCTCTACGGCATCCGCCTGCTGGAGGCGGTGAAATCCACGTTCGCCGTCAACGAAATCCCTTTCGAGGGCGATTTCGACCATGATTTGGATGCGGTGGGCGATGCGCTGAAAGCGGCAACATACAACTACATGCTCGGCATCGGGTTTGACTTGCCGGTTTCGGAATTCCTGGCCCGTGCAGAAAGCTAGTTTTTACAGTTCTAATTTGGGTCTGTTCTGCTAATTTCGGGAATTTCCAGTGTCACCAGGGGTAGATGAACAAAGTTGCATCCATAGTGTTGGGGTTGTTGTTGGGCGCGCTGACCATAAGCGCCGTGGCGCAGGAAACCAACGGGGTTGCCAAGACGGCGGCACCGAAGGTTACCGCCGTGTATGGTGTGACGGCCGACGACTATCTTCCCGTTCAGGAGATTGCACGCCAGCACCTGCGCCCCAATGTGCGCCGTGCGGCCGCGCGCCCGGCCTTTGATCTTCCCGATGCCTTCTACTTCATCGGTGGCCCGATCTTCCTGTTGCTGCTGCTCCGCGTTCTCGTGATTTTCCTGAACGGATTCGAGGAAAAACGCAAGGAAGAGCAGCGGGCGGCGGCGAGCCAAAGCGCCAATCCCGAATAATCCGGCTTGCCCCGGGCCCTTCTTATTTGGATACTCCGCCGGAATATGCTCAGAACGTTAAAGATTAAAAACCTCGCGCTCGTTGACGACGTCCAGGTCGGGTTCAACGAAGGTCTCAATGTCATCACCGGCGAAACCGGTGCCGGCAAGTCGCTGATGATCGGTGCCTTGCGCCTGTTGCTAGGCGAACGCGCCGATAAATCGATGATCCGCACCGGCGAAACCTCCTGTTCGGTGCACGCCGAGTTCGGCCTCACCGATACGGCGCAAGTGGACGCCATTCTCTTGGATATCGGGATGGAACCGTGCGATGGCGGCCTGCTGATCATCCGCCGCATCATTACCGAAACCTCCAGCAAAACCATGGTGAACGACGACCCGGTTACCCTGCAGGTGCTCAAGCGCCTGGGGGAGGTGCTGGTCGATATGCACGGCCCCTACGACCACCAATCCCTGCTCGACCAGGGGGTGCAGCTCGAAATCCTTGATGCTTTCGGCCAGTTGGCGGAAACCAAGGCCGCCTATGCGGTCGAATACGTTAAATATCGCGAAATTCAAAAACAGATCGACGCGCTCAATTCCGACAACGAAGAAGACCTCGAACGCCAGATCGAATTCCTCGACTACCGGGTGAACGAAATCGAAGCCGCCAACCTGAGTGAGGACGAAGAGGCCGAGGTGGAGGAGGAACACAGCCTGATCGCCAACGCCCAGCAGGTGATTGGGCTGGCCAACGGCGCGGTCAGCGCCTTGACCGAAGGCGAGGGATGCGCGTTCGATGGCCTTGCCACCGCCCAGCAGGCGCTCAACCAATTGGTCAAGCTGCTTCCCGAGGCGCAGGATTGGCACGACGAAATCGAAAGCGCCGTCACCTCCGTGCAGGAGGTGGTCCGGTCCATCGAAAGCTCCGCCGCAGGCATCGAGGGCAGTGCGGAACGGATGCAGTGGCTCGACGACCGGCTCACGACCTACCAAACCCTCAAACGCAAATATGGCACCACCGTCGAGGACGTGCTGGCCAATGGCGAAACCTGGAAACAACAGCTCCAGGAGCTGCGCGGACGCGACAAACGCCGCGAGGAATTGCGGCGCGAGCAGGAGCTCGTCTACAAAGCGCTTGAACAGGCCGGGCTCAAACTCCGCTCCGCGCGCGAAAACGTGGCCGACAACCTATCCGAATGTGTTACCCGCGAGCTGGTCGATATTGGCTTCGAACACGGGTTTTTCGATGTGCAGATCAATCCGTGTCCGCCCGGCGCAAGCGGCATGGACGAAATCGAGTTTGGTTTTGCACCCAATGCCGGCGAGGATATGCGGCCATTGCGCATGATTGCCTCCAGCGGGGAGATCTCCCGGGTCATGCTCGCCACCAAGGCGGTGCTGGCCAAGCAGGATCAGATTCCCGTTCTCGTGTTCGACGAGATCGATGCGAACATCGGCGGCGAAATCGGTGGCGCGGTCGGGCGCAAGCTGGCCCAGGTGGCCCGGTGCCACCAGCTGCTCTGCATCACCCATCTCCCTCAGGTCGCCGCCTGCGGAACGACGCATCTGGCGGTTTCCAAGAAGGTTGAGGATGGCAGGACCTTCACCGAGGTCGAACTGCTCGACGACGAAACCCGTCCCGAGGAAATCGCCCGAATGCTCGGTGGCAAGGATTCCACCAACGTCACCCTCCAGCACGCCCGGGAAATGCTCGGACTCTTCTAGGCGTCCTGGCTGGCGCTGATGATGCGGATGGCATCGAGGCGCAGGCGGGCGGCGGCCAGGGTTTTATCGAGTTCGGTGATGGCGCTGCGCGCGTGGGCGAGTTCTTCCTTGCGAATGTTGTTGTTGATCTTCTTGAGATATTCGAGCCGTTGGTATTCCTTCCCCAAGGTTTCAAGCATGTTGCGGCGCGCGTCGGCAATGGTGGACTCGGCGGCCTGCTCAGCGAGCGGGCGCGTTGCTTCAATCATTGCGGGGATCATCTGCGTACGGATCGATTCATGCTCCAGCAACTTCCACGGGTCGGCGTCTTTCAGATGCCGTTCGCCGGTTCCGTCCATCGCGCAGCCCGCATGGTTGACGGTGATGCTGACCGGGGTGGGGGGCAGGAAGCGGTCGGCGTTAAGCCCGGGTGGCGCGACGGTTTCCAGGACATAGATGGCCTGAAGCTTGAGCGGGGTTTCCTGGGTGGGGTCCACGGCCATGGCGCAACTGCCCCGTTCAGACCCGATAACCAGCTCGCCGGCTCCGGTCACCATCGGGTGGTCCCAGCTCATCAGGGTGGTGTCCGGGCGGATCAACGCTTCATCCCGGTTGAACGTGATCCGGATGCCCTCGGGTTTCAGCGGGAACCAGTCGTCGAACATTTGGTCGGGGCGGATGTGGTAGGAGGTGGCGTCGAGCGCCTCGGCGTGTACGCCGTAGTGTTCGAACATCTCCAGCAGATAGGTTTCAAGGTCGGTCGACTGTTCGCATTCGTTGATTTGCCGGGCCACATCGTTGCCGATGTCGGGGCGGAAGGACGAGAGCTCCAGTAGACGGTCGCGCCCTGCGGCGATTTGTGCGCGCAGGGTCTCGTAGAACGCATGGGTTTCGGCGATCACTTCATCGGTGACGTCATCCAGCCGGGTTTCAAAGCGCTCCAGCAATTCAAAGCCTCCAACGACCGGCTCGGCGAAGGCGTTGAGCCCTTCATGCAGCCACCGCACAACGTGTTCCTCTTCCGTTCCCTTCAGGTAGGGCACATGGATATGGACATCGCCGCGCTGGCCGATGCGGTCGAGGCGGCCGATGCGCTGCTCCAGCAACTCGGGGTCGCGCGGCAGATCAATCAACACCAGGTGCGAGGCCACCTGGAAATTGCGGCCTTCGCCGCCCATTTCCGAAACCACCATCACGCGCGCGCCTTCCGGTTCGGCGAACCAGGCGGCCTGGCGGTCGCACTTCACCAGATTCATCTGCTCGTGGAAATGGGCCACGTCCACCCCCGAGCGGTTGCGGATGGCATCGACAATCACGGAAACCTCGAAACGGGTCCGGCCGATCACCAGCACCTTTTCCTGGGGGTTTTCGCGCAGGAAGGCGAGCAGCCAGTCGAGGCGCGGATCTTCGGGCCCCATTGTGTCGGCGCCTTCCGGCAGCTCCATCGGTATGGGGTCGGGAATCCGCTTCGGGAAGCCGGTCATGTTTCTGCGCGTGTTGCGGAAGATGACGCGCCCAGGGCCGTGGCGATCCAGCGCTTCGGCCCGTTCCTGTTCGTTCATCGTCTCCAGTCGTTCCCCGATCTCCGCGGCAACCTCGGCATAGCGATCATGCTCAACCTTGTAGGTCTCGAAGTCGGGATAGCGTTGCGGGTCGAGCAGCCGCAACCGGGCGAAGTGGCTTTCGAGCCCCATCTGTTCCGGGCTGGCTGTGAGCAGAAGCAGGCGCGGGATGCAACCGGCCAGCCGCTCGACCACGCAATATTCCGGGCTGGTTTGTTCCGGCGACCAGTGCAGGTGGTGGGCTTCGTCGACAATCAGCAGATCCCAGTCGCACGCGATGGCCTGCGTGGCGCGCTCCGGATTCTCCGTGAGAAACTCGATGCTCGAAAGGATCAGCTGGTCGTCGTGGAACGGGTTGATGCCGGGTTCGGTGGCTTCGATCGCTGCGCAACGTTCCTCGTTGAAAATACTGAACGAAAGATTGAACCGGCGCAATAGTTCGACAAACCATTGGTGAACGAGCGCGTGCGGGACGAGAACCAATACGCGCCGGACCAACCCGCAAACCATCAGGCGATGCAGGACGAGGCATGCCTCGATGGTTTTTCCAAGGCCCACTTCATCGGCCAGCAGGACGCGCGGCAGGGGGCGTGCGCTCACTTCCTGCGCAATATAGAGCTGGTGGGGCAACAAGTCGACGCGCCCGCCCAGCAAGCCGCGCACCGCCAGCTGGCCATGTCGGTGGCGCGCATTCAACGCGGCCACGCGTAGGTCGAACAGGGCGTTGGCATCCACATGGCCACCCAGCAGGCGGGTTTCCGGCCGGTCGAAGCTCGAGGTGTCGCACAGGTCGGCTTCGATCAGCTGCGTGCCATCCGCCGCCCCGTAGAGGAGCAGTCCGTTTTCCTCGGTAATGGTTTCGACCGTCAGCCGGGTGCCCTCGCGCGATTCAATTTCGTCGCCCTCGGCAAAGCGCACGCGCTTGAGCGGAGCCATGTTGATGGCGTAGTGCCGCATCTCGTTGGCCGCCTGGTAAAACACCTGCACGGTGCGGGCGGTGGCGTCCACAACCAGCCCCAATCCAAGCTCGGGCTCCGTTTCGCTGATCCAGCGCTGTCCTTTGAAATATTTTTGCATAGCGGCGGAACCTACCGAATTCGCGCAAGCTTGGGAATAAAGATCTGGAGTGCGTCCTTCTGGGGATTTGTGTTTTGAATCGATGCAAATCGGCGTATTCTCCTGCTTATTCCGGATGGGAGGTTGTCTTGCGTAGGATTGGTTTATTCAGGATTTCCACGGGCGTGCGCATGGGCATGCTGTTGGTCTGTTGGAGCATTGGCTCCGGAGGGAATCCCTTGAGCGAACCGGATTCCATGGGCAAGGAGCCGCGTTCCCTGCAAACGCCGGAGCGGTTTCGTGAAAACCTGAAACAAATGGAAACCGCTTCCGTTCGGGGCAAGGAGAACAAATATGCCGTTCTCGTGAATGCCGACAAAAACAACCGCCTGCACGGAACAAATATCAGCAAGGCCTACAAGGCGTTTAAGGCCGCGGGCTTTTCCGATTCCGACATTATTATTCTCAATCATCTAAACCCGCGTTCCGATATGAGCCCTGACAGGCCATATCCAACCACCACTTCGAATCATGAAATGTTCAAGGACACGTTGACGGCTCTTTCCCGGATTGTTGATTACAACGATCTCCTCTTTGTCTACTGCACAGGCCACGGCAAGCGGGTCGGGGGAGCGATCACGTTGGCTTTCCGAGATCAAACAATGTCGGCCATGGAATATTGCCAGCTACTGGAAAAGATCAGCGCCTTAACGATCGTGAGTGTGATGGATCAGTGTTACTCCGGCGGTTTTTCAAGTGCCATCGAAAATTCCTATGCACCGATCATCTCGATCACGGACACCGATGAAAAGCATGCGACGTATTGCCAACATTTTGCCGAACAATTCTGGAGTTCGTTTTCCCGGATCGATTGTTCCTCAACCGGAACCCTCACCAATTCACTCGAAGCCATTTTTTCGGAAGCATTGATCGTCCATAAGGACAAGCTCAAGCAAACGCCTGCCCGAACCCGCGGAAAAATCACCTATTCAAAAGGGATGGGGTGGTAGTGTTGTAGGGTAGGGCGGGGTGTCCCACTCCGCCGTTCGGTGGATCGGCCCTGCGCACGTGGCGGGCGCGCGGTGACACGCGTCCCTGCCTTTTGGATTTGCCAACCCGTTCATCTGGCTGCATCATCCAATCATGTTGCCGGAACGCAAAACACTGCCGCATGGAATTCCTTCCTGGGTTGAGGATGGCGCGGAATATTTCATCACGATCAATACGCAACCAAAGGGTAAAAACCAGCTTTGCACCAACGAGGTTGCCGATGTTCTCTATCGGTCGCTTATATTCTATCAAGAACGCGGCGATCTCTGGTTGCACCTGCTCGTTCTCATGCCTGATCACTTGCATGCCATCATGAGCTTTAACCGTGATGTTGGAATGCTGAAGAGCATCAAGGAATTCAAGAAGTATACGGCGAGGATGTTGGGTGTTTCATGGCAATGCGATTTCTTCGACCATCGGTTGCGCAAGGATGAAAGCTACATCGAAAAGGCCCATTACATCCGCATGAATCCGGTTCGGGCGGGGTTGTGTGTTCAACCCGAAGATTGGCCCTACGTTTGGGAGAATCGCCCAGGGTAGGGCGGGGTGTCCCACCCCGACGCACGGCGGATCGGCCCTGCGCACGGGCGGACGACTGAGGACAGTCGTCCCTACCCAGGGTAGGGCGGGGTGTCCCACCCCGCCGCACGGCGGATCGGCCCTGCGCACGGGGCGGACGACTGAGGACAGTCGTCCCTACCCAGGGTAGGGCGGGGTGTCCCACCCCGCCGTTCGGTGGATCGGCCCTGTGCTCGGGGCGGACGACTGAGGACAGTCGTCCCTACCTCTTGATTAGCTCGATCAGTTCCTTCAGCATCGGGGTGGTTGTGTCTTCTTCCAGGCGCGGGTGCATGCCGCCAAAGGTGCGGTATTGCTTGTCTTCCGAGAGCATGACTTGCCGCTTGCGGACGATGACGGATTTAAGCCCATGGTCGGCAGCGACGATGCGTAGCTCGGCGATGAGCATGAGGCGGTGGACTTCCTGCGGCAGCCTCCCGAAGCGGTCTTTGATCTCGCGCTTCATCAGGGTGATTTCCTGCTTGGTGGCCAGGGCCGACATGCGCTGGTAGAGGCGCAGGCGCAGGTTTTCGTCCTCGATATAGTCGTAGGGGATGTACGCTCCGTTTGCCGCGGTCCCGGTTTTCGGGGAGAGGTCGAGAAAGTCGATCTTGACGGTCACGTCCATGAGCGGCGGTGGCTTCTTGCCCTGCAAAATGGCGATGGTGCGCTTGAGCAGCTGGCAATAGAGGTCGAACCCGACGGCGGAAATGTGGCCGCTCTGCTTGGCCCCGAGCATGTTGCCGGCACCGCGCAGCTCGAGGTCGCGCAGGGCCAGGCGGAAACCGGAGCCGAGGCCGGTGTAGCGCTTGATGGCGTTCATGCGGTCGCGCGCGGCATCGATCATGTCGCCGCCGGGCGAGAGCATCAGGAAGGCGAAGGCCTTGTGGTTGGAGCGCCCGACCCGTCCGCGCAGCTGGTAGAGATCGGACAGTCCGAAGCGCTCGGCGTTTTCGACAATCAGCGTGTTGCAGTTGGGTATGTCGACACCGCTTTCAATGATGGTGGTGCAGAGCAGGACATCGAACCGGCCTTCAACGAAGGCGTGCATAATCTGCGAGAGTTCCGTTTCGCCCATCTGTCCGTGGGCAACGGCGATGCGGGCTTCGGGCACCAGCGTCATCAGCCGGGTTTCGACGAGATGGATGGTTTTGACGCGGTTGTGCAGGTAGAACACCTGCCCGTCGCGGTGCAGCTCGGCGCGGATGGCTTCGGTAATAATCTCCTCGTCGTAGGGAATCACGTTGGTATCGACCGGCTGCCGTTCCTGCGGGGCGGTCTTGATGGTGCTCAGGTCGCGAACCCCGGTCAGGCTCATGTAGAGCGTCCGGGGAATCGGCGTGGCCGACATGGTGATGACGTCCACCTGTTTGCGCAGCTCTTTGAGGTGCTCCTTGGCGGTGACGCCGAAGCGCTGCTCTTCGTCGATGATGACGAGCCCGAGGTTCTTAAAGTTTACATCCTTGGAGAGGATGCGGTGGGTGCCGATGAGGATGTCGACCTCGCCTTCGAGGGTTTGGACGAGCGTCTTGTTTTGCTCGGCGCGGCTGCGGAAGCGGCTGACCATGTCGATCCGGATGGGAAAGGCGGCCATGCGTTCGGCAAACGTGTCGTAGTGCTGCTGCGCCAATATCGTGGTTGGAACGAGCACCGCCACCTGCATGCCATCCATCACCGCCTTGAAGGCGGCGCGCATCGCGACCTCGGTTTTGCCGAAGCCAACATCGCCGCAGAGCAGGCGGTCCATCGGCCGCAGTTTTTCCATGTCGCGTTTCAGTTCATCGGACGAAGAGAGCTGGTCCGGCGTTTCGGTGTAGGGGAAGGCCGCTTCGAATTCGGCCTGCATGGCGGTATCCTTGGAGAAGCGGTAGCCGCGTTTCGCCTGGCGTTCGGCCTGGGTCAGCAGCAACTGGGAGGCGAAATCCTGAACGGCTTCCTCGGCCCCTGCCTTGTCGTTTTTCCACTTCCGTCCGCCGAGGGTGTGCGGCTTGGGCGCATTCTTGCCCATGCCTTTATAGCGGGTGAGCAGGTGCGCCTGCGTGACGGGGAGATAAACCTTTTCGCCCTTGGCATATTCGATGCAAAGCACTTCCATGCTTTTGCCGCTGAAGGACGTCTCGACAAGGCCGAGATATTTGCCGACGCCGTGCTCGACGTGCACCACGAAATCGCCGGGCTGGATGTCGGCCGCTTCGGAAACGCGTTCCTGTTGCTTGTGGAATCGTTTGGCGTTCCGGGCGTGGGCGTTGCGGTTGGTGTGGTAGGCATAGAAGTCGGATTCGGTGACGATCAGGAATTTCCGGCCGTGGTCGATGGCGCTCTCGTGCAGTACGCCGTGGTGCAGTTGCAGCGCATCGAACCCCTCCAGCTCTTCATAAAGCTCCCTGAACCGGTTCAGGGTGCCCCGGGTTTCAAAATAGAAATGCACGCTCCAATCGGCGGAAGCATCGGCACAGCGCTGATCCACGAACCGGCGGCGGGCCTGTTCGGCCTCTTTCGGATGCGTGTCATAGGAAACCGATACGAGTCCGGTATCGTAAAAATCAAAGCGGGTATTTATTGCTTGCCCGCTTCGCTCAAGCCGAGTAGCCGCCAGGCTCGCTTCATGGGTGCCGTTGCGCCTTTGGGCGAGATCTTCCGCCGCATCTGGATTAACGATCAGGGTGTTTTCGGGGAGAAGGTCGGTAATTGGGCAGGAGTCTTCGCCGGCAAAGCCAAAGTCCATTTGCGGGAGCTGGACGGAATCGATCTTCTCTATGGAGCATTGGGTCTGGTCATCGAAATAGCGGATGGAGTCGATTTCGTCGCCGAAGAACTCGATACGCACGGGGCGGGGGGAGCCGGGGGGCCAGCAGTCGAGAATGCCGCCGCGCAGCGCGGCCTCTCCCTGGGAGTAGACTTCCACGCCAAATTCATAGCCGGCATCCGACATCCAACCGGTCAGGGTTTGAGGATGATGTTCCTCCCCGACCCTAAGCGTTTGAACCGCCAGTTCGGATTCCCCCGCGAGCGGAACCTCCTGCTCCAGCGCCTGCGGGCAGGTGACGATGATAAACCGGACCCCACGGAAAATGTCACGATCGTGACTTTTTCCGTGGGGTCCGGGAGGGGTGAGGTATTGGACAAGTTTGAGGTGTTCCCCGAAGACGGCGGGATCCTTTTCCATGGGTTGGAAGAGGTGGATGTCTTGCGGCGGGATCGACGGGGCGCCTGCGGTATCTTCCACAAGCGTGCGCAGCGATTCGTGGAGGCGTTCCATTTCGCGGACATCGGCGGCAATCCATAGCACGTTTTGTTTGAGGATCTGGAAGATATCCCGGCAGAGCAGGGCTTGCGCGCAGATGGGGGCGTCCACCACCCGCGCATGTTTCCCGGTAAACCTTTTAAGCACCGCCGGATCGACCCCGGGGGTGCTTGTTTTGTTCTCTTCGACTGCCATGCTGGGAATGTAGGTGAAGAAAACCCGGATTGGAAGGGTGGACTTTGTTCTCTCGGCCGCTATTATTGGAAGCTTGTTGGAGAAAGGGGCAAAGGAAATTATGGATACGGATAAAAAACTAAGCGGCATCTCATGGAAGGATTTCAAGGCTCTTCCGCTAACGGAGAAGGGGGGCTATTTCCAGTCGGAACCACCGCATACGCTGATCGCGCAGCAGTTCACCCGCACCAAGTTGGAGGAACTTTGCACATTGGCCACGCGCATTAAACGCATCAACAAACGCCGCGAGGGGGCAAACTTCCTGAAGACCCTGCTGTCGGATAAGCGGGCGATGCTCTATTTCGCGCAACCTTCTTCGCGCACCTACCTTTCGCATAACGCCGCGTGCCAGATTCTCGGCCTCGATACGATGGACGTGCGCGACACGAAGACCTCGAGCGAGGTGAAAGGCGAGTCGCCGGAGGATACGATCCGGACCTTCAGCTCCTATGCCGACATGATCATCATGCGCCATCCGGTCGGCGGCTTTGCCGAACGTGTGGCCTGGATGCTCGCGCATACCGGCCGCGAGATTCCCGTGCTGAATGCCGGTTCCGGGTCGGATCAGCACCCGACGCAGGCCTTGCTGGACATCTATACGCTCGAACGCAGTTTCGAGAAGATCGGTGGAGTGGATGGAAAGCACGTGGTTTTCGTGGGCGACCTGATGCGGGGCCGGACGGTGCGCTCGCTGGCCTGGATGCTGACGCTCTACAAGGATGTGACGCTCTATTTCGTGGCTCCGGAACAATTGCAGATTGGCCAGGATATCCTGCATCTGCTGGACCAGGCCGGAACCCGGTATGTTGTGACGCAGGATTTCGCCGGGATCATGCCGATCGCGGATGCCATCTACATGACCCGCATCCAGGACGAATGGGACGCCGAAGGCGAAAGCAGCACGATCGATACTTCGGGTTTCAGTATCGGCGCCGAGCACATGGACATCATCAAGGATACCTGTGTGATCCTGCATCCGTTGCCGCGCCGCAAGGAAATCAGCACCGATATCGACAACGACCCGCGCGCGGTCTACTGGCGCCAGATGCGCAACGGCATGTGGATCCGCGCCGCCCTGATCCTAACGACTTTCGGCCGGCAGGATGAGGTGAACCGATATTACGACGACTACAAACCGGGAACGTGAAACGTGACGATTGAGACGTGGTTTTTTCACGACTCATAACTCACGCATCACGACCCACGTATCACGAGGTAAACTATGGAACATTTGATTTCACTGAAGGAATGGAGCCCGGAGAAGATCCGGGACGTATTGGATTTGGCGCGGGATGTGAAAACCAACCCGGCCAACTACCAGGATGCCATGGCGCGCAAGACGTTGCTGATGATTTTCGAAAAACCCAGCCTGCGAACGCGCCTTTCGTTCGAGGCCGGCATGACCCAGATGGGCGGCCACGCCATCTACTACCACACCGGCAACTCACCGATGGGCAGCGGCAAGGAGAGCATCAGCGACTCCATCAAGACCGCTTCGCGTTTCGTCGATGTCATCATGGCGCGCCTGTTCAAGCACGACGATCTGTTGGAGATGGCTGAGTATGCCACGGTTCCGGTGATCAACGCGCTGACCGACGACAGCCATCCCTGCCAGATTCTCGCCGACCTTCAGGCGATCGAAGAAAAGAAGGGAAAGCTGGCGGGGCTCAAGCTGGCCTATCTCGGCGACGGGTTCAACAACGTGACGCACTCGCTGATGTTCGGCGGAACCAAGATGGGCATGCATGTGAGCGTTGGCTCCCCGGCGGGCGAGGACTATTCGCCGCGCGCCGACGTCGTGGCCGACTGCGCGGCATTTTCCGCCGGCTCCGGAGGTTCCGTATTCGTGACCGACGATCCGGTGGAGGCCATCAAGGATGCCGACGTGGTCTACACCGATTCCTGGATGAGCTACCATATTCCGAAGGATCAGGAAGCGGCGCGGATCGCCAAGTTCATGCCCTACCAGGTGAACAGCGGGCTGATGGCGCACGCCAAGCCGGATGCCATCTTCATGAACTGCCTGCCGGCCATCCGCGGCTGCGAGCAGACCGCGGAGGTGATCGACGGTCCGCAGTCGATTGTGTTCGACGAGGCCGAAAACCGTCTCCACGCCCAAAAGGCTGTAATTCTCACCCTTTGCGGCGCGGCCTAGACGTTTCGAGATGCGGATCCTGATCGTCAAAACCAGTTCGCTGGGGGATCTGTTCCACGCCTTGCCGGCGGTGCATCTGCTGAAGCAGGCCTATGGAGCGGAGATCGATTGGGTGGTGAACTCGGGATATGCCGGTTTGGTGGACTGTTTTTCCGATGTGCGGAAGGTGATTCCCTTTCCACGCCAAAGCCTCTTCTCCAGTTTTGGGAATTTCCGCAACGCACTCCGGGAAGAGACCTATGATCTGGTTGTGGATTTCCAGGGCCTGCTGAAGAGCGCCATGGTCTGCCGGATGGCCAAGCGCTCGAAAGGCGCCCGGATCCTTGGCACGTCGGGCCAGCGCGAAGGAGCGCGTTTTTTCTATTCCACCGTCGTCGGGAAAAAAAACAAGAACCGGCATGCGGTCGAGGAAAATCTCGATGTGCTCCGTTTTCTGGGTAAGCCGGAGGAACCGCTTGAGTTCCCGATCCGCTTTCCGGTGGTCGATTTCCCCTGCCTGGAAAAGCATCCGGTGGTGGTGTTCGCACCCTGCTCCCGGCACGAGGCGAAAAACTGGCCGTCGGAACGGTTTGTTGAACTCGGCGAGCATCTCGATGCCCAGATTGTCTTGGTTGGTTCCCCGGACGATACCGAAACCTGCACGAGGATTGAAAACGCCCTCCCGGAGGGATCGGCCACCAATCTGTGCGGCAAGACGTCGTTGCTGGAGCTGGGGGGCGTTTTGCAACGGGCCGATCTGGTGGTAACCGTCGATTCGGGGCCGATGCACATGGCTTCGGCGGCGGGGACGCCGTGCCTGGCGATCTTCGGCCCGACCGATCCGATGCGGGTGGGGCCTTATGGCGGGCAGCACCGGGTGTTGAGGAATTCCTTGGTGAAAAACTATTCCAAGCAGGACTTGGAGAGTATTAAAATGGTGGAAACAATCGAAGTTGTAAAAAATGCTAGGGAGATGCTGAACCATGAAGCTATGGGACTATGATGCATTTATCTTGGACTTGGACGGCACCCTGATCGACTCGGGGAAATACCATGCGCAGGCGTTTTCCGATGCCGTGCTGGCCCATAGCGGCTATTCCTTGAAGCCGGACGAGCATCACGAATTCTTCGGCAAGCATAGCACGTGGTACGCCGAAACCCTCAACGAGCGATACGGTCTGAGCTTGGATCCAGCCAAAGTGCTGGAATACAAGCGCGGGCGGGTGCAGGAAATCTTCAGGGCCGAACTCTTTTCCGGCGCGCGCGAGTTCCTCGAGTTGTGGCATCGGAAAAAGCCAATGGCCCTGGCGACCAACTCGCCGTTCAGTTTTGTTAAGCCGGCCCTCGAAGAGGCCGACGTGCTGAAATTTTTCGACTGCATCACCACGGGAAGCGATGTCGTCAACCGCAAGCCCGATCCCGAGATTATCGAGGTCACTGCGCAAAAGCTGCGGGTTGATCCCCTCAAGACGCTGGTGTTTGAAGACCAGTTGATCGGAATCGAGGCCGCCCGCGCCGCCGGCGCAAGGGTGGTGGCGGTCGATAACAACCAACCCGTCAACTATCCGGTGGATGTCGCCGTGCACACCTGGCGCGAGCTACTCAAATTATCGGAGATGCAATAGTGGAACCACAGCTTTTGATTTTTGATTTGGATGGAACCTTGATCGATTCCCGCGCCGACCTGGCGGCGGGGATCAACCATATGCGATGCCACTATGGATTGGCTCCCTTGCCTCTTGAAACCGTCAGCGGATATGTCGGCAACGGTGTGCGGAAACTGGTGGAGCGATCGTTGCAGGGCGCGGAGGTGGATGTTGACGAAGCGCTGGCGATCAACAAGGCCTACTATGCCGGGCATTTGGTGGTTCATACCTATCTCTACGACGGCGTCGCCGACGGAATTGCCGAGCTGGTGAAGGCGGGCCACAAGGTGGCGCTGCTCACCAACAAGCCCGGCGAACCGAGTCGCAGGATTCTCGAACATTTTGGGTTGGCGGACCGCTTCACCTCGATTATCGGTGGCGGGGATGTGCCTAACCTCAAGCCGGAACCCGACGGAATCCTTGCCTGCATGGAAGCGGCCGGCATGGATGCGGCCACGGTTTGGATGGTGGGCGACAACTATACCGACTTGGCGGTGGCCGAAAACGCCGGGGTGAAGAATGCCTATGTCCGGTATGGGTTCGGGGAAGAGCGGGGGTATAAAGCGGACGCATATTTTGCTTCGTTTTCGGAGTTGGTCGGGTACTTTGTCTGAGCCATGAAAACCTATCTTTCCGAAATATTCAGTTCCATTCAGGGTGAAGGCCCCTATGTCGGCGAGCGCCATCTTTTTGTCCGCTTCTGCGAGTGCCATCGCGCATGCATCTATTGCGACACCATTACCGAACGCACCGAGACCGTGCTGATTGAAATGGAGCCGGGGTCTGGCAAATTCGAACAGATCCCCAATCCGCTGGCCATCGACCAGGTGATGGAACTGGTTCGGAAGATCGATGGCAAAAAGACCAACAAGCGCATTTCCCTCACTGGCGGCGCCCCGTTGTTGCAGGCCAACTACCTGCAAGAGTTGCTTCCGCAGCTCTGCGGCGACGACCACAACATCTATCTCGAAACCGCCGGCGATCTCCCGCAGCAGTTGAAAACAATCATCGAATGGATCGATGTGGTGGCCATGGATATCAAGCTTTCCAGCGTGACCCGCGAAAAAAACACCTTCCCTGCGCACTGGCAATTCCTGAAAACCTGCCGCGATTTCGACGTCGAGGTGTTCACCAAGCTGGTGCTCTCCGCCGAAACCCACGAAGGCGAACTGATGGAGGCGGTCAAAGGCATCAAGAAGGCCGGGGGCGCGGATACGCTGGTCGTCATCCAGCCCATGTCGAAAGCCCGGAAAACCGACGCGGTTCCAAGTGGTGCCCAGTTGTTGCGTTGGCAGGACAAGGTTTCCGGCGTGCTCCCCAATGTGCGGGTCATTCCACAAACCCATAAAATGTTGGAGATGCTCTAGTGAAAAAGGCAGTGGTTTTGTTGAGCGGCGGTCTCGATTCCGCAACGGCCATGGCGATGGCCCTGAATGAGGGCTATGAAGTCTATGCGGTTTCTTTCCGCTATGGGCAGCGCCATTCCATCGAGCTCGATTGCGCGGTGGAGCAGGCTTCCGAAAAGGCAAGGCAACACAAGATCGTCGATATCGATCTCGGTTCGTTCGGAGGCTCCGCGCTGACCGCCGATATCGACGTGCCGAAGCACGATGATGTGGGGGAATTGACCGACGAAATCCCCGTGACCTACGTTCCTGCGCGCAACACCGTCTTCCTTTCCTACGCCCTGGCCTGGGCGGAGGTGCTCGAAGCCTACGACATTTTCATTGGCGTCAACGCGCTCGACTACAGTGGCTATCCCGACTGCCGCCCCGAGTTCATCGCCGCCTACGAAGCCATGGCCAATCTCGCCACCGTTGCCGGTGTACAGGGGAAAAAATTAACCATCCATACCCCGTTGATTGATCTAACCAAGGCCGAAATCATTCAACGCGGGCTTGAATTGGGCGTCGATTACGCTAAAACCACCAGCTGCTACGACCCCGCCCCCGACGGGCGCGCCTGCGGATACTGCGATTCGTGCCTGCTACGCAAGAAGGGGTTCAGTGAAATTGGACAAAGCGACCCTCGGGAATATGTGTAGATGTACTGCGTATTTCGTATTACGTACTTCTTGACTCTTCCGGCAGGAACCTGACCATACGCAATACGCAACAAGGAATACGACCCATGCCTAAAATGAAAATCTACAAGGAATTCAAGTTTGATTCTGCGCACTGGCTGCCGAATGTGCCTCCAACGCACAAATGCGCCAACATGCATGGGCATACCTACTACATCGAAATCCATGTCGAAGACGAACTCGATCCCAAGCTGGGGTGGGTCATTGACTTCAATGATGTTCGACGTGTGGTTGATCCCTTGGTCGACCAGCTCGATCACAAGGTGCTGAACGAAATCGAAGGGCTGGAAAACCCAACCGCCGAATACATCGCCCTATGGTTCTGGAACCAGACCAAGCCCGCCCTGCCTCAGCTCACGCAGGTGGTCGTGAAGGAAAATCCCTCCAACGTCTGCGTCTATTCGGGCGAATAGTCCGGTTTATGGACGAACGCGAAGCACCAGGGTCCGGATGATTGGTATTCCTTCGCGTATGTGGCGGTCTTCTGTGAAAAACTATGCTTCAGCGGAATCAATCTTCACCGCAGAGGTAATGCCGCCGCGCGCGGTGAAGTCGCCGTTCACCACCAGCCGCTTGGGCTTTAGCTGTTCGTCGAGATCCGAATAGATCCGGTTGACGATTTCCTCGTAGAAGGTGCCGGTCTGGCGGAACGAGAAGAGATAGAGCTTCAGCGACTTGCTTTCCACGCACAACGTGCCCGGAATATACTCGATGGTAATCGTCGCAAAGTCCGGCTGGCCGGTAATCGGACAGAGCGAGGTGAACTCCGACGTCTGGAAGGTGATCCAATAGTTCCGCCCCTGGTTCGCGTTTTCGAAGGTTTCCAGTTTCGCCTCGTCCGGGCTGGTCGGGTAGCGCGTTTCACCCTTCTTGAGCAAGGTGAGTCCGGTCAGTTTGGTTTCGTCGGTCATAGCATGTTCCATTTCGTTGAAAATCCGCGCCATCATATCCACCCTTTGGAAATGGGCAAGCGCGAACCACCGCGGTCGACGATTGGTCCGGACGGAAAAACTGACGGCCGTCACATTTTCCGTCCGGAAATGAACACCGGGATGGGGGATGGGTCAATGAATTAAGCGCTTTGCAAGATTGACCGGATTCGTCGGTTTCGGTCTACTTTGCGGACTTTGAAAGGAAAGCATGTTCAACAACGAACCTAGAAACATAGGAAGCATGGTGGGGATTTCCTCCTCCGTGAAGTTTCTTCTGATCCTGAATGTTGTGATTTTTGCCCTGGATGCATTGACGTCGCAACGATTGCTGACCGAAAATTTTGCCTTGCGCGCAAACTGGTGGATGAATTTTGAGATCGGCCAGTTGTTCACCTATATGTTCATTCACGGGAGTTTGAGCCATTTGATGGTGAATATGCTGGGCCTGTTTTTTATCGGCCCAACGGTGGAGCGCACCATTGGGGCATTCCGCTTCTTCATTCTTTATTATGTGAGCGGCATTCTGGGAGGGCTGGGGTGGTCGCTCATTGCGGATCCCTTCCCTGTTGCCGATGCATTTGGAAATACCTTTATGCATTATCCGATCTGCGTCGGCGCCTCCGGCGCGGTGATGGGTATTCTCGGGGCCTTCGGCGCGCTATATCCCAATGCGAAGCTGCTGCTCTGGTTCGTGATTCCCTGCCGGGCCTGGATGCTGGTGCTTGGATTGGCGATCTGGGAGCTGCACGAAACCATCAGCGAGCCGTTGATTGGCGGAATTGCCAATGCCGCCCACCTGATTGGCGGTGTTGCGGGCTTCTCCTATGCCATATCGCTCAAACACCCGCATCTGGTTGATGAATTCAAGGCCAGGATTCCCGGTTTGGGAAAAAAGAAGCCCAGGCCCAGCAACGCTCCCCGGGCAGAACAGCTTTCCAAGGAGGACGTCGATCGCATCCTCGACAAGATTGGCAAGGAGGGCATGGGCGCCCTAACGCCTCGCGAGCGTGAAATGCTCAAACGCGCCACGCGCGGATAATCATTAACCACAAAGGCTCCAAGGACTCTAAGAAATATCCATCTTCGTGTTCTTTGTGTCTTCGTGGTTAGCCTTTTTCTTCCAGCGCTTTGATCTGGTCGCGCAGTGTGGCGGCGCGTTCGAATTCCAACGCTTCGGCGGCTTCGAGCATTTCCTGTTCGAGTTGGTGGATGGTTTCGCCGACGCTGTATTCCACGCCATCCTCGGCCACGGCCATCTCGACGGTTTCCTCGGCCGTCTCGTAGATGGTTTTCAGACTGTCCTGGATTTCCTTTTTGATCGCCTGCGGAACAATGCCGTGTTCCTCGTTATAGGCGCGCTGCTTCTGGCGCCGGTGGTCGCACTTGTCGAGCATGCGTTGCATCGAGTCGGTAATCTTTTCGGCATACATGATGACGAGCCCATCAATGTGGCGGGCGGCGCGACCGGCGGTCTGTACCAGCGCGGTCTCGGAGCGCAGGAATCCCTCCTTGTCGGCGTCGAGAATGGCAACCAGTGAAACCTCGGGCAGGTCGAGTCCCTCCCTCAATAGGTTGATGCCGATCAGGCAGTCGACCGTTCCGCTGCGAAGCTCGCGCAGGATGTCCACCCGTTCGAGGGCATCGATGTCGGAGTGGAGGTATTGCACCTTCAGCCCGGTCTTTTCGAGATATTCGGTCAGATCCTCCGCCGTCCGCTTGGTGAGCGTGGTCACGAGGGTGCGCTCGCCGCGCTCGGCGCGGATGCGGATTTCCTCCATCAGGTCGTCGATCTGATTCTTGAGCGGGCGGAGTTCCACCGGTGGATCAACGATGCCGGTGGGGCGGATGATCTGTTCGATCGGCGTCCCGCCATGCTCCCTTTCAAAAACGCTGGGCGTGGCGGAGAGGAAGATCATCTGGTTGGTCACCGATAAGAATTCATCGAAGTTCATCGGGCGGTTGTCGAGCGCCGAGGGCAGGCGGAAGCCGTGCTCGACCAGCGTCCCCTTGCGGGCCTGGTCGCCGTTGTACATGCCGCGCACCTGCGGCAGGGTTACGTGCGATTCATCGACGATGGTCAGGAAATCGCCCGTGAAATAATCGAGCAAACATTCCGGCCGATCCCCGGGGTTGCGTCCCGCGAGATGCCGCGAATAGTTTTCGATGCCGCCGCAAAAGCCGATCTCCTTCATCATTTCCAGGTCGTATTCCGTCCGCATCTTGATCCGTTGTGCTTCGATCAACCGGTTTTCGCGCTCGAACACCGCCACCTGCTGCTCCATCTCCTGGCGGATGGCCACGAGGGCGGCATCGATCTTGGTCTGCGGCATCACGAAATGCTTGGCGGGGGAAACCATGATGTGGTCATTGATTTCGAGCACTTCGTTGGTGAGGGGGTCGATCTTTTTGATGGCTTCGATTTCGTCGCCCCAGAATTCAAGGCGGATGGCATAGTCCTTGGCGTAGGAGGGGAAAATATCGAGCGTGTCGCCGCGCACGCGGAACTTGCCGGCGCCGGGTTCATAGTCGTTGCGTTCATACTGGATCTCGACCAGCTTCTTGAGCACGGCATCGCGGTTGGATTCTTCGCCCACGTTGGCGCTGACGACCATTTTTTTGTAGTCCTCCGGCGAGCCGAGACCGTAGATGCAGGAAACCGAGGCGACGATGATGACATCCTCGCGGTTGAGCAGGGCATCCGTTGCGGCCAGTCGGAGCCGTTCGATCTCGTCGTTGATGGCGGAATCCTTCTCGATGAAGGTGTCGGTCTGCGGGATGTAGGCTTCGGGTTGGTAATAGTCGTAGTAGGAGACGAAATATTCCACCGCATTGTTCGGGAAGAAGGCTTTCAACTCGGCATAGAGCTGGGCGGCAAGCGTCTTGTTGTGCGAGAGCACCAGGGCGGGGCGCCCATGGCGAGCAATGGTGTTGGCCACCGTGAAGGTCTTGCCCGATCCGGTTACCCCTTCCAGCGTCTGGAACTTTTGGCCCTTCGCCAGTCCGGCGCACAGCTTTTCGATCGCCTCCGGCTGATCGCCGGTCGGCACGAAATCCGCAACAAGTTGGAAGGGGTAGTTCATAAGGCGAGAGGGCTCAGCCCATTCACGGGATCATGCGATCAGACGAAGAATATCCTTGGGGAGCTTGGCTTTGATGGGCGACATTGTGTAGTCGCGCAGGTTTCGCGTTGCGATAACGTCCGCGCCGCAGGCGAGTGCGGCAGCGGCCTGCATGGCGTCTTCGAAATCCTTCATGTTGAGAGAGAGGGCGCGTTGCATGTCGATGGTCGATACGGGAGCGATCTGGATGAACCTGAACAGGTCGTCCAGAAATCCCCTTACGGCCTTGTCGTTTTGGGTTGAGGTGCAGAGGTAGTAGAAGTTCGCGGCCGAATGCCATGCGGCGAATCCGGTCGCCTGTCCATTCTGCAACGCATCCAGCAACTTGCCGGATGCATCCGCGAACGGGGCGCGACCCAAGGCGACGTCGAGCAACACATCCGTGTCAATTAGGATTTTCATAGATACTTCTTGCTGAGTTGCTCGAAGCGCGGGTCATCTTTCCCGGAAATGGAGATCCTACCTTGCCAGCGTTCTGAAAAGCGGTCGGGTTGGCCACTCGTCAGTTTGGCAAGCGATTCCTCGATCACACTCGATAGGGAACGGTTGTGTTCGCGCGCGTAGCGCTTGGCCTGCGGAATGAGTTTGTCATCCATTGTAACGGTCAGCTTGGTTTTCATGGTGTACGTATGATTCCACGCGAGTACGTGTTTTTTCAAGCTCAAAAGCTGTCGTTGCGGTTTTGGTTCAGGTTCATCTGATGATTGATTGCGCGAGCTGTTCCGGTAAGCTTCGCGCATGATTATAATGCGATGGGTGACAAGGATGGGGATGTGTGCCGTGGTTGGAACGTTTCTGTTCGGAGACGGGGCCATGGCGGATGGCGGGGATTCAATCAGCAACATTGTGGCTCGGTTGCTGGAGCTTCCATCTCCTCCGCCCGATTGGCGAGAGCAGCCCAAGGAGCGCCTTGTTCCAGTTGAGCTTCGCCATAAAGATAAGGTGCAGGAGGAGCCTCCCTCCGAGGAGGAGCTTCGAAGGAGGGAGCGCGCTTTCCGGGCCAAGTTGATCAAAGAGGCTGAAAGCGCGCGTTTTGATGGAGAGTACAACTCTCGCCACGAGACGCCGCTGAACCGTCTGGCGGAATATGATTGGAGCGCAGCCAAGCCGATCCTCGAGAAACACGCCAAAGGCGATGACGTGCGCGTGGCCGCCTATGCAACGGGGTTGCTTTATAAGCATGGCGATGAAGCAACCCGAACCGAACTTCGAGCCAAACTGCAGTCCATGGTTTTTGAGGAAGGCTTGCCGGCTTCCACCCGGGCGATGGCGTGCGAGCGCGTGCTGGAATCGGATTGGCCAGGACGGGACGAATATTTCCTGCATCTGCTTGGCTCCTTGCCCAAGTTGAAGGAAGGATATTTGAATTATCGCCCGCTTGAAAATTTTGTGGAGGCCAATCCGGATCATTGGATTCCCGTCTTGACGGAATGGGTCGATAACGAAAACCGGGTTGCGCATGAGCGAGTCGTTAGCTGCCTGGTTCAATTTAATCTGAAGGATGCGCGCGCAGACGCCCTGCGTCCTTTGCTTCCCTGGCTGGACGATCCGGAGTGGGCAAAGGCGAACATGGGGCGGTTGCGATTGATTCAAAGCCTGGATCGTGTTTGCATCCCCGAAAGCGTGGACGGGCTTATGTGGGTCGCCGGGCATGACACGGGATTCCGCTTGGCAGGGGCGGCGGATGATTTGGCCTATTATGATGCAACGAACGCCGTCCCCATCCTAAAGGAGGCGTTGAGCCGGGAAAAGCAGAGCAACCATCGACGCAACGTAATTGCCGCGATCCATGCATTGAACGGATTCAGCGACGACGAGCTTGTTGAGGGAATCGAGGCGTTTGCGGTGCAAACCGCTCGTGGGAACAACGAAAAACCTCATGAAGACCTTTCGTCGCTTTTGGGGCCCAGCAAAAAGTCGACCGAGTTTGCCATTGGGCAGTATGTCGCTGCTCCCGAGCGGATAACGGCGCCGGTTGTCGACCTGCTGCAAAAACGGGCAGGGCAGCTAAAGGTCGGATCTCCGGATGTTGCGGAAATCATCCTCCAAATTTCTTTGGCGGGGGACGATGTCGCGAACGGGCAGCGGATGCTCGATGCACTGGCCGAACCGGAGCTCTCCGAGGAATCCATTTTAGTCGTGTTGAATACTCGGGAGATGCTGCGGGAGCATTATCTGGCACGGCTGAGGGAATTCGGCGCCCGGGGCGGAGGCGTTGCAGGAATCGCGGCAGTCCTTGCAGGAAGCCCCGGGAAGGCCATCGAAATTCTACAGGGCGATGACCGCGATGCCCAGTTGATGCTGTTGGCCTGTGCAAGGCTCGTGCGGGAGCCGCTTCCCGTCGAGATGCTGATAGCTCGTTGGGCGCAAGTGAACGATCCGTTGCTTGGCAACGCCATTGAGCGGTATCTGGAAGCCGACGACAGTGCCGAGGCGCGTGCCGCGATTCTTGACCGCTATCCTTCGGAGATGCGCATTCTGGGTGCGTTGCAGGGATTCGATCCCGGCCACGGCTCTTTTTCCAAATTTGCCGGATGGGAAAAAGTGCTCCGCAAGCGTTTTTCGGGGGAGTCGCCGCCCAACGAAATCCATGCGCTTTTAAGCGCGGGGTATTGGGGTAACCGGGGGCAGATTGTGGTCGGCGTTCGGGATGGAAAAGGAGAGTTGACGGCTTATTACAGCAACGGCCGCTACGCAGTGCGGGAGCTTGCGGAAGAGGAGCTTGCTCGTTTGAAGCTTTCCATCAAGCAGAATAATTTTGACGGCCTGGCGCCGCTGAACATTCCCGTGTGCGATGGTATTCAATATGAATATGTCCATCTTGCAGCGAATGGCGGAAGGCGGGTTTATATGAACAATCCCAGCAATGCGCAGGATGAAGCTCCGGTCTATGATTTCATCACCCAGTTGTTTCATGGACTTGAAGCTGCTGGCGGACTCGCGCTGCACTACGGCTGTGAAAGTCAAGTCGATGGATTCTCCGTTCTGCATGCTGCATTTGAAAACAGGGTGGACGCCGTTTGGACGGGTGCGGGTGGCATCCGGGTTTTGGTCGATTCAAACGACGACGATCCCCCTCAATGGCATCGGTTTGAAAACGGTCGGGTTGGGGGTATGGTTCCGCAGCCCGATGCATGCCGGATTATTGGCTCCAACGATGATGTCCCGAAACGTTTCCGGTTTCCGGAACACCTGAACAACCATCCTTGGCAATCCGGGACGACGGGGGGGGTGGTTCGCGCAAACTTCGATGGCTTGTGGTTATGCGAAAAAGACAAGACGCCTATCCTATTGAACGCTGGCGCCCATGCCGACCCCATCGTTTCCCCCGACGGAAGGTGGGTGGTTGCCGCGAAGGCCGAGCAGGGCTGGGCCAAGCCGAATATTCTCATTCGCTACGACCTTCTTCACGATGTGGAGCACATTGTGGACATTCCGCCAGCGGGGGATTTGAGTCCCATCGCCCATATCCCGGCGCATGGGAAATTTCTTGTCGTCCGGGTTGAGGAAGGGTCGGGGGATGCCGAAGATAAACCCAAGGTCGCTTATTATCTGCTCGATCCGGCAACCGGGGAGCATGAGATGGTTGAGGGCTGTTTTTCCCCGCTCTTTGACTTGTCATACCGCCCGTTGCAACCATCGAAGAAACCAGGGTTCCATTGGGCTGCCATCAACCATAGCATACATGGCGGAGCTGAGATCGGGCTGTATGATATGGAAAACTTTGCATTCAGCCCTGTCGTGCAGATTCCGTCGGTGTTTTTCGATAGCATGGACATGTGGGTGGATAAAGAGCGCGAGCTGGTGTACGTCGCGGTTAACGGCGACCTTGTCCGGTTTGCGTTGCCGCGGAATTAGTTCGGTGCAGGGCGACGGGGCAGGCGGAAAGGTGGCATGCCAATAACAGTTAGTTTCAGGCGGTGTCCAGTCGGGTGCTGCCGGATGCGTTGTCTGTTGAAATAAACAAACCGAAGGGGAAGAGATGATGAAGAAAAGCATTCTATATGCGGTGCTGGCTTGTGCCTGCGCTACGTTTGCCGCTGATAAACCCAATGTGTTGATTCTCTATGCCGACGACATGGGCTTCGGCGATCTGGGGGCCAACAACCCGGATTCAAAAATACCCACGCCCAACCTCGACCAGCTTGCGAGCGAAGGCATGCGCTTCACCGATGGCCACAGTTCATCCGGCATCTGCACGCCGAGCCGGTTCGCCCTGTTGACCGGCCAGCACCATTGGCGCCGGTTCCACGGCATCGTCAATGCGTTCGGTGAATCGGTTTTTGAACCGGACGATTTTACGTTGGCCAAAATGTTCAAGTCGAAAGGCTACAGCACGGCGGCGGTCGGTAAATGGCATCTGGGCTGGGACTGGAATGCGTCCAAACGGGAAAACGTACCGAGCGAAACCGTGGGGGAGGGGAAAAAGAAAAAGAAGGCCTTCAAGCCGGAAGCCTTCGATTGGAGCAAGCCGGTCACCGGCGGGCCGCTCGACCAAGGGTTCGATTATTATTTCGGCGATGGCACCATCAATTTCCCGCCGTATTGCTTTATTGAAAACGACCGGGTGGTGGAAGCGCCGTCGGTGATGATGGACACCAAGCTGTTCAAGAAGATCCCCGAAGGGAGCTGGGAGTTCCGTCCGGGGCCGATGGTCGATGGTTGGGATCCCTACCAGGTATTGCCCTCGCTGGCGGACAAGGCCGTGGCGTGGATCGGGAAGCAAAAAAAGGACCAGCCGTTCTTCCTGTATTTCGCATTTCCTTCGCCCCATGCGCCCATCATTCCGAACGATGAATACCGTGGGAAATCCGAGGCCGGGCCCTATGGCGATTTCGTGTTCGAAACCGATGCGATGGCCGGCAAGATCCTGCAGGCTCTGGAGCAGGGCGGGTTTTCCGATAACACCATCGTGGTGTTCACGGCCGACAACGGGCCGGAAAAATATGCCTATGAACGTCTGCAAAAATATGGCCACTGGAGCTCCGGCAAGCAGCGCGGCCTGAAGCGCGATGTTTGGGAGGGAGGCCACCGCGTCCCGTTCGTCATCAAGTGGCCGGGGCGCGTCCAGGGCGGATCGACCTCCTCGGAAACCGTCAGCCAGGTCGACCTAGCCGCAACGCTTGCCGCGGAAATCGGCTATGACCTAACCGCCAAGGAAGCGATCGATAGCTATGATCTTGCGCCGGTTCTCGACGGCAAGGAGCTCAAACAACCGCTTCGCGAGGCAACCGTGCAAAACACCTATGACTCGGCGTTTGCCTTGCGGAAAGGCGACTGGATGCTCATCGACGCCAAGAGTGGAGAGCATTCCAAGAGTCCGGGGTGGTTCAACGAAGCACGCGGCTATGGCAAAGACGGAACACCAGGGTTGCTCTACAATCTGGCCAAGGATCCGGCGCAGCACGAAAACCTCTATGCCAGCCATCCGGAAAAAGTGGCGCAAATGAAGGCGCTGCTCGAGCGCTACAAGGGCGGCGAAGGCTGCGCCCCGCATGCGAAATAGGATCAACCACGAAATACACTAAATACACGAAAGACTGGCGGCGGTTTGGTTTTCGTGTGGTTCGTGGTTCCAAAAATCAGTGGAGAAGCCAATGAAGAAAAGCATCATAGGTCTATTGGTTGGCCTTGCCTGTTCCGTGGGCGGAGCGGAGCGGCCGAACATCTTGTTGATGATGGTGGACGATCTGGGGTTCGCCGATTTCGGGTGCTATGGCTCCGAGATCGAGACACCGCGCATCGATAAGCTGGCGGCCGAAGGCTTGCGCTTCTCGCAGTTCTACAACACGGCAAAGTGCCACTCGTCGCGCGTGTGCCTGCTCAGTGGCCTCTACTGCAACCAGGCGGGCAACACCAAGCTCAACCGGGCAACCACCATCGCCGAGGTGCTGGGCAAGGCCGGATACTTCACGTCGATGGCCGGCAAGTGGCATCTCGACAAGCAACCGACCGATTTCGGGTTCCAGCGCTACTGGGGCCATCTCTCCGGGGCGACCGACTTTTTTGTGGGCGACAACACCTTCCGGCTCAACGGCGGGGAGTGGAACGAATTCGGCGACGATTTCTACACGACCGATGCCAATGTGGATTGGACGATGAAGTTTCTCGACGAGGCCTTGGAAACCGGGAAGCCGTTCTTCCACTACATTGCCTTCAACGCGCCGCACTATCCCTTGCAGGCCCCCAAGGAAGACATCCGGAAATATCTGGGCCGCTACGATGCCGGGTGGGGCGCCATCCGCAAAGCACGTTTCGAAAAACAAAAGCAACTCGGCATCTTTCCGCAGGACATGAAGCTTCCGCCCTTGCCCGAGCATGTGCCGGGGTGGGAAAGCATGACCGTTCACCAGCGCGAGTTCGAACGTTTCCGCATGGCCATCTTTGCCGCCATGGTCGACCGCATCGACCAAAACATCGGCCGTTTGGTGGATTATCTGGAAAAGAAGGGGCAACTCGAAAACACACTCATCATGCTCTGCTCCGACAACGGCGCCTGCCCGTTCGAACGCAGCAAGAACATCGATATCCCGCCTTGGGAAGGGAAGTCCTACTACCTCTACGACGCGAGCTGGGCCACCGTTGGCAATACACCGCTCAAGCACTACAAGCAGACCCAGCACGAAGGCGGCATCTCATCGCCCTTGATCGTGCATTGGCCGGGGAATCTCAAGAACACCGGTGGGTGGGTGCGCAGTCCGGGCCATCTGGTCGATTTCATGGCCACCTGCATCGATGTGGGCGGGGCACAATATCCAACCGCCATAAACATTGAACCCTTGCAAGGCAAATCCCTCGTGCCGTTGTTCAGGGGGATCGACCAACCCAGGCACGACGAAATCTACTTCGAGTTTTCCGGTTGCCGCGCCCTGCGCATGGGCGATTGGAAGCTGGTGAGTTTCTACAAAAGCAAGTGGGAACTCTACAACCTGGCCGAAGACCGCTGCGAGCAAACCGACCTGGCCGGAACCTATCCGGAACGCGTCGCCGCGATGTCGGCGCGGTGGCACGAGTTGGCATCCGGAACCGATAAGCTTCCGGAAAAGAAGAGCGGACCGGTCAGCGGCCAGCCCTCGCCCGGTTCCAAGTCGTCGTGGCATGATCCCGCGGTTTTCAAAAGTTGGGAAAAACCCGTTTTTTAGAAATCCGGGATTGCGTCGGCCAGGCCTCGGAGGGTAAAAAAGCAACCTATCTAGAGAGCGGGAGTAATTCAGTGGTAGAATGATTGCTTCCCAAGCAATTCGTCGCCGGTTCGAGTCCGGTCTCCCGCTCCATTTTTCTAGGGTTTATCTTAGCGGATAAGCCCTTTCTTATTGGTTCATGTGTGCGAAAGCGCAAGTGCGGGAAAAGTTGATAGCCCGTGATGTTTCTTGAGTAAAACTGATCATTGGCGGAAACAATGCGGAAACGTTTTGAATGTGGGCTTGGAGGGTGCGGAAAGGTGTCGGCGCAGGAATTGGTTGAAAATATTTGGTGAAATTGAAGTTTTCCGCACGAAATGTATGCGGGCCGAGCGGATAAGCGGTTAGAATAGAGCGATGAAAAAAGTAGCAACAGCTAAATTCATGAGGTCAGGACGTATCGAAATAGTCGTTCAATGTGAACGGGCAGGTGCGTTTTGATGTTGGCCTCGACAGGGCTATGCGGCGGCGCGGTAATAGTGCGAAATGATCCCGCCGAGCTTCTTTTCCCGTTTAATTTCACCTTCAGTTGTGGGTGTGAAATCAACGTTAAGAACCTTATTGCCGATCTCTTTTCCTTGATGAGGCCGTGTGAAGTTGTAATGCGCCAGCCACTCTCGGTTGATGTAGTCAAGGTGTTCAAGGCTCAGGCAGATAAAGTGGTCAAGGCATTGGGATTTCACGGTTTTTACGAATGCTTCCGCGAATCCATTAGCTTGGGGGGTGCGCGGTGGAGTTCGGATTATTGTCGTTCCCGAACCTTCCCAGAACGTATCGAAGCTCGCCGCGAATTTCGTATCGCGGTCACGGATGAGATGACTTACTCCGACTCCAATATCATCCAGCCACATGGAGGCGTTCCGCGCTTGTTGAAGCACCCAATTTTCATCGGGATGAAACGTGGCCGGGCTCATGAAGACCCGGCGGCTTCCGAGGTGGATAAAGACCAGAACATACGCGTCGAATTTCCCTTTAAGCGTATAGACGGGCTTCGAGAAAAAATCGATTGCGACGAGAGTCTCAATATGCGAGCTGATAAACTTCGACCAAGTGCTGTCCGGGTTCTTATACGCCTTATCCGGCACCGGGTTTATGCCGTTTCGCTTCATGATGTCACGGATCGTTGTCCGCCCGATTTTAATGCCCAACTTTTTGAGTTCCCCGTGAATCCTTTTGTATCCCCATCCAAGGTTCTCTTTGGCAAACCGGAGAATCAACTGGATGATGCTCGCATCCGTTTCTGGACGTCCGCCCTTGCGCTTCGGTTTCTTGCCCGCCTTCTTCCGCAGCCAGCCACAGTAGGTCTTTGGTTTCACGACCAGCATGACATCCGAAATGTCGTGGTCGATCAATGCCCCCAATCGCATCAGTTCCGCACGTTCGTATTCCTCTGTAATAATTCGCGGATCATCAATGCGGTCGCAAAGCATCTGGATCTGGTATTTCAATATCTGAAGACGCGCATCGTATCGCGGCATGAAAAACCGCGAAATCAGAATAAAAACCACCTGCAAAAACCAAGAATCTGCGTTGCTCTTCCCCAAAACCAACTCCCCTTAAATCCGTTGCCGTACATGAACTTGCGGGAGGCGATACCTTTCCGCACCCCTAAAAAAACTAACCAAGCGGGAGAATTTACCGTGGAAGAGTGAGTCGAACCATCGAAAAGCTGGATTTGTCGGTGGGTTTGTGGAATTCTTCAGTTCGTTTATTTATTTGAGAGGTTTGACTATGCCGACAATTTCCATATTTTACGGGATTCTGATTAAGATGTTTTTCTATGACACGGAAAAACATCATGTGCCGCATATCCATGCGGAGTATCAGGGTGATATGGCAGTGTATTCCATCGAAAACGGAGACGTGCTGGCCGGAAAACTTCCGCCTAAAAAGAACAAACTGGTTGTGGCGTGGATCGAGATTCATAAAGAAGATCTTATCGCCGATTGGGAACTCGCTGTTAATGGTCAAAATCCTTTGCCAATCCGGGGGTTGGATCAATGATTATTCAGGAAGTAAAACCCCTCGAGGCAGGGGTGCTCCAGGTCGTAGCTGAAGATGGCCGCTCGGGAACAGTCGATGTCAGCCCGTATCTTGATTCTCCTGCGTTTGCTCCTTTGAAGAACTGGGATGCATTTGTTCAGATTCGAAATGGGAAGTATTACGTGGAATGGACCTGTGGGGCAGATCTATCTGCCGACACACTTGAGGCCAAAATGAAATGGTCGTGAATGGTTAGAAATGCTGTTCGGGAAACTGGGGTTGCGAACGGGTCTAAGTTCGCATTGCTATCCAGTAAGGAGTACCGTTCAAGACGATTGTTCAAAAATCGAAACTCGCGTCATATTGACCCGGTTTCGCGCTTTTCTGTTGCAACACATTGCCATTACCTAACTTAACTTTTGGAGAATCAGGTTCGCATCGCTATCCTGATCGTACCGACCCGAATGGAGAGTCATTTTTAGAAGGTTCGCATTGCCATCCTTATGTTGCACACCACATAAGGATGGTTATGTTGCGTGGTTGATTATGTTGCGAAGCGTGCGGATGAATAGCCTCCTGTTGATGTTGGCACAGGAAGGTCGCAACATAATTTCCGGTTGTGCGACAGGCTCGTAAGGAATTCGATGATGCCGAGTTCTTTCCATTCCGGCATTTCAACGGGGCCTCCCGACCCTGGCGGTGGTAGTTTTTCCAGGGCTTTGCGTTTGCGCTCGACGCTGACTTCGATGTATTGGCTCGTGGTTTTGATATCGGCGTGACCGAGCCATTCCTTGACGATGGTGATGTCGCTTCCGGTTTCGATGAGGTGCAGCGCGGTGGTGTGGCGAAAGAGGTGTGGCGTGATCTTCAGATCGTTTAGGCTTGGGCTTTTTTCGGCGGCGTTTTTCCCGTGGAGTTCTATTCGCCGACCGATTCCAAAGCGGGTGATAGGCTCTCTTTTGTTGTTTAGGAAAAGGTGGTCGGAGTGGACGCCGGCGTGTTCCCTTGCCAGTAGGTAGGCCTGGATGTGCTGGACGGTTTCATCCCAGAGCGGGATAGTGCGGGTTTTCTTTCCTTTGCCGGTGAGGGTGACGGTTGCCGGATTTTCGAAGCGCAGGTCGCCAATGCACAGATCGGCGATTTCCTGCACGCGGGCGCCGGTGTTGTAGAGTAGCTGAATAAGGGCTTTGTCCCGGAGCCCGATGAGGGTGGAGGTGTCGATGGAGTCGAGGATGGCGCGGACTTGTTCAACGCTGAGGCTGGGCGGAGGCTTGTGGTCGGTCTTTTTGGATCGGATGGCCTGGATGCATTCGTTTGGGAGCATGAGTTCGGGATTTTCGCGGGCGGCGTAGTGGAGGAAGGATTTGATGGCGGCGAGCCGCTGATTCCTCGTGGACTGGCTGTTGCCGCGGTCATGTTCGAGGTGGTCGAGGAAGTCGAGAACCTCCTTGGAATCGAGCATTTGCACACTGAGTTTTTCAGGCAGCTTGTTTTGTTGTTTGCAGAGATGCTTGATGAACAGGCGCAGGGTGTCGCTGTAGGCGGCGATGGTGTTTTGCGATGCGCCGCGTTCGTTGGTGAGGTAGGATGTAAAGAAGCTGGTGATGAGACGGCTGAGGCTTGGGTTCATTGGTTTTCCCCGTTGGGTTGGATGAAGCGGTCGCGGATTTTTCCGGATGCATCGAGCAGGGTTGCGGCATCGATATGGATGTAGCGCTGGGTGGCCCGCGGGTTGACGTGGCCCATGGCGACGGACAGGACGGGGAGCAGGGTTTGAATATCTTTGCCTTCGCGCCGCCACCGGGCCAGGCATTCGCTGGCGTAGTTGTGCCGGAGGTCGTGCAGGCGCGGTGGCGGATCGCCGAGCAACCCGCATTGCGTGCGCAGCTTCCTGAATGCGCGTTTGGCCTGCGGGTAGCTGAGTCGTTTGTTTGGTGCGCCGACGAGCAAGGGCGCGGAGTTTCCGTTTCCCGCATGGAACGAGCGCAGGCCGAGCCAGGTATTGAGTGCTTGAACAGTGGATGGAGCCAGGGCGACGAGCCGGTCTTTCCCGAATTTGCCGCGGCGGACGAAGAGGGTGCTGCGTTCAAGGTCGATATCGCCGAGGTTCAGGTTGATCGCCTCGGAGATCCGCAGCCCAGTTGCGTAGAGCAGGCCGAAGAGGAATCGGATGCATGCGGCGCGGATCTTCGGAGACAGCTTCGTGGCCGCATCCATCAATGCGCCAACTTCGGCGGCCGTGATGCGGTGGAACCGAATGCTTTGCTCAACAGCGGGCAGCCGCCGCAAGGGCATCACCTGGCTATCGGGGCGGAAGGCGTTAAGGTATAGGCTGAACTGATGTACGACTCCCAGCCTGCTGTCCCGCGTCTTCAGCTTGAGATGCGCAAGGCTTTCAAGATAGCCGGAGAAGTGTTCGCTGCGCAAAAATCCGTCCGGGCAGTCTTCCGAGCAAAGAAAGCGGTCAAAAAACTTCAATCTGTATGCCCGGTCTGTGTAGTCAAGCCCCTGCATCTGCTTATGCACAACAAAACGCTCCATCATGTCGGAGAGCGGACTTTCAAAAGAGGTTTGAGGGTTCATCGTCCACCTCCCGGCCATGGCAGCGCCGCCTGGCGCAGGCCGTCGAGATCCACCTTGGAGTAGACCAGTGTGCAGGCGGAATCGCGGTGCCCAAGCTGGTCGACCAGATCCTTGAAGGGCACCTTCCCGACCATGCGGCTCGCAAAGGCATGACGGAACCCGTGCGTCCCGTACGACACCCCGTCGGGGAGCACCATGCCAAGCCGCCGGATCCGCCGTCGGATGACTTCCGATAGTTCGTTCGCGGCAGGAATCGGCCCAAAGGGCTCGCAAAGCATAAGGAAAACCTCGGCAGATTCCGACTCCGGGCGACCGAACAGAACATACTCGGAAAGCAGGTTGCCCGCCTCCGCAATCAGGTGCTGTTCAACCGGTCGGCCTCCTTTTGCCGCCGGAAAATGGATGCGTTCGTTTGGCCAATCGATGTCATCAAGCCGCAAGCGGCGGATCTGCACCCCGCGAACGCCGTAGGTGGCCAGCAGACAGATGATCGCCGAATCGCGCATTCCTTCCGTCGTGCTCCGGTCGATGCTGCTGCGCAACCGTTCAATGCACTCGTCGGGCAAGCCACGGGGAACCATCCCGAGCTGCCTGCGTTTTCGTATCGGAACCAGCTCCGCCAAATCCCTCCCGATTCGGGAGGTCCGATGTGCAAAGCGCAGAAAGGATCGGAGCAGGGTTTGCATTCCTGCCAGGGAACCCGGGCTGTATGCCCGGGCATAATCCTGAAGAAAATCGCTGATTGATCCCGGCGATAGCGCTTGGAACAACTTGTCGGAAGACGCGGGCGGGCCGAAATGGCGGAAAAAGCGGCAGAGGTAGCAAATCTCAAGCCTGATCGTCTCCAGCGTTATGCCGCGAATCCGAAATGCATCCGTGCAAAACTGCTCAGCTAAAATGCATAATGAAGGCGGAAGGTCATCGGGAATGCGAAAGGTTTCCGAATGCATAATAATCTCCTTGTATGTTGGTTGTTCACATACAAGGAACACTACGCTTCGACTGAGGAATTATGTTGCGATCTCTACTCCAAATATCGGGTTTTGCTCAGCAAAAGGAACCTTCGCAACATAATAAACCACACAACATAACCATCCAACCGGGCCGACCATTTATTTTTACGGCGAACTCCTTCGGGAATCGCCGTTTTTTTATGTCCTCAAAACACCCGTTCATAACCGTAACTGCTTGAGGTGGTTGCGTGAACGATTTGAGGTGCTGTACGCCGAATTGCCGCTCCCGTATCATTCTCCCAACCCCGAATTCACGATTTTGTAGTCCGATTTCTCCTGAGATTCTCCGTTCGCTCTCCGTTCTCCACAAAGTTAAACCCCAGTTACATCCGACTCGGTTACCTTACGATATGGCAAAGCGAACTCTTTCTTCGTGCTAATTTCCCCCTCAACCCCAGTATCATCCAGCAAGGTGCACCGGCCATGTCTTAAGGCGAACTTTTTATCTCTGCATGTGACGGTATGGCACAGTTTGCTCTCCGCGACCTCTGAAGGTAAACCCCGGTTCATCCTGATCGGGTATCAGGGAGTCCAGTTCCTCGCGGAGCTGCTGAAGTTCGTTGGCAGGATCAGGCATCAGTACCTACAGTTCCAGAACCTGCTTCAGCTTATCTATGGATTGCTTGTGTTTTTGGGCGTCCATGTTGTGGATGTTTCTAAGCTTCCATTGAAGCGCGGGCAAGCGCTCAAGGTGCTCAATGGGTATGCGATTCCATTCTGGTTTGCCTGTTTTGATCGAAAGTAGAAACAGCCTTTCATTTTCTGACAGACTCTCTTTCAGCTCACGAACAAGGCGGGTTCGTGTTTTCGCTAATGTCTCGATGCTTATTGGCTCACGGGCCATGCCTGCAAACTGCGAGGCATACAGGTTTTCGAGAGGTTGGTTATTGGGGGTGAGCAGCTCCGCCATAGGCCGCGGGTGTCCCGCGAGATATATTGTGCAGGCCGTGCGGATTTCATCGCTAAGTCCGAACCGCTCGAACATCAGATGGACATCAAACAGGTCTCGGGGATGCTGTCGGTCTAGTGCCGCTGCGATTTTTCCGCCATAAAGATCGGCGATAGACAGAACCCGGCACTCCAGAAAAAGTTCGAACAGATCCTGGGCATCAGGGCAGAGCAGGCGTGTTTCCTCTGGATGCACAGCCCCTCTGAAAACGAAATTCGGCTCTACTTTAATGGTGGCTGCCGGAGAGTTAACGACCAGTCGCCCGGTCACCCCGGCCACAGGCTGATGGGTGACGGAACATTCCGGCAGTATCGATTGTATTTTACCCGAAAGTGACTCAAGTGTCTTCGAGATCTCTTGAAGAGCTTCATGGCGTGGGATCAATGGAAGAAAGGCCAAATCAATATCAACGGAAAGCCGGGGCAGGTTCTGCACAAAAAGGTTCATGGCTGTCCCGCCCTTCAGGGCAAAGCTGTCGTATTCTTGGATCAAAGGTAAAACGCTGAGCAGCAGCTTCACTTGGTTTGAATAAGCGGGATTAAACATCAGACACCCCTTCCGGGCGGGGAACGGTGATCAAGAATTCCTGATCCAGTTTGCCTCCCTTGTAGACCACCCGCTTTCCACTTCCCAAATCCACTTTCTCCATATCCATGTATTTAAACCATGGATGACCGCAATCCCGAGCCATCCATAAAAAAAGGCGTTTGACCCGAACGGACTTACATGTCTGCAAAAGTTCCTGGCTCTCCTTGGGGCGAAGTGTGCTCAGCCCCTCAAATACAGTTCGGGCATGATCAAAATCAGAATTGTCTTTTATGCCATGGATCATTTCGAAAGCAGCCAGCTCCGGTGGGGACATTTCTATTTCAAAACTCTTATGCGGCACGGAACTCATCTGGAGGTTTTCCGCATTGCTGAAAAGGGATGCCGTGCGGTGTTGGATCTGAACGCCCCAATCCGTCTCGCGGAACCATGCGGGAAGCGGTTTAGCGCTCCCGCTGAATAGCTGGATGGATTGATCTGCATCCAAAGAAAGAAAATGCCCCATACCCTTGAGTCGGAGGGAACTCAACCCCCCAACATGAACTTTCAATCCAAGCTGGGACTGCAACGCATATAATCCACCCTGCCAATCGACATCGTCACCGTATCGTATATAGGCACCTTGTCCGATGCGTTCAAACCATCCCGATGAAACATACCTTCGTGCAAGGTTGTTTGATACTCCATGCACTGTCAGCCAGTTAGAAGTTAACACAGCCCCCGGAGCCATGTTTTGTAGCACGAGGTTTATTTTTGTTTGTTTTTGCGTACTCATGGTATGCATGTATTGCAAAATAAAAACCGACATGCAACTGCTTAGTGTGATGCAGAAAATGATGATCGGAGAATTTTTCCGTATCAGGTTTTAATCCTGCTCGGGCACCAGTCATGGCTTATGGCGAACTTTTGCTTCCGATTTATAATCCTATCAGGACACCGAGTCGGATAGAAATGCGAACTTTTTACAACCCCAGTTTGGGCAGCATAAAAGACTCATCTGTAATCTGTTGATTATTAGTGTTTAGGGAGTGTATTGGTCACTATATTAGCATGATAAAACTGGGGTTTAGTCCGTAAGTTCAAATCCTATCAGGCCGACCATAGTTTTTGGGTGCAAACCCATGGCGTCAGGTTCCCGAACTGACCCAAGTGCGGCGAGATAGCTCAGTCGGTAGAGCAGCGGATTGAAAATCCGCGTGTCCCCAGTTCAATTCTGGGAGTCGCCACCACTTTCCTCTTTTCACTCTATAGTTGTATAAAATGCAACTATAGCTGTCTATCGGCACACTTTCAGTGATACACATGGTACACACGTACGTGTGAGAAAGTAGTAGGATAGATATGATGGTGGACCTCAAAACAAAGAATCTCCAGAACCGAAAGGGAAACCTGCGTTTCCGCATCAGGGTACCTGCGGAGTGCCGGGCAGCCCTCGGGGGCAAGGCGGAGATTGTAAAAGCCCTCGGTCTAAAAGAAGACCGGATATCGGAAGCCAATCTCGAAGCTGAACGCCTGGCTGTTGAATGGAATGAAAAGTTTGAAAAGATCCGCAAATCCGCGGACCCCTCGCGGTTGGCTGTGAGTCTGCCATCGGGCCGGCAGCTAGAGGAGATGGTCAGAAACCTGCTCATCCACCGAAACGCCGTGCGCGAGCTAGATTCGGTGCTGGCAAGGTATCCTCTCCCTCAATGTGAGGAATACCTGAATGAGATCAAGGAAGAGCACAGCATACTGGTTGGTTTGATCCGCAGTGATACCCTGACTGAAGAGAGGCTGGGCCACCTACGCGTCCTGGGGCTTCTCAGCGGTTACGACGCCAATAAACCGCTAGCACCATGTTCGATCGAGGGCATGCGCCACCCTGAGTACGATGTCTGGGAGGATGACGAGGACGCGACAGACCACAGCGTCTGGACGCTGGCAACGGCGCTGGGCGTGCAGGATGACCGACGGGGGCTGCGCGGTATTCTCCGGGCGCTGAGAGATGAACTCGAGTACATGGCGCGGGAAATAATAAATGAATTCCCGCAATTGGATGTCGTGGAACAATGGGGGGATGTCCTCGGGCTGAAACGGGCGTTGCCGGTGATGGATTATGCGGATGATACCCCTGGAACAAAGGATCAGGGACCCGCTATTGCCGATGTGCTGGCAGAGTGCCTGCGGCTGAAGAAGCGTTCTGTGAAGAACGAGGACGCTATCAAAGGCGAGGTGAATAGTTTTCTGGAGTGGCATGGTCTGGATGGCGCAACCACCCCAATCAAATCCATCAAAGTCGAGATGGTTATCGACTACCGGGACAACTGCCTTTGTCGTCTTCTTCTTAATGCCAACAAGCTTAGTGATACCAAAGATCTCGGAGTCAGAGAACAGGTGGCATACGCCGTGAAGAACGAGAGTAAACGGCTGAGTATTACCACGGTCAATAACAGGCTGACCCGCCTCGGCGTTGTATTTGGGTTTGCGAAGAAAAAACATTATGTGCCGTTTGCCGTGTCCGAGGACATGCATCTGGAGAACAGGGCTAAAAAGGCCAAGTTGTCAGGGCGGGCGTTCGATGGATATACGGCCGGACAGATGAATAAATTGATGACTTATCTTGATGATAACCGGGATAAGCACAAGGCGCATTATGAGTGGCGGTATTGGATTCCGCTGCTGGTGGCGTATACCGGTTGCCGCGCCAACGAACTGGCTCAGTTGATCCCTGCCGACGTCAAGAAAGAGGGGGATATCTGGTATCTGGAGATCGGGGATGATGAGGCCAGTAACCAGCGTATCAAAACCGAATCCAGTGTTCGCCGTGTTCCCCTCTGCCAAAAGATCCTGGATCAGGGGTTCATCGCCTATGTCGAAGGCATCCGGAAACTGACGGATAAGAAAAATCCTAATGGCCGCCTATGGCCGAGTCTTACTTTCTGTGAGAAAAACGGCTGGATCAGAAAGCCTTCAGTCTACTTCAACCAGACTGTCAAGGTGGAGATCGGAGCCGTGGATAACCACCGGGGGCTTCACGGCATCCGGTCGAATGTGAGCCGGGCGCTGCAAAGTACCGGTGTGAGGCAGCGGGTTATCGATGAACTGGCCGGACATGAAAACAAAGAGGCCAGCAGGGTGGCCATGAGTTATCAGGGGCGGTTGCAGCTAAAGGAACTGGCAGAAGCCGTTGAACTGCTGGACTGGGAGAAAGAGGATGAGTGAGCGGGGAGCAGATAATACCTGACGCCTGCTTCCGTCGCAGTTCATTCTCTATGCCTACAATGGAAAGTACGCAACCCGCGCAATTGCTAAATTGGTTGGCTGTAGTACAACGAGTGTCACCAACTGAATCGAGCGATGGCGAGACGGTAGTGCCTAGTAATTCAGATTGCATTGGGATTTTCCGATGCCGTTGCGCTGAATCCGCGTAGTATGGTAACAAGATTCGATCAATGGAGAACGCCTGTGCCTGAAAACTATATTCGTCAATATGCCGCAAATATTCTTTCATATGAGCCGTTTATCAGAGAATTGGTGAACGAGGATCGGGCGGGAAAGAAGAAGATTGAAGGTGATAACCCCTCTAAAATATTCCGGGCGGCTATCGATACGTTGAACAAGCCGGTTATTGGCGACGATGCTCAGAAAGTCTTGGGGGACCTCCGAAAATTTTATGATGCAGGAGATGCGTGTATTTGGCCTGAGCGGATTGAAAGATATGTGCAGAGCATTTTCCCTCCTCCAATCGTTTGTCCATACGTGCAGAAAAAAAAGAGATCAGATTTACGTAGGGATGAAATAGCAATAGATCCGACCATCCTCAACGCGGAACGTGCTGTGAATGTTGCTCGTTGGATGAATCGACTTCAATATCTGGTTACAAAAAAACCAGAGGACTGGATGGAGTGGGAGTTGCTGAAACCTCGACCATATGACGTACAGGCCATCAAAAGGGAAGTTGATGCGCTGCAGGATGATTGCGGAGGCTGGCTGGAGTATTTTTGTGATGAAGACGGTTCCCTTCGTTCGCCTGCGTACAATGAAATTAGCCTGTTTTTGGAAAAAATTCTATTGGAGCCTGATGAGAACCGGCGTCAGTACTTAGCTTCTGCATTTGGTTGCCTCCAGAATTTCTTCATGGAAAACAGTGTGCATAGGCTTATTTTTGAGGACGGAAAATTGACAAAATGGGAACCTGATTTATTCAGATTCGAACGCCCTGATATGATTGAGGGGAAATGGGCTGGCAGCGGCGTGGGGACCGTAAGGGTCGTGATGCCCGCCGGTTGTGCAGGAGTCGGCCTAAATAACCATTTCCCGCGCGAGGCATATCGTGTGGTTGCCGAGCAGGTTTCCCCTTTACGCAAAAAGGAGCGGAATGGAAACCGGGCAACCGGTATATCTGATGAGCAACTGATTCAGGTTATTGTCAGTGTGATGGAAGACAAGGCGCGGGAGGCGAAAGAGTTTGTAGCTAAAAACCGTACACCAAAGAGCTACTACAATGATGAAATGATGGATTATCTGGAGAATAAGTCTATTGCTTTGTTCGATGTAAAGCCTACCAAAGCGAGACAATCTTTTAGCAAAACCAGATTTTACCGCAAGCGGCTGGCCGGCATTTCCAAAAAAGCCGGAAAGTCGAACCTTTTGGTTGATAAATTCGATGAGTGGCTTAAGGCGTTGAGATAAAATTATATCATGTAAATATCTGTAACACTTTCACATACATCTCTTTGTAGAAATATACAATAGAGTTGTGGTGAAGTGTATTAAGGTATAATCGACCGCTAATTCCTCTATATATAGATTCCTTCCTGAAAGTTGGACATGGAGTCCTTCAACACATACAACCACAGGAGAAAAAATGAGTAAAATCGAAGAAGCAGGAAGTGGAAATAATAGTGAAGTAACTTTGGAGAGCTTGGGAAGTTTCGAGGATTTCGCAAGATATTATGCCGCGATAGATGGTATGGAACTCCTGAATGAAAAAGACCTGAGGGTTTACATCCTGGGGCTTTTAATTCATGCAGTTGAAGAGGTAAAGGCAACTTCAGGGGCGATAACGGGGCGGAATGCAATCTGTCCTCAGAGCTGGCCCTTGGAGAGAGCTTTCAAATTGGCCACATTCAATAAATCTGAATATAAGTGTTATGTAGAACACTTCGTTGATGAAGTTGAAATCTCTTTCGCCATGGACATTGCCGAGTTTCTCATGAGTCGTGAAAATCAGGTTTCTTTTCAGGATCTATTTATTACGGCTGATAAAATCCTCGGTCGTATCGGTGAAATTCAAGAAACAGACGAATTCATGGAGCTTAAGTCCAGATATCAGGAATCCTGTCATCGGGGATTTGATTTTTCAGATGTAATTCGCGACGGAATGTTACTTGGGCTCACAGTGTCTAAGCGATGGGGATCTAGGTTTGATGATTATGAGATGCATCATGCAAGTGTTTTGGCACGGGCCTGGAGTAATATTTCTAGCATCGGAAATTTTCATACCTATACCTTTGAAGTTGTGAGCCAAATCATACTTGATTATATGAGCATGGACACTAGCTCTATGTGCCAAGAAATAATGGCACAGTCGAAAGAGGAAGTGTGCCGAACGGGCGGCTCGCATTTGGATTTTTTGTATGACGCTGTCATCGCCTCATTTATCAATGACCCGCAGGATCTCACCTTAGAGAAACTTGAGGAAGGTCGGTATTTTGAGCGAGCCGCGGAGCAAGCTAGGACCCGTTTCACCGAGATGTATCCGGAACTCACCTGCGAGCAGGCTGCATAGTCGGGGTTGATTTGAAAAAGGTAATTCAATTAATGGGGGCGGCTTTGCCGCCCTATTTCAACCCGCCGGTGGAGAGCCTTATTAAGTGGATCATAGATCTGCTTAAACGTGGCGAAATATTAATGATCGTCGCGTCGGAGTATGTCCCTGTTTCCGTTCGGGTGATTGGGGCGCAGTTAGCCGTGGATCTTTCATCACTTGGGTTGAAGGTTGAGTTTCTCAACTATGACGCACCAAAAGTTCGTCAGGATATTTTCCGGGCGGAGGAAAGTGCCAAGGCGTTGCTTTCAGAGCAGGGGACGAAACATCCCCTAAGCTTCGGTTGCCAGCCTTTAGGTGAACTGCATGTGGTTGAGTATCTTCCCTTTTATGGTCTAACAGATACGGCGTCACATATCCGTGAGAATAGTAAGGGTGCTGATGTAATTATTATCAATGCCCTGCCGAGAATGGTCGGGGATATCCATGTACGTAAGGAGTCTCTTAGCTGGGTTCGAAAGAAACTCGGCCTAGCAGCTCGGGCTTCTGACGTTGCCATCATTCTGCTGAACCATACCCGGGAATCCCTATTGGAGAAGCCTCCTACGTTTCGGCCGGAAATAAATCACGCGAAGGGTATGAAACACGTTACCCATACGGTAGATCATGCCCTGTTCATCGGAAACGGGGATAAGCGGGATAAGGGTCCGCGCTACTTCTCGGATCCCCAGGCGGATCGGCATAGTCTGATTTATATCGATCCTGAACTGGGACGTTTCCGCAATCTTGGAGCTCCAGGGCTTTTCTATCAGGCAGACGGAAGGAAGTTTGTAATGACCCTTACAGCTATCGAGGCAGGTTTCACTTCCTGCGCCGATGTCGCCTCACATATTGAATCCCTAAATTGTATGAAACCATTCGTTCTTCCTGAACTTAAAACATTGGAGATTAAAAATGAAAATAAACTCTTCGCTAAGCGCGAAAGAATCAGTCCTTGGTAACGCCGTTATGCAGCTGGATGAAGATAGCATACGTAATGAACAGTACCATGCAGTCACTGGCCTACGAGTCATATCAGAAGATGTTCCAGTACATAGCGTTCCTCGGGATGAGCGCATGGCAATCGCACGGTGGTGGTTCAAGCTCCCGTTTGCCGCACTGATTGCCTGCGCTTGCCGTCAAAAATTGAACATGCACGACTGTATAAAAACCGGGCTGATAAAAGGTCTGAACCAGTACCAAATATCTCTTTTATGCTGCCATGGTAATCACACGGCACTGATGGATGAATTTATTTGGGATCCAGACGATCATGCCCGTAATGAACAGCTGGTGTGGTTTGAGGACCTCCAGCAGTTGGCCAGAGAAAATGCCGCCCCCGAACAATGGCCGCGTCAGCGTTTCGAGGATGAGGTTGCCGAGGCTTTCGAAATGTATTTAGCCGCCAGTGCTAATGGGCTGCTAACGGGCCCTATCACGGATTTTACAGGTAACGATGATATTATTAGTTCAATTTATACGGCCCATGCATGGTTGCGGGAAACCTATTCTGAGCTGCTGGATGAAACATGCAGCGCTAACGTGCAGGCCCTGGCATAGACTGAAATAATCAACGGGCATCCCTATACGGGGGATGCCCATATTTTATGAGGTAGTATTATGATTATGAAATCAAACGCGGGTGCAGGGGCGACCTATCTGCCGGGTATGAGTTTTATTCAGCGCCTGTTTGGCGGAGGGCTTCCAGATGGAAAGCTGATCGGTCTGGTCGGCCCAAGCGGTGGAGGGAAGACGCTGCTGGCAACCCAGATAGCTGAGGCGGAGGCATCATTGGGAAAGACGGTAGGTTATATCGGTCTTGAGTTTCAAAATCTATATAAGAAACGGTTTAAGAGGTTGGTGTATGGGGCCGGTGACAGTGTTGTTGATCCGCTGGTGAATCAGTTGCGTTCTGCGGAGTGGAAGGTGTTGTGCTCCCGAATACAACTCCTGCAGAAGCAAGTCGTCCGTGGCTGGACTACAGAAAATGTAGAAGCCTATATCGCACAGAATCAGGATGATCTGGATCTTGTTGTTATCGACCAGCTTCAACAACTGCTTAACGGGCGGGATGTGAGTCATAAATCCATAAAAGCTATCTGCAACAAACTCCAGACTGTCGCGGCGTTATACGGGATTCCAATCCTCCTGCTGCACCAGGCGCGGTCGGCTATGGCTACCGGAGACGCTACTGTATGCCCGACAGCCGGTGACGTTATGCAGTCCCGTGATTTTGTCACCAAATTAGTGGATGAATGCCTGATGATCGGCGGGGACGGGGGCGGGGATGAAAAAGTCTGCTGGATCGCGAATCCAAAATCCAATCATCGAGAGTTGGCGTGGCTTGATGGGGCCAACGGCAGGTTCCGGAGTTTGGGAAGGCCGGGAGAGTTTTTTGACGTAGATATGGACCTTGGGAAATTTGTGCTGAGCGCAGAGGCTGAGTCGTTGGGGTTGCGGAGCGCCCCCGATGTCGCGGGGTATCTTCAGGCTGGATTTGCGCTCGGACAGGAGCCTGCTGTTCAGCCTGAACTTCCGGACGTGGAGGTGGTGTGATGAGTGGTGTACTTTTTTTCTCGGGAGCAAACTGCCTCCCGGTTGTCAGCAAAGCCGGGGATCAGGAGCAGCTGTTGCGTGCCGCCGGCCAACTGGTGAGTTCAATGACACCTCGGCAGGGTCTTGTTCTTGTCGCGTTATTCTGTCGTGGTTCGTCGGCAGATATTAAGTCAACATTGATTAGGTTGTGTCTGTTTTTCAGGGCTTATGGTCGCAGGGATATACTCGATTTACTTTCATCCGATCCGATAGCTAAAGCAGGTGAAGTCGTATCGCTTGTCAGTGAGCATGAGATGCTGGATCTGTATAATAAGCTGACGGGCATCGAGCCTGATGCCGAAGAGCTGAAAGCCGAGACAAAGATGTTGGACTGCCTCTTGGAAGGCGATCCGTGCATGAAATTAATTACTCACTTCAAGGCCGATCTCGCCATCCGGTTAAAAGAGCTGTTTGTTGTTCATCGCACCCGTGTCGGTGATGCCGCGGCCATACGTGCCGATAACCGGTGTATGGTCTCTGCGCCGCAATACGATGATACGCGTTACAAACCCAGGCATTGGCAGTCTGTTGTCGAAGACTTTGCCCTGAATGGGATTTATCCGCCGGCCTTTCTCAAAGAATGGGGGCGGCTTTATCAAAGCGTGCCGTGGCCGGAGTCGTGCCGGAACTTGTTTGAAGGTTACGAGTCGCCCAGGGGCCGGGAGCCGGTTCGGCACCGGTCAGTTGACCGGATCCTGATCGAACTGTTGGAGGGGGAACTCAGATCGGCAGACACCGCGAGGTTGGCACTCAACGCATCGGCGCTGAGTGTGCAGGGATTGTATATTCCGCGTTGCCTATGGGGTGAGCTGGCCTGGTCCTTACTCGACCGGTATAGGCGAACTACGGGGCTCATAAGCGATCTCAGATCGTTTGATGCCAGGATGAGTATGTCCATTCCCGAAGCCGAAGTCCTAGTTTAAAAACCGTGCCCGACCGCTCTATCGCGGCTTCCTGCCGCCAGGGTGGTCAGGGCATCCGCCACAAAGTGGGGGTCGTGGTAGAGCGACAGCATCCAGAACGGGAACTCCGCAAACGTTCTGAAGGCATCACACAGCCCCGCCTTGGTCGGAGGAAATTTTAGCCATGGGCCTTCCGACATGAAGGTTGTGGGGAAGTCGGAGGTTTTGGGGAATGCTTCCTCTGGTGACTGCAGCTTTTCCCCTCCCTCAGCAAGGGCGATAACAGTGGTGCGCCATACCAAGTTATATTTATCGTCGCTGTCTTTATCATAGTTGGCTGTCCGAACCCTGTACGGCAGCGTTATTACATAATCTTTCAGCCAGCCCTTGTTCCTGCCCTTGCAGGCGCTCTTAACCGCCTTCTCATACATAGCCGGATCACTGTTTACATCGAAGGTGCGTCGGTCGCACGGCGTGGAGAAGTGCGTCACACAGACCTGCATATCTTTCTTCAGTTCAGCGACGATCTCAGTGAACATGTAGTGGATTTTTTCGTAGCGGCACCACGGGCATAATCGGTACTGCCCACAGGAATACTGCTGGCTAAGGTTGTTGCCCACGCCCTGGTTCGGTGTGCAGAAAAACATACGTTTAAGAAGTCGGAGGCTTTGGATGAGTGTGTCATCAGGAATACGGCTTGCAGGAAGCTCCATGGCAACCTCATCGTCTTCGAAAGGGTAGGGTATCAAGGGGGTATGACTTCTGTCTTTGAGAAGATTATATAAGCTGGAGGCATTGGCCCGGTATCGTCGGGAAATATAGGCCACCCGACGCGCTGCTTTGTAGATGTTGGATTTGGGGTCATTTGTTTTTATATCAACCATCTGGTGAACCCAGCTGTTTGTGTCCTTCAACTCGCTCTTGAAAGCATCCAGCTTGCTCACATGACCGTAAACAGCGTCATGGATATACCGGTTGTGGAGGTACTCGGTTCCGTCCTTTCCCTTTCGGTTATCATAGATTACGCCGGTAATCTTCAGCGGGTTACTCGGTCCCCAGGCTTTAACAATATATTTTGGAACGCTGTGCAAAAAACTCCCCCCAATCAAAAATGACGATAACTCGCATATACCTTATCTAAAGATAAGCGGATTCCTTTTTCTTTTTTTACCCTCTGGTCGGCGCGAGCCGGAAGCGCAAAACCTCCAGGAGGGTAAAAAAAGAAAAAAGTAACCACATTGTATAATGGTATATGCGAGTTATCGGCAAAAGTGAAATCCATTTTATTTTGGAACACTGTACCAAAATTTTGAAGCGCTGGAAGGATTTGTATTTCCTCCGTCATCATGGGTGGGGCTCATAAATGGCCGGTATTTCGCCGTATAGACCGTGATATAACCCTGAAAACCCTGAAAATCATGAAAAATGGTTAAAATGATCATAAAAGATGTAATAATATAGTAGAGAGGAGAAGGATTGGTTCCGTAACCCCTCTGACAGGCCCTTCAGCTGATGCTGTCGGGCCTTTTTCGTGTTAACACTAAATATGGAGATCACCATGACTAAGATTACAGGAAGCTATTCTAAGAAGCTCCCGACAGAGGCACGGTTCAGTTCTGAATCTGTATTCTGCAGCATCGAAAAAGAGATCGGATCTGATGCTACGGCATCTGAGATCCAGCGGGCTATTGCCGAAACATTTGAATTGGTTCGTGATAGCGTCGAGTCAGAACTAACCATTGGCCGGGGTGCCCAGCGACCACGTCGCCGGGAGGAACGCCCGCATGATCGTCGTGACCATGATAACGGCCGCGGTACCGATCAACGCTGTACTAATCGCCAGGTTCAATTCATCCTTCGCTTAGGACAGGAACAGAACCTCGGCCTTCCTGAATTAAACCGCAAGGTTGCCGAACTCTACGAGGCCGGTAACGTGTATGACCTCAGTAAGCGCGATGCAAGCGCCTTCGTTGATGTGTTGAAGGCCGCCGCTTAGCCCAGGTCACTACCAACCCCGAATCAAGCCCCGTCGTCCACTGTGGATGGCGGGGTTTTTATGTGTAACCCAAGGAGAAAATGAACCATGACACAGTCATTAAGCCAACTGCGGCAGCGTCCGCACCTTTCGAACAGTCAGATAAATCAAATTCTGAATTTATGTAGCTTGCAATTCTATTATGAGCGGGTTGCTAAGCTACCAAAGCCATTCGTATCTAACTCGTTAGTGTTCGGTACCTGTGTGCACAAGGTGTTGGAGCACTACTATCAGTGGATCCAGCGCGGTGAACAGCCTGATGTCGATTCTCATATCGAAATGTTCTCAGAACTCTGGAAAAAAGCTAACAACGAACAAAATATCAAGTTCGGTGCGAAGACTAGTTTCGAGTCACTGGCGGATACCGGCCGGAAGGTGGTGAAGTGCTTTATCGATAATGCCGATCCCAAGGAAAAGGTGTTATCGACGTCTCAAGCCTTCTGTGTGCCCGTGCACGCGCCCGATGGCTCGGTAGTTGAAGATCCTCTAGTTGGTGAATTCGACCTGGTTGTTGAGCGTGATGGCAAGCCTGTGATTGTTGACTTCAAAACAGCTGCACGAAAATGGAGTGCCGGTCATGAGCACAAGAGCTTTCAGGCAACGGTGTATAGTTACGCATGGCATCAGATGTATGGAGGAATAAGGCCGGAAGTTGCGTTCAAAGTGGTTACCAAAGCAAAAGAGCCATCACATGAATATCGTTCCACCCGCCGCTCCGCTAAACAGGAACTGAGGATGGCAACGCTCATCTCGAAAGCGCAACAGATCGTGAAACACGAACTCTGGTATCCTGCGGAGACCGGGTTCTATTGCGGAGATTGCCCTTATGCTTCGGCATGTAAAGAATGGGGCAGTTCTTCGGGAGGTCGCCGGGTCCAAAAAGCGGCGTAGCAATATGCTAAAGTTGATCCTTGAGAAACAATAATTCTGGATTTTAAAAAATCCAAGTCCACGAATCGCTGTTTTTTTCGGGCGTGAGTGGACTTTTTTTGTAACGGGTGACAGCGTTTTTGGTCGATTTGGAGCCGTTTATTATCTAAACGGGCTCTAATTGTTCCAATAAATCCACATCCGGCCTTCATTTGAACCAATGGAAACGGGGCTAAACGCGAGTTTCTTAGGAAATTGGCGTTTAGCTCTCTTTTAGGCCTTCCTCCGGAATCCGAAAATCAGAACCCGAACTCAGAATCTGAAAATGGGTTTATGCTAAAAGTTAGCATGTAGGCACGTAGTTTTCCGCACACATCACCACTGATTTCCTCCTGTGATCAGGCTATCTCCACACCGCTTTAATTAACCAATAAGGAGATACATATGATCATGCAATTAACCACGGAGCTTGCTGTTATTCGGGAGCGCGAAGAACCTGGACCGCTGTTGACGAAGCCGGAACACGTCGCCGAATATTTAGGCGATATCAAGAACCTTGCCCAGGAAGTTTTTGTGGTCATTGGTCTGGATGCAAAAAATCATGTACTGCAGCGGCATCTGGTTTCACTGGGAACCGTATCGAGTGCACTTGTTCACGCCCGAGAATGCTTCCGCCCTCTCATATTGGACGGAGCTTCAACGGTTATCCTTGGACACAATCACCCCTCGGGACAACCGACGCCCAGTGCAGAGGATATCAAGATTACCCGCCAGCTCATCAGTGCCGGAGAGGTCATCGGCATAAAGGTGCTCGATCACGTAATCGTTGGGAGCCAAGGTCATTTAAGTTTGAATGAAGCTGGGCTCGTTCAGTTCTGATCTGGTTTCGGAATGCCGTACCAAAAAGCACAGGCACAGGAGCCGCATCCATCACCGGGTGCGGCTCCTGTGTGTTTACCCATTTGTGATTGCACCGCCAAGCGTTGCCATCCGGTAACACGAAGAAGTAAGAGGCCGTCCCCGTTGGAGGGGCGGCCTCTCGTTGTTTAACCCTAAACAAGAAAGTGAGGTGCCCGATGGGTGCTTATGAAAAAATCAATGCAATGATCACCGAGCGTTTGGTGAAGAGGATCGAGGAGACCGGCGAGATTCCATGGCGGAAGCCCTGGGCCTCGGTGAGTCTAATGCCCCGAAACCTCGTAACAGGAAAAAACTACCGGGGAGTGAATGTGTTTTTACTCCACATGCTCGGGTTCGAGAGTCCGTACTTCCTTTCCATGAAGCAGATCAATGCGATGGGCGGGAAAGTGCGGAAAGGAGAACGCGCATGTCCCGTCGTCTTCTGGAAAATCGTGGAAGCTGATGATCAGGATGATCCCGATGCAAAGACCTATGCCTTCCTAAAATACTACCGCGTTTTCAATGTGGCCCAGTGTGAGGGGCTTCCCGAAGGAAAGGTTCCGGTTATCGAGGTGCCGAAGCGTAAACATGATCCGATTGAGGTTGCAGAGCGTGTCGTACGTGACATGCAGAACCCTCCGCGGGTCCGGCATGGGTGCCGCCAGGCCAGTTACAGTCCGGCATTCGATACGGTATCGATGCCTAACCCTGAAGTGTTTGACTCGGACGCCGCGTATTACGCTGCGCTTAATCATGAGCTGGCGCATTATGCCGACACTGGGATTATGCCGAATTGAGTTTCAATGGAATTGATTGCCGGGTGAATTCGAGAAACTGATTCGGCATAACATTGCAAGAATCGATCTTGCAAGATGTTGTGTTTTGTTTCCGATTTGCTCCTTAACAACGATAAGGAGCAACAAATGAATACGCATCAACAAACAACGAATGAAGCCCATGTAACCGCCCGCGAACTGTTCGGGGAGCACGTGTCCTCCTTCCGGCAATATCTTGTCGGCCACAACTATGTGACCAATACTGTCCAGCAATACATGCGGTGCGTGGGGGCTCTTGCGGCGACCATGAAAGCAGACGGAATCGCCGTCGGGGAGTTGAACGAGGCATTGGTTCTGGATCTTGTGGACAGGCAGGGATGGCCCGAAGGACGTCACTACTACGCCGTCACGATCGCAAAGCGCTTTGTTCGCTTCCTGCATGACCGGGGAGTGGGACAGCTTCCACCTCCCCCGACGGAGAAGGAAATCGCAAGAAAGGAACTGCGTAAGGAATACGAATCCTACCTGCGCCGACAACGCGGATTGAGTGAAAGTACGATCTTTGGTTGCTGGCACCAGGCAAACCGTTTTCTTGAATACCGCTTCGGTGAAGAGGCTGGAGACCTTTCAAAAATCACGGCGACCGACATCATTGACTTCCTCCAGCATGTAACCGGCAGAAAACCGCCGGTACGGAATAAGACGGTTTCCACTCCCCTGAGGAGCTTCTTTCGCTTCCTGTTCCAGACCAAGCGAAACGGGGCCAACCTCGCCAAGGGCATTCCAAGCGTGGCCCAGTGCTACGGGAAACGGTTGCCCGTGCATCTGACTTCCGAACAAACCGAAGTCCTGGTCGATGCGGTTCGTGGCAATAAACCTACGAGTCGACGGAACCATGCGATGGTGCTGCTGCTCGCCCGGCTCGGGTTGCGTCCACAGGAGGTGATCCGTATTCAAGTCGATGATATCGACTGGAGGGCCGGTGAGATCGTCATCAGGGGCAAGGGCGGTCGGCATGACCGGCTTCCCCTTCCGACCGACGTGGGCGAAGCCATTGTGGAGTACATCCGGAACGACCGGGTCACGGAGTCGAGAACGCTCTTCGTGTCGAACCACGCGCCGCACAAGCCATTCAAAAACGCCGAGGTACTGAATACGGTTCTTGTGAAAGCGTTCGCGAAAAGCGGACTGACGCCGCCAATACCGTATACCTGTACGCACATACTGCGGCATAGCCTGGCGACCAACCTCGTGCGGCAGGGCGCATCACTCGACGAGGTCAGCAACCTGCTTCGCCACCGGAGCCAGACAACAACCATGCTCTATGCGCGGATGGATGTGGACGGCCTGCGATCAATCGCCTTGCCTTGGCCCGGAGAAGGAGGTGCCCAATGAAAACCTTGAATAGAGAGCTTGAGCGCTACCTGTCCATCCGGCGAGGCCTTGGGTATAAACTGAATACGGATGAACGAATCCTTCGCAGGTTCATCGAGTTCATGGAGCAGGAAGAAGCGGCGCACATCAGCACCGGCTGTTTCCTTCGCTGGAAGGAGGCATTCGGGCATGCAAACACGCAAACCTGGTCGAGACGACTGACAGTGGTCAGAATCTTCGCCCAGTGGATGCACGGCATCGACCCCCGCCACGAAGTGCCGCCGCAATCACTGATACCCGGCCATGTCCGCCGCTCCCGGCCTTACATCTACAGCGAAGAGGAAATCAAGATGATCGTTGAAGCCGCAGCGGAGCTTCCTTCCCGCAACGGCATCCGTCCGCTGACCTACTCGACGTTCTTCGGACTCATCGCCGTTACCGGCATGAGAATCAGCGAAGCCGTTTCGCTCAATGTTGCCGATGTCGATCTCGAGAATGGAGTCGTTGCCGTACGAAAAGGAAAGCTGGGCAAGGAACGCTTGCTGCCGGTCTCTACGGATACAGCGGAACGGCTGGTTGCCTATGCCGTCGAAAGGGATCGGCTAAACGAATCGACACCCTCGGCATTCTTTATCTCGGATCATGGGGAACGGCTGGACGCCTGCGCCGCCCGCTACAACTTCGCCATCGTATGTCAGCGTGTCGGGCTGCGACCGGTTCAGAAGTTTTTCCGGCACGGGCGCGGGCCGCGCATCCATGACCTGCGGCATACTTTCGCCGTCCGCACGATGCTCAACTGGTACCGGGATGGAAAGGATCCGGCCCAGGAAATGATCAAGCTCGTCACCTACCTCGGGCATGAAAAGCCCGCACACACCTACTGGTACATCGAGGCGGCTCCTGAACTGCTAGAACTGGCGTCCCGCCGTGCGGAAGAATCCGCAGCAAGGGAGGTGGAATCATGAACGCGCTGACACTACCCGCTCTGGTTCAACTGTTCTTCACCGACCGGCTCACCATCCAGATAAACGCAAGTCCCAATACGATCGCCAGCTACCGGGATACCTTCCGCCTGCTGTTGCGCTTTGCCGGGGAACAACACGGCAAGGTGCCGACGAAACTCCGGGTCGAAGATCTGGATACCGAACTGGTGGGCGACTTCCTCGCCTATGTTGAGAACAAGCGCCGCAACTGCGCCCGCAGCCGCAATGCCCGGTTGGCCGCCATCCGGTCCTTCTTCAAATTCGTGGCCATGACCGAACCGGCATACCTGCTCCAATGCCAGCGAATACTGTCCATGCCCAGCAAGCGCCATGAGCAACGTACAGTGGAGTTTTTGGACCGCCGGGAAATGGATGCGCTGCTGTCTGCGCCGGACCGGTCCACATGGATCGGGCAACGCGATCATGCCATCCTGACACTGGCACTGCAAACCGGACTTCGAGCATCGGAGCTAATCAACCTATGCCAATGCGATCTCATTGCCGGAACTGGTGCGCATGTCCAGTGTATGGGTAAAGGTCGAAAACAGCGCCTCACGCCTCTCAGGAAAGAAACCCTTTTGGTCATGAAGAACTGGCTTCGGCGGTATGGCGGAACTGAAGACGGGCCGCTCTTTCCAACCATCAGGGGAGGGAAACTCAGTCGAGACGCCCTGGAACATCTTGTGCGAAAGCATACGCTCACGGCTTCGAAAACCTGCCCCTCGCTGGCGACCAAGCGGGTGAGTCCGCATGTGCTTCGGCACAGCACCGCCATGGAGTTGCTGCACCACGGGGTGGATCAAACCGTTATCTCGCTATGGCTTGGCCATGAATCCGTTGAAACAACGAGAATCTACCTGCACGCCGATCTGCACCTTAAGGAAAAGGCGTTGGAAAAAGTGATGGCAACGGCCTCGAAACCAGGGCGGTATCTCCCCGCTGACAAGCTACTCGCCTTCCTCGAAGGCCTATAATTATGCCTAATGGCCGTACCGAACACCCTTTGACTGCAAGGGTGAAATCATTCGGTACGGCATAATCCCAGTGTCGGCATAATGCGCCTTATGCCGATATCGGCATAAGGCGCACAGCACCGGCCACGAAAAGCGGTTGGCACGGAATGCCATCATGAATCCGAACGGGTTCGGTTCGCATGCCTACTCGCAGGAAGAGCTGGTGGCTGAGATGACGTCGGCGTTCCTGAGTGGATACACAGGGGTTCTCATGAACACCGAAGAGAATCAGGCTGCATATCTTGCCGGATGGCTTAAGCGTCTGAAATCAGAACCAACGATGCTGGTGAAGGCCGGTGCTCAGGCACAGAAGGCCTTCGACTATATCGTCGGAGAGTACCAGGAGGTTGCAGCCAAAAGTGAAAAGCCGGTTGCAGACGGCATGGTGGCCGAAAGGAAGGCGGCTTAATGGACTACGAAAAGCAACTGCTGATCGAAGCCCGTGCCGCGATCCGGGAGTTGCCGAACCACCGTTGTGAGATCATTGATCTTTACACGGTGGCAACCGGCGAGATTGAGGAAGGTGGTAGCGCTGCCCATGAATACGAGTTGTTTGTGGGCAGTGTGGATGAAATCAGAAAAGAAACGTTAACAGGAGCATAACATGAATACAGCAACAGACACGGGCCGGGCCTCAAAAGGGACCCGGCTTTTTTCGTTGGGGCAGGTCGTCTGCACCCCCGGTGCCATCCAGGCATTGGAAAACACCGGGCACTCCGCAAGTGAGTTCTTAGTCAGACATGCCTTGGGCGACTGGGGGGATTTGTGTGCCGAGGATAAGCAGGCCAATGACGAGGCTATCGCTGACGATCTTCGGATTTTGTCGGCGTACCGACTGCAGGACGGCGAGCGGATATGGATTTTGACGGAAGCGAACCGGTCGGTAACGACACTGCTGCTGCCCGAAGAATACTAACTGGAAGGTGATCAGATGAATAATGAATATGAAGAGTATGAGGACGATTATGAAGACTATCCTCCACGGTATCGACCGCCTCGTCGCCGACTGCGCTTTTCCCTCCAATGGAAATGGTCTGTGTTGGCTTTGTTGGTGTTGGCACTAGTCTCACTGCGTTTTTGCAGTGGAGGTCGTCAGGAGCCAAATACGGAGCTTCCGCGCAAGCAAACGGTTCGCGTGGTATCCATGAGTGAGATCGATCTTCGTGTCAGGGCCGCAGCTGTTTCCGCAAGGGATAAAGCTGCGCGCCATGCAGAGGAATCGGTCCGGCATTGGGTTGACGGCCTGCGTCGTCGCAATGTGGAATTCTGTGACTGGTATTTCAGTTACCTTACAGCCAACTCGCTTGAGTTGCGTGCGCTGGGATACCATCTGGCAGATACGGTACTTGTTGAAGCCATTGCCGGACAGCAACCGACAGCGGAAGAGCGTCTGGAGGATGTGGTAAGTGAGGCGTATGCCGCACGGGTTCTTCATCCTTCAAGTGCACAGCTGAAAGTTGAGAGTATTTGTCGCACAAGCGTGGAAGTCTATCTTCAGTCCCTGAGTCAGCAGTTATCAGGGCTGGAGGCTGAGTTCGAGATTGCGCAGGCTGATTGGCCGCAGTACCTCGAGGGGCTGTCGAGATTAACACTGTCTATTGAAAATGGAAGACAGGTGCCTGTCGTCACAAAGGCGGTGATGGCCGGCAGCGGTATTGCCGTGGCCAAGGCTGTAAAGGTCGGAGGCGGGCAACTCCGGAGTCTGGTGGTTAAGGCCGGTGGTGATAGGCTGTTGACCGGAGGCGCACGTGTTGGCGGTAAGTTTGTAAAAGGTGCTGGTTGGTGGCTGGCCATCGGCCTGACTGCGGCTGATCTCATTGACCACAGGCACACCGTCAGCGTTAATCGCCCGGTCCTTGAACGCAGCCTGAACGAATATCTCGATGAGTTGGTCCAGTTAACGCTGTATGACTCGCAAACAGGCATTGTGCCTGTTATCGACGGTGTTCAGCGTGATGTTCTCAGCCGGATCGAAACTGAAGACAAAAGCGAGAGGTAATTAAGTGAAAGCAATTGTAATGAAGAGCGGCGGACGGGCTGATGGCGACTTTGGTCGCATGCGCTCTTTGCTTGCGTGTGTCGGAAAAGACAAAATGCGTCCAGAACTCCATTATATCCTCGTTGAAAAGACGAAGGGCGGGGTGTATGCGGTTGGTTGCGATGGACTGCGGCTACGCCGGGATCTGTTCAGGATCAAGGCGGAGCCCGGCCTGTATGAGATTAAGGTAAACAACAGCCGGGAGATCCGGCTTGTGCCCAGTCCGGTGAAGGTACGCTATCAAGAATACCGTAAAATCATCCCGAGTCATGAATCTGAATCCACGTATAGTACCGTAGGCAAAAGCTCGCGGTTTGCCATGTGGGTCGGGGCGGCGTTGGGGTGTTATGTTGACCCAAAGCTAGTACCTATTGCGCATGATGAATACGGCGAGATTCATGTTCAGAAGACAGACGGTGGTATCATGCCTCTGGTGTTCCAGAATGACCACACTCTGGTTGTGGTCATGCCGATGAAGCTGGATGGCCATGTCGGGGAGCAACTCGATCGAATGCAATTAGACCGGTTACGCCGACAACGGAAAATGAAAGTGACTAAATCCAGTAACAAAAAAGAACCCACCTCATGGTGGACAACGTTGGTAAGGCGCAAGGCGGCTTAGCCGCCGGGAAGAAGGCGGTGGACTACCCATGCCTTCTTTTTTGCTGACGAAAAATGGACTATGGGGTTGTAGGCACCCTAAGTTCAAATCCAACCGGGCCGACCAATCTTTCTTACGGCGAACTCATTGTGAGTTCGCCTTTTTCATTTTTACGCCTATTTACACCAGTAAATGCGGGATTTACGGATTCTCTCCCGGTGACTAATCCCCCAAAAGAAAAATTCTGAGCCAACGTTCTCGCGAAATTCTCCGTTTGCTCTCCGTTCTCCGCCGAGTTAAACCCCAGTTTTTCCCGATAAAAGCCATGTCGCCTATAATTTGCTCCAGCAATTCGTGCAGAAGAAAATCCCGTTTCTGGTCATCGACTGGAAGCGGAGCTACCGAAACCTCAAAAGCCTGCCGGGATTGGAAAATCTCGCGGTCTACACGGTGGGCCGGAAGGCTCGTCCCTTTCCTTGGAACCCGCTGCGTCCACCACGGAACATCCACCCCCAGACCTGGATTCAGATTTTATCGGATGTGCTGGAAAAGACCCATGTGTCCGGTCATGCGTCGCCCTTATCGAATCTATGTGAGAACCGGACCGGTTTCTCAGTCCTGCCGTAAATGATTGTGGGATAAATAACCGCTTGAATTATCCCGTCCTTGCAAAAAATATCCCTTTCCTACCTATTCGGACGATAGGTATATAAACAGTAATAGAAAACAGTTTTCCATGGCGCGAAAGGAAAGTTTGGAACTGCTGCTGGATTGCAAACAGCTGGAGCTGACATGTTGCAACCCAGACTCATGGATCCATAAAGAAATTCAGAAAGAGATCGAATATTTACGAGGAAGATTGTCCCGGCTGGATGTCAACACCCTTTAAATTGAACGGTTCAAGTCGCCCGAAAATGAATAGTAGGTGAGGAACAGGCCGGGATTAGGGAGTTCTTTAAGGTCATATTCTTTAACCATCGCGCACGGATAATAGCCCATGTGGTCTGGTTCTCGCCCATAGCGATTTTCTTCTTCGCTCATCCGATTGTCTTCGCTGTCGGGTTCAAGCTGATTTCCTTTCCACACCTCGAGCAGTTCCGTGTCGAGATTAGCAATGTAGGCCCATTCACAGTGAAGGCTGTCATGGATAAAGTCCGATGCGTCCGGCATGAACATCAGCTTCCCATCCAGATAGGGTTTCAATGATCCCTGCAAAGGTTGATAGAGTTGATACATATCTGTGGGAGTTGTTCTGTATTCCAGATCCGGAAAATGCCGTCTAACTTCGGTTTCCGCCAAACAGGAATGCTCATCCAGCTTGCGGGTCTCCGGAATGGAGACGATGTTTTTGATACGTTCGCGTGCCATGTTCCAGTCATCTACGTTTCGCAGCTCATGCAGTATTCTGAGCCCCAGTAAATCCGGCTCGGAGTCGGCATGATTGTAAACCAGTCGGTCTTTTTCCCGATATCGGAAACCTAATAATCCTTGTGTGGTCATTTTATTTTCACCACTGGATAGGGAGGACACGAGGTTTAAATAGTTATCACCACATTGATGGGGATCCTCATGGGTGGAAAAATGGTTCAACGCCCGTTAGCGGCGTTTCTGGATGAATAATATACCCGAACGGGTTAATTTTTGTTTAGAAATGGGTTGTTATACCCGAACGGGTTTAGTAATAACTTTAGTAATTAGATTATACCCGAAGGGGGATAGCATGAGTGATCCGTTGATAACATTTATAAAGGAACGCCGCCGATCCGTAGGGCTGACTCAGAAAGGTTTGGCTGATCGGGCCGGAGTTGGGCTGCGTTTTGTCCGCGATCTGGAGCAGGGTAAGGAATCACTTCGTTTAGACAAGGTGAATCAGGTTCTTGTGTTGTTCGGCCATCGTATGGAACCGGTTGCTTTCCGTATGGAGGTGGAAGATGAGGAGGGCTGAAGTTCATATGCAAGGGCGGTTGGCTGGAACACTGGAAGAGCGGGACAACGGTTATATGTTTTCCTATTCGCCGGATTATCTCGGTCTTGTGGGTGCGTCGGCCATCAGCTTGTCGCTTCCGCTCCAGTTGGAATCTTTTGAGGACAAGCGGTTGTTTCCGTTTTTCGATGGATTGATTCCGGAGGGCTGGTTGCTGGATATCGCTGAACATACATGGAAGCTCAATCCGCGTGACCGCATGGGTTTACTGCTGGCCTGCTGTCGCGACTGTATTGGCGTGGTTTCCATTGTTCCAACGGAGGAACCAAATGAGTAAGGCAACTTGTCACATATGTCTCCAACCTTTGGAGAGTGCGGAAGGACTCTACCATGGCTCCTGCTGCAAGAAACTGTTTGGTTCCAATCGGCCTCCAATTTTTCCCTATGCGTGGAAGGAACTCAATGAACTGGCGGAAGAGATTGTTCGGCAGCATGTCACCGTTCCTGGCGTTCAGCCCAAGCTCTCGGTGCATCTTGAGCGGGGAGGGAGACGGCAGGATTCGAGGTTGACGCTGGTTGGTTTGGAGGGTGGCTATATACTTAAGCCGCCGGTTGCTCAATATCCTGAAATGCCGGAGCTCGAACATGTGACAATGCGCATGGCTGGATGCTTCGGTATCGCGACGGCTGAGTGCGGATTGATTTCGCTGGACGACGGGCAGTTGGCCTTCATTACAAAACGTATGGATCGGGATGGGGAAAACAAACTTCATATGGAGGATATGTGCCAGCTCACCGACCGGTTGACTGAGCAAAAATATAGAGGCTCCCTGGAGCAGGTCGGCAAGGCGGTTCTTCGCCATTGCGATAATTCGCTGTTTGACGCTCTCCGCTTTTTTGAGGTTTCCGTATTTTGTTTTCTTACGGGTAATTCGGATATGCATCTGAAAAACTTTTCATTGCTCTATCAGCCGGGAGATACGGTTAATCTGTCGCCAGCCTACGACTTGGTTCCAACCCAATTGTTGCTGCCAGAGGATGAAGAGGAATCAGCTCTTACGGTCAATGGACGTAAAAAACATCTAGGACGTAATGACTTCATACGCATGGCAGAATCCTTGCGGCTAACCGAAAAACAGACCGGCAATACCTTCGACCGTTTTTCGGCGAACCGTGATGCCTCCCTCCAAATCCTGGAAAAGGGATTTTGCAGTCCCAATATGAAGGAACGCTACAAGATGCTGCTTTGCGAAAGGGCAGGACGTCTTGGGATATAGATGCTGTTGTTCGGTATCCTGTCAGGTGCACCAGCTCTGTTGCGCATAATCAAATTTGTTCGCCGTATCGGTTTGCGCTACATTCCGATTATTGAGTCATGCTGAAAGGAACTGATTTATGAAACGCCGCGAATATATTCAAACAATGGGAATGGGCACCGGGCTGATACTTTGCAGCAGTGGTGCCCTGCTGAAGAACAATAAACAACCGAACCTGCTGTTTATTTTTCCCGACCAGATGCGCCGCGAAGCCATGGGCTTCTGGCAGAACGATGCGTTTAAGAAGGGTCTGCGTACGCAGTCCGATCCGGTGGTTACGCCGGTTCTGGATAAGCTGGCGGAAGAGAGTGTGGTATTCACGCAGGCGGTCAGCACCTGCCCGATCTGCAGTCCATATCGGGCCATGCTGATGTCGGGCATGTATCCGGCTCAGAACGGGGTTGCCAATAACTGCCGTCACGATCGAGATGAACATCTGAAGCACGACATAGACTGCTTCACCGATGTACTCGCTTCTTCCGGTTACGATACCTGCTATGTGGGCAAGACGCACTGGGAGCGGAATGATCCGCTGTTCGATGAAAAGGGGCACTACATGGGGACCACCCAGCCTCCCGGCGGACACCACATGAATCCGTACGATACGTATATTCCCCCCGGACGCGGTCGGCATGGCAACGACTATTGGTTCCAGTGCGTTAAAGACGATCATAAAGATCCGCGCGTTTATTCCAGCGAGCCGGATCGCATTGAAGGTAAAACCGACGGGCAGCAGTATCGTCCGGAAATCTATTCTCCGAAACTGGAAGCTGATGTGCTGGTGGACTATCTGAAGAACAGTGCAGGACAGCGTAATGCATCCAAACCGTTTTCTGTTATCTGGGCGCCGAACCCTCCGCATAATCCATACGCATCTGAAGACGATTGCGATGAAGTGGCTTACCGCGAATTTTATAAAGACCAAAACGTAAGCGATCTTCTGATCCGACCCAACGTTGCCGAGGCCGACAAGGCCACGAAGGAACGGGCTGAACTGAGTGTGCCGTTCTATTTTGCCAACGTAACCGGTGTCGATAAACAGATCGGACGCGTTTTCCAGGCATTGGAAGAATCGGGCGAGGCCGATAACACCATTGTGGTCTTCACCGCCGACCATGGCGAAATGATGGGCAGCCACAACCGTTTTGGAAAAACCGTGATCTATGAAGAAGCGTTCTGTATTCCGTTTATGATCAAGTATCCAGGAAAAACCGCCGGTACGCTCGAAGACCTGATGCTGGCTCCCGTGGATGTAATGCCGACCGTGCTCGGCCTGCTGGGCCTCGGAAGTCAGATCCCAAAGGCGGTTGAAGGCAAAAACTTTTCGCACGAGATTTTGACCCGCGACTGGTCGAAAACGGAAAAACCGAAGTCAGCACTGTTTATGGATAATGCCGACACCGTGAAGGGCGTCCGCACCAACCGCTATACCTTCCAGATTGACCATCAGGGTAAGCAGATGCTCTTCGACAACGAAAAAGATCCGTATCAGATGAAAGAACTGAAACTTTCGGATCTTCCGAAGGCGGATGCCGACTTCATTGTTTCGGAACTCGGCATGTGGCTGGCAACTGCCAACGATCCATGGTTCCAGGAAAAGACGCAGGCCGCGGTGATTAAATATCCGGCCTGATGGTGTTCGTGCGGATTACGCGCCCTCCACTTCGTCGAGAGGCTCGTCCTACAACGTTGGTTATTTTAACTGACGTTGTTTCCTTGTTCCACGTTGTAGGACGCGGTTCTCTGCGGAGCAGAGGCCGCGTTTCGGAGGTCTGGCCCGAGGTTCGGTCCACGCGCCCCCTCGTTCCTCGGGAGGCCCGTCCCACAACGTTGATTGGTTTCTTGGCGCAATCCATGGTGTTCTATTGCGCACATGGATTGTTGATGAACATGCAGTAAATGCCATACTTTTCCGGATTCAACTGAGGAATAAAAAATAATGGCATTTAAAGTATCCGATCCTGACTACGAGCGCAGTCCTTTCACCGGTATGACGCGTGAGCACTGGGTGCAGGCGGCAAAGTTTCTGGTCGATGGAGTTTTTCGGCACGTCGGTTCGAGCGATGAACCGATTGTAATCCCGAAACAGTCGGAGGTCTGCTATCCGCAAGCGGACGAGCCGCCTCACCGTTTTCAGGCGGCCGAGTTTGAGGGGCTTGCGCGCACCTTTATGGCCGCCGCGCCGGTGATCGCCGAAGACCCGTCGGCCGAGAGCAACGGAATCCGTCTTCGCGACTATTATGCGCATCAGATTCTGCTGGCGTCCGATCCGTCGTCGGATCGCTATGTGGGTTCGATCTCTGAGTTTTTCGAAAAGTACGAAAGAATGCAGTATCAGCAGACGGTCGAGGGCGGGGCGCTGGCCGTCGGGCTGATGCAATGCCGCGAGCAGATTTGGGAGCGCTATTCCGATGCCGAAAAGGCGCAGGTTGCCGCGCTGCTTTCCGACTGGGGGCACGGGCAGACCATCGGCCACAACTGGCGCTTTTTCAATGTGCTGATGCTTACGTTTCTCAAAGTAACCGGCTATGAAGTCAACGAGCTGGTTTTGAAAGATCACCTGCAGCATTTGATGGCGCAGTATTCCGGCGATGGCTGGTATAGCGACGACCCATGCTACGACTTTTACAATCCGTGGGGCTACCATTTCTACGGGCCGCTCTGGTGCCGCTGGTACGGCTATGAACATGAGCCGGAACTTGCCGCCGTCATTGAGCAACGCAACCGCGAATTCATCGTCAACTGGCCTCGCTTCTATTCGCGCGACGGCAAGCAGCTGATGTGGGGCCGCAGTCTCATCTACCGCTTCGGCAGCTCCGCCGCCCTCGGCGCGCACTTCCTGATGAACGACCGCGTGCTGAACCCCGGTTTTGCGCGCCGCTTGGCATCAGCCAATATGCTGCAGTTTATGGCGCGCGACGATTTGTATGTAAACGGGGTTCCGTGCCTCGGCTACTACGGTCCATTCGACCCGCTCGTGCAATTCTACAGCTGCGCCGCCAGCCCGTTCTGGGTGGCCAAGATTTTCGTGGCGCTTGCACTGCCCGCTGATTCGCCGTTTTGGACCGCAGAGGAAAACGAAGGCTTCTGGCCGGAACTCGGAGACCGAACCGAGATCGTCGAGCTCGAAGGCCCCGGCATTCAGGTTATCAACCGCGGCGACACCGGCGGAACCGAAATCCTGACCGGCAAAGTGCCGCAGCACATGCCGTATTACAACCAGCTTTCCTTCAATACAGAGTACTGCTACGAGGATCTAAACGAAGAGGGTAGCAACCCGATCAACTACTCGCTCAGCGACGGGCTGACCGAAGGCTATCGCCTGCCGCTCACCATCGGGTTCAGCAAGTTTAAAGACGGCGTGATGTACCGCACGCTCAACATGAAGGCCGGCGGCGGCTCAAACTCGCTGTTGGGCTATGTGCCCAACAAAGGCATGGAGCGCATCGATCTGGCCGATATTATTATTCCCGGCGGCGTGATCCGTGTGGATCGTATTAGGATGCCGCTGAGTAATACGCTACACCTCGGTCATTATGCGCTGCCTCATCTGGATGGGAAAGCCGCGGTGGTTGCGTCGGGTTCCAACACGATCCGGGCTTCGATAGAAGGCCGAAAAGTTGCGATGACTGCTGTGCATGGATGGGATGGGTTGAACGCCGCTGTGCATCATAGCAAAAATGCGGAGGCTGACGACAGCACTGTGATTTATGCCGAGCGCATCGATGCCGAGCGCTACGGAGGAATGGAAATCCTGATTGCCGTAATGCTGCATCGTCAGGATGACGGGGAATGGACGGACGATGAATTAATGCCGATCCGTTCATTTGAGATCCTACCGTGGGCTCCGTCCGGCCAGCCCTGCGGTGTTCGGATTGAATTGAAGGACGGTCGTAGCTTCACCATCGACTACGGCAACGTCGAAGGCTGCCTGCGCGGTTAGTGTGAGGGATCGACTGATGAAAAAAATTCATTGTCATCCCATAGATATTGAAAAAAAAGGCTGGCATGTGCCGTTGAAATCCTCCACTCGGAGGGTATGAAAAAACAACATAAACACAAGCCAGCCGGACATAGGTATACAACCTTGAAACAATTGTGCAATCTGATTCCCGGACACATGGTGTCGAGCCTTGCGCAGAAGCATGGCGTGGACATTCAAAGCCGGACGTACACGCCGTGGAGCCATGTGGTTTCTTTGCTGTACGCCCACTTCTCCCATGCACTCGGACTCAACGATGTGTGCGACGCGCTCCAGATGAACGCGGCGGCGCTCTCTACCATCCGCGGCGCGGTTCCTCCGTCGCGTAACAACCTGAGCCACGCGAACAAGATCCGCAACGCGGACATGGCCGAAGAGCTCTACTGGTGCATGATGAAGCATCTGATGGATACAGTCCCGGGCTTCGCGAAGGGCAAGGTTCGGCGCGGATACCTCCGGCGCTTCAGCAAGACGATCCATGCGCTGGACTCGACCACGATCCAGCTCGTCGCCAACTGCATGGACTGGGCGAAGCATCGCCGCCGCAAGGCTGCGGCCAAGTGCCACCTGCGCCTCGACCTGCAAAGCTTCCTGCCCCGGTGCGCCATCATCGACACGGCGAAGCACCATGACAGCACGATGACCCAAAGCCTGTGCGCCGAGCTCAAACCCGGTGAAATCGCCGTGTTCGACAAGGCCTACAACAAGTTCAAGCATCTTTTCGAGCTGACGGTGCGCGGTGTCTGGTGGGTTGGCCGGGCGAAGGACAACATGCAGTACAAGGTGGTGCGCACCCTCGAAACCACCGGGCACAAGCGCATCCTGCGCGACGAGGTCATCGAGATGGTGGTCGAAGCATCGAAGAAAGCCTATCCGTGCGAGTTGCGCCGGGTCGTGGCGCTGGTCGAGATTAACGGCAAGGATGTCGAAATCGCCTTCATCACCAATCACCTGGAGTGGAGCGCGTGGACGGTCGCCGAACTCTACCGTTGCCGCTGGGACATCGAGGTGTTCTTCAAGGAGATCAAGCAGACGCTCCAACTCTCCGACTTCCTGGGCTACAGCGCCAACGCCGTGCGCTGGCAGATCTGGATGGGGCTGCTGGTCCACCTGCTGATGCGCTGCCTCGCGTTCATGCACGGATGGGAGCACAGCTTCAAGCGGCAGTTCACTGTTGTGCGCGCGGTGCTTTGGCGCCGGTGGAACCTGCCCGCCTTGCTGGATTCCTATGGGACAGCCAAACCGCCCGGCCGCATACGGGGTGCGCCGGAACAGGCGTATCTGCCGGGGTTTGTCTAAGAGCTGTGGGACAGCCATATGCACAAAGCGCGGAACCATGGTTAACCTTCAACAAAAAATCGGAATTGACTAAATGAATCGGACATCAGAAACCTTAACAAAAACGGGGTTTTACTCTCCGTCAGCACCACCTATGGGATGAATGTGAAAAAAATTATTAAACTGATGGTTGGGGTTTTTGCGCTGGGTGCTGTTTTGCCGGGGCAGACTGCGGCGGCAATGGGCGGAAGGGTGATCGACGAAAAGACCAATGTCATTGTGGTGCTGGTGGACGACCAGGGTTTCGGCCAACTGCCCGTTTATTCGGATGACTATCCTGATGAAATGCTGCTTCTGACGAAAACCACAGAGCGCTATCGTTGTGACGAGCAGAAAGCAAAGGCTGCCGCAAAGGTCTGTATGCCCAACCTGCAAAAACTGGCGGACAATGGTGTCACCTTCATGAACGCACACGTCACCTCGCCGGTCTGCGGGCCGTCGCGCGCCGCGCTGCTGACCGGTCGCTACCAGCAGCGCTTCGGCGCCTACGATAATTGCGATCTCGTGAAGGCCGGATTGCCGGTTTCTGAAACGCTACTGCCTGAGCTGTTCCAGCGGGCCGGCTATCGTACGGCGATGATCGGAAAGTGGCATGTCGGCAAGCGTACAAAAACGCCGCTGCCGCTGCAGACAAACGATTACCACAAAAATTCGATTGCCCACTGTATTCCCGAACACCATCCGCTAAATCGAGGGTTCGACTATTACTTTGGTTTCAACTCCTCCGGCACGACCTACTACAATTCGCCCAGCCTTTTCCGCGGGTTTGAAAATGTAAAGGCCGAAGGCTATGCCACCGATCAGTTTACCGACGAGGCAGTTCAGTTTATCGAAGAGTCCGGCGCTGATCCGTTCTTTGTCTATCTTGCCTACAGCGCGCCGCACATTCCGCTCGAAGATGCCGCGCCCGAAAAACACCAGCGTTTCGACACCGGCAACCCGGAGGTCGACAATTATTACGCCACGCTGGCTGCCGTCGACGACGGTCTCGGCAAAATTTGCCAAACATTGGAGAAACGGGGAGAGCTGGAGAATACGCTGATCTTTTACCTGAGCGACAACGGCGCGGTGATCGATTCGCCCCAGCCGATGAACGGCCCGTTTCGCGGGAATAAAGGCATGTTTCGCCATGGCGGCATGCATGTCCCGATGATTGCCCATTGGCCTGCAAAGCTGAAGCCATCGAGGCATACGCCGCGCGTGGCGTCGATTGATGTACTGCCCACCACACTGGCCGCCGCCGGCATCGGGCTTCCGGAAAATCTCGATGGCGTGGATCTGGTTCCTACCCTCGGAACAAACGAGGATGCGCACGAGGCCATCTTTTGGGCCGGTCCGGACATTATGCACTGGAGCGAGGACAATAAAGCGTTCTGGCGCGATTACTGGGAATACGTCACCGAGCGAACCGACGATGCCCCGAGCAGTCCGCATGTGGCAGGCGAAGCATCATGGGCTGTGCAGAAAGGCCGGTGGCTGCTGCGCTGCAACGAAGTGACGGGTGCGGTCGAGCTGTTCGATGTCTGCGCCGATCCCGGCGAGCGTAGCGAAGTGTCCGCTGCGCATTCCGAAATCGTTGACGCACTCCGCGCCGACTATAAAGTCTGGGCAGCAGGTCTCGCGAAGCCGTTGGCCTGGAGCGAAGAGCAGTATGAACGGTTGGTGAAATAGATAATGAAAAACAACGTAATTTTCGTGGAGCAGTTTTAATGGTGGTTATCGCCGGGGCGTGTTTGGCCAGCTCCTGCATTTCAAAGGATCGCAAAACGCTCTACCTGTTCCTGCTCGGTCATCCCGAGCCCGGCGCTTAAATTGAAATTCTGGATTGAGGTTCCCGACACGGAGCTGGATGAGATCGCAACCGTCTTCAAGATGGAGCTGAATGAACCTTTAGGGTGGAATTAGTCATGCGCCACAGACCGCCTTTGTTGTGCCGCGATAACAGCGTTCGGATGCGCTAAAGATAATAATCAGAACTCAATCTTTGCGGGTTCGGTTATATCCTTCAATTCGTGATCCTGATTCCCGTAACGGACACAAACGTCTTTTTCATATCCGGGATGGATCACGGCCTCGAGAAGCTTTCCACCCGCCCACTTCATATCGACAATAAATCCACCTCTGGTTTTCAGGCCCGAAACCTGTCCCTCCGGCCAGTTCTCCGGCAGGGCGGAGAGCAGGTGAATGAACCCATCATGACTTTGCACCAGCAACTCGGCCACTCCGGCCGTAAAACCTAAAACCCCGTCAATCTGGAACGGGGGACCTGCATTCAGCAGATTGAGATAACGACCGCCTTTCTGTCCCGGGGACACATTTTCAGCCGGAGCAAACCTGAACACATTGAGCAGCATCTCTCGCGCCTGTGCGGCATCATGCAAACGAGCCCACCAGGCCAGCTTCCAATTCACAGACCATCCCGTATCGGCATCATTTTTGCCTGCCTGCCCCTTGGCCATTTCTCCCGTCCGCATCTGTAGCGACACCCGGGCCGCCGCCCAGCCTTCGGGATCTTTATTGGGCGTCAGTTGATCTCCGGGAAACAGGCCGAACAGATGCGAAACATGACGATGCTGATCATCGGGCTTATCCCAATCCTCACTCCATTCCTGCAACTGGCCATATTTGCCGATTTTCGGAACATATAGATGATCCAGACGTTCCTGCAGCACGACGGAAAACTGCTCATCAATTCCCAGCTCCGAAGCCGCGGTAATACAATTGCTGAACAGGTCCCGGATCAGCTGCATGTCATACGTGCAGGCCTTGGAGATCGACAGTTGCTTGTTGTCCACGGTTTCGAACCAGTTTTCTGGAGAGACCGACGGACACGTCACATACATTCCATCTTCATCTTTAATCAGCCAGTTCAGACAAAACTCGGCCGCTTCACGCATAATGGGATAGGCCCGATGCTTAAGAAATTCCCGATCTCCGTGAAATACATAGTGCATCCACAAGTGCTGGCACAACCACGTTCCGCCCAGCGGAAGAATACACCATCGCGGCCGCTCAATCCCCGCAGGAGCGGTTTGCATCCACAGATCGGTTGAGTTGTGGCACAGCCAGCCCTTGGCTCCATAATTCGTGCGTGCTGTTTTTCGACCGTTGGGCCTTAAATGATCGATCCAATTAATCAGCGCCTGCTCACACTCCGGCAAATTGGTTGTCCAACTGAGCCAATAATTCATCTGGGTATTCAAGTCATTCGTCCAGTTCGACATCCATGACGGGCGCATAAAAGGATTCCAGATGCCCTGCAGGTTGGCGGGCAATGTTCCCGGCCTGGAACTGGAAATAAGCATGTAGCGGCCATACTGGAAGGTTAAGGCCACCAAATCCGGATCTTCATTTTCCGCATAAAGCTTGATCCGCTGATCCGTCGTCTTGGAGGCGTTCCCGTTTCCCAGCCGCAGGCTGACCCGGTCAAACAGTTTTTTATAGTCATCACAATGCCGACGTTGAAGCTCGTCATAATCCATCTGGCTGATTTTATGGAGAGTTTCTTCCACAATTTGGCGGGGGTTAATCCGGCTCAACCGCGGAAAGACATCAAACCGATCAAAATTGGTTGCAGCAGAAAAAACAAGCATGACAGCATTCGCCTTTTCAACACGCACCCCGTTCTCATGCTTTCGCATCCGCCCTCCTTCGGGGATCACTCGAAGTTGTGCGTAGAATGAAAGCCCTTCTTCTTCCGGATCATAAAAAATCACCTGATCCGCCTCGATCCCTTCCCTTTCAACATGAGAGGGGGCCTGCCCCTGCAGAATACAGGAATTGCCCTTGGCGAATGACTCATGTTTCAGGCGTGATGACAGTCGCACTCGACAACTGATCTTTCCGGGTTTATTCGCGGTCAAACGAATGCACATCACATTGTCCGGCGCAGATACAAAATATTGCCGGTGAAACTCTACGCCGCCAACCTCATACGTTACGCTGGACAGCGCCTGACCAATATCGAGCGTCCGCGCGTAGTTGAGTGCCTCGCCTGTATGCTCCAAAGTCAGCAGGAGCTGCCCCAGCGGTTGGTAGGATTCGTTGTAGGTGCCCTGGATCTTGTAGGCCAGATCATTGGCCAACTCGTAATCTTTCTCAAAGACGGCTTTTCGAATCCGGGGCAGATACTGTTTCGCATTCGGGTTGTCCGTTTCCCGCGGATGACCCGACCACAGCGTCTCTTCGTTCAGATCAATGACCTCATCCGAGACTTTTCCCCAGACCATGCCGCCGATTCTTCCGTTGCCGATGGGCAGGGCCTCGTTCCAATGGGTTGCAGACCGATCATAGTGCAGCAATGAAGACCCTTTCCGAGGATCTTTCAGCTGGCCGGTGGATGAATTTTGCAGTGCAGCCTTTGCAGACATTAAACCGCCCGCGCAAGAACCCGTCCCACCGGAAGCGGCCATGATTTGACAAAAATTACGCCTGCTCATGGAGTTAATTGAATGTGTATGTATTTTTCCCATAGTGTTCTCTTCTTTATATTACAATACCATGAACCATCAGTTTCCGATGGCTGATAAAAACTCATCGGAATAAAATTCTGATCGACCCGTAAGTATAAAAAAGGCCTGCTTCGATGCGCTTTTAAAGGGGTAGCCGATATAAGCCCATTCTGCATCCTGTTGTTCCAGTCCGGGGCGGCCTTCAATGTAAATGATGCTCTCCTCAACGTCTTCTAACACCTCGATGGATTTTATGTTATAGATGTTGCTGACATCAGCACCAAATTCTGCCCGTCCCCACTTTCCGATATATTGGTTTGGATTATTCACACACCCCTTCAAACGAAAAAATCCGAAGTCCGTATCTGCATCCTGCTGATAGCCGGCCTTGTGAATCAGCAGCTTTTGAAGGGGGGGCGATGCGAATTTCCATCCGGCACCGTTAACCGAGGAGTCCCTGAGCGTAACTGCCGCCCAGGGTTTTTCCGCCTGCTGACCCGCCTTCGAGGCCCATGCCCCGCGCCCCGTGAAATTGAGTCCATCGAGGGTTCTTGTTTTCTGGTCATAGCTGGAATACAGGTAGTCGATTCTGCCCGAATCAAAAACGACGCGTACCGCAAACGGCTTTTTGTGTTCTTCTGCGCATTCTACCTCCTGCTCAAAATAGACCGTTCCAATCTCTTGAATCCGGTCCCCGTTTTTCCGATCCGCAAGGTCATGTTCATAAATGAGCGGCGCAATGCTCTGCAGGTTCCCTGCCGAGCCGCGTGGGGCTTCCCGACGGACATATAGGTGAGGCGTAAATTCCATCGGAGGAGCGTCGGCCGGTGGAGTCCATTGTTTTGCGTAGGGATCCCGGATTGGGTCAATCGTCTCCCCGCTGAGCAATACGGTATTTTCGCTGCCGGTCCCCCATATACGCATGCGGACTCCGGTCTTCTCGGTCACCCATTCCACGCTCCATGATTCGGTTGCATCCAGAACGTCCACATTCCGGAAGAACTTCTCAGCGAACCAGGGCTGTTTCTTGATCCAGTATTCCCTTGTTGCATCGGCCTGTTCCTGCGGAACCTTTTTGGCGGAGCAGGTTGAACTTGAGTTTTCACCCAAAGGGGCCTTCATGCCGATCTGGTGCATGTCTCCACCCGCAATACGATGAAAATCAGCCAGATAGGATGACGTCCCATGCACCGGAATCAACATCAACATCCTATTGCGGAATTGAACCCCTTTCTCAACCGGCCCGGGGGATGCTGCATCCAGCGAAACGACTAACCCTTCAGGTGAGTATTCATGCATTGCCGTACGCCGCCAATGTTTGTAATCCAACTCGGGTTTCCGGTTTGTGTAGCTCCGGAACCCGATCTTACGCAGTTCGATCAGCTCCTCCACGGTTTTTGCGGATTCAGGACTATAGGTCAACGCCGGCTTTACAGGTGGGGGATTCGCAACAATATATTTCTCGTACTCAACCCGAAGAGCTTTGCCGGCATCGTCCAGAACCGGTTCATTCCGCCAATAGACAGCAGATCCATTCTGCCCCGCCTCGAACGTGGTAAAGTATCGATACCAGGATTTGCAGTACCCAAACTTTGGCAATAACTCTGCGCCGCTCCCCCAAAGCACAATCGATAAATCGTCATTGTGGTGATGATAGAATTTTCTCGGGGAAAGGCTGAGCCCCAGATAGGTTCGATCTTTACTGCACATCGGAAAATATCCCCATCCCGCATCAGGGTGGATCTCATTCGTCTGAAACTCTCGATTTCCTGTCGGAGTTGTAATCGTGGTATCCGCCAGCCGAACGCGCTCCCCATTCGGATATCGAAAGTTACCGACTTTCACACGACGAGCATGATTCATGCTTTCCCCGATATAGTCATCCAGTAATGAACCTTCAGCAATCAACCTTTTGTTCAGGGCATGCTCCCTCGCAATCTGCAGACTCCTCAGCGTAAGCCGCAGATTACCAACCACCTGTGCCTGATAAGAGCCCCCTTCCGCCTCCGCCCCGTTATATGTTGTATATTGCCTGACAATCGCTTCGATAAAGTGTGCGCAGTCCAGCAAGGCCTTTGGATAGTCGCAATACACACCGATCAGCACCATGCTTTTAAGCTTAGAGCCGAAAACGTTCCCGGGATTGGAATAACCGTCCTCACCCCCGTTAAGCCCATTGATCATGTACGCAACATAATTTTCATGTCGGTCGATCAATGCCTGCCGAACCTTTTCCTGCTGCGTTTGGGGATCTCCAAATTTTTCCCATGCTGCGGTACAGTTTCTAACGGAATGAAAAGCCAGCATCCATACCGTTTCAACGGCGGGCATTCCATGATTGCCCATTCCTGCAACGCGCTGGATCGAGGTTCCTTTTTCAATAGCGGGAAGTTCATTTTCATGGAAGGTATACTGATTGAGATGCACCCCTTTTTTGTTTTCAGCAAGAGACAGCAGGATCTCGACGCAGCGTTTTGCGTAGGCCTCGTCCTGTGTCCGCTCATACAGAAAAAACAGCGTGGAAATCAATCCGATATGCTGGTGCCCATTCCTCTCCTTGGGAACCGTGTCATACAAGCGCTCAAGCAGCTCCTGCTGCATCGCGCTTTCCAGGCAATAGTTCACCCCGTTCTCCGATTGATATACATCGAACTCCAGCGATTCCCCGTGCATTGTTAAGCTGACCGTATGGTTCGCCTTGAACTTTTCAGAGGGATAGATGATTTCCTTGCAGCGGGTGCAGACCAGTTTTCCCTGATTTAAATCCAAAGGATAGCTGTTCCGGGTGAATTTAGGCTGGCAATTCGGGCAGTTTACTCCTTTGCCCTGATACCCATACATCCACATTTCGAGCGCTTCGATTTCTTTGACTTTTTCCCAGCCCCCGATATCGGACAGCAAGGCGTCGTAATGCTCCTTCAGTTGCGGGATGCTCCTTTTGGCCAGAATATCTTTTGATGCCCTGACAAAGGAAAACAGATCAGGATAGTCCACTGCGGGATTCCCTTCCACCACAGGAGCCGGATTAATCTTCTCCGGCTGTTTTCCCAATGTTTCAGTGCAACCACAGAGCAACAGGATAATGGCCAGCAATACCGCATGCCGTTTCAACATGATTATTTCTCCAGATAAAAGTGGGTTGTTTTTCCGTGGCGGCAATTGAGGATTATGGATGTGCCTGCGGTATCCGCCTTCACGGAATGACCAAAGGCGGCATCCGTACGGATCAGCTTAAAGGCGTTATTCAGCGTAATCAAAAGCTCCACATCCCGGCTGGGTCCGGGCTCCTGATACCCTTCGCCATAGGGTTTGGAATGACCCCGGATATAGGATTTGTGTTTGAAATCCATGGCGTTCAAATCAGGGACAGCCACGCTCAGAATCAGCTGTCCGTCTTTTTCCTGAAGCATGACCAGGCATTCATGGCTTACACGGTCGATCAGACCGGTATTCAACGCGGTTCCCGCACCGAAGATGGCATATCCCGTTGTAGCCGATTTTTCATCCTCTACGATATGGGCAACATGATCTTGTCTCAGGACTCTGTAACCCTTCGTCTCCTGGCCGGAGCGGCGGCTTAATTCCTCCGCCGAGGTTTGGGGAATCACGACATATTCATAGGCCTGGTTGTCGGGCGATTTTCCGTGATGGATCCAGGCCGATGCAAAGTCACCCTGCGCGTATGGAGATCCTTTGACTTTTTTTGTGCGTTCGTTGTAGCGATATGAATAGTCATATTTCGGCGCTGTTTGATGCGCTTTTTTAACCGTAAGTTCTCCGCCGGAATAGACAATATATCCCGTTCCATAAGGATCGAGAATCCGGAGCGGTTTGTGTCCGGCAAACGACCTTTCGTAAGGGAAGGCCTTTATTTCCTGCGTTTGATCAACCCACAGTGCATCGTCTTTTTTTTGCAGCTGATTCTGGAACAAAACCGTTTCAACGGGGGCGTCTCCGCTTTGTGCAGATATTCCGGAGCCCAGACAGATTACGCGGTCTCCCATGCAGAAATAGGATTTCAATGCCTTCACCGGTGCAACGACATCCAGCTTTTTGCAGGAGGGATCAAAATTAAAAGCGGTGCTTTCATCCACCTTCATTGCGAACACGCCATCCCGGTTTTCCCGGTGCACTCCGCCCATGAATGTTTCCAGCGACTTCAACATTGCGATTTCGTCTTTAAATTCGAGCTCTTCCCAGGGCAGGGGGACAATGGTTGCTCCCGGGGCCCGATTCCAATCCCACCCGTCATTCTGATATCCGCTTGCTTGTGCACCCTCCCCATACATCACCTGCGCGGTTCCGGCGGAGAGATATCGGGCATAACGGTTTTCGACAATGTAGGTTTCACTTCCCCACGTGAAGCGGTTGTAGCCCTTGAACGTCATCATCCATCCATCTCTTCGATGAATCGCAAAACCCCCATAGGGGAACGTCCAGAAACCAGATAGCTCTTCTGCTTCAATACCTGCATCCTGAAACGAGGATGATTCCTCAGGATAGCCCCACAACCGCATATAGGCCGAAGCCATCTCGCGATCCAAAGGTCTTCCCGTCAGCGATGAGAGGGTCCGGTAGGCGGCTTTCAGGTCATACGAGGCTGTCAACGGATGACGGCCTGCCATTCCAAACCCGGTTTCCTGATTTTGCGTGTATAATCGAACGGACAACAATGCTTTTCTGAAGTTTGCCAGCGCCTCCTCCGAAACACGGTAGTCGCTTTCATTGAGCAGCTTGATCAGGGGCGGGATCGTCTGGAACGAGGCATTGGCATAAGCCGGGTAATGTCCCCAATGATGAAACGTGGTTCCGTCCATGCGAAACCCCCATTGGTCGTGCCGGGGATTTTCACGCTTATCCTGCGAGTCAATGGCGGTTGACAAAAACTCCGAATACCGCCGTAACAGGGCATCTTTCTTCCCTGCATCCGTAAACGAGAAAATGCAGGCTGGAATATTACTCATGTGAAGGCGGAAGAAATCAAAATTGGACGGTCTTTCCTTTTCCGGGAAAAACATGGAATACGCCTTTTGCTGCCAGCACAGCGAATCCCTGACCCGGGACAACAGCGCCGGATCCTGCCGTTCAAGAAACTCGCGGCACAGGAACATGCCTTTCGATAATTCGCGCGTTCTATACGAAACCGTCCCGACAAAAAGCGGCGATTTTCCGCGCCACCCCTGATCGAACAGATAGGTCAGCGAGTCGACGATCCGTTCCTCCAGCCGGCCCCGTTCCTCGGCGGTCAGGACATCCTTCCGGTTGCTGTAGGTTTCCGCCAGCTTGAGGAAAAAACGGCCAAACGCATTGAGCCCGGCAAAATCTGTTCCGTTTTTTAAACCCCAGCAGGATTCATAGTAGAAGGCTCTTCCCTCGGCGATCAGCGCGATCCCGCGAACAGAACCATCGGCTTGGCGCTCAATCCTGAATGTTTCATGGAACTGTTCGTCCAGCTTGATGAGTGCATTTTCCAGTCCGTCGCGCCCTCGTTTTTGACCGGGGCAGTATTGGCGGATGTATTCCGATTCGAGGCGGGTGATCTGTTTAATATTGCTTTCATTGAACAGGGGGCTTGCCGGCAATTGCTGCATCAGCTCGAAAGCGACCTTTTCCTCATTTTGCTTCCTCTGGTGTGCCTTTAAAAAACGGTTGTCCTCATAGCAGGCCAGAGCCAGATTATCCAGAAACACGCGTCCTGTTCCGCTCGGGCTGATGATGCGGAAGGTTTCGAAATCAATGGCCTGCCCCTTGGTCGGCACGCTGTCTGTCGCACCTGTATTGGACGCTTCCATAGAAAAATAGGGCATCTTGAGTAACGACCACCCTTCAAAGTTCAGGGGGAAGGCGAATCCAATCTCTGAACCTTCCACCCCAAACTCAAAACGCAGGGCCTGATCGGACTTCGCCTCATTGTAGATCCATGTAAAAAATGACGGGCTGGCCGGGAAAGTGTCCATATACTTCAAGCCGCTTTCGGCCAGCGTCATCGGTTTAAGTCCCGTTACAGACAACGCGCTGCTGTTTTCCCAATCCCACCGTAAGGCATGGCGGCCAAACTTGCTTTTTTCGGACGTGATGGAGATTGCTCCGTCTTGTGTCACGCGGTAATGCGACAGCACAGCGCGGTCTTCAAAATTATGGCGTTTAGACAATGCATCGTCAGCCCCAACAGGAAGGGAGAGAGCAAACAGGCTGGCCGGCAAAAGGCTGCGGGTGATCTGTTTAACAAAAGATCTTAAAACCAACTTATCTAACACAGAGCGAAGATTCACCGCCGGGTTCCTTTTTGTTTTATCCTCAATCATTGAGGGGTTCCATTGCAGGGTTTCTTTTGAAACGAATTTAAAAAAGCCCCGGCGTGAACCGGGGCTGTTGTCATGTTCGGGTTGATTTGTTTGTTAGTCCTGTTGGACTTCCAGTCGGATGAATTTGGCGTTGGTGGTCATCTCGGTGCGGTTGGTTACCGTTTTGAATCCATTGGTTTCCGCGGTCTCGCCCACCTGGAACACATCGTTGGTATCCCATGCCGGTACGCTGACCAGGTCGCTGTCTGAGCCGAGCGAGAAGGTCAATGCCGGATCATCGGTGCGTTCGTCATAGACGTGGTAGAACCAGCCGGTGTCCGCGTAGGTGGCCGGGGCCACGGTCGCGGCGTCGTCTTCGGTGGGGTTGCCGCCGAGGGCGTATTCCATCAGGTTGTCGAGTCCGTCCGGCTCATAGTCGGTTCCGGGCAGGGCATCGTCGCCAAACAGTCCGAATCCGGCGGCCCACGCTTCGAGCGCGCTGTCGTAGAACATTTCAATGCTTTCAATCGTGATTTCGATGTTGTCGATACAGACTCCATCTCCGCTGGTATAAGCGCCAACTCCGTTCGGTTGGCGGATCTGGATGCCGCCTGCCGAGCCGGCTTGGTTAACGGCGATTTCGTAGGAGCCGGTAACGGTGGTCCAGGTGGCATTGTCGTCGACAAAGTCGAAGGTCTGGGCCAGTGCTGAGCTGTCGTTGTTAAACCACGCGTCGGAGACATTGATGTTTTCGCTGTAGTTGCCGTAGTTGACCCGTACCGTCCAATTGGAGGGGACGATTCCCGCGTGGTCGGTGCCGAGAATGTCGAAGGACCAGCTTACGCGGGTTTTGTTCGTCAGGTTCATGTTGTCGACCCGGAAGTCGAGCTTCTGCAGGTAGATGCCTGCGTTGTTTCCCTGCGGATTCAGCGCCTGGAGGTACAGGCACTTTTCATGGCCTGTGCCCTTGTTGGCGATGATAAAGTCGGATCCGCTGCTTAAACCGTTCATGGCCAGCGTGTTGGCCACCGCATTCGACCCGACATAGGGTGCCGTATCGGAGGTGTAGTCGTAGGTGGGAGTGTTTGCCGACAGGGTGCCGCTGTCATCGTTGAAGTTCCATTTCAGGGTCTGTACGGACGGATCGACCAGCGGCAGAACGACATTGAGTGTATTTCCAACGCGGATTTCATCAATGGCAGCTTGCCCACCGAGACTGAGTACAACAGAGGAGAGGCTTCCAATGCCGCTTCCGGTTCCTGACATGGTATGTGTGGCGCTGTCCGCTATGTTATTCAGGTTGGTTGGGTTCAGCCAGACCGTCAGTGTATCGGTTTCGAGATTTGCTTCCAGAATAACCAGAACATTGGTGATGGCATAGGGGTTTGAGCTTGGTCCTGTACGTTTATCAATTCCTCCGGGAGCGCTCCATGCACCGAAATTACTTGATGTGGAACGGAATCCGGCCGCGAGGCTGGACAGCGGGTCAGCGCTGTTCCCGACCGGCGCGGTCTGCAGTCCAGTCTTTAATCCCCAACTGCTTCCGGCGTCGAGCTTCAGCAGATAACTCGCATAAACGGTGCCGGAGCTGAGTGCATCCAGCGCCAGCTGCAGATTCTGGGTGCCGCCGACGACATTGGTCATACCGGCGGATTGTCCGGATGTAATCAGGGTGTTGCCGAGGTCATCGGTATACTCCAGGCCGGTTCTATAGATCATGCGAAAGTTGGTGTTGGTGACGGTGAAGCCGGATCCGGTCGCCCCGGTTAGATCCACCCGGGCACCCATTACTCCGTCAAAACCTTCGTAAGCATACAGTGTTTCCGGCTCAACGGTTACCGAGAAATTATCGACATAGACGTCGCGGGCGGTGTTGTTGTTGTCTTCTTTAAAGCGGATTTGCAGGGTGTCGCCGGCATCTTCCGCTTTAACTTGATATGCCACCCCGAAATCTTTCGGTACATAGTTGACACCGGTAATGCCGTTCACATTAATGGAGGCTGTTTCGGCCAGCAGGGTGTCGTCGGTCAGGTTCCAGAGCTGGGCAATGTATTCTGACGAGCTTCCGTTGTCGTTGTAGGCGCTTCCGGTAAAGGAAATCAGAGCCCCTTCATCCATGGTTCCAGCAATCGTCAGGCCAATGGCTTCGTTGCCCGGGATTGCATCCACGGTGTCGAGTCGCAGGCCGCCGTCATCCTTGACGCCGTCGCCCGTGAGCGTCATGCCGACGGTATAGGCGAGCTTGGTGGCCGGGTCGCCGTCATCGTAATCTCCCGCGCTGGTTCCGTCATATCCGATGACGGTATTGGTTGCTCCAACGCTGACCCAGCTGCCGGAGGTGTCGCTGCTGAAGTCATCGCTTGTCGGTGTAATGGCCGCCATTGTGCTGGATGCGCCAAGCAATGCGCCTGCCAGCATGATTAATTTTCTATTCGCTATTTTCATCTCATTGCTCCTTTGTCGTGGTTGCTTTCAAGGTGCCTTGGGAAGGGTGATGGTGATCAGCCGCCAGTCTCTTCCCTCTGATAACTACTATTTAACCCTGAGTGTCATCAAAACCATAGCGGCAATGTGCGCAATAGTTCCTCCTGATTTGCGACAGGGATGATTCGCTATTTAGATCGTGATCGTGACGCAAATGGTGGGTGGTGATTGCGCTGATGTGGATTAGCTTCCGGATTGATGTGTGGTATTCTATTAGGTGGTGACAGGGAAAAGAAACACGGGTTGATTTATATGAATATATACATGCTCAATAATCTAAAGAATACAGTGTGCTGCCTTGTGATTTCACTGGCGACCGGTGTCGCGGCGCAGTCCGACTGGTGGAGCGGTTACGACGGAACCTGCGCTGACACGATTGCTTATTATTCGTTCGATGAGTCGACCGTTTACGCCAACGGAGCAAGCCTGTATTCGGCTGTTGTGCCGGATCAGCCGGATAAAACCTGGGATGCGTTCTACAGTACCAACACCGCCACCTGTTTCTTTGGCCCTGGTGGAAGACAGGGATTCGGCCTGCATGTTCCCGGCGGTTCAGATATCGCCTCCAAGTGCTCAACGCGGAACGGATCAAACATTTTTCCGGCAGCAACCGATCCAAGCCTGACGGTGGAATGCCGGGTGTTATTTAACAGCGTTGCCGGCATACAGTTTCTTGTCTCCAAGGGCAACGCCTGGTCCAGCAAGGGCGGATATGACCTCTGGTATGACAACAACGCTTTGAAATGCGCTTTCGGCGATTCCGACACCAACAAAATGATCACGACCGTTTCGTGGCTTCCATCGACCGGCGTTTGGCACCATGTCGCCTCCACATGGAATGCAGGCGATGACACCGCCCGCTTGTACGTCGATGGCGAAGAGCTCGTTTCCAAGGTTTTCAGTGGCAAATCGATTATCGACCATACGGGCCGCACACTCGCGCTCGGCCAGCGCTCGGTCAGTCTTTATACCGGCCTGAACGGCATCATCGACG